>JAYSQZ010000068.1:0-57599 GCA_043721315.1 Alphaproteobacteria bacterium
TGGCGCGGCTCTAAAAGCCGCCATTGCGGCGGCGGCCAAGGGCGCGGATGCGCCCGCCCGGCGAGGGCTAAAATAAAGTGAGAGCATTGTGCGTCATAGTTGACGCACGATGCTCTAGCAAGGCTGAAGCCGCGCAAAATGCTCGGTGCAAATGCTGCCGACGAACTCCGTTAGCAGTCGGCCCGACGCCTCCTCGTCTAACCCGGTCGCGGGCAGCGTTTCCAGCAGTTTTTCGCGCGGCTCCAGCCGTTGTGCCGTCAGAGTGCCGGTTCGATCAAAACCGATTCGCAGTTTTTCGCCCTGGGGCTGCCCATCAATGAACAGCACGAACAGGACGGAGGAGATAAACGGCTCTGGCCCACGCTGGGGAATGTCCCGCAGGTGAATGCGCGCCTCTTCCAACGCATCGTTCACATCGTGCAGCGCGTGCTGCAACAGCGGCAGGTGATGCGTGCGCCACTGCTCGCGGCACCGCAACAAATCCGCCGCCTCTTGCTGGGCAGCATCATGCGCGGCTTGATCGCGCGCCGAGATAAGCCCGTCGAGACTTTTCTTCTGGGCGATGATGGTCGCCAGAAGGGCGTGATAGGCTTGAGTCATGCGCGTATTCCCCTGTCATCCAAACCGTTATCACGCACTATTATGGACAGAGTATGTGCAGCGCGGTAAGCATGAAGAGTGGAGCCATGCCAAACAGCGGAGTCCTTATGGACTGTTGGCAGCCTGGTAGGCCGCCCCCATCTCCTCCTCAGCAATCCGCCAACGCGGACAGAAGAGCCGAAGGTGAGACTATGAAAGGCTGGACCCTGGACGATATTGCTTGGGGGCGTTTTCAAGCAAATTTGGTCGATCCCGATACGGTTAAGGTCGTCAAAGCGGCCGCCCTGGTCGAGCATAACAGCTGGGACTATGCGACCTACCTCAAGAACATCTTCCACGACGATCCCGATTTTTGCGCCGCAACCGATGCCTGGGCCGCCGAAGAAGTGCGGCACGGCCAAGCCCTGCGCCGTTGGGCGGAGTTGGCGGACCCTCAGTTCGATTTCGATCATGCGTTCCATACGTTTGTCACCGGCTATCAGTTGCCCCTAAACACGCAAGAATCGGTGCGTGGCAGCCGCGCGGGTGAACTCATCGCCCGCTGCATTGTCGAATCCGGCACGAGTTCTTGGTATACCGCGATTAAAGACGGAAGCCAGGAGCCTGTCCTGCAACAAATTTGTGCCGCTATCGCGGGGGATGAGTTGCGCCATTACAAACTGTTCTACGAAACGCTTAAGAGCTACCTTGAAAAAGATGGCCTGGGGCGCTGGCAGCGGCTGCGGGTAGCCGCAACCCGCATTACAGAAAGTGAAGACGACGAGTTGGCCTACGCCTATTACGCGGCGAATGGCACCGATGCGCCCTATGATCGCAAAACCAGCACCCGCGCCTACGCACGCCGGGCCTATGCATTCTACCGCCCGCGCCATGTCGATCGGTTCATGGCGATGATTTTCAAGGCCGTCGGCCTCTCCCCACGCGGCCTGCTGCACCAGGTGGCGACGAAAGCCGTGTGGGTCTATGTAAAAAATCGCACGCAAAATCTGGTGCGGAACGGGGCGTAAAAGGCATTCGATCCCTACAAAAAAGCGCCGATCCTTCAGAGAATCGGCGCTTTTGACTGTCTGAAAATGAGGCGCTGGGCTACCCCACGGCGTCCATCTGCCGCCGCCGCTCCACCGGGGCTTCCGGCAGCAGGCTGCGGGCATGGCCGACGCAGCGACCGCATTTGACTTGGCAGCCATGCACTTTGTAGAGGGCCGCGAGAGTGGCCGCGCCGCTTTCACGGGCACGGACCAGATCACGCTCGCTTAAGGCATTACAGACACAAACGATCATGCGGCCCTCTCGTGTGCAGGGTCTTAGCCTTAAGCGTTTAGCTTTTTAGCGGCTCGACCTGATGTTGCAGATAGTTTTGCAGGCCAATCTGTTCGATAAGCGCCAACTGGGTTTCGAGGAAGTCGATATGCTCTTCGGTATCGACCAGAATTTTCGTTAGCAAATCACGGCTAACATAGTCCTTGCTCTCTTCCAGATAGGTAATCGCTTCGATCAAATCGGCGCGCGCTTGGGTTTCGAGGCGCAAGTCGCCCGATAGGGCTTCCGGCACGTCTTCGCCAATCAAGAGCTTGCCCAAGTCTTGAAGATTGGGCAGGCCCTCTAGGAACAGAATCCGTTCGATGAGCCAATCGGCATGGCGCATTTCATCAATAGATTCTTGGTAGGTTTTCTCGCCAAGCCGAGTAAATCCCCAATTCTTATGCATCCGTGCATGGAGGAAGTACTGGTTGATTGCCGTTAGCTCGTTATAGAGAATCTTGTTCAGGTACTGAATTGCTTGCCGATCGCCTTGCATCTCTGCCTCGCTTGTCTTGGGAACAGGCAGGGGGATGCCGGCGGGTACCCCCTGTTTCCAACAGCTTAGCGCAAATCCCGAGCGGGTGTAATCACGCGCGACGAGGCATTTGCTCCCTAAAACAGAATACTAGAGCGTTTTTTGGGAGCCGATGCGACCGAAGGATGCTCTAGCGCCAACCGGCGCGATCCGCGACCTTCAAGGCTTCCGGCGTGGCTTCGCCCAGCTTAGCGAGGTTCAATTTATCGGTTTTGAACTTGCCGAAGCTGGCCAGAATCGGGTCGGCGTCCACATCGCCGCGCACTGGAAACTCCATCGTACCTGCCGACATAACCTTCTGCGCGTCCTTGCTGATCAAAAACTCCAGGAATTTTGCCGCATTCGCCTTGTTCGGTGCGTTGGCCGTAAGACCCGCCCCCGACACATTGATATGCGTGCCACGATCATTCTGATTCGGGAACACCAGGGCGATTTTTTCGATGATCTTCTTATCGGCGTCCGAGCCGCTTTTCAGGCGCGCATAATAATAGTGATTGGTGAGGGCTATATCGGCTTCGCCCGCAGCAATCGCTTTAATCTGGTCGGTATCGCCGCCTTGCGGCGTGCGGGCGAAGTTTGCAACCAAGCCCTTGGCCCAGCTATCGGCTTTCTCTACGCCGTCATTGGCGATGATCGAGGCGATGAGCGACAGATTGTAAACATGGTTCGATGAGCGGGTGAGAACCTTGCCCTTGAGCTTCGAGTCGGCCAGCGATTCGTAGGTTGCAATATCGGCGGGCTTCACCTTGTCGGTGTTATAGGCGATCACACGGCTGCGAAGCGCGATGCTGAACCACTGGCCATCGGGATCCCGCAGATTAGCCGGAACCACTTCGTCCACCACGGCGGACTTCAGCGGCTGCAACAGCTTATTATTCTTCAGAATGTAGAGATTGGCGGCATCGACCGTAATCACCACATCGGCGGGCGAGTTGGCCCCTTCGCGCTGTAGGCGCTGTACCAAACCGTTAATATCACCTTGGACCACATTCACCTTAATACCGGTGTCGGCAGTGAACTTGTCATAGGTCGCCTGATCGGTCGGGTAGTGGCGCGAGGAATAGACATTCACTTCCGACGCCGTTGCCAGCGCGGTGCCCGCCAACCACACGGCGGTGGCTGCCAGCGCGACGATATTAGCCCGCTTCATCATCTTCATCATATCAGACCTCATTTTATCGTACTGAGACGCATTCTCAACAAGGCTTGACGATGCCACTGTTGCGAGCGCGTTGCAATAGCATTCTGAACTCGTTGAAAAGATGGACCCGGCGGCCCTGGGGCGCGCGCTGGGCTGGCAGGGGATAGCGGGCGCGGCCTTAACCGCTATTGGGCTTTCGGCGCTATTGCTGCGTCGGGCGCTTCCGCCAGGGTCAGCCACAGCGGATTCTTGAGCTTCGCCACGAACGCCGCGTGCTGCGCCAATTCCTCCGCACTTGCCGCATGAGGACGCGGCGGGCGGGCGGGGCGATCTGGGGCACTCAAGGGGGCGAGCGGGCGGGTATTCGCCTCCTCCGCCTCCAGCGCCGACAGGTTCAACCCGCGCTGCTTGCCGCCCAGCAGTTCCACATAGACTTCGGCCAGAAGCTCCGTATCGAGCAAGGCCCCATGCTTAACGCGGTGGCTATTGTCGATCTCGAACCGTCGGCACAGCGCATCCAGGCTGGCGGGGGAGCCGGGGAACTTGCGCCGGGCAAACACGAGCGTACAAAAAGCGCGGTCTGGGTTGATCGGCGGCTTCTTGCAGCGCTTCAACTCGGCATTGAGAAAGCGCATATCGAATTCGGCGTTATGGATCACGAGGCGGCTATCAGTGCCAATGAACTCCAAAACCTGATCGGCAATCTTGGCAAACGGCAAATGCTGGGCCAAAAACGCCCCCGACAGGCCGTGAACCTTAAACGCATCCTCCGGCATATCCCGTTCCGGGTTGATATAGAGGTGCAGCGGCGGGCGGCTGGTGGGGCTGCCGTCTTGTAACTCGATACAGGCGATTTCGACGATCCGATGGCCGGATGCCGGATCAAAGCCGGTGGTTTCGGTATCGAGGCAAATTTCGCGCATAAGCCTTACGTCCTGCTGGGGGAGACCGAAGAAGCGAGCCGACAGGCGGCGGCGCGGCGCGAAGCTGCTTCAGCATCGCCAGCACCCACCGCCGCGTCACGGCCCGCCCAAGGCCCGTAGGAATGATATAATCTGCCCGCCGCCGTTTGGCGAGATCCGGCCACTGCTGCGCGCGGATAGCATCGAGCCGCGCCAGCGTCATCCCCGGTCGCCGCAAGACCCGCGCGGCCTGCACCTGCGCCGGGGCCGTCACCACGATCACCCGGTCGCAGCTCTTATCAATGCCGGTCTCGAACAACAGTGGAATATCCAAGACCACGAGCCGATGCCGTGCGGTGCGTTTGAGAAAATTTAGCCGTTCTGCCGTCACGCGCGGATGAATAATCCCCTCCAGCCGCCGTAAGGCCACAGGATTGCCGAATACCGCCGCCCCTAGCGTCGGGCGGCTCACCTGCCCGGCTATCACCACCCCCGGAAACGCTGCGTCAATCGCCGCAATCACCCCCCGATCATCCCGCAGCAAGCGATGAACCACCGCATCCGCGTCCTGCACCGGAATCCCAAAGGCGTGCAGCACAGCAGCGGTCGCCGATTTGCCCATGCCGATGGAGCCAGTGAGGCCGAGGATGAGGGGGCGGGTCATGCGCCGGGCGCGTTCGTCCGTAAAACTTCTTCCACGAACTGCGGGTTCTTGGCGATCAAGCGCAGGTACGACCGCCCAACAGCGTCCGGCTGGCGTTTACCTTGCTCCCACTTCCGCAAAGTATCGATGGGAATGCCGAAGCGTTGCGCGAACTCCGCCTGCGTGCCCCCAATCGCTTGCCGCACAGCGCGCGCCTCGGCAGGCTGAAGCATCGTCACGCGGACGGAGGCGGGTTTGCCTTCCAGGAAGGCCGTTGCGTCAGCCAAGCCTTCGAGAAGGTCGGCAGCAATATTTCGGGTCATGATGGTCCGTCCTTCTCGTGTAGGCGTTATTGGTTGCGAAACAAAGACTTGAGCCGCCCGACGGCCTCCGACACCGCGAACTTCTCCTGCGCGGACAAGGTGGCTTTGGTTCCCTTGCCATAGATCGTTAGGAGCACCAACGGCACGTCAGAGTCATGATAGTAATAAATCGTCCGAACACCGCCGCTTTTGCCGCCCCCGGCGCGTCCCCACCGTAATTTTCGAGCACCCCCGGTGCCTTGAATGATCTTACCCGCCTCTGGATTGCGCGCAATATGATCGATCAAAACAACCCGTTCCTCTGCCGTCAGGAGACCCTCGGCATGGCGGATGAATGGAACAGTTTCAATGACTGTAAGAGGCTTCACACTGAGACAATAACCCAATGGGTCATCCCGTCAATCCCCTCACGCCAACACCGCCGCCCGCAGGTCATCGTCCACGTCAGGCTCCGTGCCGAAGAAGCGGGTGAAGGCGGGTTTAGCTTGGTAGAGCAGCATTCCCAGGCCATCGACCGTGCGATAGCCCCGCGCGCGCGCTTCCATCAACAGGTCGGTATCGAGCGGGCTATAGACGAGATCATAAACGGTCGCGTCGGGGGCGAGCCTGTCGAGGGTGAGCGTGTGGCCGGGTTGGCCCGTCATGCCAAGGCTGGTGGCGTTAACCAGCAGGGTTGCGCCGTGCAACGCCTCCTGCGCGCCGTCATCGCCAACCGCGTGCAGCGCAAGGCCAGGACGCTGGAAATGTTGAATGAGCGCTTCGGCGCGGGGTTTCGAGCGGTTGATAACCCGGATTTCCCGCGCGCCCGCTTCCGCCAGCCCATACAGCACCGCCCGCGAGGCCCCTCCGGCCCCAAGCACAACAATCGGCCCGGCATTGGCCCGGAAATCCGGCACTGAGCGGCGCAGATGTTCGGAGAAGCCATACGCATCGGTATTGGTGCCAAGAATGCGCCCGTTCTGGAAAACTACCGTATTCACAGCCCCGATAGCGCGGGCGGCATCATCCATCTCGTCCAGCAAGGGCAGCACGATTTCCTTATGGGGAATCGTGAGATTACACCCGCTAAAGCCCATTGTTGGCAGTATCGGCAGGCAGGTCGCTAGGTCTTCTGGGCGGATCGGCAGGGCGACGTAACTGCCTGGGATACCGTAGCGCTTTAACCAATGGGTATGCAGCTTGGGCGACCGGGAATGATGGATCGGCCAGCCGATGACAGCGGCGAGTTTCATAGCGGCCCCACTTTATGCCCGCGCAAAAACGCCAAAAGCGGCAGCATCGGCAGCCCTTGGATCGTGAAAAAATCACCCTCGATCTTCTCGAACAGGTTCAGCCCCAAGCCTTCGATATGGTAGGCCCCAACACTGCTGAACACGCTATCGCCGGTCAGGTCCAGGTAGGTTTCCACCTGGGCCGGCGTCAGCGGGCGCATCGTGAGCGTGGCCACCGCCCGATGCGTCCAGATCGACGCGCCATCGCGGTGAAGGGCAAGGCCGGATACGAGCTTATGCGTGCGGCCCGCAAGGCTGAGAAGCTGGGTTGCCGCCCCCGCGCGGGTCTCAGGCTTATCGAACCAAGTGCCGCCGCAGTCCAGCATTTGATCGGCCCCCAGCACCAGTGCCCCCGGCAGGCGGCGCGACACGCGCTCGGCCTTCAGATGCGCGAGTTCCTGGGCAACATCGGCGACGCTGGCCCCATCCGCACGAAGAGATTCCTTCACCATCGCTTCATCGACGGCGGCGGGAACGGCTTCCACCGCAAGGCCGGCATTCTGAAGAAGTTTCAACCGCGTGGCACTGCCAGACGCGAGAATCAGCGGGGTGCTCATAAGGTTTTCGGCCCCTGGTTAATATGCGTGTGGGGGTGAATCTCGCCGGGGTGCTCCCGCTCTTGCAGCAGTTGGATCACGGCGGCGGCGGTTTCTTCGATGGAGCGGCGCGTCATATCAATGATCGGCCAGCCTTTTTCCTCGAACAGGCGGCGCGCAGCGGTCACTTCGGCGCGCACGCGGTCGATATCGGTATAGGTCGTGCTTTCGTCGTGGGAGAGTTGCTTCAGCCGATTGCGCCGAATTTGCACGAGGCGGTTGGGATCATTGGTTAGCCCGACGATCAACGGCTTTTTGCTGGCAAGCAACTGTTCGGGCAGCGGCACGCCTGGCACCATCGGCACATTGGCGGCCTTATAGCCCCGGTTGGCGAGATACATGCAGGTGGGCGATTTCGACGTGCGCGACACGCCAACCAACACCACATCGGCCTCTTCCAGGTTCCAATAGGCTTGGCCGTCGTCGTGATTTTGCGTGTAGGTCATCGCATCAATACGGCGGAAATAATCATTATCGAGCGTATGCTGCTTGCCCGGTTGCTTGCCACCCGACATGCCAAGGTAGGAGCCGAGCGCGCCGATGACCGGATCGAGAATCGGAATCAACGGCACTTTCAGCGTGCGGCATTCGTCTTGCAACTGAGCGCGCAGCTTATCGTCCACCATCGTGAACAACACGGGGCCGGGCTTGGCCGCAATCCCCGCCAGAACCTTGGTCATATGCGCCACCGAGCGCACCAGCGACCAGATGTGCATATCCGGCTCCACGCCCTCGAACTGCACCAAACAAGCGCGCGCGACGGCGTGGACCGTATCGCCCGTAGAGTCGGAAACGAGATGAATCGGGATGGTGCGGGAAGCGGCGGGGGCCATCGGCGGATCACTCATGCAGCAGCGGTCCTTCGGGTCTAGCCCGTTTAGGGCTGCCGCTCAAGCAGTTGAGGTTTCTTTTTATCCTGAAGACTGAACTGAGAATGGGTTGCTTCAATCCGTCTTTCTCTTTCCCCATGATATGGTATTATAGTTGATATGATACGTGCGGTGATCGATACAAATATCCTGATCGCGGCGCGGCGCAGTCAGCTTGGTGCATCAAATGCCCTGCTTCGATTTCTTGATGCAGGAGAGTTCCAGATGCTGGTGAGCGTTCCGCTGTTTCTCGAATATGAGGCGGTCTTAACGAGACCCGAACACTTGCTCGGCTGTGGTTTATCTCGGCGTACCGTTATCGACTTCTTGGATTATCTCGCAGGTCTGGCTGAACCCGTTCAGCTTCATTATCTTTGGCGGCCCCAACTCGGTGATGTCGCAGATGAAATGGTCTTGGAAACCGCCATCAATGGGATTGCCGACTGTATCGTGACGTTCAATACTCGCCATTTCGGCCCTGCTACTCGCTTTGGCATTGAAGCAATCTGGCCGCAAGAGGCTTTACGGAGGATCAGATGACCAAAGCCAATGATGCCTTGCGGCTTCAGCCGTCGCTGAAAGCGGCAGCCGAACGCATGGCCCACGCAGACGGCACCAGCCTCAATCAGTTTGTCAATATTGCGGTAGCTGAGAAGCTGTCGGCATTGAACACCGAGCAGTTTTTCAAAGACCGCGCGCAAGGGGCCTCGCGGGAGGCGTTTTTAGGGTTTCTCGACGGGGCGGGTGATATGCCGCCCCGCGATGGCGACCGGGTTGAGCCGCGCTAACCATCCTCATTTGTCTTGCCCCTCCGCTTCCAGCCGCGCCGTTGCGGTTTCGATGGCCTCTTCCAGTGCGGTCATAAAAGGGCCGCGCGTTTGGGGCGAAACCGTAAGGGCCGGGAGAACTTCGAACACCACTGTGCCGGGATACTTGAGGAAGGCCTTGCGCCCCCAGAAGAGGCCGGAGTTCAACGCCATCGGCACCACGGGGGCACCGCTCAAGCGCGCGAGATGCTGCACGCCGGAGCGGTAGGGGTGGTGCGTTCCGGGGTCCGTCCGCGTGCCTTGCGGGAAGATAATCACGGCGCGGCCCTGGGCCAGCACCGGCAGGGCCGCGCGCCCAACGCTTTTCATCGCCTTCTGCCCCGCGCCGCGCGTGACCGCAATCTGCTGAAAGCGCCACAGGTAATAGCCGAACACTGGGACGAACAGCAGCTCGCGCTTGAAAATAAAGGCCGGACGCGGTGCAAGCACATGGAGCGCCATCGTCTCGAAAGCCGATTGATGTTTGGCCGCCAGAATAAACCCGCCTTTCGGCAAATTCTCCCGCCCGCGCATTTCAAAGCGAATATTGCAGATCACGCGCAGCAGCACGAGGCAGCCACGCACCCACAAATCGACAACCCACCAAGCTGCGGCGCGCGGCAGAAGCGTGATCGGCAGCAAAAGCACCGCCGTCACACAAAACCAAAGCAGGAAACAGACGCTGAAGAGTATGGAACGCAGAACGATCATGCTTCCCTCGAATGAAGTAAGGCGCGCGCCCAGGCACGCAGGAGTTTATGATATTCACTCAGCAGCAAAGCCAACCCATCAACCCGCATCCACGCCCCCTCGGGAAAGCCGGGCGGGAAAACCGGGTGTGGAATAATGATTAAATCGGGGGCAGCGCGGTGCAGCTCGAACAGGCTGCGGGGCATATGGTAGGCAGCGGTAACGAGACGGATGGAGCGGATCTGCACCGCCCGCACCCACGCCGCCGTTTCCGCCGCATTGCCCAAAGTATTGGCCGCTGCGTAGCCCAAGATTACGCAGCAGTCGATCTGGGCTTTGCCTAAAGGACCGAACCCCGCAAGCTCCTCCGGCTCGACCTCCGGGTTCACGCCGGAGATGAAGACTTTGCGCGCCAGCCCCTGCGCTTGCAGCTTAAGCCCGGTCGAAAGCCGTTGCCGCCCCCCGGTCAGCACCACAATCGCCTCGGTTTGCGTTTGATCGCCTGAACTGCTGCTCGGAACCTGGGTGAGAAACACCCCAAAGCCTGCGCTATAGGCGAGCATCAACGCGGCACCCAGACCAATGATCCGCCGTAGCCGGATCATACCGAGGCTCCAAGATCGGCCAGGGCATCGGCCAGAGTCGCAAACGCCGGAAGATCGGGGCGCGCAAGGGCGGAGGCCGCGCCTTTACCCGTTAGCACGAACCGGAAGGCCACCCCCGCCGCCGCCGCCGCTTCGGCATCGGTAACAGCATCGCCGATAAACAGGGTTTCTGCGGGGCAGGCTCCGTGCTGGCGCATCGCCTCTTGCACCATACCAGGGCCGGGTTTGCGGCGGTTGCTGAGGCCATCGCGGGCATCGGGGGCAATGTGAACGGAGGCCAGCCGCCCGCCAGCCCGCGCAATCGCCATCACTAGCTTGGCTTGAAGGGCACAGAACTCCCGCGCCGAAACGTGCCCGCGCCCCAATATCCCCTGATTGCTGACCAACGCCACCGCCCGCCCAGCCCGGCTATAGGCCGCGAGCGCAGCGATCGCACCTGGAATCAGCATTAGATCGTCGCGGTGGCGCACGCTCTCGGGCCGGTCTTCGTTCAGAACACCGTCTCGGTCGAGCAGCAGCAGGCGGGGGTTGCGTGTCATGATACCCCTTACGGCAACCGCGCAAGACCGCGCAGCGCTGCAAGATACGCGGCACTGGCGGCTAAAATCGAGAGCGCAAACGGCAGCAGGATAATCCATACCCAATCGAGCGCCGAAAGCTGCACGCCGCGCAACAAGGCCGGAGCTTCGGCGGCACTGGTGAGAAACATCGGCAAGAGCAGCAAAACCACCACCGCTAACAGCGCGCCAACGAACGCTCCCAGCAGCGCCCGCCCCATCGTTTGCCGCGCAAGACCGCCCGCGATATAGCCATCGCGCGCCCCGATAAGATGCAGCACCTCGATAACATCTTGCTGAACCGCGAGCGACGTGCGCGTGGCGAACAATACCGTGAGCACCGCCGCCCCGCCAATCACCGCCAGCACGGCTGCCGCCAGCCAGCGCGCCGCTGTCGCGGCCCGGCGGATAGGCTCCAGCCACGTCAGATGATCTTGATAGCGCGTGCCCGGAACCGCCTTCAGCGCCTCCCGAAGCACATCTTGCGAGACGATTGCAGGATCGACGGTAACGGCGATCAAGCGCGGAATGGGCAATTCCGCCGCACCCGTTAGTTCACCCAGCCAAGGGGCGACCAAAGCCGCACCCGCCGCTGCCGGAAGCGGTTGGGCGAGCAGCACCCCCCGTTGCGCCAGCAGCAGCTTAGTCGCGGCTTCGACCCGTACGGAAACTTCCGCCGCATCTGGACCAGGGAGCACCTGCACCGTCGCCGAGCCGGTAACTTCGCGGTCCCAGGATTGCGCACCGCGATTGACCGCCAAGGCCCCCGCGAGGGCAAGCAGCGCCAGCAGCGTCATAATGGCAACAATAGCGGGCAGAAAGCGCCCGCCTTCATCGGCCCGCAGCGGCAGCGGATGGCCTAAACCGGGGAGACGCCCGGACACGAGGGGCATTTTCATGGCGCACCGCCGCTAACGTCCGCCCCGAGCGCACTGCCGCTCAAGTCGGCCCCAAACGGGTTGGAACCAGGGGGCAGCAAATGCACTTCGCCTTGCTCCACATGCAGCACGGGGTGGGGGAAACGACTAATAAGTTGCTGGTTATGGGTCGCGAACACAATGGTTGTTCCAACCTTGTTCATCTCTTCAAAAAGATGCAGCAGGCGCACGGCAATGCGATCATCGACATTACCCGTCGGCTCATCGGCCAACAGCAGATCGGGCCGGGCGATGACAGCGCGGGCGATGGCAACCCGCTGCTGCTGCCCGCCGGAAAGCTGGGCCGGGCGCGCGTTCACCTGCTGCTTAAGCCCCACCCAACTGAGGAGTTCGGCGACATGGGCGTCAATCTCTGCCGAACTATGCCCGGCAATCCGCAGCGGTAGGGCAACATTCTCAAGCGCGGTCAGATGATCGAGTAAGCGAAAATCTTGAAACACGACCCCGATGCGGCGGCGCAGGTCTGGGCGCGCGGCGCGCGGCAGCGTCACGACATCGCGCCCGAACAGCGAAAAGGTGCCGCGTGTCGGCTTTTGCGCTAGATACATTAGGCGCAACAGGGTGGTTTTACCCGCACCGGACGCGCCCGTGAGGAAGTGAAACGAGCCAGGGGCTAGGTGGAAGCTGACATCGCGCAGGACTTCCGGCCCCGTGCCATAGCGCATCCCGACGTTATCAAAGGTAAGCATGTCTCTCCCGGTGCCGCCACGATTTTCGCCCGTTGATGCAAGAGGGCAGGAAAAATCGCTAGGTTTCAAGCAATTGTGCAGAAAGCCGACGCTGATTTCTTGCCGTCAGCGCCGTCGGTTCGTATAAGTTAGGCAACCAAAATCGGGTAAAAATGCGATGATATTGAACTGTCCCTCCTGTGCGACCCGCTGGACCGTCAATGCGACCGACCTGGCCAACCCTGGTCGGATGGTCCGTTGCTCTAACTGTGGGCATACGTGGCATCCCGAAACCGCATCTGAGGCGGCAGCGGCTCCGAGCTTCTTTGCGGCAATGCCCGAGCCTGAAACGCCTAGCGCAGGCCGCCCGAAAGCCGGTGCGCCCGATGCGTCCTCTGTCGTGCGCCCGCCCCCCGCAGGCAAATCAATTGATGATGATTTCGACGCTTTTCTGAACGCCCCAATTTCCAGCGCGCCAGAACCAGACCTGCCCTCGATGGATTTCTTAACGGCGATGGCCGATGCGGCGGCGGACGCTAAAACCAGCCCCGCCTCGAATGAATCGATCATCTCTCGCAGCTTATTCGCAATGGATGACGAGGAGGATGAACCCTCGGTTCCGTCCAAAGCGCGTAAGTCGCGCGCGCTGCCGCCGTCCGACGATATGGTAAGCGCCACGGCGCTGCGCGACCGAATGCAGAGCGCCGACACGTCGGAAGAGTTCGGCGATTTCTCGCCGCCGCCGCTAAACCCACCCCTTAAACACCGTAAAGCGGGTGCTCCTGCTTCGCGCCAACGGGCAAGCTCGCCGCTCGGCTGGGCCTTGCTCGTGCTCATCGCCTCTGGCACCGCCGCCGGTCTCTATTTCGGGCGCACGCAGATTGTCGAAACTTGGCCCCCCGCCGCCGTGGCCTATGCCCGCGTCGGTCTGCCCGTCGGCTTCCCCGGCGAAGGCTTCGATCTGTCGGACGTTGCCTCGACCCGGCGGGACGATGTTGGGATGCTGGTGATCGAAGGCCGCGTGCTGAACACCACGAACAGCACCAAACCCGCCCCAAAGCTGAAAGCCATCGTGAGCGGCGCTAATGATCAAGTGCTGAAGGAATGGACCTTCGCCAGCACTCCGCCAACCCTCGCCCCCAACTCTGCCGAGCCGTTCAAGGTGGAGCTGAAAGACCTGCCGCAAGCAGCAGATAAGCTGGTGGTGACGTTTAGCGAGTAGCGCCTGATACCAATCAGGTATCATCTGTTACCTGATTGGTATCAAAATTGATTGACATGGGGCTTCACCGACGGTAGGCATATGTCTGTAGCTATGACGCACCGTAAGAGTTGGTCATGATTGATGAGAGCCGAATACGGCATTCGGGGTTAGCTGAATTATTGCTGGAAGGCAAAACAGCTAAAATTGGACCCAACCTGCAAAAGAACTGCATGGATATACTAAGAATTTTAGATATTGCTATCAGCCCTAACGATCTTAAAAATATTAAGGGGTTTCATTCTTTAATGGGAGATCGAAAAGGGGAGTTTTCAATGAAAGTCAGCGCAAATTGGCGCGTTACTTTTAGCTACGTAAACAGTAAATTTTCTTATCTAAACTTAGAAGACTATCACAATTAAAATAATATTCTGGCACCAGCTTAGGAGGATATTAAAATGTCAAACCGCAAACTACAACCTGAACATCCGGGAGTCTTGATGAAGAATTATTATCTCGCTCACCGGAAAATTACAGCCACTAAACTTGCTCAAGAAACGGGAATATCCAGAAAACATCTCTCTCAAATATTGAATGGCCATGCGCCGATTACGGCAAACACAGCCGTTAGGCTCGCAGATTTTTTGGAGACCAGCGCAGAAATGTGGCTCAATGGTCAAATGGCATACGACCTATGGCATTCAAAGAAAGAGTTTGAACAGCAAAAAACTCTTAGAGTTGAGGCCCATGTTTAAGAGGGTTTTCCCTCTTTTGAAGGAAAACCCCTACCCTGCCTGCTACAGAAAAATATCCGGGAACAGCGGTGCGGTGGGATCGACGGCGTAGCCCGACAGGTCCGTTACTCCGGCGCTGGCCAGCACCGCGTCGTCGATGAAGAAGTTGCCCGTGGTGGTTTTGCCGTCACGGGTGAGGATGGCGTGGGCGGCATCGGCCACAATCTCCGGCGTGCGACCGTTTCGGGCCGAAACCTTGCCTTCGCTCTCGCCCAACATAGCGAGGGCTGCGGTGGCGATGATCGTGCGCGGCCAGAGGGCGTTCACCCCAACGCGGCCCCGGAACTCGCCCGCCATGCCGAGCACGCACATGCTCATGCCGTACTTTGCCATCGTATAGGCAACATGGGGCGCGAACCACTGTTCGGTCATGTTCAATGGCGGCGAGAGCATAAGGATATGCGGGTTAGGGGCCTTCAGCAGTTCCGGCAAGCAGGCTTGGCTGCACAGGAACGTGCCGCGCGTATTGACCTGATGCATCAAATCATAGCGCTTCATGGGCGTTTCCAGCGTGCCGCTGATGTTGATGGCGCTGGCGTTGTTCACCAGAATATCAATCCCGCCGAAAGTGCTGACGGCTTGCGCCACCGCCGCCTTCACTCCCTCTTCCTCGCGAATATCGACCAGCAGCGGCAGTGCCTTGCCGCCCGCCGCTTCAACTTCTTCTGCGGCTGAATAGATGGTGCCCGGAAGTTTTGGGTGCGGATCGGTGGTTTTTGCGGCAATGACGATATTCGCGCCGTCTTTAGCCGCGCGCAACGCAATGGCCTTGCCGATACCGCGCGACGCGCCAGTGATGAAGAGGGTTTTTCCCTTGAGGCTGCTCATAATAGTCTCTTCCTTTTTTATTTTTGTTCGCCGCAAATCCCGAGCAGATGTATCCATCTGTGACGGCGCATTTGCGTAACATAGACAAAGACTTAGAGCGAACGCTCTAAGTCCGGTTGAAAACCGGGCGGCGTTTTTCGACGAACGCGCTGACGCCCTCGACAAAATCGCTGGTCAAGGTGCAGCGGGAGAAGGCGTCGCCTTCGCGCTGTAACTGGTCGGGCAACGGTGCCCCAAAGGCAGCGTTCAGCAGCGCTTTGGTGCGGGCGAGAGCCTGGCGGGGACCGGCGGCCAGCCGCCGCGCCAGGGTTTCGGTCGCCTCAACCAGCGCATCGGGCGGGACGACGCGGTTGATGATCCGCAGGTCGGCGGCGCGGGGGGCTTCGATGCGCTCGCCCAGAGCCGCGATTTCAAACGCCGGTTTCAAACCCACTAAGCGCGGCAAAAACCAAGTCGCTCCGCCGTCGGGGGTCACGCCAAGGTGGCAGTAGGCGAGCGTAAAGCTGGCGTCTTCCGCCGCAATCGCAAGGTCGCACGCCAGCACAAGGCTCATGCCAAACCCGGCTGCCGCCCCGTGGACCGAGGCGATCACGGGTTGCGGCGTAGCCCGCATCGCTTCCACCAAAATCCCAACCCGCGCTAGCATACTTTGGAAAGCCTCTAGCCGCTCGGCTTCGGGCCGCGCCATCTGCTGACGAAATTCTTTAATATCGCCCCCCGCCATAAACCCATCACCCGCACCGCGCAGCACGATACAGCCAATATCGGCCTCGGTACTGAGCGACTGGAACACCCTAACCAGCTTATTCAGCATCGCCTCGTTCAGCGCGTTCAGCACGGCGGGGCGGTTGAGAGTGACATAGGCCACATGATCGTGCCGCTCGACGAAAACCGGGGCCACCTCGGCCCCCGCAGTATGGGTTTTGAGCATGTTGGATCCTCCCTAAGATCGACGGCCCTTTTGGGATGAAACTCGCCCCCGTCTTATGCGGGCGTCCTGCATCAAGGGCACTCTCTCCTTACAGTGGCATGATATGCCGTCCGCGTAAATAAATTGACGTAATAGACAAAGTGAGTTTGAGTTGAAGGATCGTGTCGTTAGGGTTCAGTGTAGAGCATAGCGATGCCTTGGAACGCAATCGCCGAAGGGGGGTTCACCTTAGGCATGAATAATGTTGTAAAACAGAACCTTAGAGCATGGGTCGTGCGCGCAAGCGAACGGATCATGCGCTAGAAAACGACGCTGCGAATGATCGGGTTGCAACGAACGACCCGGCTTAAAGGGAGGCCGACGGAGACGTCGGAACATGCAATGAGCGAAGCTGTGAGCGCGCCCCAAACCACTCCGCCAACCGCTACCGGGCCGCAAGCGCTCGAATTGTGGCAAGTCCATTACCCCAAAGACGTCGATCATACCGCCCCTCTGCCCGTCGTGCCGCTGTTCGCCTTGCTGGACGATGCGGTAGCAACCTACGGCACACGTCCCGCAATAGATTTCTTAGGCAAGAAATATACTTATGCCGAGATTGGGGCGCTCGTGGACCGGGCGGCGGCAGGGCTGCAACGCCAAGGGGTTGGGCGCGGCACTAAGGTGGGGCTATTCCTGCCGAACTGCCCTTACTATACGATCTTTTATTTCGCCATTCTCAAGGCGGGCGGTACGGTGGTGAACTTCAATCCGCTGTATGCGGAGAAGGAGTTGGAGAAACAGTGCCTCGATAGCGATACCAAGATGATGGTAACGCTCGATCTGGCTGTGCTGTACCCGAAGATAAAGCTACTGCTAGACCAAGGCGTGCTCAAGCACGTCATTGTCTGCCCCTTTGCCGATGCGCTGCCCTTCCCGAAGAATCTTCTGTTCCCTCTGCTAAAGCGGCGAGACCGGGCGCAAATCACGATGGACGCGCGCCACATCGCTTACAAAACGCTCGTTGGCGGGGCCGCAAAGCCCCAGCCCGTTACGATCGACCCGAAGCGCGATATTGCAGTGCTGCAATATACGGGCGGCACAACGGGCGTTCCCAAAGGAGCGATGCTCAGTCACAGCAATCTCTACTGCAATGCCATCCAGGCCGTCCGCTGGTTTCCCGGCATCCATTACGGCCAGGAAAGCGTGGTGGGGGTGCTGCCCTTCTTCCACGTTTTCGCCATGACGGCAGTGCAGAACCTCGCGATTGCGTCGGGCACCGAAATCATCATGCTGCCGCGTTTTGATCTCGATCAAACCTTGGCGCTTATCACTAAGAAAAAGCCGACACTGATGGCGGGCGTGCCGACCATCTACACGGCCATGAACAATCACAAAGAGTTGGCTAAATACGATCTTACCTCGCTACGCTTTGGCATTTCCGGCGGCGCACCGCTGCCGGTAGAAGTAAAGCAGAAGTTTGAAGAGCTAACCGGCTGTGTTCTGGTGGAAGGCTACGGCCTTACCGAAAGCTCCCCCATCGCCTTTTGCAATCCACTTGATGGCCGCGTCAAAGCTGGCTCGATAGGGCTACCGGTGCCGGGCACTTGGCCGGAACTGCGCGATTTGGAAGACCCAACGAAGCGGGTGGCCCACGGCGAAAAAGGCGAGCTGTGCCTAAAAGGCCCACAAGTAATGCTGGGCTATTGGAAGCGCCCGGAAGAGACCGAAAAAGTCTTCGTTGGGGAGCACCTACGCACTGGTGACGTTGGCTATATGGACGACGAAGGCTTCGTGCATCTCGTGGACCGTATTAAGGACGTCGTGCTATGTGGCGGCTATAATGTGTATCCGCGCATCGTGGAAGAAGCGATCTATCAGCACGAAAGCGTGCAGGAAGTGACCGTCATCGGTATCCCCGACGACTATCGTGGCGAAACCGTTAAAGCCTTCGTTGTCCTGAAGGATGGCGAAAATTTAACCGCCGAAGGATTGATCGAATTCCTCAAAACCCGCATCTCCCCTATTGAAATGCCTAAGAAAATTGAGTTTCGCCGCGAACTCCCAAAAACCATGATCGGCAAACTCTCAAAAAAGGAACTGGTCGCGGAAGAGCGGGCAAAGTACGAAGCATCCAAGGCCCAAAAAGGCTGACACGCGGACTGCCGCCACGGCCCCCCATTCACACGCCATGATCGTGGCTTGACACGGGGGTAAGAGCGGATTACGTATACGTCAACTACCTTTCGAATTGGGTAGCTTCCGGTATGATGCATGTCGAACACGTTCAGGCGCAGAAACTGTTCTCCATTGGTGATCTGGCGGAGGAGCATAGCATCTCCCCCCGCACGATCCGGTTCTATGAAGATCAGGGGCTGATTGCCCCCAGCCGCATCGGCGGGGCGCGGATTTACACCGCGCGGGATCGGGCTAGGTTGAAGCTGATTTTGCGTGGCAAGCGCTTAGGCTTCAGCCTTGCCGATATTAAAGAATTGTTGGATCTGTACGATACCGACCGCTCGCAGGTTACACAGTTGCAGGCAACCTTAAAAAAGGGTCGTCAGCGGATTGCCGACCTGGAACAGCAGTTGCGCGACCTTACCGTCACGCTGGAAGAGCTACGCGAAATTGAAGGCGACGTGCTGCACCTTCTGGGCAGCAAGGGGACTACAGACAAAAATTAACCAAGGTTGGCCTTCGCCCCCCCCAGGGGTATCCTCGGGCGCTAAAGGGCCAACCTATCCAGGTTGGAGGGACCGTTTAGATGACGCCAGTGGTAATTGCGGGTTATGCCCGGTCGCCGTTTCACTTCGCCAATAAGGGTGGCCTAACCCGCGTTCGGCCAGATGATTTGGTTGCGGGCGTCGTGAAAGCGCTGGTGGCGCGCACCAAGGTCAACCCTGCCGATATTGAGGATTTGCTGCTCGGCTGCGCCTTCCCGGAAGGCGAGCAAGGCTTCAACATGGGCCGGATCGTGGTGCTGCTGGCAGGCTTGCCGCTCACCATTGGCGGCGCCACCGTCAACCGCTACTGCGGCTCGTCGATGGAAGCCATTCACATGGCCGCAGGCGCGATCCAGATGGGCGCGGGCGAGGTGTTCATTGCAGCGGGTGTCGAGTCGATGACCCGCGTGCCGATGATGGGCTATAACCCCCTCCCCAATCCGGTTTTTCAGCAGACCATGCCGGGCGCGCTTGCCTCGATGGGGCAAACGGCAGAAAATCTGGCCCATAAGTATCAGATCACGCGCGCCCAGCAGGAAGCCTTTGCCGCCGCCTCCCACAAAAAGGCCGCCGCCGCGCAAGCCGCAGGCAAGTTTGCCGACGAAATCGTTCCGGTACACACCAAGGCCGGGATTGTTGATGCCGATGGCTGCATTCGCCCGGACACCACTGCCGAAAGCCTGGGCGGCCTGAAACCGGCCTTCGATCCTGCGGGCAGCGTGACCGCTGGCACCTCCTCCCCGCTCACCGATGGTGCGTCTGCGGTGCTGGTGTGCTCGGAAGACTATGCCAAGAAGAACGGCCTGCCGATCTTGGCGCGCCTTAAGAGCATCGCCAAATCCGGCTGTATGCCCGACATTATGGGCATCGGCCCGGTCGATGCGACCCGCAAGGCGCTGAAGCGTGCCGGGCTGACGGTGGACGACATCGACATCATCGAGTTGAACGAAGCCTTCTCGGCGCAGGCGCTGGCCTGTATTCACGATCTTGGCCTGCCGCTGGAGAAGATCAACCTCGATGGCGGCGCGATTGCCCTCGGTCATCCCCTCGGCGGCACCGGCGCGCGCATCACCGGCAAAGCCGCCTCCCTGCTGCAACGGGAAGGCAAGCGCTACGCGCTGGCAACTCAGTGCATCGGCGGCGGTCAAGGCATCGCCACTATTCTCGAAGCGGTGTAATCCATGAGTGTGCAGAAAGCCTGCGTCATTGGCGCAGGGGTGATGGGGGCCAGCATTGCGGCCCACATCGCCAACGCTGGCATTCCCGTGTTGCTGCTCGATATTGCCGCCAAGGAAGGCGATAAAACCGCCATTACCAAAGCCGCGATCGACAAACTGCTGAAAGCGGACCCCGCGCCGCTGATGCACAAAGACGCGGCCAAGCTGATCATCCCCGGCAACCTCGACGATGATTTGGCGAAAGTCGCAGACTGCGATTGGATCGTCGAAGCCATCGTCGAGAATCTCGACATCAAGCGCGGCCTGTACGCCAAGCTCGAAAGCCTGAAGCAGCCGGACGCGGTGGTTTCCTCGAATACCTCGACGATTCCGCTGCATTACCTCATCGAAGGCCGTTCGGAAAACTTCCGAAAAACCTTCATGATTACCCACTTCTTCAATCCGCCGCGCTATATGCGCCTGCTGGAGTTGGTTGGCGGCGTCGAAACCGACCCGGCGGCACTCGCCCGGATCGAAGCGTTCTGCGACCTTCGCTTGGGTAAGGGCGTGGTGCCGTGTAAGGACACGCCGGGCTTTATCGCCAACCGCATCGGCACCTATTGGATCCAGGTGGCGGTCAACGAAGCGATTGATCTGGGCCTGCCGGTTGAAGAAGCCGATGCTGTCGGCGGTCGCCCGATGGGGATTCCGAAAACCGGCGTGTTCGGCCTAATTGATCTCGTTGGCCTCGATTTGATGCCGCTGATTGCCAAAAGCATGAAGTCGGTCCTTCCCCCCACCGATGACTTTATCCGCACGAATATTCAGCACCCACTGCTGGATAAGATGATTGCCGAGGGTTACACGGGCCGCAAAGGCAAGGGCGGTTTCTATCGCCTTAATGCGGTTGACGGGAAGAAGATCAAAGAGGCTATCGACCTTGCGACCGGAGACTATCGCCCCGCCCAAAAGCCGCGCCCGGAAGCCCTGGAGCGCGCGGGAAAATCGCTGAAAGCCCTCGTCACAGATCCGTCGCCGCATGGGGAATTCGCCCGGCGCGTGCTGGTGCAAACACTTGGCTATACAGCTTCCTTGGTGCCTGAAATCGCCGATACGATTACGGCGGTCGATGACGCCATGCGGCTTGGGTACAACTGGTCCTTCGGGCCGTTCGAGTTGATTGATCAGGTTGGGGCCGATTGGTTGGCAGCGGAAATCGCCGCCAAGGGGCTGCCGGTGCCCAAACTGCTCGAAGTTGCCAAGGGCAAGAGCTTCTACCGCTTAGAGAGCGGCGCGCTCGAATACTTAGGCACCGATGGGGCCTATTACCCGGTTACGCGTCGCCCCGGTGTGCTGTTACTGGCCGACATTAAGCGAAACGCCCAGCCAGTGCTAAAAAACGCCTCGGCGTCGGTCTGGGATATTGGCGACGGTGTGCTGTGCTTCGAGTTCACCTCGAAGATGAACAGCCTCGATAACGACATTATGGCGCTGCTGGTGAAAACCGTGCAGACCATTCCGGCCAAGGGTTACAAGGGCCTCGTGATCTACAACGAAGGCACTAACTTTTCGGTCGGCGCGAACCTGGGGCTGGCGCTGTTCGCGGCCAATATCGCCCTGTGGCCCGCGATTGAAGAGTTGGTCGAAGGCGGGCAGAAGACCTATAAGGCGCTCAAATACGCCCCCTTCCCCGTCGTCGGCGCGCCGTCGGGCATGGCCTTGGGGGGGGGCTGCGAAATCCTTCTGCATTGCGATGCGGTGCAGGCCCATGCCGAAACCTATACCGGCCTTGTTGAAGTTGGCGTCGGCATCATCCCCGGTTGGGGCGGGTGTAAGGAGATGCTGCAACGCTGGCTCAGCGTTAAGCGTCGCCCCGGCGGCCCAATGCCTGCTATCGGCAAAGCCTTCGAAACGATCAGCACGGCCCAGGTCTCCAAATCCGCGCATCTCGCCAAGGAACTTTTGTACCTGCGGCCCGATGACGGCATTACCATGAACCGCGACCGATTGTTGGCCGATGCCAAAGCCAAGGTTCTCGCCCTGAGTGAAGGCTACAAAGTGCCGGAAGAGTTCGAGTTCCGCCTGCCCGGCCCCAGTGCCAAGCTGGCCCTCGATATGGCCGTCGATGGCGCTGCCGGCGCGGGTAAAGCCACGCCGCACGATGTGACCGTCTCCAAAACCCTGGCCGATGTGCTGACGGGGGGGCCAAACGGCGATGTGACTATCGCCCTCAAGGAAGACGATATTCTGGCGTTGGAGCGCGCGAACTTCATGCGTCTCGTCAAGAACCCGAAATCGCTCGCCCGGATGGAGCATATGCTCGACTCCGGCAAGCCGCTGCGGAACTAAACATAATCCACGCAAATTCACCGTCGTGGGCGTTGCCGCCCACTCGGGATTTGCTCTAGGAGGGCCGGTCGAATGGCAACCTATGCTGCTCCCTTGCGGGAAATCCGCTTCGTTTTGAACGAAGTGCTGAACGCCGAACAGCTCTCCAAGCTGCCAGGTTATGAAGACGCGACGCCGGACCTGTTCGATGCTGTGCTGGAAGAGGCGGCGAAGCTCTGTGTAAACGAGCTGCTGCCCCTTAACCTGTCGGGCGATAAGGAAGGCTGCCACTATGAAAACGGCGTGGTTCGCACCCCCGCCGGGTTCAAAGAAGCCTACACCAAGTTCATCGACGGCGGCTGGACATCGCTATCGTGCGATCCCGACTTCGGTGGCCAAGGGATGCCGCACCTGCTGGAATTCGTGGTCCAGGAACTCATCTGTTCCTCCAACATTTCCTTCGGCATGTACCCAGGCCTGTCGCATGGGGCTTATAACGCCCTGGCGCAGCACGGCACGGACGCGCTAAAGCAACGCTACCTGCCGAAGATCGTCGATGGCACCTGGTCCGGCACCATGTGCCTGACGGAACCCCATTGCGGCACCGATCTGGGGTTGATGCGCTCCAAGGCCGAACCGCGCGACGATGGCTCCTACGCTATCACAGGCACGAAGATTTTCATTTCGGCGGGCGAGCAAGACCTGACCGAAAACATCATTCACCTCGTGTTGGCAAAGCTGCCCGATGCGCCGCCGGGCGTAAAAGGCATCAGCCTGTTCGTGGTGCCGAAGTTCCTGCCGAAGGACGACGGCACGCCGGGCATCCGAAACGGCGTGATGTGCGGCTCTATCGAACATAAGATGGGGATTAAGGCCAACTCCACCTGCGTGATGAACTTCGAGGGCGCGCAGGGCTGGCTGATTGGCGAAGCCCATAAGGGTATGCGCTGCATGTTCACCATGATGAATGCCGCCCGCCTCGGCGTTGGAATGCAGGGCCTCGGCCTCAGCGAAATCTCCTACCAAACCGCCGCCGCCTACGCCAAAGACCGGCGGCAGATGCGCTCGCTCGACCCAAAGAAGCAAGATCATACTGCCAGCGCCGATCCGATCATCGTTCACCCGGACGTGCGCCGGATGCTGATGACGATGCGCGCCAATACCGAAGCCTGCCGCGCGCTCGCCTATTGGGTTGGGATGCTGCTGGACATCTCGCACAAGCACCCAGACCCTGAGAGGCGCCTGGAAGCCGATGATCTGGTGGCCTTGCTCACGCCCATCGTGAAAGCCTACCTGACCGATCACGGCTTCAATGCCGCCAATCTGGCCGTACAGGTCCACGGTGGACACGGCTACATCCATGATTACGGCGTGGAGCAGTTCGTTCGCGACGCGCGCATTACGCAAATCTACGAAGGCACCAACGGTATTCAGGCGCTCGATCTGGTCGGTCGCAAAATGCCGCAGAACATGGGCCGCCTGATGCGCCGGTTCTTCCACCCGGTCTCGGCCTACCTCGAAACCCAAATGGAAAACCCAAACATGCTGGAGTTCATCGGCCCGCTGGCGAAAGCCTTCGGCAAGCTCCAGATGGCAACCGCCACGGTCGCGCAAAAAGCCTTCGGGCAGCCTGAAGAAGCGGGGGCCGCATCATCCGACTACCTGCGCCTGTTCAGCCTCGTCGCGCTCGGGTACATGTGGGCGCAAATGGCGGAAGTAGCGTTGAAGAAAGTGGAGGGAGACGAGAAGGCGTTCTACGAAGCCAAGCTCATCAACGCCCGCTTCTTCATGCAAAAGCTGCTGCCGGAGCATGGCGCGCTGTTCGTTAACATCATGGCGGGCGGTAAAGTGTTGATGGAGCTTCCGGCGGAAGCCTTCTAAGCGATGAACCTCTATTGCCGCCTAATTTGGCTCCTGCTCACCTTACGCTTCCGCGCCGCCTTGCCGCTGCTGGGCGAAAGCCGCGTTACGATGCGCGTCTGGCCGAACGATCTCGACTTTAACTTCCATATGAACAATGGCCGCTACCTAACCCTGCTCGATCTCGGGCGGCTCGATTTGATGCTGCGAACGAAACTGTGGAGCATCGTGCGCCGCAAACGCTGGATGCCCGTGGTCGCTGCCGTCAATGGCCGCTTTCGCCGAGCGCTGAACCCATTTCAGGCGTTTACAATAGTGACGCGCACGGTGGGCTGGGACGAGAAGTTCATCTACCTCGAACAACGCTTCCTCGATAAGCAGGATAAGCTGATGTTCCACGCCATCATCAAAGCCGCCTTCGTCGGCCCGAGCGGCACTGTGCCAACCGATGAGATTATGGCCGCGATGGGGGAACCTGTGGTGTCGCCAATGCTGCCGGAAGCCGTGCAGGCGTGGGCGGTGGCAGAGCGGGGGTTGGCGGGGGGTGTTGGATCTTAGGCTGCGCGGACTTGCGCCAAGAACTTCGTAATCACTTGCTCAAGGGACTCCGCTTGTCCCGCCAGCTCATTTGCCGCCGCAGAGACGGTTTGTGCCTGATCGCCGACTTGACCAATGGTTTGGCTCACGTCTGTAATCGCTTGGCTCGCGTCCCGTGTACCGCGCGACGCTTGGTCAACACTGCGCGAAATTTCGCGCGTGGCGGCTGTTTGTTCCTCGACGGCGACGGCGACGCTGGCCGAGATGTCGGCAATCGTGCCGATGGTCTGATGAATGTCCGTCATCGCGGTCATCGCGCCCCGGCTGGCGGACTGAATAGCGGCGATCTGCTGAGAAATTTCCTCTGTCGCGCGGCTGGTTTGCGAGGCGAGGGTCTTCACCTCGCTGGCAACGACAGCAAATCCCTTGCCCGCATCGCCCGCGCGCGCGGCTTCAATGGTAGCGTTCAATGCCAATAGATTTGTTTGTCCCGCAATATCTTTAATCAGTTGTACCACCGCACCAATCTTCTGCGCCGCACCGTCGAGGCCCTGCATTGTTTGGGCTGCGGTGGAGGCTTCTATATTAGCTTGATCCGTAATTTTGGTTGCATTCGTAACCTGTTGGCCGATCTCGCTGACTGAAGCCGAAAGCTGGCTCCCAGCGCCTGCCAGCGAGTCCATATGGTGCGACGTGGCTTCCGCCGTGTCCGCGCCAGTTCGGGCTTGATCAAGGGTTTGGTGAATAACGCGGGTCATCTCTTGTGAGAGCTTTTGCAATGTCGCCGAACTGTGGCTCACCTGCATGACGACGCTTTGAACGCTCTGCTGGAACTCCTCCGCCAGAGCGAGCCGGGTCGTGCGCCGATCAACCTCGTGCCGCGTTTGTGCCGCCGTTTGCTCCTGACGCAAATGGTTAGCTTCCTGCATCGAGCGCTGGAATACGCTAAGCGCCGCCGCCATCGCGCCAATTTCATCCTTGCGCTGTAAACCCGGAATCTGGGCTGTCAGTGTGCCGTGGGATAAATGGGTCATCGTCGCGGTTATCGCCGCCAGCGGTTTAGATAAGCTCCGGCTTAGGCCCAGGGCCACTAACAGGGCCATCAGCAGAACGGCGGCCCCAATTGTCAGCGCGAGTTGCGAGGCTTCTTGCAATACGCTCTGCAGCTGCGCCCGATCTAGCGATAAGAGAGCGACGCCAAAGATATCGCCGCGATAATCGCGAACGGGCAGGACTGAATATGTCAGCTCGTTCTGACCGATACGAGCGGTACCAATTTGGGCGGTACCTTGCAGGGCGGCGGCTAAGATTTCAGGGGCTATCGGCGGATCATTAGCGAAGGTTTTAGCGTGAACGCCAAGCCCCTTTGGCGAATTGACGTATAAGGCGGCATCCGCTCCCGTTGCAGTCTTCAATCTATCGAAAAAGAACTGATCGATAGAAAGGCCGACTTCTACAGAACCAATCGGCTTCTGGTCTTTCATCATCGGCACAACGCCGCGAATCCCAAGGCCCTCAACGCCGTTTTCGATACCGAAAACAGGCTTCTGCGTGCGGTTCACTTCCACCACTGTGAAGCGGAAGCCAGAGAGATCATCGCCAAATTTTTCCGGGCGGTGGACACGCAGGAACGACGTTGCGGGAGCAAGATGAAATTGCAACTGCCGCACCCCGTGCCGATCTTTTAGCCCCTTGAAGACTGGTCCAAGCATCGCTTGTAACGCATCGCGGTCGCGGGAAGCGAAAGCATCGCGGGCGACGGCGTTATCGGCAAAACTCGCGGCGAGCGACAGGGCGCGATCCGCCTCTGATTTCACTGAGGACTCGAAAAACGCCTCCAGCGTCTTCAATTCCTGCGCGGCAGACGCCTCGACAAGCCGCTGACTGATGAAAATATGACTGGCTGTTGTTGCTAGGACGGCGAGAAAAACACTGCCGGTAAGCGCCAAAATTAGCCGTTTAGACATTGTAAATTGCATCATGATAGCTCAATCCTACAAAAGGGTATGGCTGACTGGTATTTATCGTACCTATAAAGCTAGTTTCTTGTGAAAGATAATCAATTATCATACAATGCACTGTTTTTATCGGTTTCCAATTGATTTTTCTACCAATGAGGATAAGAATTGGGTTTGATTAGGCTCACTTCCGCCCGAATAACCGCTCCAAATCACCCCGGCTCAACTGTACATAGGTGGGGCGACCGTGATTGCATTGGCCGCTGTTCGGCGTCACTTCCATCTGCCGAAGCAGCGCGTTCATCTCCGGCACCGACAGCCGCCGCCCGGCGCGCACGGAGCCGTGGCAGGCCATAGTAGAGGCCACCTGATGCAGCTTATCGGTGAGAATAAACCCCTCGCCCAAATCGCGCGCTTGGTCGGCAAGGTCGCGCACCAACTCCGGCAGATCCAGCTTGCCTAAGAGCGCGGGGGCTTCCCGCACCAGTACCGCGCCGGGGCCGAACGGCTCGATCACCAACCCTAGGCGCTGCCAGTCGGCGGCGCGGGCGAGGAGGGCTTCGGCGGCGCTTTCCTCCATCTCCACCACATCGGGAATGAGCAAGGCTTGCCGGGCGATGCCTTGATCGGCCAGGGCAGCTTTCAGCCGCTCATAAACCAGCCGCTCGTGGGCGGCGTGCTGATCGACCAGAATCACCCCATCACGGGTTTCGGCGAGAATATAGGTTTCGTGCAGTTGCGCGCGCGCGGCACCAAGCGGGAAGGCTTCCTCTCCCGTGCCGGACAGGGCGGCCTCGGTACGGGCGGCGGGCGCGAAATCGGGGAGCGGCGCGAAATCGGCGGGCGGGGCTTGGAAGCGATAGGCGGCTTCGGCCAGCCCGGTCGGCACCCCGCCCCCACCCGTATAGCTGCCCGTCGGTCGCCACTGGGTAAAATGGGTTTGCACGGGTTGGGCCTGGAAACTCCCCCCTTGAAAACTCCCAAGTGCCGCGCCCGTTACACTGCTCGACGCGCGATGCCCCGCTGCGGCCAGCGCGTGCCGGATCGCGCCGACGATGAGGCCACGCACCATCCCCGCATCCCGAAACCGCACTTCGGTTTTCGCCGGATGCACGTTCACGTCCACCTCAGTGGTTGGCAGATCGAGATAGAGCGCTACGACCGCGTGGCGATCGTGGGCCAGCACGTCTTGATAGGCACCGCGCACCGCGCCCGTCAGCAGCTTATCCTTCACCGGGCGGCCATTGACGAACAGGAACTGCTGCGTGGAATTACTCCGGTGATAGGTGGGCAGGCCGATATGGCCAGTGAGGCGCAACCCCTCGCGTTCGGCTAAAATCGGCAGGGCATTCGGGGCGAAGTCGCGGCCCAAAACGGTTGCCAGCCGCGTGAGCCGCCCTGCGTCGCCACTAAGTTCGGCAGTGAGCTTTAGGACCGCGCGCTCCCCCTCGGTTAGGAAAAAGCCTATTTCCGGGCGGGCCAGCGCGAGGCGGGTTAGCACGTCCTTAATCGCGTCGGTTTCAGAGCGTGTGGTCTTGAGGAACTTCAACCGCGCTGGGGTGGCATAAAACAGGTCGCGCACTTCTACGCGCGTGCCGGGGCTGGCGGCTGCCGGAACCGGTTCCCCCACCGCGCCGCCCTCGACGCTTAGGCTCCAAGCCTCCGCCGCGCCCGGTGGGCGTGAGGTGATCCGCAATCGTGCCACCGCCCCGATAGACGGTAGGGCCTCGCCGCGAAAACCGAGCGTGTGGATATTCAGCAGATCATCGGTCGGCAGTTTGGAGGTGGCGTGCCGCTCCACGGCCAAGCGAAGCTCGTCCGCGTCCATACCGCCGCCATTATCGGCCACCGCGATCAGGGCTTTCCCGCCCTCCTGAGTGTGTACGTCGATGCGCGTTGCCCCAGCGTCAAGGGCGTTCTCCACCAACTCCTTCACAGCGGCGGCAGGACGCTCGATGACCTCCCCGGCGGCAATCCTGTTGACCAGAGTGGGGGGGAGTAAGCGCAAGCGCATCAGAAGCCTTCGGGCAGCGGCAGCGAGGCAGGTAAGGCAGAATGACCCTGCCCGGCAATAATCGTTACCAGTCTCGCCGGATCAATCCAGCGTTTTGCGGCGGCATTGACTTGATCGAGCGTAAGGGCGCGCAAGGCCACCGCGCGGTCAGTGAAGTAGGTGCGCGGCAGACTGTCTTGTTGCAAACCCGCAACGAAGTCGGCCATCGCTGGGGTTGAGGCCAGGGACAGCGTGAGCGACCCCAACAGATAGTCGCGCGCACTCTCAAGCTCGGCCTGGGTAATGCCGCCATCGCGTAACTGCTGCCATTGGTTTGTCATGGCCGTTATGGCTTCCCCCGTGCGATCCGGCGCAAAGGACGCGCTGGCGAACCACAGCGGGCGCATCCCGCCAATAGAAAGGGTGGAGCCGACCGAATAGACCATGCCGCGCGTCTCGCGCAGGTCCATCTTGAGGCGAGAGGTGAAAGAGCCACCGCCGAATACTTGATTGAGCACAAGCACCGACCAGAAATCCGCATCGTCGCGCCCCGGTGCAGACAAAACCGAGAGCAGGATGGTTTGCGGCGCACTCGGTACAGGCAGCAGATAAAACCCCGGCTGTGGCTGATGGGCGGGACGGGTTGGCAGAGAGTGCGCGCTACCCTCCAGCAGCCCACCGAACATGCGGTCCAGCAGCGGCCCCAACTCTGCCGGGCTAATCGCGCCCGCCACGGCCACTGTTAGCCCAGCACGAGTCATGCGGTCTTGCTGAACCGTGTAAAGGTCTTCCAGCGCAATATCGTCCATCACTGGCAGCAAGCGCGTGGTGAGTTGGGGGAACTGGTCGCCCAGGAACAGCCGCGCGGCAAGCAGCCCCGCGCGCGCACTGGGTTGCTGGTCTTCTGAGGCCAGCCCTCGCCGCATCGCTTGGCGCGCGCGCTCGAAAGCGGTGGGCGTGACGACGGGGGCGGTAACGGTAATGGCGACTAAATCTGCCGTTTCATCGCGCCGGTCGCGCAACATCCGAATACTCACTCGGTCCACTGTCGCGCTGTGGGTCACACCAATCGAGGCCGAGAGAGTCTCGACCTGCCGAGCGTAGCCCACTTCATCGTAATCACCTGCGCCGATACCCGTCAGGCTATCCATCAAGTGGCTGACGCCCGGTTTCGGGTCGAGCCACGCACCACCGCGAAAACTAGCACGAACGGAGATGACCGGAACGCTATCGTCCTGCCAGAGCCACGCCGTAATGCCGCCGGGGCTGCGGACGGGAACGATGACCTCGGATGCCGCGTGAGCCGCAGGCGTCATCAGCAGCAGGAGAAGCCCGAGGCGGGCAAGCCAACGGTTCAGGGGGCGGCTCATAGCGCGGGCTTCGGCAGAAGATGCGTGGTGACGAAAGCGGTGGCCGTGAGGGCTTGGGCCGCGCGGTTTACGTCTGCGACAGTCAGGCTTCGCACCAAATCATCCTCCGTTGCCATATCGGCAAGGCTTTGCCCCACCATGCGCCCGCGCCCGATGCGGTTGGCCAGCCCCGTTAGGCTATCGCGCTCATACGCTTCGCCGCCCGTGAGCCGTTGCAGACTGCGGGCCATTTCGTCGGCGGTTACGCCATCGCGGCGCAAGGTTTCGAGAACACGATCCACCGTGGCTTCGATAATTTCTAACGAGATGCCAGGGGCGGGCGTGGCACTGAGATAGAGCATCCCCGGCCCCCGCCGCAGGATATCGGCACCAGCACTGGCAGACAGCGCCAACTTGCCCTCGCGCACTAAGGCACGGTCCAGGCGCGAGTCGATCCCACCGCCGAGAATATCGGTGAGCAAGTCCATCGCTGCCACCTCTTTAGGCGTCGCGGTTCCCCAGGAGGGCACGAGGGCGCGGCGGCCCCAGGCGGCATCCGTCACACGCGCTGAGCGTTCGACCAGCAACGCCGGGGCAACGCGCGAAGGCTCGGCAATCATCGGGCGGGCGGGGAGCGGTTGGCCGGGAACCTTCGCGTAAGTGGTTTCAGCGAGCTTCAGCACCTCGGCTAAATCGGTATCGCCCGCCACGATCAATACGGCGTTATTCGGCGCGTACCAGCGCGCGTGGAACTCCAGCGCATCCTGATAGGTGAGGCTCTTAATTTCCGCCTCCCAGCCAATAATCGGGCGGCGATAGGGGTGATTGAGAAACAGCGTCGTATTCGCCAGCTCCGAAAGCTGCCCCCCTGGCGGGCGGTTGATGCGCTGATTGCGTTCTTCCAACACAACAGTGAGTTCCGGCCTGCTGTTGGCTTCGGAGAGTTTCACTCCCGACATCCGGTCGGCCTCCAGCGCCATCACCGCCGCCAGTTGGTCGCGCGGCATGGTTTGGAAATAGCCCGTGTAGTCATAGCTGGTGAAAGCGTTCTGCCGCCCGCCGAAGCGGTTCACCAAGGCATCGAAGGCACCAGGCTGGGTTTTTTCAGTGCCTTTGAACATGAGATGCTCAAGATAATGGGCAAGGCCGGATTTGCCCGGCTCCTCATCAGCGCTGCCAACTTTATACATTACAAGATGATGCACCGCTGGCACGCGGCGTTGTGGCAGCACGATCACTTCGAGACCGTTCGGCAGAATCGCAGTTTCAGCCCCCCAGCGGTTCGGGATCGGCGCTTGCGCGAGCGTGGCGGCGCTGGTGAGCAGTAGGGCTACGGTCAGATAGGCAAATGGTCGCACGGCGATAGATCTCCCTCCCCCGCAAGATAAGCGCGCTTGCGGGGCGAAACTAGAGCGGTTCGCACCTAAAATGAGGCGGCGGTTAATCTACGGGAGAGTGTGGATGAACCCTTACGTATTCATCGCCTCGAAGAAATCGCCATTGCTCTTCGACTGTTTGAGCTTCTCGGTAAGGAACTCCATCCCGTCCATGGTACCCATTTGCATAAGAACGCGGCGCAACACCCACATTTTATTGAGCGTGCCTTTTTCGACCAGCATTTCTTCCTTACGGGTACCCGACTTAGTAACGTCGATGGCCGGGAAGGTGCGTTTGTCGGAGAGTTTGCGCTCCAGAATAATTTCGGAGTTCCCGGTACCTTTGAACTCTTCAAAGATCACTTCGTCCATACGGCTGCCAGTATCAATCAGCGCTGTGCCGATAATGGTCAGCGAGCCGCCTTCTTCGATATTGCGGGCCGCACCAAAGAAGCGTTTAGGGCGTTGCAGCGCGTTGGCATCAACACCGCCGGTCAGCACTTTGCCAGAAGACGGAACTACCGTGTTGTAAGCCCGCGCAAGCCGCGTGATCGAATCCAGCAGAATGACCACATCGCGCTTGTGCTCAACTAAGCGTTTTGCCTTCTCCAGCACCATTTCCGTCACTTGAACGTGGCGGGTTGCCGGCTCGTCAAAGGTAGAGCTAATCACTTCACCCTTCACCGAGCGCGCCATATCGGTCACTTCTTCCGGGCGCTCGTCGATCAGCAGAACAATCAGGTAAACTTCCGGGTGATTCTTAGCAATCGCGTGGGCGATATTTTGCAGCATCACCGTTTTACCCGTGCGCGGCGGGGCCACGATCAACGCGCGCTGGCCTTTGCCAAGCGGGGCGACCAGATCAATTACGCGGGTTGTGAGATCTTTGCGGGTCGGGTCTTCAATTTCGAGCTTCAGGCGCTCATCGGGGTAAAGCGGCGTGAGGTTATCGAAATTGATGCGATGACGTACTTTTTCCGGCGCATCAAAGTTGATTGTATTGACCTTCAGCAGCGAGAAGTAGCGCTCCCCATGCTGGGGCGCGCGAATCTGGCCCTCTGCCGTATCCCCAGTTCGCAGGCCGAACCGGCGCACTTGCGTGGGGCTAACATAGATGTCGTCCGGCCCTGGCAGATAGTTGGATTCGGGCGAACGGAGAAAGCCGAAGCCATCTGGCATGACTTCCAGCACACCGCTGCCGAAGATCGCCACGTCATTATCGGCGAGTTGCTTGAGAATGGCGAACATCATGTCCTGCTTCCGCAGCGTGCTCGCGTTTTCGATTTGTAATTCTTCGGCGTAGGCCAGCAGTTCAGCGGGCGTCTTGCGCTTTAATTCTTCGAGGTGCATCAGAAATCCATTGTCGGCCTGGGGCGGACCATCAGGCGGCGTAAAGCCGAACCGAAAATCCCTAAAACCCTATCAGCGCGGAACCATCGAAGGACGCCCAGAGGACCCGGCGTCCGATAAACACGCTATCGCAATAGCAGTCGCTCTTTCGATACCCCAAGCCTCACCCGTCTGTCAAACTAGAAGGGGCGAACGATAACCATAATCACGATCAGAATCATCAGAACCGTCGGAATTTCGTTCATCTGGCGGTAAAAACGTGGGCTGCGTGTATTGCGATCAGCCGCGAAATCCTTGCGCCAACGCGATAAAAACCCGTGGAACACCCCTAATAGCAATACGAAAGTTAGCTTAGCGTGGAGCCAGCCTTGCGACCAATCAGCGATTCCTGGCGTGAGCAGCAACAGTATTCCGAATAGAAACGTCGCTATCATCGCAGGATTTATAATATAACGGAGAAGTTTGTATTCCATCACCTTAAAAGTTTCAGATTGAACTGATCCTTTTTCAGCATCGCAATGATACACATAGAGACGCGGCAGATAAAAAATTCCCGCCATCCATGAAATGACACTGATGATATGTAGCGATTTTATCCATGGATAAAAGATTGTCAGAAAATCGAGCATCTATCCTATCTTCCAAACAGGCTCTAAGCGCTCAATGCCGCCGGGCATTGGCCAAAGTTGGCGGGACAGAAACGACCGCCCCCGGCACAACTCAGTCCGCCACGTCGATCTTGTGCGGCAATCGCGCGAGCCAAGCCATCAATGAATTTGGGGTGAGTGGAGACAGTCGGCACGCGGAAATAAGCGGGAACATTCTCGGCCTCCGCCAGGTGACGATATTCTATATCGAGTTCCACTAAAGTTTCCGAATGCTCTGACACAAAGGCAATTGGGCAGATGATCAGCGGGACTTTATCGGCCCCGGCGCGCTTGATTTCGTCATCGGTAGCAGGGCCTATCCACTCCAACGGGCCAACGCGGCTTTGATAGCTTATGCGCCAATCAAGCTGAGGTATCGCTAACGCTTCCGCAACGGCAGCCGCCGTTTTTTCCACTTGATGTTGATAAGGGTCGCCGGATTTAATCACCTTTTTCGGCAAGCCATGGGCCGAGAACAGTACACGCGGCGTACCGTGGGCTAGGGCCTGAGCATAGATTTCAGCCACAAGCTCTACTGTCGCAGCGATCAAGCCCGGCTCTTCCGGCCAGCAGCACAAGGTTGTAGAGGGCGCTTTCAATCCAACCGCAGCGGCAGCTTTATGCCATTCTTTCAAGGATGAGCCGCTTGTTGTCTTGGAATACTGAGGGTAGAGCGGCACGAGCACTACACGATCTGGTTGCCAAGCTGCCACTTCCCGCGCAACAACGTCAGCACGAGGGTGCCAGTAGCGCATAGCAATAAAGCAACGGGTTTCTTCCTCAGACTGGCCGAGGGCAGCTTCCAGCGCTTGTCCCTGAGCTTGTGTATTTGGCAATAACGGCGAGCCGCCGCCTAAATACTGGTAGATTTCTTGAGCAACAGGCGCACGACGTTTAGAAATTAGCCGCGCAATCAGATAACGAATTGGTCCCGGCGCGCCGATGATCGCCGGATCGTTAAACAAATTGAACAAAAACGGCTCAACCGCGCTGGGCTGGTCGGGACCGCCGAGGTTGAACAAGATTATGGCGCGCTTACTCATGGCCGTGACTATAAGGTTTTGCAGCGTAAAATCTAGGGGGTCTTTTGGTTAAGCCTTCCGCAAGAAATCGCACAAGGCCCCGACATGCTCCAACGGTGTCTGCGGTACGATCCCATGACCCAAGTTGAAGATAAACGGCCCGTTTTTCAGGTGAATACAGATATGGGCAGCGGCATTCAGCATCGCGTGCCCCCCCGCCACCAGCGTGAGTGGATCGAGATTACCTTGCACGCAGGCTAACGGCTGTAGCACCTCCGCCGCCCAGTCTGGCGGAACTTGAGTGTCGATCCCAATACCGTCGGGACGCACGATCTCGGTGAATTTCTTGTACAGCACGCCGCTGCCACGCGGAAAAGCGATGATCGGCGTTTCTGGGTGCCGCGCCCGCAGCGCTGTTACGATCTGTCGGTTCGGCTCGATTACCCAGCGTTCAAACTCCAGGGGGGCGAGTGCGCCCGCCCACGAGTCGAACACTTGTACCGCCTCTGCACCCGCCTCGATCTGCGCCGAAAGATACTCAACCGTTGCGGTCACGATCCCCTCGATGAGCCAAGAGAACCGCGCAGTGTCTCGGTGTAAAAACGCTTTCGCCTTTGCAAAATCCCGGCTTGAGCCGCCTTCGATCATGTAGGTCGCTACCGTCCAGGGGCTTCCGGCGAAGCCGAGGAGGGTGGTTTCGGGCGGTAAGTCTGCCTTCACTCGGCGTACAGTTTCGATCACCGGCGCATAAGTGCTTGGTGCCCCCGTGAAGTCCAACGCCTCTGGCACCTCCCCCAGTATTGGCCCTTCCCCTTCAGCGAAGCGTAAACTCTGGCCTAGCGCCATCGGGATGATGAGGATGTCTGAGAAGAGAATAGCCCCGCTCATGCCGTAACGCCGGATTGGTTGAAGCGTTACCTCTGCCGCTCGTTCGGGATTAAAGCAGAGGTCCAGAAAGCCCCCGGCGTTTTTGCGTAGCGCCCGATATTCCGGCAGATAACGCCCCGCTTGGCGCATGAACCAGAAGGGTGGCTGGGGGAGGGTCTGCCCGCGAAGGGCATCGAGCAGAAGCTTGGTCATAGCCTGTCTCTAATATGATTCTCTTATTATGAAAAGAATTGTGGTTGTTGTTGTAGGGTGGAAACCTGGGGATTAACGCTCTCTTCAATCTTATCCACCGATTTTTCTACCCGCGCGCGGCTTGTGGAAAACACTGTGGAAATACCCGTAGAATCTGACTCTACACCCTTGTAGTACAAAGAACTTCGATTCGTTAAAGCCCTTGGGATAAACCTTTCCAAAGCCAATTTTTCTCGACTTATGCCCTTTGACAAAACCGATGCACCCTAGTTTTCCCAAGGGGGACAATTCGGGGAGGAAATGACCGAGTACGGGGATAGAAATTTGGCTTTTGTCCAAAAGACCCGATTTATCCCCGCACCACTCGATTCTATCCCCAGGTAGCCTCTGAGTGACATTGGCATAAGCAAGGCTCACGAAATTAGAGCAAACCCCGAGTGGGTGGAATCGCCCGTGAGGGGCCTTTGCTGAAAAAACAAAAGATTGGAGCGTTTGAATCAAGCCTCAGCGAGCGGAAAACGCCCTAATGTATCGCTGAGAAACCCTATTTTAGAAGTGTTGAGCCAAAAGCAATCTGACAATCACGAGCCTGTCGCCGACTGCATGTGTGTTATGCGCCTCGGCTCAAAACTTAGGACTCAAGCCACATTGGGTGGGAGTCAGATTTATAAAAACCCTATCCTTAGCGCGAATCGACTACACTTAAATGACAAGGAGTGGTATGATCTGCTTAGTTTTCGGGCATGTGAGAAGAAGCCTATCGGAAGATTTCCTCTTCTGGGGCAATATTTTTTGCGCGATTTCAGCCAGCGACTTCAGAGACGGCAGCGCGTTGGCGCTATCAGTCTTTGTTAGTTTTTCTCACGGGAAGGGCCGCCTGTCTGGCGGGGGTTTTTCTCGGCAAGCGAGCTTTTGGCTCGATGGGGTGATGGGACATGGCACAGGACGGGTTCGAGTTTCGCACGGGTGAGTTCGTGGTCTATCCGACTCATGGGGTGGGTCAAGTCTTGACCACCGAGACCCAAACGATTGCCGGACATGAGCTGAAAGTGATCGTCATTTCGTTCGAGAAAGACCGGATGACACTGCGGTTGCCGGTCACGAAAGCCCGTACCTCCGGTCTGCGTCGCCTGTCGTCAGAGGAAGAAATGCAGTCGGCCTTGGCCAAGCTCCAGGGCCGCGCGCGGGTGCGCCGGACGATGTGGAGCCGCCGCGCGCAGGAATATGAAGCCAAGATCAACTCCGGCGATCCGTCGGCGATTGCTGAAGTGTTGCGCGATTTGCACCGCACCACGGGCATTGCCGAACAATCCTACAGCGAACGCCAGATTTATCAGGCCGCGATGGACCGTTTGGTCCGCGAACTCGCCGCCGTTGAGCAGATTGGTGAAACTGAGGCGACTAAGAAGCTCGAACTGCTGCTGCAAGCTGCTTAGCCCGTACTTTTGATGTGATAAAACCCCCGAGATCGTCAGTCGATCTCGGGGGTTTTTCGTCTTGGGCTTGACCCCCGTGGCCGAACGGCCCTAGATCAACGGGCAATGGTCGATTCTGAACGGTTTGCTTCCTTAAAAGGCCCCGGCGTGCTCTGGGTTATCGCCGCGATTCACGGCGATGCTACCCGCTTGGGCCGTCTCCACGCCGGTCTCGCCCCGCGCTTGGGACGGGCTGACCGCGTGGTCTATACCGGCAACTTCCTGGGGCTTGGCGGCGATATTCTCGGGACGATGAACGAGCTTCTTGCGTTTCGCCGCTGGTTCCTCGGGCGTCCCAGTGCGATTCTCGACGATATCGCTTATCTGCGCGGCGCGCAGGAGGAGATGTGGACTAAGCTGCTGCAACTGCATTTCGCCCCCAACCCGCGCGAAGTCTTGGAGTGGCTGGTTGCCCAAGGCGCGGGCGCAACGCTGACGGCCTACGGGGGATCCGTTTCAGACGGTATGGCCTCCGCCCGCGCTGGGGCCGTTGTCCTCGGGCGCTGGACCGCCACGCTCCGGGCCGCGCAAAGCGCTCGCCCCGGCCATGCCCAACTGATGTCGGCGGTAAAGCGCGCAGGCTTGACCGATCCGAAAGCCCTCCTGATTGTTCACACTGGCCTTGATCCCGAGAAGGCGCTGGCTGACCAGAAAGACGCCTTCTGGTGGGACGGCAAGGGCTTCACGCGGCTGGCGGGTGCCCCCCATGCTTATGAAGGGTTTGCGCGGGTCGTGCGCGGGTACGAGCGTTCGGCTCCGGGTCTCGTCGAAACCCCCTATACGCTCACCCTCGATGGTGGCTGCGGGCGCGGCGGGCCGCTTCTGGCCGTCGCCCTCTCCTCCGACGGGCAGATTTTAGACAGTTTATCGAGCGATAGGTGATTTATGGATGCGTTGAGCCTGGCTCAGATTGCGTTGCTGGCAAGCGCCGGGCTTATCGCGGGGGCAGTGAATGCCATTGCGGGCGGCGGTACGTTTTTTACGTTTTCGGCCCTTATTGTCACGGGCCTGCCGCCGATTATCGCCAATGCCACCAGTTCGGTGGCGATTACGCCGGGCAATATCACGGGCGCGCTGGCCTATCATCGGGAAATCCGTCACCACGGGCGGCGGTTTATCGGCCTTATTCTGGTCAGTCTTGTCGGCGGCTTGCTGGGCGCGGCGCTGGTGTTGCTGGTCGATAACCAGCAGTTTCGCGCACTGGTGCCGTGGTTCTTGGGTTTCGCCACGCTGCTGTTCACCCTGGGGCCACGGATTCAAGCCTGGACCCGCAAAATCCGTGCGCGCGGGGAGTCTGACCCCTCTGCCCGCCCTAATCGCTTGTGGGGGCGGTTGTTTCAGTTTTGCGTCGCGACCTATGGCGGCTTCTTTGGCGCGGGCATGGGTATTGTCATGCTGGCCGGTCTCGCCATTACCGAGGGCGAAGATCACCATGTTCTAACCGCACTCAAAAACCTGCTGGCAATGGTTATTCAGTTGGTGGCGATGGTGATGTTCGTCGCGGGCGGGCTTGTTAGTTGGCCGCATTGTTTGGCGATCATGGCAGCGGCGATGCTGGGCGGCTGGCTAGGCGGATCGATTGCCCGCAAGCTCCCGGCCAAGATCGTCCGCATCTTCGTGATTGCCGTGGGGGCGGCGCTGACGGTGGTTTTCGCGCTTGGTTAAGCGCATGGCGGTTTTCGCGCTTGGTTAAGCGCTTCGCACGGTTTTGAAGAACGCCTCGATCTCGCCCTTGAGCTGGTCGCCTTGCCCGGACAGAGTGGTCGCGGTTTTGAGCAGAACGGCGGCAAGATCGCTATTGCGCGTCGCATCTTCCCGGATGTGATGGATAGTGCCGGAAACTTCGACTGTACCGCGTTTCGCCTCCACGACATTGCGGGCAATTTCCTGCGTGGCAGCGCCCTGTTGGCGCACAGCAGCGGCGACATCGGTGCTGATGACCCCGACTTGGCGAATAATGTCGTTGATCCCCAAAATCGCACCCACGGCCCCATCGGTCGCCTGTTGCACGCTTTGGATTTGCCGGGAGATGTCTTCGGTGGCCTGCGCGGTTTGATTGGCGAGGTTTTTGACTTCGCTCGCAACCACGGCAAAGCCCTTGCCCGCATCCCCGGCGCGCGCCGCTTCGATGGTGGCGTTGAGCGCCAACAGGTTGGTTTGTGCGGCGATATCTTGAATGAGTTTCACGACATCGCCGATTTTTCCAGCCGAATCAGCCAGCGCCCGCACGGTTTCGGCGGTGGCATCGGCCCGGATCACGGCATCTTGGGAAATGCGTGATGAATGTTCCACCTGCCGCCCAATTTCCTCGACCGAGGCCGATAGCTCTTCAGCCGCAGCGGCGACGGTTTGCACATTCGCCGCCGCCTGCTGGGACGCGCTGACGACGGAGGTCGCGCGCGTCACGTTGGACTTTGCCACGTGCGCGAGATCTTCTGCCGAGCGCGTCACGTCGCCGGCAATGGTTGCCAGCAGATGCGTCGAGTCGGCACTGGTGCGACCGAAGCCCTGAATGGCGGTTTCAATCGTTTCCTGCCGAACGCGGCGCGCGGCCTCGTCGGTGGCTTGAATGGCCTCCAGTGCTTGTTTTTGGTGTCCGGCTTCGCGGAAAACCAATACAGAAGCCGCCATTTCGCCAATTTCGTCGCGGCGTCCAGTTTCCGGCACGTCGCGGGCAAGATCGCCCGCCGCGAGCGCACGCATGGCTTCAGCAAGATGCAAGATTGGCGCGGAAATCATCCGCACGAGGCCAAAGCCGAATACCGATACCAGCAGCGTGCAGAGCACCAGTGCGCTCAGGATCGCCCACCACGCCCTGTCGTACAGAAGATTGCTTGTCGCGCTGGCCTCGCGGCTGGCGGTGTGAGCCGCTGTCGCAATTTTATCCAGCGTTTCGGTGAGACGATCAAAAGCAATTTTAGATTTTGTGTAGAAAAGATCTGCTGCTTCCTGGGTTTTATTGTTTTCCGCGAGTTTTACGATTTGCTGGTTCTGATCGAGATAGGCTTTCCACTGAGCATCGAACGTTGGCAGCAGTGTGGCAATCGTTGGGCCGAAGTCCTGGGCGTTAAATCCGGTGCGGATATCGCCCAGCATCCGGCGGGGGGCGTCCATCTCGAAAGCACGATCATCGCGCTGAGTCTCATCGGACGAGAGGATGAAAAGCCCCTCAGCAATGCGAAAGCCATCAATTGCCGCTAAAAGTTTGCCAACCTGCCCCACGGCAGGCAGCCACCGGGTTTCGATGTCGTTAGCCGCAGCATTTACGGCCCTCAACTGCGTCATCGCAAACAGGCCCTGGGCCAGCGTGATAATCAGCAGAAGCGCAAAAGCGCCCAAGATGCGCTGCCGGATGGTGATGCCTCGTGCCTTGGACTGCATGGCCCTACCCTTTTGTCTGAAACCCATCGCCGATATAGGCCGTTGCTCATTCTCGTAAAGACTACCGAAAATTAGAGGCAACAGATGCGCCTTTCGACTCAATTTTCTGACAGCGCGATGATCCATCCATTTTGTCACCGCGTAAATAAGGCATGAGGCTGCGATAAGGAAACGCGCCATGACCCATACCGACGATACCGACACGCAACGCGCCAACATTGGTTATATCCGCACGTCAATGACCGTTCCGCTATTGTCGCGGGAACGAGAGTTCGAGTTAGCGCGACTGTGGCGCGATCACGGGGACGAAAAAGCCCTGCACGCCCTAGTGCGCGCTTATGGCAGGCTGGTTATTGCCATGGCCTCCCGGTTCCGGCTCTACGGTTTGCCAGCGGGCGATTTGGTGCAGGAAGGCAATGTAGGCCTGATGCAGGCCGCAGCGCGTTTCGATGCCGACCGCGATGTGCGTTTCTCCACGTATGCGACGTGGTGGATCAAAGCCGCCATGCAAGATTTTGTGCTGCGGAACTGGTCCATCGTTCGCACGGGAACCACGGCTCCCCAAAAATCACTGTTCTTCAACCTGCGCCGCCTGCGCGCCAAGATCGAGGAAGCCTCGGGCGGGGCGCTTGACGATGCGGGCCGCGATAAAATCGCCGAAACCTTGGGTGTGTCGAAAGCCGACGTGCGAACAATGGAACAGCGCCTATCGGGGGCCGATCAATCCCTCAACGCGCCGATTTCGGACGCCAGCGAAGACGAAGCGCAATCCCTGCTGCCCGATACCGGCCCCTCGCCGGAGGAAATCGTTATCGGCTTGCGCGATGCCGAAACCCGGTCCAAATGGCTAAAAGAAGCCCTCGATACTCTTAGCCCGCGCGAACGCCAGATTATCTGCGAGCGCCGCTTGAGCGAGGAGGGCGTAACCCTGGAACGCTTGGGCCAAAGCCTTGGCGTATCGAAAGAGCGCGTCCGCCAACTCGAAAATCGGGCGTTGGCCAAACTGCGCGAGCAGATTTTAAGGCATGTGGAGCAACCGCAAGACCTTTTGGCCGATGCATAATCTGCATACTCAATCTTGTTACACCTCGACTTTTTCCGGCCTATTGACAGACTTGACCGCTGGGTCAAAGACTAACCCCTGACATGTCAATCGATTGAACTAGGGTTGCAAAATTAAGAAAATTCTGCAACCCGAATGCCTGCGGCTGGGAACCGTCGGCATGGTTATCGACGATGATGCTCTTAACAGGGGGTAATTTTGACCATGAAACTGTCCACTAAAATTTTATCCGGGACTATGCTCGCCGGGTTATCGCTTGCCGTGGTTCTGTCCGGCGCGCTAACCGCAGCAGAAGCCGCAACGCCAAAAGACACCGTGGTGATGGCAAAACAGATCGACGATATTATTTCGCTCGATCCGGCGGAAAGTTTCGAGTTTTCAGGCTCGGAAGTCGTGGGTAATATCTACGATCGTTTGCTGTCCTACGACTTTAAGGACGTTTCGATCATCAAAGGCCAAGTTGCCGAAAGCTGGGCCGTGGCCGAAGATGGGCTAACCTATACGTTCAAAATCCGTAAAGGCATGAAGTTCCATTCGGGTAACCCTGTTACGGCGGCGGATGCGGCCTATTCACTGCACCGCGCCGTGGCACTCAACAAGTCCCCGGCTTTCATTCTCACGCAGTTCGGCTTTACCAAAGACAATATGGCCGACCGCATTCGCGCGCCTGATGCCGAAACGCTGTTGATCCGGGTTCAAAAGCCCGTGGCTCCCAGCTTCTTCTACTATTGCCTCACGGCGACCGTATCGTCGGTGGTGGACTCGAAACTGGTCAAGACGAAGGACGTAAATGGCGATTTTGGCAATGAGTTTCTGAAAGCCAATTCCGCTGCCTCTGGGGCCTATGTGTTGCGCTCCTGGAAGCCGAAGGAGAGCTATACGCTCGATGCCAACGAGAGTTATTGGGCGGGCAAACCGAAGAATAAGCGCGTCGTCGTCCGTCATATCGCTGAAGCGGCAACCCAGCGCTTGATGCTGGAAAAAGGCGACGTGGACTACGCCCGCAATCTGGAAAAAGACCAGATTATCGGTCTTGCCTCGAATAAGTCTATGGTGATGGATACGGGCGTTAAAGGCTCGTTGATGTACCTTGGCCTTAATCAGAAGAACCCGATTCTGGCAAAGCCCGACGTGCGCCAAGCCTTGAAGATGCTGGTCGATTACAAGTCGATTGAAGAGAATATTCTGAAAGGCACGCGCACCACGCATCAGGCTTTCTTGCCGAAGGGCTTTTTGGGCGCGCTGAACGAGACGCCGTTTAGCTTCGATCTGGCCAAAGCTAAGGAGTTGCTGGCAAAAGCGGGCCATCCCGATGGTTTTAGCATCACGATGGACGTTCGGAACGTCGCGCCTTATGCCGATGTGGCGCAGGCGGTGCAGGCGTCTTGGGCCAAGGCGGGCGTGAAGCTCGAACTCGTCCCCGGCGACGGCAAGCAGGTGCTGACCAAGTATCGCGCCCGCAATCACGATATCTTCATCGGCGATTGGGGGCCTGATTACCAAGACCCGCACACGAATGCGGAAACCTTCGCCATCAATCTCGATAACTCCGATACCACCAAATCTAAAACGCTGGCGTGGCGCAATACGTGGGACATTCCCGACATGTCCAAGCGCACGCTGGCGGCCGTGGAAGAGCGCGATTCGGCCAAGCGCGCCGCCACCTACCTTGCCCTCCAGAAAGAGCATCAAGCCACCTCGCCGTTCGTGGTGATGTTCCAGCAAATCGAAGTGGCAGCGCATCCCGCCAACGTGAAGGGCTTCATCATCGGCCCATCCTTCGACGTGAACCTCTACTCCCAAATCACGAAGTAGTAGCCCTCAAGCGCCGTGTACGTTTCTATCCCGCCCTCCCGTTCGGGGGGTGGGATAGAGGCTATTTCTGGATGGAAAATTGCCTTTAATGTCCTCCCTTTCCCTTTCCTCCGGGTCGTTACGCCGGGGCGGCGTGGCCGTTCTGAGGCTTCTCGTTGCGATTGTGCTGACCCTTGCGGGGCTGCTTGTCGTGACGTTCTTCATTGGCCGCGTGATGCCGATTGATCCGGTTCTGGCCGTCGTTGGCGACCGGGCGACCGAAGAAGTGTATCAAGCGGCTTATAAGGCGCTCGGGTTAGATCAATCGCTCTTCATGCAGTTCTGGATTTACACAACGAACGTCGTGCAGGGCGATTTTGGCCGCTCGGTGCTCACGTCCCGCCCGATTGTGGACGATGTTTTGCACTATTTCCCCGCAACGCTGGAGCTTGCCACGTTTGGCACCTTGATCGGCGTTTGCTTCGGCGTGCCGTTGGGCATTCAGGCGGCGGTGCATCAGGGAAAATGGATAGATCAGGTCGCCCGCTTTATTGGGTTGCTCGGCTATTCTGCGCCGGTGTTCTGGCTGGGGTTGATGGGGCTGCTGGTATTCTACGCCAAGCTCGATTGGGTGGGCGGGCCGGGGCGGCTGGATGTTGCCTATGATGATCTTGTCGATCCGGTCACGGGCGTGCTGATGCTCGATGCCGCGCTGGCGGGTGAATGGGAGGTGGTTGGCAATGCCTTCAGCCATCTGGTGCTGCCCAGTGCCGTGCTGGGATATAATTCTATGGCCTATATCAGCCGAATGACGCGCAGCTTTATGGTCGAACAGCTTCGTCAGGAGTATATCACTACCGCGCGGGTGAAGGGCCTGTCGGAACGGCGGGTTGTGTGGCGGCACGCCTTGGGCAATATCGCGGTGCCGCTGATTACCGTTATCGCCCTGTCTTATGCTCATCTGCTGGAAGGCTCGGTGCTAACCGAAACCGTGTTTGCGTGGCCGGGTCTCGGCTCCTATATCACGGCCTCGCTGTTGAACGCCGATATGAATGCCGTGTTGGGCGGCACGTTGATTATCGGCGTCACCTTCATCGGGATTAACCTGTTCTGCGATGCGCTCTACCGAATCGTCGATCCGAGGGCGAAGTCATGACATCGGCACCCCACACCTTACGCGGCTGGCTGCTGAGTTCCGATCCGCAAAGCCGGCGGCAAGCCAATCTCGGTCAAGCCTATCGGCGCTGGTTGGCGTTGCAGCGCAATCCGCTGGCGCTCGTGGGCCTTGCGATTGTGCTCGGGCTGATTCTGGTAGCGGCGTTTGCCCCGTGGATAGCCCCCTATTCGCCCATTCTGCAAGAGCTGGAGAACCGCCTGCTGCCCCCCAGCGCCGCGCATTGGATGGGAACGGATGATCTTGGCCGCGACATTCTCTCCCGCGTGCTGTGGGGGGCGCGGATTACGCTGACTGTCGTTGCCCTAGTGGCGGTAATCGTCGCGCCAGTGGGGCTGGCGGTGGGGGTGATCGCGGGTTATTTCGGCGGTTGGGTCGATGCGGCGCTGATGCGGGTCACGGATGTGTTCATGGCCTTTCCGCGCCTCATTCTGGCCTTGGCTTTCGTGGCCGCGCTGGGGCCGGGGATTGAGAATGCGGTGATTGCCATTTCGATCACGTCGTGGCCGCCCTATGCCCGCATGGCGCGGGCGGAAACGCTCACGGTGCGCCAGTCCGACTTTATCGCGGCGGCGCGCTTGTTGGGGGCCTCGCCCTTTCGCATTCTCTGGGGGCATATTGTGCCGCTCTGCCTGTCGTCGTTGATCGTGCGTGTAACGCTCGATATGGCCGGGATTATTCTCACGGCGGCGGGCCTTGGGTTTCTGGGCCTTGGCGCACAGCCGCCCTCGCCGGAATGGGGCGCGATGATCTCTGCCGGGCGGCGGTTTATTCTCGATCAATGGTGGGTAGCCGCCATGCCGGGCCTTGCCATTCTGATCGTTAGCCTCGGTTTCAATCTTTTGGGCGACGGGTTGCGCGACGTGTTCGACCCCAAGCAGAAATAAGGGGCCGATGATGATCCAACCCCCTCTTTTAGAGGTCGAAGATTTGCGCGTGCGCTTCGATACGCCCGATGGGATTTTCGAGGCCGTGCGCGGCGTGAGTTTTTCGATGGGCCGGGAGAAGCTCGGCATTGTGGGCGAGAGTGGTTCGGGCAAGTCCCTCACGGGGCGCGCGATTCTGCGGCTTATTCCAGCCGCGCGGGAAGTGGTGGCGCGCAAGCTGGTGTTCGATGGGGTCGATTTGCAAGGCGCCACCGAAAAGCAGCTTCGGCAGATTCGCGGCAAGCGGATTAGCCTTGTCATGCAAGACCCGAAATACTCGCTGAACCCGGTCATGACCATTGGGCGGCAGATCGAAGAAGCCTTGCTGACCCATCAACGCCTCAGCCGCACCGATGCGCGCGCCAAGGCGCTGGCCATGCTGGAGGCGGTGAAGATTCGCGACTCGGAACGGGTTTACCGCGCCTATCCGCACGAAATTTCTGGCGGCATGGGCCAGCGCGTGATGATCGCCATGATGCTGATCCCGGACCCAGATTTGATGATCGCCGATGAGCCGACCAGCGCGCTGGATGTTACCGTGCAGCTTCAGGTGTTGGCGATTCTCGACGATCTCGTCACGCAGCGCGGCATGGGGTTGATTTTCATTAGTCACGATCTCAACCTCGTGGCTTCCTTCTGCGACAGAGTGCTGGTGATGTACGGCGGGCGGGTAGTGGAGCAGCTTGCGGCGAAAGACCTGATGGCCGCCAAACACCCTTATACCCAAGGGCTTCTGCGCGCCCTGCCCCGTCTCGACGGCGCGCCAGTGGACCTGCCAACCCTTAGCCGCGATCCGGCCTGGATGACGGAGACGCTGGCATGAGCCGCCCGATGATCGCGGTGTCCGGCCTCACCATTACCTTCCGCACGGGGGCGCGGGACGTGCAAGCGGTGAAATCTATTTCCTTTGCCGTGGCAGAAGGCGATTGCTTCGGCATCGTCGGCGAATCCGGTTCGGGGAAATCGACTGTGCTCCGCGCCCTTTCCGGTCTCAACCCCGACTGGACCGGCGACGTGGTGATCGACGGCGAAGCCCAGGGCCGCCAGCGCAGCAAGAGCTTTCATAAGAAGCTGCAAATGGTCTTCCAAGACCCCTATGGCTCCCTGCACCCGCGCCATACGATCGACCGAGTGCTGGACGAAGCCCTGACCGTTCACGGCATCGGCGACCGTGACGCGCGGATAGAGCAGGTGTTGCGCGATGTGGGGTTGCCGCAATCCTTCCGCTTTCGCTATCCGCACCAGCTTTCCGGCGGGCAACGCCAGCGCGTTGCCATTGCCCGCGCCCTCATTCTGGAGCCGCGCGTGCTGCTGCTGGATGAGCCGACGAGTGCGCTCGACGTATCGGTGCAGGCGGAAATCCTTAATCTGTTGCGGCGTTTGCGGGCGGAAAAGGGCCTCACCTATCTGCTCGTCACGCACAACCTCGCCGTGCTCAGCAATATGTGCGACGGGGTTGCCGTCATGCGCTACGGCGAGATTGTGGAAACCGCCGAGATGGGCCTGATCCGCAGTGGCACGGCGCAGCATCCCTACACGCGCCAACTGCTCACCGCCAGCCAGGGCTATGACCGGGCGGCGGTCGATCTGCTCACGTTATGATTGGCAAATCATTCTGCACCCAGGCGCGAAAGGCATCGCGCAGGAAACGGATGACCACTTCCACCCGCTTCGTCCGCCGCATGTCGTGGTGATAGACCAGCACGACGGGTAGCGACGGGCGCTGCCAGCCCGTTGGGTCGGTGAGGGGAATGAGCGTCGGCAGATGCGTGTGGATATAGCCGGACATCAGCGAAATGCCGATCCCCGCATTGGTCGCCTCCACCAAAGCCGCCGACGAGTTGGTGCGATAGGCGACGTTCTGGGGGTACTGCGCGAGATCTGCCCAGGGTTTCCACGGCCCTACGTTCGGGTAATAATCATGAATGATGATTTTATGGTGGCGGATGATCTCGTCCCAAGTCGTTGGCGTGCCGACGCGGTTGAGATACTCGCGCGAGGCATAGAGGCGGAACGGCATATGGCCCAGGGTTTCATTATCGCTGTTGGGTTCTTGCACGTCATCGCCTAGGCGCAGAATGATGTCTGCCTCCAACCGTTCTAGGCTAGGATCGAACTCCGAGCAGCATAGATCTAGCAGCAGACCGGGATGCGCCTGGGAGAGCGCGGGCAGACGCGGGGTGATCCAGTAGGGGCCGAACCCATCGGTGGTGCCGATCCGTACCTTGCCGGTGAGCTTATTGTTGCCGCCTGCAATCTGGCGTTTCAGGTCGAATATAATCGACTCAACCCGCTCGGCTTGGCAAATCAGCGCCTGGCCCTCCACCGTTGGCACTACGCCTTGCGCCGTTCGGCTAAACAGGCGGCTTCGCAACCGATCTTCCAAAATCTGAATCCGGCGGCTGACGGTGCTTTGATGGGTATTCAAAGTACTCGCCGCGCGTGAAAAGCTGCCACTGCGGCTAACCGCCAGAAAATAACGAAGATCGTTCCAGTCTATTTCACCAGTGACAATAGAATCGACTACAGCTGTACTCAAGTCTGAGGCGAATGTCATAGCACCCTCCTTTTACATCCGCGTGGGCGATGCTGCGGTTTGCTTCTCCAATCCGCCGCTTCGGTGAAACCGTGACCTAACAACCGACGTGTACAGGTGTTTCTGTGCTTAAAGGCGCGGATTCATTCTAGCCTACATATGCAATAATGCATATGGGTATCAAGTTATCTCCGTTACGCCGATACCCTGATGCACAGTAGAGTGATGAAGAACGAATACATACGTATTTCCATAATAAAAGGAGAGAAGAATGGCTATGGAATACACTGTAAAAGTGGCTTCTACCGCTGAAGAGCGAGAAATGGCTTATATGATTCGCTCTGCTGTTTTTTGTGGTGAACAAAAATGCCCCTATCATGAAGAATTTGACGGTAACGATAATACGGCAACTCATATAATTGGCTTTGTTAATGGCGAGCCTGCTGCAACAATTAGATTACGTTATTTTGCCGAATTCGTGAAGTTTGAGCGGTTTGCGGTACGATCTGAGTACCGAGGGACCGGAATCACCGAGGCAGCGGTAGATTTCGGATTCGATTTTTGCCGCCGTAAAGGCTATACAAAGGTGTATGGTCATGCACAGAAGCGTCTCCTACGGTTCTGGCGGCGTCATGGGTTTAATCAAACAAACCATCCCCCGTTTCATTTCTCTGATTCGGAATATGTCGCGGTTGTCGTTGAGTTCGATCCACACCCTGAGGCGATTCGCTATGGGGCAGACGATCTAGTCTTATTGCGACCGGAAGGAGCCTGGCAAGTTCCCGGAGTTCTGGAACATTCTAGGGTGCGCCCCGCCAAAGCGGTGCCGCGCGAACGGGCGCAGCGATTGAGTGCATAAGCGGGCCGATAGCATCGGAACTATCCGCTAATTCGGGGGTGTTGATGGACTCTTGGGATAAGACATTAATCAGCCACGCGACATCGCGTTTGATTGCTGAAGGTTTGAGAAAAGTAATTTCCGATGCGGCAGTTAACGCTGAGGGAACTAAATCTATCTTTGAACGCGCAATGCGTCATATGGTCGATACACATCGGGATAGTGCCCTGGTTCTACGCAATGTTACGGCGAAAGGTCGGCGAACAACGATCCGGCTGGAGCCTGAAATGTGGGATGCTTTGGCAGAGATTGCCCGCAGGGAGGGTTATACGCAGACCCAGCTTTGCACTCTCATCGCCGACGGTCAGCCGCTTGGATTAAGCTTTACGGCATCGGTGCGAATGTTCATCCTAACCTACTTCCGTACCGCCGCCCACGGGTTGCCGATCATCTCTACGAAGAACGAGAACACGCAAGATATAGATCTGAGAGTGGCTAATAGTTAAAGCTGGACATAGATTGTTATAGGTTTGCGCGGGGAAAATAGGCGCGTGGCGATGCTTGAGCTACCTCCGCCCTAGCTTGCATGTAAGCAATAGCAAAGCGCCATAAGGCGCGGACAAGCGTTTGCGGGCCGCGTTGCTGGTCGATGATGTCCAGCAGCGCCGACAGGGGTATCCGCCGATCCGCCGCAATGACGGCGAGAACGGACCAAAGCTCGGTCTCGAGCTTTAGGTCCACCGGGCCGGAAGACAGGTTGAAATGCCGAAGCGATCTGTGCGTTGGCAAGCGGGACGTGTGACTAAGGGTAGGTCGAGCCATAGCGTTAATCCTCGCAACGGGCACGAGAGCGGCGCTTGAAGAGCACGCGCAAAAAAGAGCACCGACACGGGGCCGTGCTGACGTTCTTTAGTCTTACACGTCAAATCATTTAACAATCGTTAACCCAAGCGTCATCCTGACTATGCTCACGACTCCATTCCCAGCAACCTGTTCATTCAAGATGACTGATTTTCATGAAGAGCGCTTTTACGTGTAAAAAACTATCTGAATACAAAATTGATAAGATCGGAAAAAATATGTAAAAAAAATCAGCCGGTCCAAAATTCCGGCTGATTTTTTTTCCTTTAAGTGTTTTCAGTTAAAAAACCAGAAAGCACTTAATTATTTTATATAGTCCCATGACAATGCTTGTATTTTTTCCCTGAACCGCAGGGACATGCCACATTCCGCGACAGGCTGGTCCAGGTGGTAGGATCGTCGCGGCGAAGGCGGGTGCCGTGATAGAGCGACCAGCCGTTATCATCAGCCCCTGCCGCATCCTCGCCCGCGAGCAATGTTTCTGGTGGGGTGGACATCTGCAACTGCAAATGTGTGAGCGCTTGAACCACCGATTCGCGCAGGCTGCCGAGCATATCTTCGAACAGCATAAAGGCTTCGCGCTTGTACTCGTTCAGCGGATCGCGCTGGGCGTAGGCGCGCAACCCGATGCCTTGGCGCAAGTGATCGAGCGTGAGCAGATGGTCTTTCCAAAGCTGATCGAGGATTTGAAGCAACATGCTTTTTTCGGCCATACGCATAATCTGCGGCCCGTACTCCGTTTCCTTCGCTGCCATTGCCGCGTCGGAGGCGTGCGTAATGCGCTCCAGAATCTCCTCGTCTGCAATACCTTCTTCCTTAGCCCAATCGGTCAGGGGCATATCGAGGGAGAGTAGGCGCAGGGTTTCGGTGTGAAGCTGGTTAATATCCCACTGTTCGGCATAGGCTGCCGCCGGAATGCAGCGCTTCACCAAATCTTGCACCAGTTCCTGACGCATCTCCGTGACCATGGCCGAGCAATCTTCGGCATTCATGATCTCGCGGCGCTGCTCGTAGATCACCTTACGCTGATCGTTCATCACGTTATCGAAGCGCAGCAGGTTCTTACGGATTTCAAAATTACGCGCTTCCACCCGCTGTTGGGCTTTAGCGAGGGCCTTGTTGATCCAGGGGTGAATGATGGCTTCCCCCTCTTTCAGCCCCAGCTTTTGCAGCATCCCGTCCATCCGGTCGGCGGCGAAGATCCGCATCAGATCGTCTTCAAGCGACAGGAAGAATTTGGACGCACCGGGATCACCCTGACGACCCGAGCGGCCCCGAAGCTGATTATCAATCCGGCGGCTTTCGTGGCGCTCGGTGCCCATCACATAGAGGCCACCCGCTGCCAGCACGATTTGGCGCGCGGCTTCCACTTCGGCGCGAATGGTCGCTTCCTTGGCGGCGCGCACGTCTTCGCTATCGGTGGGCATCACTTCGAGGGCAAGGCGGGCTTCCACATTGCCGCCCAACTGAATATCGGTACCGCGCCCGGCCATATTGGTGGCGATCGTTACCGCGCCGGGGCTACCGGCTTGGGCCACGATCATGGCTTCCTGCTCGTGGTAGCGCGCGTTCAGCACCGAATGGGCGATATTGGCTTTTTTCAGCAGCTCCGACAGCAGCTCCGACTTTTCAATCGAGACCGTGCCGACCAGAACCGGCTGATTGCGCTCCCGGCATTCCTGGATTAGCGCCGCGATGGCTTCGTATTTCTCGCGGGCGGTGCGATACACTTCGTCGTCGTGATCTTTCCGCAAAACCCCGACATTGGTGGGAATATCCACGACTTCGAGATTATAGATTTCCTGGAATTCCGCCGCTTCCGTCGCTGCCGTCCCGGTCATCCCGGCGAGCTTCGGGTACATGCGGAAGTAATTCTGGAACGTGATGGAGGCCAGCGTCTGGTTCTCCATCTGGATGGTCACGCCTTCTTTCGCTTCAAGCGCTTGGTGCAGCCCTTCGGAATAGCGGCGGCCTTCCATCATGCGGCCCGTAAACTCGTCGATGATGATAACCTTATCGTCTTTAACGATATAATCGACATCGCGGGTAAACAGTACGTGGGCGCGTAAGGCCTGATTGGCGTGGTGAACCAAGTTCACATTGTTGATATCATAAAGCGCACCCGTTTCCAGCAACCCGACTTCGGTCAGAAGCTCCTCAATTTTTTCTTGACCGGCTTCGGTGAGGGCTACGGCGCGGGCCTTCTCGTCCTTCTCGAAATCCCCCTCGCTGAGGCGCGGGATAAGGACGTTGACGGCCTTATAGAGCGTAGAACTATCTTCAGCCGGACCAGAGATGATAAGCGGCGTGCGCGCTTCATCGACTAGAATCGAATCGACTTCATCGACGATAGCGTAGTGGAAGGACCGCTGAACCATATCATCCAGGCGGAACTTCATATTATCGCGCAGATAATCGAAGCCGAACTCGTTATTGGTGCCGTAGGTCACGTCGCAGGCATAGGCCGCGCGGCGCTCGACATCGTTCAGGCCGTTGACAATACAGCCGGTAGACATGCCCAAGCGGCGATGAATCCGGCCCATCCAGGTCGAATCGCGTTTTGCGAGATAATCATTCACCGTCACCACATGCACGCCCTGGCCTTGCAGCGCGTTTAGGTACGTGGGGAGCACGGCGACCAGGGTTTTACCTTCCCCGGTTCGCATTTCCGAAATCATGCCCCGGTGCAGAACGATCCCGCCGATAAGCTGCACGTCGAAGGGGCGCATCCCCAATTCGCGCTTCGCGGCTTCGCGCACAGTGGCGAAGGCTTCCAGCAGCACATCGTCCAGGCTTTCCCCAGCGGCGAGGCGCGCGCGGAGTTTATCGGTCTGCGCCGATAGGTGCGCGTCGGTGAGGGCGGCAATCTCGGGTTCTAGCGCATTGATCGCCTGAACCGTTTTATGCATCCCCTTTACCACGCGCTCCGTGGACGAACCGAACAGCTTTCTTGCGAGGGCGCCGAACATCGAAAAACCTTCCAAACCCAGGTAGCCTTGAAAAATGGTCCTCGGCCCCGGCTAGACGAAGGGCCGACCAATATCACCATCACCCTTATCCGGGCTATGCAGAGATAAGGGCGCGACCCGCGAGTGTCAATTTCTGGCTGCAAATACTACGCCCACCTTGCGGCCTTACGGCGACAGACCGGGGCCGCTCAGGCTCAAAGCGTAAGCTATCGGCGCGGTGGGGAGCATAATATCCGCGAGCGTATAACGCTCCAGAACCGCAAGAAACGCGGTCAGCGCCTCACGCAAGGCGTGGCTCAAGGGGCAGGATCCCGTAAGCCGACAGCCATTGCCGCTTGCCTGAAAGCATTCGACCAGATCGAAATTGTCTTCGAGTGCTCGCACCAGCGTGCCAATATTAATCTCTTCTGGTTTGCGGATCAGGGTAAAGCCGCCCTTGCGGCCCCGCACGGTGCGGATATGGCCGAGTTGGGCCAACTCGCCAACAATCTTCGTAAGATGATGTTCCGAGATCCCGTAGCAGGCCGCAATTTCGGGCACGGTCGAGAGGCTATCGGGTTTTAGAGCGACATAAACCAGCGTCCGAAGCCCGTAATCGGTATACCGCGTTAGTCGCATGGCGTCGTCCAATCGTGGCGAGTTGCTGACCCCGGCAGAGGAAGATAATATGATTTTGAGATATAGCTTTTGTTATGGCCCTATGCCAGCGCGTTTGCGCGCGGAACTTCCAATAGGGCCTAAATCGAGAGCTTCTTAAAAATCTTCTCCGGCACCGACCGGATAATCAGCATAATCAGCGCCCAGAAGCCGGGGACATAGAGCACTTCCTTGCCCTTGAGCGCCGCTCGCAACAGCGTATTCGCTGCGCGCTCCGGGCTTTCCGCGTAGAAGATGCCAGGGAGACCCCAGGTCATCCCCGTATCGAGAAAACCCGGCTTGGCGAAGGTCAGCGTCACGCCGCTACGGTAGAGCCGGGCGCGTAAGCCCGAGCAGAAAGCCGCAAGCCCCGCTTTGGCAGACCCATAGACATAGTTGCTAAAACGACCCCGATCCCCCGCGACCGACCCCAGCACGATCACCCGGCCCGCGCGGCCCGCTTCGAGCATGGGGGCCACGGCTAACAGTAGGTGCGCGGCCCCGAGGAAGGTGGCGGTGAGGCAGCGCGTTGCCAGCGCCGGATCGGCTTCCATCGCCTTTTGCTCGGGCATGAGGCCGAAGGCTAAGAAAACATCAAGCCCGCCGGGGCTGGCGTGACGGGGTAGCGACGCGGCGAGCGCATCGAGGCTGGCGGTATCTTCCGCATCGAAACTTTCCACCACAACGGCAGTCGCGCCGCGCAACCGCAGATCGGCAGCGCTGCGGTTGAGGTCGTCGGTATCGCGCCCGGCGAGAACCAAGCGCGCGCCCTGGCCCGCCACAAGGCGCGCAAACGCGCGGGCGATCGGGGAGGAGGCACCGAGAATAAGCCACGTCCTGTCGGTCATGGCAGGAAGGGGTTTGCTCATGTTATGCGCCCCGCAGGTTGAGGCGGCGGGATTGGTCGGAGGCAAAACGCCCCGCTGGGTCCATCTCCGCCGCAATCGCTTGAAACTCGGCCAAGCGCGGATACATGCGCGCAAAGCCCGCTGCCGACAGGGCACTGTCTTTTGCGAGATATATCCGCCCGCCGTGATCGAGCGTGATGGCTTCGAGCCGTGCTAGCAGCGCTTCGGTCTCGGCCCGGCGCGGCAGATCGAGCGCGAGCGTAAAGCCTGGTTGCGGGAAAGACAGTAGCCCGCGCCCCTCCGCCCCTAGGGTCTTCAAAACGGCCAGGAAGGAGGCGGTGCCGCCTTGGCTAACGGCATTCAGCAGCGCGCGCAGGCCGGTTTCGGCGGCACCATCGGGCAGAACCGCCTGGAACTGACTAAAGCCGGGCTTTCCGTACAAGCGGTTCCAGTGTGCCAGCGCATCGAGCGGATACAGAAATGCCTCAATCGCCCGCAGGCTCTGTCGGCCCGCGCGGGGAATGCGGTGATAATAGGCCGCGTTGAACAGCGTCACGCTGGAACGCGACAGGCAGAAGGTTGGCAGATTAAGCGGAATGGCTTTAGCCTTGCGCGGTGTAATCGCCACGCCTTCAGCCGACAGGTCCGCCGTTTCCAGAATGCCGCGCCCGATACGGTCGCCCTTCGCCAGCGCATCAATCCACCCTACCGAGAAGCGCGCGGCGGCGCGGGCAGCGCGCAGGCCGTTGAGGAAGGCCGCGAGATCGGGCATCCGCTCTTCACGCAGAGCCACGGCATTGCTGGGGATTTTGAGCAGACGCAAGGCCGCAGCCAGAATGATCCCCGTAAGGCCGGCCCCGCCGACCGTCGCCCAAAATTCGCGCGGTGTTTCGTCCGGCGTGAGGCGGCGCACGTCACCGGACGCGGTGAGCAGGTCGATCCAGGCCACATGCGTGCCGAAGCTGCCATCGGCATCATGGTTCTTGCCATGAATATCATTGGCAATCGCGCCGCCAACCGTAGCAAAACCCGTACCGGGGCTGACCGGAAGCATAAGGCCGCGCGGGATAAGCAGCCGCTGGATTGCGCTTAGACTTATGCCCGCTTCGACCGTGAGAATGGGGGCGAGAGTGGGGGCGCTCCCCTCCGTTTCCAAGCTGAGAAACCGATCTAGCCGTTCGGTGAGGACTACCGCGCCCGCGCTGTTCAAGGCTTGATCGCCATAAGAGCGCCCGGCCCCGCGCGCCAGAATTGAGCCGTCGCCGTCACGAAGGCAAGCCGCAACCTCGCTCAGTTTCTCCGGGCGGAAAGCGTCGTTCTTGGCGCTGGGGAAGCGGCCCCAGCCGGAGAGCAGTAGATTTTTACGCCGCATTCTTAATCTCCTGAACTGGACGGCGTAGGGTTGCGAGTAAAAACGGCAAAACCATAAAGCCCAAGGCCGTGGAGAACCACAAAGTTGTTAGCCGAATGATAGCGGTCGCTGCCAAGGCGGCATCGCTGCCGAAACCGAGGGAGGTGAGCAACAGCAGCATAACAGCTTCCGCCCCGCCTAAACCACCTGGCAGCATGGAAATGGTTCCGGCGATGAGCGCGAAGGTGAAAATGAAGCCCGCCTGTTGAAAACTCACCTCTGGCCCACCGACGGCCTGCAACAGGAGTTGGAACGCCCAAACTTCTGCCGCCCAACCCACCAGCGCGAGCAGCAGGCCGACGCCGAACTGCCGGAACGTGAACAGCTTCGCCGTCTCCCGCAGCGCCGCGCGGATCTTTGCGAACAGGCGCGGCGCGCGGCCCCCGAACAGCCGATACAGCGCGTTTGTGATCCATAGCAGGGTTTTTGGGCGCAAGAACGGCACCATCAGTACGATCAATCCGGCGGCAATCCCCAGGGTCACATCCGCATAGCCGCTGAACGCGCCTAAGCAGGCAAGGCAGAGCAGCATGATCGCCACCATGTCCGACAGCCTATCGCCCAGAAACAGCGGCGTGGCGCGTTGGTAGGGCACGCCTTTCGCCCGCTCCAGCACCCACAGGCGCAGGGCCTCCCCGGCCTTCCCCGGTGTAGTGGTGAGCGCGAAGCCGCCGACAAACACCGCTGCGTTAAAGCCGAAGCCGACCTTCAACTCCAGCCCAAGCGAAAACCAGTGCCAACGGGCGGCGCGCAGGGCGTAGTTGAACAGCGACAGGCCCAAGAGCACCAAAATGAGACTGAGGGGGACGCGCTGAAGGGCGACCCAAACCTTATCGAACCCAACATAGGCCCCAACGCCAACTAACCCCGCGACAAAGGCGACGATAGTGCCAACGACGATCCATTCTAACCGGCGCAGCTTGCCTTTGGTTAGGCCCCCCTTGCGGATGTTCTTGGCGTCAACGGCCATAAATCAGCGCTCCGAAGGTAACAATCCAGGCCAGCATATTGCCGATGAGGAATTTATCGGTCAGCACGATGGTGGTGGGCGACCCCGACCGCTCCTCCACGAGGGCGATTTGCAGATAGCGCAGCACGCCCATAATCACGAAGGGCGTGGTGAGATAGAGGTTCTGAATGCCCGCTTCCACCGTGTAGAGCAGATATGACACCAACAACCCCGCCAGCATCATCGCAATCGCCGTATCGAGAAACGGCAGATTATAGCCCGCCAGCGCTTTGCGGTGGCCCGTATCAAGCTGCTTCACGATATCGTCCCGTCGTTTCGCCAAAGCAATGAACAGCGACACCAGCCCGGTACACACGATGATCCATTCCGACGCGCGCACCCCAATCAAATCCGCCCCCGCAAACACGCGCAGCACGTACCCCAAGGCCACCAGCATCACATCGAGAATAGAAATCTTCTTCAGCCCCAGCGAATAGCCAAGGTTCACCGTGAGATAGACGAGGCTGAGGGCGAGAAACCCCAGCGATAACGTGTAAGCCAGGGCTAACCCGCCCGCCGCGAGCACGCCCATGACGGCAAGCGCCAGGGGCAGCGGCACGGTTCCTGCCGCCAGCGGACGTTTGCGCTTGGTGGGATGCTGGCGATCCGCCTCCCGGTCCATCGTATCGTTGAGAATATAGATGGCGCTGGCGAGCGCACTGAAACACAGCACACCCAGCAGCACCTGAGTGATATTGTGCGCCGTGACCGCTGCTGGGGTGAAAAACAGCGGCGCGAGAATGAAGGCATTCTTCACCCATTGGTGCGGGCGCATCAGTTTTAGCGTCTCAAGCAGGATCATTCGGGCGTCGTGCCTTTCAAGCGCAGCGGAAAACAGGCTTGCGCTTGTCTAACGGGCGGGCGGGGATGCCGTCCAGTGAACTCTTTGTAGGGTTTCGGCTGAACCAGTGTGCTTAGAGGCTGTTTGAAAATGCCGTGCGGGTCGATCCTGCGGGTCTTTTCGTGCCCTGCTGCGTCGCCAATCTTGCAGACAGTCTCGATATCTGCTGCGCTTGGCTCCTATCAGGTGGACACCCGCAAAAACCCTCGCTCGTTAAGCCGGGCTGTGATTCACTGATGGTCTCTTTGCTAGGAGCCTGCCGATGGATCCCCAGTCGCTTT
>JAYSQZ010000069.1:0-19727 GCA_043721315.1 Alphaproteobacteria bacterium
TTGATGACGCTATCGTGATGCTGGAGAATATCGTTCGCTATACCGAAAAGGGCCTATCGCCGATGGAAGCCGCCCTGAAAGGCAGCCGGGAGATTGGCTTTACGATTATCTCGATTACTCTATCGCTCATTTCGGTCTTCATTCCCGTGCTGTTTATGGGCGGGGTGGTGGGCCGTATTTTCTTCGAGTTTGCGGTAACGATTAGCCTTGCGATTCTCGTATCCGGCTTCGTCTCCCTCACGCTCACGCCGATGATGTGCGCGCGCTTTTTGCCTCCCCACAAGCACGGCGAGCGCGAAAATCTGTTGGGGCGTATCTTGGAAGCGGGCTTTATGGCCATGCAGAACGGTTATGACCGCAGCCTACGCCTCGTGCTGCGCCATAAATTCTTCATGCTGCTGTTCACCATCGCCCTCACCTTCTACACCGTGCATGAGTTCCGCCAAATGCCGCGCGGCTTCTTCCCTGAAGAAGATACTGGCCTTTTGAATATTTCTACCGAAGCCAATCAAGATACCGCCTTCCCGGCCATGGCCGAAAAGCAGCAGCAGCTTGCCGCTATCGTCGCCGCCGACCCGAACGTGATGACGGTCAATTCCGTCGCCGGGGGGTTTGGCTCGCGCGGCGGCAATACTGGGCAAATGTTTGTCGGGCTGAAGCCGAAAGACCAGCGCACCACACAAGACGTAAAAGCGGTTGTAGCCCAGCTTCGCAATAAGATGCGAACCGTGCCCGGTATCGATGCTTCCGTTAATATCGTGCAGAATCTGCGAATTGGCGGGCGGCAGTCCAACTTTGCCTATCAATACACGCTACAAGGCGTTGATACGACCGAGCTTTTCGCCTGGGCACCGCGCCTTGAGGCCGAGTTACGGCGAATGCCCGGCGTGCAAGATGTATCCTCCGATCTCCGCATCCGCTCACCGCAAGCAATGATTGATATAGACCGCGACAAGGCCGCAACCCTTGGGGTGAGCATCGATACGCTTCGCAGCACCCTTTACAGCTACTTCGGCACCCGCCAAGCCTCCACCATCTTCACCCCGGTGAATGATTATTCGGTGATTTTAGAGGCTGATCCGAAGTTCCAAAGCAGCATGAACGGGCTTAACGCGGTTTATGTTCGCGCCGCCAACGGCACCCTGATTCCGCTGGAAACCTTCGCCAGTATCAGCCGTTCGGTCGGCCCGCTGTCGGTTAATCATCAGGGCCAACTTGCGGCAGTTACCCTCTCCTTCTCCTTGAATCAGGGCGTGGCCTTGGGGCAGGTCGTGAATCAGATTAAGGAAATGGAACAGCGGCTCGCCCTGCCCGTCACTATTTCCGGCGGCTTCCAGGGTTCCGCCAAAGTGTTCGAGGACGCCGAACGCGGCCAGGGGATGCTGTTGCTGGTGGCTGTGCTGGCCGTGTACATTATTCTCGGGGTGCTCTACGAAAGTTTTATTCACCCGATTACCATTCTGTCGGGTCTGCCCTCTGCCGCCCTCGGCGCGCTGTGGACCTTGCAAATTTTCAATATGGACCTATCGGTCATCGCCATTATTGGCATCATCATGCTCATCGGCATCGTGAAGAAAAACGCCATTATGATGATAGATTTCGCCCTAGAGCGAAAACGCGAGGGCGATGAGAACGCCGAAAAAAGCATCTACGACGCCTGCATTATCCGCTTCCGCCCTATCATGATGACCACCTTTGCCGCCATCATGGGCGTGCTGCCCATCGCGGTTGGGCATGGGGCCGGGGCAGAACTGCGCCAGCCGCTCGGCGTCTCCGTTGTTGGCGGGTTGCTCGTGTCGCAACTGCTCACCCTCTACATCACGCCCGTAGTGTATATTTATTTCGAGCGCCTCTCCGAATGGCTAACGCGCAACCCCCGCGTGACCAATGCCGTTCTGCCGCCGCCAGCGCCAGCGGAGTGAGAACGCGGCGCGCGCGACTTCGCTCCCCCTACCGAGCGTTGAACTGCAAGGCCGCTAAATGGGCATACAGCCCGCCTTGGGCAACGAGGGTATCGTGCGTACCGCTTTCGATAATGCGGCCTTGGTCGAGCACCAAAATCCGGTCGCAACTTACGATCGTTGCTAAACGATGCGCGATCACCAGAGTCGTGCGTTCGCGCATCAACCCATCCAGCGCCTGTTGAACGGCGCGTTCGGATTCAGCGTCTAGCGCGCTGGTGGCCTCATCCAGCAGCAGCAATGCCGGTTGGCGCAGAATGGCGCGGGCGATGGCGATGCGTTGGCGCTGACCGCCGGACAAGCGCATCCCGCGTTCGCCCAATTGAGTTTCGAAGGTATGGGGCAGTTTTTCGATGAACTCAGCCGCGAAGGCGGCTTCGGCAGCGGCGCGCACGTCGGCGTCGGGGGCATCGGGGCGACCGTAGCGAATGTTGTCGGCCACGGTTCCGGCGAAGATCATCGGCTCTTGCGCCACAATCGCCATTGCCCCGCGCAAATCGGTGGGGTCGAGATCACGCAGCGACTGCCCATCGAACCGAATAATACCGCTTTCGGGATCGTAGAAGCGCAGCAGCAGTTGCAGCACGGTCGTCTTACCGGCACCGCTGGGGCCAACTAGGGCCACGCGCTCGCCAGGGGCCACCGAAAAGCTAATGCCATCCAACGAAGGCCGATCGGGGCGGGTTGGGTAGCGGAAGCAAACCGCCTCGAAGCTCACGCCCCCGCGCGGGGGCCGCACAAGCGCTTTGGGATGGGTGGGGGCCTGAATGGCGGGGATTGTCGTTGCAAGCTCGATCAGGCGCTCCGACGCCCCCGCAGCGCGCTGCAAATCGCCCACCACTTCCGAGATTGCCCCGACTGCACCTGCCACCACGGCGGCATAAAACACGAAGGCCGACAGATCACCGGGCGACAGCGTGCCCGACAGAACATCATGCCCACCAATCCACAAAATGATGCTGATAGCACCGAAGACCAGCAGAATCACAATCGCGGTTAGTTGGGCGCGGGCGGCGATGCGGGCACGGGCGGCAGCGAAAGCGGCGTGAATGCGCCCCTCGAACTGCCGCTGTTCCACCGCCTCGTGGGTAAACGCCTGCACGGTCCGAACGCCCTGGAGCGCTTCGGAGATTTGCACGCCCACCGCCGCCACCTCGTCTTGTGCTTGCCGCGACAGCGCGCGCACGCGGCGACCAATAAGAATAATCGGCCCCACCACCAACGGCACGACGAGGAAGACGAGGCCGGTTAGCTTAGCGCTGGTAATCAGCAGCATCACCGAGCCGCCGAGGAACAGCAGGAAATTCCGCAAGGCGATAGAAAAGGACGACCCGACAACGCCTTCGATAATCGTTGTATCCGTGGTCAGGCGCGACTGAATTTCAGCCGTGCGGGCGGTATCGTAAAAGGTGGCATCGAGCCGCAAGGCGCGGGCAAACACATCGCGGCGAATATCCGCCACCACCCGCTCGCCGAGCCAAGACACAAGATAGAAGCGGCTGAAGGTGGCCAGCGCCAGCACAATGACCACGGCCATCAGCACCAAAACGGCTTGATCGAGCAACCCGGCATCGCCCGATACGAACCCCTGATCGACCAAATGGCGTAAACCCGACCCCAGTGCCAGCACGGTCCCAGCCGCCACGATCAGCGCGCAACCCGCCCCCGCCATCTGAAGCCGATAAGGCTTGAGATAGGCCAACAGAAAGCGTAAAGAGCCTAAACGACGGCTGCGGTCCCGCTCGGCCCCAGGGGTAGCTCCAGGGTTAGCTCCGGGGGCGGCATCACCAGAAGCGGCGGGACCGGAAGCAGCGGGAATAGACCTGGGTTGGCGCATGGCCTTCATCCTCATCGGCTATCGGCGGCAAGAGCAAACGAAGAATGCTCTAACTCCGGCGCGGGTCATAGCAGCCCCATCCGCGCACGACAACCAGCGAGAAAATTGAGCGAAACCGACAAGCCCGCTGGACAGCGAGGGGCGCTTCAGATAAAAGCCTCGCTTTGCGAGTTTTGCTGTGCCGGAAACGGCCAACCTGTGCTGCGAGAGCGTCGATGAAAAAGGACATTCACCCCAATTACCACCCCATCACGATTGTGATGACGGATGGTCACACTTATCAAACCCGTTCGACCTACGGGAAGCCGGGGGATACGCTGCGTCTGGAAATCGATCCGACGTCGCACCCAGCTTGGACCGGTGGTAATCAGCGTATGCTGGATATCGGCGGCCAGTTGGCGCGCTTCAACAAGCGTTTCGCCAATCTGGGTATCAAAGCCTAAAGCAAAAGTTAAGCTCTGGTTGGAGCTTGGTTCTTGCCAAACTGGTTCAGGTGGCCCTTCGGGGCCACTTTCCATTTCTGCCGTGTGAAATCCAACCTGAGATTCAATGTGTCGTGTGCGCGAAGCTCGCGTCGGCACACCCAGGGGCAGAACCAGGGGCGCACCCAGGCATCGGCCCCATCGCTTTATCAAGCCGATCAACGCGCGCGTAAAGGCGATAGGACCGCCCGAGCAAGTCTTTCAGGCCGCGCGGCAGCGGCGCGGCATGTTCATCATCAATCTGCGCGAGGCAAACGCCCTGACCGTCGAGGCGGCGGTCGGAATGCAGAGCGTCCTCAAAACTAATCTCGCCTTCTTGCACTGCCCGGCGTACCAGCAGCCAAGCCATAACTTGCGTTAAACGCGAGGTAAGGCGCATGGCCTCTTGATTAGCCGCGAGGCGCTGAGCGACCGTTAATGCCGCCCGTTCGGACGGTTCGAGATAGGTAAGGTAGTCCCGCGCTTCCAGCAAAAGCCGAAACGCCTCGTCATACGTACCTCGGAAAAAGACCGTTCCCATTGGCCCGCCTTCCCGCTTAAGAGGACTCCCGAGCAACGGGCAAAACGCCCACAGAAGCATCCTTCAACGATACTGAATTAAATTTCAGCGTGTGGCGAGCCTATCAAGAGGCCAAGATGAAAATATCATAGGGCAAAAACTGCCAGCATCCGAATGCAGAAGCTTCAATGCTATAGAGCAATGGGTGTCGCCTAATCATGGAGATCAGCGGACGCGAGGGTACCAAAAAAATAGCTTGGAGCGGGTGAAGGGAATCGAACCCTCGTCGTAAGCTTGGGAAGCTTCTGCTCTGCCATTGAGCTACACCCGCATTCGTGATCGTCACGTCTTATAAGTGGTTTTATAGGCAAGCTTGGCCCATGATGCAAGGGGATCGCACACAAGCCTGACAAGACCGTAAATTTATGGAACCATTCGGTCTATCGTCAGTTTAATCAGGGATGTGGCCTTGCCGCACCTCTGCGACAAATAGGCAACTCGGCGCTAAAAACCATGCTTTGTCTCGCCGTGTGATACACAAGAGTGTCGGTTCGGGCTTGCTCCTGGAATGAGAGGGCAGTACAACTGGCACCATGAATATAGGTCTTAAGGCTCGTCTAAAGGCGCGATCACTCTTGCGCTTTGGCGGGATAAAAAAGGAGAACGCTATGAAGTCGGTTAAACTGTTTAGTGTGATTGCCGGTCTGGCCCTTCTTACGGGCTGCGGTGCAATGGATATCGAAGCGTTACGTGATACAGGCGCGCCGTCGCAAGGGACTGCCTTCACGAAGGCGTTGACCACCGAGTATCGCGCTTTCACAATTTTTGAAGCGGATGAAATGAAGGATTGGCCCGATGCCTATACCTTCGCCGCTAAGGGCCTTGCCGCATCGCGCGGTGAGAATGTTCTCCCGGAAGTGCTGACCAACTGGTCGCTAACCCAGGAGAAGGCTCAGGAACTCGGCACGGCGCGCGCCAAGCTGGTTCAGGCGCTTGATGCAAACGCCCGCACCGCAAAGCCTGCTATTGCTGCTAAAGCACAAGTGGCTTTCGATTGCTGGGTTGAGCAAGAGGAAGAAGCCTTCCAGCTTGCCGACATCGCCTCGTGCCGCAGCATTTTTGAACATGCTCTGGCTCAACTCGTAACGCCCGTTGCTACCCCAACTTCGCCGCCGATTGCCCAGCCTTCGCTGAGCAAAAACTTCATCATCTACTTCGCTTGGGATAGTGCGCGCCTTGATGCGGCTGGCCTGCGGATTATCGACGAAGCCTCGGCGACGGCAAAAGCCACGGGTAATGCCCGCATCACCATCGTCGGCCATGCCGATCGTTCGGGGACGCCGGAATACAACACTCGCCTCTCGCTGCGTCGTGCCGATGCCGTTCGGAGCGCGCTGGTTGCTAAGGGTATCGCTACGGAACGGACGGCAGTCACGGCTCTCGGCGAAACCGAACCCGCTATCCCGACCGCCGATGGTGTCCGTGAAGGACGTAATCGCCGCGTGGAACTGACCATCCGCTAAACCCGGATATCAGTCTTAGAATACAAGGGCGCCGGTCTCTCTCGGGATCGGCGCTTTTGTTTTGGGATTGGGTAAACTGACACAGCAAAAACCCGGCGATCTCACGATTGCCGGGTTTTTATAACGTCAGCCCGCGCATCAAGGATTAGAGCCGTTCGGCATCACCCACTGCTAACGGGGCCGTCGGCGCGGGGCCTGCGTTGCGGTTGCGACGGCTTTCGGCGCTGCCCGGAACAGTGCCATCTGGGTTAAGGCCAATAGCCTCGATCTCCTCCGGGGTCAGTTTCCGCAGCGCCTGTTCCTTGCGCTTGCGGCGCAAATCGGCCTCGCCGATCACGGTTGGCACCAAGAAAGCATGAACGCGCACCAGGGTAATGCTGGCGGGGTCGATTCCGTCGGCCAACAAGGTTTCTTCGATATTGATAGCCTTGAGACTATCGGCGGCATCCAGCATTTCCAGAAAGAACAAAGCCTCGCCGATCCCGCCCCACTTACCGATGCGGGTGAGATAGACGCGCTCACCCGTGCTTGTTTTCGCGGTAATCAGAAACCCCAGCTTATCCTCGATGGAATTGGCCGGTACGTAACGCGGAATAACGCGGTTCATCGAGCATCCTCTCCAAAACTAAAACTTAAATAGCGCATTGGCGACACCGCGTCGATTGCGCTTGGCATCAATTTCGGCGTCGATCCTGGGGAGTTCGGCCAGCAGAGCCACGCGATAGGCTTGCAACTCCTCAATCCCGGCGCGTTCCAGCGCGGTAGCAGAGAGAAAGATCGGCTGGTCTCCCGTTTGGCGGGGGCGTTCTTCTTCGGCCTGCATCCTCCGACTTTCCTGTGCTAGCTGCTCTCGGTGCAGCATGATAAGATAAAAAGCTGTGAAATTCGACTCCTGCGGTCAAAAGCCTCTCGAAAAGGGCCTCCCTCGTGATCCTTCCCCCAACGATGCGCGCGATTGCGATTGAGACTCCCGGTGGGCCGGACGTTCTGAAGCCCGTCACGCTGCCCACGCCGCACCCGAAAGCGGGGGAAGTTCTCATCAAGGTGGCTGCCGCTGGGGTTAATCGGCCCGACCTGTTGCAACGCCAAGGTGCCTATCCGCCCCCGCCAGAGGCAAGCCCCCTACCCGGCCTGGAAGTGTCTGGCGAGATCGTCGCGGTTGGGGAGGGCGTGGCAGCGGCGCTTATCGGGGGCCGCACTTGCGGGCTTACGCCCGGCGGCGGCTATGCCGAGTATGTCACCGCCCCCGCCGGTCACTGCCTGCCGGTCCCAGCCCCGCTCTCGATGATCGAAGCCGCCGCCCTACCCGAAGGGGCCTTCACTGTCTGGGGCAATGTGTTCGACCGGGGACGGCTGCAACCGGGGGAAACCCTGCTGGTTCACGGTGGCACCTCGGGCATCGGCTCGCTAGCGATCCAAATGGCGAAAGCCTGCGGGGTAAGCGTCTTGGTCACAGTGGGATCGGACGAAAAAGCCACCGCCGCCCGCGCCCTCGGGGCCGATCTTGCCATCAATTATCGCACGCAAGATTTTGTCGAACAGGTCATGGCCGCCACTGCAAGCCGGGGGGCGGATGTTATTTTGGATATGGTGGGCGGTAGTTACATTCAGCGCAATATCGACTGTACGGCGCTGGAAGCCCGCATCGTGTTCATCGCCTTCCAAGGCGGCGCTAAGGCCGAGGTCGATTTCCGCAAGGTGATGATGCGCCGCCTCACCCTCACCGGCACTACGCTGCGCCCCCAGAGCATTGCTGCCAAGACCCGGCTTGCAAATTCTTTGCGCGAAACAGTGTGGCCGTGGGTGGAAAAAGGCCAGATTCGCCCTCATATCTTCCGCATTTTCCCGCTCGCCGAGGCCGCTGCGGCGCACGCCCTGCTGGAATCTGGTGAGCCGATTGGAAAAATCGTCTTGGGTTTAGAGTAACGCGCCTGCTATAGACGATTCTATATCGTCCCGGCCCGCCCTTTCAGGCGGGCCGTCGCAGCTTATAGAGGGTTAGAATCATGCCATTGCCGTTGATGCCGAAAGCCACCGCTGTTTGGCTCGTCGAAAATACGGCGCTGACGTTCAACCAGATCGCCGATTTCTGCGGTCTGCACATGCTCGAAATCCAAGCCATTGCCGATGGGGAAGTTGCGGGCGGAATGCAGGGCCTCGATCCGATCATCAACGGCCAGCTTACCCATGAGGAAATCAAGCGCAGCGAGGGCGATTCCAAAACCAAGGTGAAGCTGTTGGTGAGCAATCTGCCGCAACCCATGGTGCGAACTAAGGGCGGGCGCTACACGCCGATTTCTAAGCGGCAAGATAAGCCCGACGCGATTGCCTGGTTGGTGCGGAACTACCCCGACATCACCGACAATCAGATTTCCAAACTGCTCGGCACGACGAAAACGACTATCGCCTCGATTCGCGACCGCAGCCATTGGAACATTAGCAACATCAAAGCGCGCGACCCTATCCAACTCGGTCTATGCTCCTACGTCGCGCTGCAAGAAGTGCTGGATACGCTGCGCCGCCAAGGCAAAAATATTCCCGACTCGCTCCCCGTCGAAGGGGAAGAAGTTCGTTACGAGCCGCCCGAGTTTACGCTGTAAACTTATGTGGCCTGAGAAGAGTCTAATCCAGTCGTGCTGGGGCTGCGTACCAAGACTATGCAGCCCTTGCCCAATCCCCCCTTGCTGGATCCCCCCCTATCTGGCCCCGCTTTAGCCGCCTATGCCGCGCCCGCCCTGCCGCTGGCAGCGCTGGCGGTGCCGCTCTATATCTATTTGCCAACCCTCTACGCCGAAACCTTGGGCCTCGGGCTAACGCTGGTGGGGGCGATTCTGCTGGCCGCGCGGATTTTCGATGCGCTGACCGATCCGCTGGTTGGGGTCTTGGCCGATCGCTTTCCCCGACGTAAACCCTGGCTGTTGGGTGCACTACCGCTCGTGTGTGTATCGGTTTGGGCTTTGTTCTTTCCGCCCGCCGGGGCCGGAGCCGGCCATTTGCTCGGATGGAGTTTGGCGCTTTATTTGGGCTGGACCGCTCTGCAAGTGCCCTATCTCGCTTGGGGAACCGATCTAAGCCATGCCTATCACGGGCGCACGCGGATTGCGGGCGCGCGGGAGGCCGCGCTGTTGATCGGCACGCTTGCCGCCACCCTAACCCCAGCGCTCCTCGGCCTTACGGGCTTGGCCGCCGTCAACGCGCTTGGGCTGATGATTGTCGTGCTGCTCGTCCCTGCCATTGGCCTTGCCTGCTGGCGCTTGCCGGAGAAAGCCCCCGTATTAACCCCGAAGCCCTCGCGGAAAGAGGCGTTTCGCCTGCTCGTGACCAATAAACCCTTTCGCCTGCTGCTGGTCGCCTATTTGCTGAACGGTATTGCCAACGGCTTGCCCGCGACGCTGTTCCTCAGTTTCGTTGCCGACCGTTTGGGCGCACCGGAGGCGACTGGCCCCGCATTAGCGCTCTATTTCGTCTCGGGCTTGGCGGGGGTGCCGCTCTGGCTGTGGCTCAGTCGGCGCTGGGGGAAGCATAGAGTATGGCGCGCCGGGCTGTTGCTCTCCTGCGCCGCCTTTCTGCCTGCACCCTTCCTGAGCCTTGGCGATGCGCCTCTCTTCTTTGCCCTAGCTGTTGCCACAGGGTTGATGATGGGGGCCGACCTTGTGTTGCCACCTGCGATGCAGGCCGATGTGATCGAGGCCGATAGGCTGGCGGGGGGAGGAGAGCGCGCCGGGTTGTATTTTGCCCTCTGGGGCATGGCGACGAAGGCATCGCTGGCGCTCGCGGTGGGCCTCGCTTTTCCGCTGCTCGATCTTGCCGGGTTCGTGCCAGGAACCACTCAGTCTTCTGGCGGTTGGGCCTTAGCCGCCCTCTATGGCGGCGCGCCGCTTGCGTTCAAACTTTTGGCTTGGGGCCTGTTGCGCGGCTATGCGCTCGATGAAGCCGCCCTAACTCGCCTTCGCCACTCTTCAGGAGAAGCCTCATGGCCCGCAGATGGTACCTCGCCGCCCCCCTCGTCCTCTTCGTTGGCGCCTTCGCCTTACTCTCAGGATGCAGCACGATGAAACCGCAAGATTTCGCCAACACCACGCCGCGCTTTGTCGTCGAAGAGTATTTCGCCGGGAAGACGAAAGCCTGGGGCATTTTTGAAGATCGGTTCGGTACACTGCGGCGCGATTTCATTGTCGATATCACGGGCACCTGGGATGGCAAAACCCTCACGCTAGACGAGGATTTCACCTATAGCGACGGCGAGAAGGATCGGCGGATCTGGAGCATCGTCAAGCAGGATGACCATAACTACACGGGTACCGCTGCCGACGTGGTGGGAACCGCAACCGGCCTTGCTTACGGCAAAGCCCTCAACTGGCGTTACGATCTGAACCTAAAGGTTGGCGACGGCACGTGGCGCGTGACCTTCGATGATTGGATGTTCCTGGCCGATAAAGACACGCTGATCAACCGCGCCCGCGTGTCGAAATTCGGCGTGGAGATTGGTCAAGTCACCTTGTTCTTCCGTAAAGAGCCTACTGCCGTCCAGCGCAGCGACGCGCTTGCGCCCTGGTCCGGCCAGGCGGTCGCTGCGGCTCAATAGAGCGTTTTGTTCAGCGAGGGCTAGCGGCGGAGGCTACTTTCCGTCGCAGCCAACGCAGCACCAAACCCAGCACCGGCAGCTTCTCGTAAAAGCCGGTCGCGGCGTCCCAATGGTCGCGGTACAGGCGCACCCGGCCTTCGGCATCGAAGTAGAGTTCGCTCATACCGTCGAAGGCAAAAATCTGCCCGCTGTTCCGGCGTTCCGCCTCAAAACGCCAGCGCAAATACCAAGCATTGCCCGACCAAGCCCGGTCGATCACCGTAAAGCGCACATTCTTGAGCGAGACGAAAATCGCCGCGAACACCCGCTGCATCGAAGCGGTGCCGCTCACATCGTGGAACGGGTCGATAAAGCGCACATCGCTTGCCACCAACTCCGCCATCTGCGGCACGGTTTCAGCCGTTAGGCTCTCAAGATAGCGCTGGAACGGGTCAATCGGCGGAACGCTGGTCATTATACGATCCTCTCTAAACCCTTGGCCTCTCTAAACCCTTGGCCTCTCTAAACCCCGGTTTGGCGGGCAACCAGGGCAAAATAAAGCCGATAGGGCAGCAAGCGAAGCAGTTTTAGCAAAAAGACGAACCGCCGGGGAAAGGCGATCTCGAAGCCGTTACCCTCAAGCCCAGCAAGAATACGCGCCGCCGCCGCCTCTGGTTCCACCAAGAACGGCATCGGAAACGTATTTTTATCGGTGAGCGGGGTGCGAACGAAGCCGGGATGAATCACCTGCACGCGCACGCCAACTGCCGCCAGATCGAGCCTAAGCGATTCTGCCAGCGCCGTTACCGCCGCCTTGCTGGCGCAATAGGCCCCCGCTTTCGGCAAGCCGCGATACGCCGCAACAGAGGACACTAGCGCCACCCGCCCGCTTTTGCGCGCGGTAAACCGGGGGAGTATCGCAGCTAGGCTATTGATTGCCCCGCCCAGGTTGACCGCGATAAGCCGATCATAAACACTGGGATCGAAGGCCGCGCCATCGGTGGGCTGGTGCGTGCCCGCGTTGAGCACGGCCACGGTAATCGGCCCGTTTGCGGCTTCCACGGCATCCACCACCGCGACCAAACCCGCACGGTCGGTAATATCGCCCGGAAAGGCCGAAATTCGCCCGGCCCCTGCTAAGACCAAGGCCGTCAATCCTTCCTCCCCCCGCGCCGTCGCCGAAACCGTCCAACCCCGCTGCGCTGCCGCGAGGGCCACCGCCCGGCCAATACCTTGGCTCGCGCCGGTAATCCACAAATGGGTCATGGCTGCGTCTCCAGGGTTTTGAGAAAGCGGCGCGAGTCGTCCAGAATGGCGGCACGGCGCTCTTCGGTCAGCTTATCGAATGTGCGGTAGGGCATCGCGAGGCGCGGGTTTCGGCCCAGCTTCTCGCGGTGTTCACTCAGGAAGTTCCAGTAAAGATAGTTGAACGGGCAGGCTTTAGGGCCGTTCTTTTTAGCGACATCAAAGCGGCAGCGGTCGCAATAATTCGACATTTTATCAATATACGCGCCGCTGGCCGCATAAGGTTTGGTCGCCATCACGCCGCCATCGGCAAACAGCGCCATGCCAACGACGTTCGGCAGTTCCACCCATTCCACCGCGTCGGCATAAACCGCCAGATACCATTCCGCCACCTCTGCCGGGCGCGCGCCGATGAGGAGGGCGAAATTCCCGGTAATCATGAGCCGCTGGATATGATGAGCGTAAGCCGTGCGCTTGGTTTGGTCAATCACTTGGCGCAGGCAGTTCATCTCGGTCGCAGCAGACCAATAGAAGCCCGGCAAAGGCCGTTCGGCATTGAAGAAATTCACCTCGGCATAGCTAGGCATGTGCAGCCAATAGAGGCCGCGCACATATTCCCGCCATCCCAAGATTTGCCGAATGAACCCTTCTGCGGCATTCAACGGCACGCGCCCGGCGCGGTACTCCGCCTCCACCCGCGCGCACACGGCTTTCGGATCGAGCAACCCTATATTGAGATAGAGGGCGATGCGGGCGTGAAACAACACATCGCCGCCGTCCGGGGTGCTGTTCGGGCTACTGTCCTGGCGCATCGCGTCTTGATACGCGCCGAAGTTGGGCAGCGCGTGGCGGCAAAAATGCTCGAAAGCGGCCTCGGCCTCCTCGGCGGTGACGCCATAGTCGAACCCCGCCAGATCACCGAAATGATTGGTAAAACGCGCTTCGACCAAGGCAAGCACATCTTGAGTAATCCCATCCGGCACGACCCGAAACAGCGGCGGCGCGGGAATATCTTGCGACAGCGAGCCTCGGTTTTCGGCGTCGAAGTTCCACGCCTCGCCTTCTGGCTTGCCCCCTGCGGTTAGCAGAATGCCCGTGCGGCGGCGCATGTCCCGATAGAAAAACTCCATCCGCAGGCTTTTGCGGCCCTCGGCCCAGGCGGCAAACTCGGTGCGTGAGCACAGAAACTGATCGTCCGGGCGAAGTTCAACGGGCAGCCCCAGGTCGTCCTGCCAGCGCTGCATAGCGTCCCACAGCCGCCATTCGCCCGGTTCAGTAACAATTAATTGATCCGGCTTGAGCTGGGTCTGTGCCCGCGCCACGGCGTCGGCTAAAGTGTCGCACGGGTTTGGGTCATCCAGAGCAACATAGAAAACGCGAATGCCGCGCGCGCGCAACTCTTCGGCGAAATGGCGCATGGCGGACAGGAAAAAGACAATTTTCTTGGGGTGATGCGGCACATAGCGCGTTTCAGCCGCCACTTCCGCCATCACCACCCAGTCGCGTGCCGGATCAATGCCCCGCAAGGCCGAGAGGTTGGGGGTTAACTGATCGCCGAGAACGAGACGAAGACTACCGCCGCTCATTGCACCGCTAACGCCAGCGCAGGGGCAGGCTTTGCGCCCTCCGGCAGCAGCGCTACCGTGGTGGGTGTGCTGCGGCGATAACGGATTTTAGAGCCGCGCGCCATAAACTCCAGCCCGGCCCATTCGCCGTTGGGAAGATACCAAAGGTCCATCTCAAGATCGCCGCTCACGCGGTAACGGCTGGCTTTTGCAGGCGAACCTGCCACGGTAATCGTCTCGTCGCCAAGCCGCTCAATCGAAACTTTGCGTAAGCGCCCAGTTTGAGTATCGAGCCACAGGCTACGGTCCAACGCCGCGCGGTGCCAGTAACTCGTGGGCAGAATATCTTTCGGCAGCGAGCCAACCGCCTCGCCCTGTTGCAGCCGGAAGCCTTCGGGAAGGGCGCTGCCCACCACCCGGAACGCATCGCCGTCATCATCGGTGGTGGTTTCAAGGCGAGCCAAGCGACCATTTTGCCAGGATTCGCGATTGCGGTGAGTATAGCGGAATACTGTGATCGGGCCGAAATCCACTTTCAAATCAATCGCGATCTCCACCGTCAACTCTTCCGCCGAACCGGAGAATTGCAGGCGGTGCGTGCCGAACAGGGCACCGTCGCGCTCCACAGTAAACGCTAACGCGCGCGGCAGGGCCTGCTGTGCCTGCTGGGCCGAAACGGCGGAGGCGAACAGTAGTCCGCCCACGAAGGCTATGCCGAAAAGCGCGCGCATCGCTTATCCTTTAACTCGAAGCGTGGACCGTCCGCCGTCCACTGCGAAAACCTGACCCGTGATCCACCCGGCGCGCTGGGGATCGAGCAAAAAGGCCGCAAGTTCCGCCACCTCCTCGGCTTCCCCAAGCCGGGGGATCGGATGGAGCGCGGCAATCCCCTTCGCCATCGCCTCATTCTTCGTAAACGACTCCGCGAGCGGCGTGCGCGTTAGGCTCGGGGCAATTGCATTAACCCGAACCTTCGGCGCAAGTTCCGCCGCAAGCGACCGCGTAAGCCCTTCCACCGCGCCCTTAGCCATCGCAATCGCGGCATGATTGGCAAAGCCTTGCGCGACCGCCACGGTCGAAACCAGCACTACCCCGGCATCATGGCCTAAACAAGGCTGCGCGGCCTGAACCGCCACCGCTGCGCCAAGGGCGTTTAGCCGAAACGCATCGAGAAAATCCGCCTCGGTCAACCGAGCCAAGGGCTTCAGCGGAATGGAGCCAACGAGGTAGGCCAACCCCGCTAAACCGTTTTCCCCAAGCTGAGTGATCGCCGCCTTCAGCGCCGCCGCATCCATCGCATCGGCCACGGCATAGGGCGCGCCTAACTCTTGCGCCAACGGCACTAACGCCGCCTCCCGCCGCCCGATGAGGGCAACCGTTTGGCCATTTTTGTGAAGGCTGCGGGCCAGCGCCGCGCCAATTCCGCCGGGGCCGATAATCAGAGTCGGGGCCATGCTGTATCTCTCCTTGTTTTGTAAGTATACGCGCACAGCCCAGCCTTAGATCACTCGGCAGCCCCTTGCGATTAGCCGCTTGACAGAAAACGGCGCGGCTCCTAAAAACCACTCCTTGCTTCGGCAAGGGCGCTTAGCTCAGCGGGAGAGCACATCCTTCACACGGATGGGGTCACAGGTTCAATCCCTGTAGCGCCCACCATTTAGAAAGCCTTCATCTCTCTGAGATGGAAGGCTTTTTTGTTGCGTGAACCTCTCCTGTTTCGGCTCTCGTGAGGGCTAGAAAAAATACAATTTTTATATTATATTGAATGAATGGCGATTGCGTTCGACTACGACTCCCAAAAAAGCGCGACGAATAAGCTCAAACATGGGATCGATTTTAACGAAGCTCAGGCACTTTGGCTCGATGCTGATCTGGTCCAAGCTCCCGCCCGAACCGATGATGAGCGGCGCTTTCTGGCCGTCGGCAAAATCGCTGGGAAACATTGGTCAGCGATTTGGACCTTGCGGGGCGAGGTTATTCGCTTGATCTCAGTCCGCCGCGCTCGAAAGCAGGAGATCGACTATTATGAAAGCGCGTGATTTCGATGAGAAATTCGAGGGTGGGGCGGATGTTAGCGCCGATGTCGATTGGTCGCAGGCCGAGCGGCCCAATAGCGTGCCCAAGCGCGTGAATGTCGATTTTCCGGTCTGGATGGTCGCGGGTTTGGATCGGCAAGCGCGGCGACTTGGCGTTACTCGACAGGCTTTGATCAAACTCTGGATTGCCGAGCGGCTTGATTAAAGCAGTTGCAAAAGCGCGGAGAGCCAGAAGACGATGGGCGACGAATTGATCGAGGCGATGGCCGAGGCTTTGGGAATTGCTGAAGGTGATTTAGCTCCGGCAGCGGTGCATACCATTGCCATCCCCCCCCATCTCTGCCCCCGCGTAATTGCCGCTGGTATACCTCCCCGCGCCGGCCTATCTTAATTACGCTGTTAACAGGCAGGCTTTAAGGGAGAGACGCATGGGTCAGTTCGGCATGGGGCAGCCGGTTCGGCGGGTTGAAGATGCGCGGTTTCTAACCGGCGCAGGCCGCTATACCGATGATATTTCCCTCCCCAATCAAGCCTATGCCCTCGTGCTGCGCGCGCCCTATGCCCACGCCACGATCCGTAGCATTGAGACCAAGGATGCCCTGGCGCTGCCCGGTGCGCTGGCGGTTCTAACGTCTGCGGATGTGAACGCGGCGGGCCTGAAGCCACTGATGACGCCGATCAAGCTGAAGAACCGCGATGGCTCGGCGATGGTCGTTCTCCCCCGCCTGCTGCTCGCCGACGGCACAGTGCGGCATGTTGGCGATGGTGTGGCGTTGGTTGTTGCCGACAGCCTGGACGCTGCGCGCGATATGCTCGATGCCGTGATGGTCGATTACGAGGATCATCCTGCTATCGTCGATACTGCTGGCGCGGTCGCCCCCGATGCGCCGCAGGTTTACGCCGAAGCGCCGGGGAATATCTGTTTCGATTGGGGATCGGGCCAGCCACAGGCGGTAGCAGCGGCATTCGCCCAAGCGAGCCAAATCGCCCGCCTCCGCCTTATCAATAACCGCCTGATTTCCCACGCAATCGAGCCGCGCAACGCGATTGGCGATGTGGATTCCGACGGTCGGCTGACGCTCTACACCAGCAGCCAGGGCGTGCATGATCTGCACGCGGTTTTTGCCGATGAGGTGTTCGGCATTGGGCGAGAGAAACTCCGCGTTGTAACCCCCGATGTCGGCGGCGGGTTCGGCACTAAAATTTTCCCCTACCCCGAACAGGCGCTCGTACTGCTCGCGGCGCAAACGCTGAAACGCCCGGTTAAGTGGACCGGCGAGCGCGCCGATGCCTCGCAAGCCGACGCGCATGGCCGCGATAATGTAACCGAAGCCGCGCTGGCCTTGGATGCGGAGGGGAAGTTCCTTGCGCTATCGGTCGATACTATCGCCAACCTCGGCGGTTATATCTCCCCCTATGGGCCGTTTATCCCAACGCTGGCAGGTACGATGATGCTGACCGGGGTTTATGCGATTCCCGTCGCCTCGGTGCGCGTGCGCGGCGTCTTCACGCACACCGCTCCGGTCGATGCCTATCGCGGCGCGGGCCGCCCAGAAGCCGCCTATGTGATCGAACGCATGGTGGAAGAGGCGGCGCGGATCACCGGCCTGTCGTCGGTTGAAATCCGCCGCCGCAACTTTATTCCCACAACTGCGATGCCGTTCAAAACCGCGCTGGGGCAGACGTACGATAGCGGTGACTTTAATCAGACGCTCACTGAAGCCTTAAAGATCGCCGATGTTGCCGGGTTTGCCGCACGCCGGGCCGAGGCCAAAGCACGCGGCAAGCTGCGCGGGCTTGGCCTGTCCTCTTATATCGAAGCCTGCGCCGGGGGCAGCCCGGAAGACGCGCGGTTGGTGATGGACGACGCGGGCAAGCTGACGCTGTTCATCGGCACACAATCGAACGGCCAGGGCCATGCTACCGCCTACGGGCAGCTCGCCGCCGATACGCTGGGTATTGATATTGCCGATATTCACATGGTCCAGGGCGATACCGACCGGGTTCGCACCGGTGGTGGTACGGGCGGGTCGCGCTCGGTGCCGGTTGGCGGCGTTGCTGTGACGAAAGCGGTGGAAGCGCTCATCGAAAAAGGCAAGCGCCTCGCGGCCCATCTGCTCGAAGCCGCCCCCGCCGATGTGGAGTTTGCGGACGGCACCTTCACCATCGTTGGCACTGATCGGCGCGTTGGCCTTGCTGAAGTCGCGGCCCAAGCGCAAGCCGGCAATGTGCCCGGCGGCGAAACGCCGGAATTGGATGGGGACGGGCGCTGGAAGCCGCCTGCGGCGACCTTCCCCAACGGCACCCATATCGTCGAACTCGAAATAGATCCCGATACAGGCGGCGTTACACTGGAACGCTACGTGGTTGTTGATGATTTCGGCGCAACGGTGAACCCGCTGATGCTGGCAGGCCAGGTTCACGGCGGTATCGCGCAAGGCGCAGGGCAGGCATTGATCGAGGAGGCGGCTTACGATCCCGCCTCCGGCCAGCTTATCACTGGCTCCTTCATGGATTACGGAATGCCGCGCGCCGATTTGCTGCCGCAGATCGAATTTCATCTGAAGAATGTGCCTTGCACCACAAACCCGCTCGGCCTTAAAGGCGCGGGGGAAGCCGGGGCGATTGGCGCACCGCCCGCCGTTATCAACGGGCTGTTGAATGCGCTCGCCCCGCTCGGCATCACGCATATAGATATGCCCGCAACGCCGCATAAACTGTGGCGGATGATTCAGGCTGTTCAGGGTCAGGCCGCCGCTGAATGATTGATTTGGAAACGGTGCGCGGTCTCATCGCTGCCCTAGAGCGGATCGTGACCGAGGCGGGGGCCGCAATCCTGCCGCTGTATGCGAGCGGTTGCGCGATGACGCGCAAACACGATGGCTCGCCCGTGACCGAGGCCGATCACGCGGCGGAAACCGTGTTGCTGGCAGGGCTTGCCGATCTTACGCCGCATATCCCCATCGTCTCGGAGGAGCAAGTGGCGGCAGGTTTTTGCCCCGATTGCTCCGGCGGGCTATGGTGGTGCGTCGATCCGCTGGACGGAACGAAAGAGTTCGTGAACCGAACCGGGGAGTTCGCCGTTTCGGTCGGGCTGATTTCCGGCCTCTACCCAGTCTTGGGGGCGCTGCACGTGCCCGTGCAGGGTATCACCTATTCAGGGGGCTTGAGCCTTGGCGCGTGGAAGCAAGTCGGCGATACCCGCCAGCCGATTCACATGCGCGCCGCCCCCGCCGAAGGGCTAGTCGCGATGATCTCGCGCTCCCACCGCGACGGGGTCGCTGCCGATGCGGCGCTGGCCGCATATGGCGTGACGCAACAGGTAAGCTGTGGCAGCGCCTGGAAGTTCGGGCTGCTGGCGGAGGGGGCTGCGGATATCATGATCCGCCACGGTCGCACCTGCGAGTGGGACACAGCGGGCGGGCAAGCAATCATCGAAGGCGCGGGCGGGCGCGTGACAGACCTTGGTGGCGCGCGCCTCGCGTACGGCAAACCGGAGTTCGGGAATAGCGCTTTTCAGGTTTTGGCGGGTTAGGTGAGTTTATTCAAATAAATCGGCATGGGCGCCTGCTCGAACAAAAACGATGCTATTGCCATCGAGTTGATACAGCAGCAGAAAATCGCCGCCGACATGGCATTCACGGTACGCTGCCCAGTCTCCCTTGAGGGGATGATCGCGCCATTCAGGCCCCCAAGGGTGCATCATTCGCTATCAGCAGCAGCATGACGGCTTTAAGCCGCTTCATGTCGTACCGCCTGGACCGGGAGAGACGCTCCCAATCCTTATTAAAATATTTGGCATGATCAACCGTGCGTGGCAGAGAAGCCTGCTTACTCTTTGCGGGCGTCTTGATCGAGGGCATCAAAGACATCCTGAGCATTCGTAAAGCGCGCCCGACGCGCATTTGAGTTTGTTAAAGCAGCGCTCGATGCGGTTCCTCAAGGCATAGGTAATGCCATCGACGAGGATCGGTTGTTTCCGGTTGATCTTACCGGGAATAACGGGAGTTCCCCC
>JAYSQZ010000070.1:0-56744 GCA_043721315.1 Alphaproteobacteria bacterium
CCGTCCCTGCCCTGTTGCTTTTCGGAGATTGTCATGGATCAGCGCGCGCCTCCCTTCTCAGGGTCCGATCTGATTGCGGCGGAACGCCTGGAGCAGTTCGGCGGCACCGACCTGCACGATCTCTGCGATGCGGCAGCGGCGGCGATTGACGATGGCGGCGGTTTCGGCTGGCTTATGGCCCCGCGTCGCGACGTGTTCGAGCGCTATTGGGGCGGTGTCGTGCTGGTGCCGGAACGCACTCTGTTCGTGGGCAGGCTTGATGGCACTATCGGCGGTGCCGCGCAGTTACAGCGCCCGCCGCGCAATAACGAAGCTCAAGCCCATGTCGCCACTCTCACGGGCATGTTCGTGGCCCCTTGGGCACGGGGGCGCGGTCTTGCGCGGGCGCTGGTGCTGGCAATTGAAGCGAGCGCGCGGCAGGCGGGGTTCAAGGTCATCAACCTCGATGTGCGCGAAACCCAAGTGAATGCGATTAAACTTTATGAGTCTCTCGGCTATCACCGTTGGGCCACGCATCCCCATTACGCCATTGTCGAAGGCCGTATGATTACCGGCCATTATTTCACCAAGCTGCTGAGTGACGCGCCATGATTCTGTTTCCCGCGATTGATTTGAAAGAAGGCGCGTGCGTGCGCTTGGTGAAGGGCGATATGGCGCAGGCCACGGTCTTTAACACCGATCCGGGCAATCAGGCCGCGCAGTTTGCCCGCGCGGGGTGCCAGTGGGTGCATGTGGTCGATCTCGATGGCGCGTTTGCAGGTAAACCCGCCAACCGCAGTGCGGTGGAAGCTATTTTGGCGGCAACGCCGCTGCCGGTGCAGTTGGGCGGCGGGATTCGCGATTTGGCGACGATTGAGGGCTGGCTGACTGCTGGCGTGCGCCGCGTGATTCTGGGGACTGCCGCCGTTCGCAATCCCGCACTGGTGAAAGACGCCTGCCGCCTGTTCCCGGAGCGGGTGGCGGTTGGGATCGACGCGCGCAAGGGGTTCGTGGCGGTGGAAGGTTGGGCCGAAACCTCTGAGCTTCAGGCGGTGGATTTGGCGCGCTTGTTTGAAGATGCCGGGGTTGCCGCGATCATCTACACCGACATCGACCGCGATGGCACGCTAACGGGAGTGAATGTCGAGGCTACCGTCGCGCTGTCGGAAGCCGTGCGTATCCCAATTATCGCGTCGGGCGGGGTCGGCTCTCTGGACGATCTAAAAGCCCTGAAAGCCGCCAACGCACCGGGCATCGCCGGCGTGATTACGGGCCGCGCCCTTTACGATGGCCGGATCGTGCTGGCTGAAGCGCTGGCGTTGTTGGACGCTTAGAGGAGAGGTCTTCATGCTAAAAATCCGCCTCATTCCCTGCCTGGATGTTAAAGAGGGCCGCGTTGTTAAAGGCGTGAATTTTGTCGATTTGGTTGATGCGGGCGATCCTGTCGAGCAGGCGCGCTTCTACGATGCCGCCGGGGCGGACGAGTTGACTTTTCTCGACATAACCGCCTCGTCGGACAATCGCGCAACGATTCTCGATGTCGTGTCGCGCACGGCGGCAGAATGTTTCATGCCGCTGACCGTGGGCGGTGGCGTGCGCGTGGTGGAGGATATTCGGAAGCTCCTCCTGGCGGGTGCCGATAAAGTCTCCATCAATACCGCCGCGATCCATCGGCCCGAGTTTGTGCAGGAGGCGGCGGAGAAGTTCGGCAGTCAGTGCATTGTCGTGGCCGTCGATGCTAAGCAAGTATCGCCGGGGCGCTGGGAGATTTTCACGCACGGCGGGCGCAACCCAACCGGGTTAGAGGCGGTGGCGTGGGCGCAGCGCATGGCGGCGTTCGGCGCGGGCGAGCTTTTGCTGACCTCGATGGACCGGGACGGCACGAAAGCGGGCTTCGATCTCGCGCTGACCCGCGCCGTATCGGATGCGGTGCCAGTGCCGGTGATTGCGTCTGGCGGTGTGGGAACGCTGGATCATTTGGTCGATGGCGTGCTGCAGGGGCACGCGGCAGCAGTGCTGGCGGCGTCCATCTTCCACTTCGGCACTTTTACCATCGGGCAGGCGAAAGCCCATATGGCCGCTGCGGGAATACCGATGCGACCTGTGGTTGAAGCAGCTTAGAGTGCCCTCGGCCTTTGCCGACGCCCCACACAGTGCCTAAATGTGTAGTCTCTCCGCACATATATATAGACAAAGCCGTGCGATATGCTCACAACAGGGCACGCTGTGTCGGTTTGGGCACACGTGTTGTCGCAGGTTTGGTGCCTGCTCGGGATTTGCTATAAGAGGACGGAGCCTTTCATGACTGCCCCGACGGCGCATATTCTCGACCATCTTTATGCCCTCATCGAGAGCAAGCGCAAAGCCGATCCCGAAACGTCTTACACGGCCAAAATGTTCGCACGCGGGACGCATAAGATCGCGCAGAAGGTGGGCGAGGAGGCCGTTGAAACGGTGATTGAAGCTGTGCGCGGCAAACGCAAGCGCCTCGTTTCGGAAAGCGCTGATCTTCTGTATCATCTTACTCTGTTGTGGGCCGCGTCGGACATCGCGCCGGGCGATGTGTGGCGGGAGCTTGCACGCCGCGAAGGCGCGTCGGGGTACGCCCACCTAGGCCGCGAAGCCGACGACGACGAGGATTAATTCTGAGGGCACTCCCTCAGAATAGCTTGAGGAAATAGCGATGTCTTATGATCCGTCGAATATATTTGCCAAAATCTTGCGGGGCGACATCCCGTCGAAGCCGGTCTATGACTCCGATCATGTGCTGGCGTTTCCCGACATCTCCCCGCGCGCGCCCGTGCATATTCTCATCATCCCGAAAGGCGCTTACACCAGCGCGCAGGATTTTAGTGAAACCGCCAGCGCTGCCGAAAAACTAGCGTTTTTCGATGCGATTGCCGCGATTGCTACTCAGTTCGGTGTGGCGGAAACGGGGTATCGGCTGATTGCCAATACTGGCGCGCACGGCCATCAAGAAGTGCCGCATTTTCACCTACACCTCATTGGCGGGCGGGCGCTCGGCTCGATGCTGCCGCAGGATTAGAGCGTTTTTGGTTGCTACCGCTAACTGCGTCGGCGTGGTGGGCGAATGAGTTCCGAGAGTTCCGGCGTGAACACGCGCTTCACCGGTTCGCTCTCTGCCCCCAGGCCCGCAACCAACTGCCGATTGGCGGGGCTGTCGGGAATAATCACGCCGCCGACCTGAATTTCCAGCGGCACCCCCCGCGCGCCCAGGTGCCAGGACAGGCGTGCGGTAACAGTCGTGTCGGCACTGCTGACCAGCAACACGCGCTCCGGTGCCGTTCGCACGAGATAATGCGCGCCCGTTTCTGTTACCAGCGCGTCGCCATCGTTGAGCAAGCGGTCGCGCTCAACGGTTACGGTGAGCGTATCGGCCCCCAGTTTCAAGCGCTGCCGCCCGTGGCGCTGCTTATGGCTAACCGGCACGACACCCGTTGCCGCCGCGAGCGCCCAGGTTCCACGCAGTTTAATCTGCTGAATCGGAAGAATAGCCATAGGGGGAGAATATGAATCTGCACTCTGTGCTGCAACCCCCCTTGTCGGAAGCCCTCGCCTACGGCACCTATGGACAGAGAAATTTTGCGGACGAGGACCATGTCGAACGAACCTTCCCCGCCGGGGCGTTATAATCTGCTGTTGCTTTGGGTTGTCGGCTCGGCCCTCTGGGTGGCGGCGATGCTGATTTACACGGCCTACACGCGCCCCGCCCCCAGCTTTGCGCTCATGGGGCCGCTCACGCTGGGCGTACCGCTGGCGGCTTTAAGCCTTGGCCTTGCTGCCCGATATATGACCAGGCCGCGCCGTTAGGCGTTCTCTTAGCCGCGCCGTTAGCGCGCCCTAAACTTCGACTAAGTGAGACCCCGACCGATGCTGCAACTGCCCGTTACCATTCTCACCGGCTTCCTCGGTTCGGGGAAAACCACGCTGCTGAACCGCATTCTGAGCGAACCGCACGGCAAGAAATACGCTGTGGTGATCAATGAGTTCGCGGAGCTTGGGATTGACGATCAACTCATCGTGCAGTCCGACGAAGAAGTGTTCGAGATGAACAACGGCTGTATCTGCTGCACTGTGCGCGGTGATTTGATCCGCATTATCAGTGGCCTAATGCGGCGCGGGCGCGAGTTCGATGGCATTATTGTGGAAACCACGGGCCTTGCCGATCCGGCCCCCGTGGCGCAGACCTTTTTCGTTGATCCTGACGTGAAGGCAGCCGCTAAACTCGACGCTATCGTGACGCTGGTCGATGCCAAACATTTCCTCGATCACGTCGGCGACGGGCATGAAATCGTCGAACAAATCGCCTTTGCCGATGTGTTGCTGCTGAATAAGGTCGATCTTGTGTCGCCGGAAGAGTTGGCGGTAGTGGAAGACCGCGTGCGAAAAATCAATAGCTTCGCGCCGCTTTATCACACTCAAAACAGCGAGATCGACCTAAAGCAAATCCTCAACCGGGGTGCGTTCGATTTGAACCGTATTCTGGAGCAGGAACCGCATTTCCTCGATCATCACCACCACCATCATGAGGAAGACGTGGCGTCGGTCGGGATCACGACCGATAAGCCGATTGACCCGGATAAGTTTGAAGCCTGGATCGGCACGCTGCTGCGCTTGAAGGGGCAGGATATTTTCCGCTCGAAGGGCATTCTAAACGTCTCAGGCTCCAACCGCCGTTTCGTGTTTCAGGGTGTGCATATGCAGATGAACCATAGCTGGGGCAACCCCTGGCGCGGGCGCGACACGCGCGATAGCCGCATCGTTTTCATTGGCCGCGATTTGGATGCCGAGGCACTGCGGGAAGGCTTTCTCAACTGCGCTCAAGGCCCAAAACTATGAGCAGTTCTGCCGCAATTCTGGAGTTTTGGTTTGGGGCCGAAACGCCCCAACAGTTCCGCACTGAATGGTTCAATGGCGGCGAGGCGTTCGATCAGGAAATCGCCCGGCGCTTCCAGATCGAACTCGGTCAAGCCTTCAGCAGTGGGCTTGATGGCTGGGACGGGCTACCACGCTCCGCCCTTGCGCTCGTGTTGCTGCTCGATCAGTTCCCGCGTAATGCGTATCGCGGCACGCCCTTGGCCTTTCTGGGGGATGCCCGCGCGCTGGAAGTAACGCTGCTGGGCCTAGAGCGCGGCTATCAGCAGCGCTTCACCCCGCTGGAGCGACTGTTCTTCTACCTGCCGCTGGAACATGCCGAAAATCTGGTGTTGCAAGACCGCAGTGTAGAGCTTATGCGCCAGCTTGAAGCGGAAGCGCCGGAGTTGGCCAAGGCCCAGCTTGCCGATTACGCCGAACGCCACCGGGCCGTTATCCAACGCTTTGGGCGTTTCCCCCATCGCAACGAAATTTTGGGCCGCGACAGCACGCCCGAAGAAATGCAGTTTTTGGCCGAACCGGGGTCTTCGTTCTGAGGGAAGTGTACGCTTGAATGCGTTCAGCTTTGGCGCGAGTATTATCCATATATCGGGAGTGCGTCATGGGAAAAGAGACGGAAGGCTTGGTTTCGTTCACAAATGCTCAACTTGAGCAATACGTAGAAAGAAAATTAAGCAACTTACGTTGTCATGGCTGCGGTGAGAGTAAATTCACGGCCCCAATATATCAATCTGATGAGTCAACCTTACCTGCCATACCTTATTTTTATAAACACCCCAAGCATGGAGTTTCTTTTATTCAAGAGCTTGTCCCTCTTGTTTGTGATAATTGTGGGGTTGTGACATTTATTTTTGCTCATTCTATCCAGGATTGGCTTGACGGAGGGAGGCAAGAAAATGACTGAGAAACGCAAAAGCGTTCATATTCTTTTTCCAGATCGTCCCTTGGCTCCACCAATTGACGGTGGCGGCGGCCCTCCCCATACTCCTGATATGGAAGCACGTGTGGCAGCCCTTGAGATTGATGTAAAAGAAGTCAAGGCGACTCTTGGTCGGCTGGAGCCAGTGCTTGCGCGGATTGATGAACGCACGAAGGATATGGTCAGCAAGGCTGACTTAGTGCGTCTGGATGAAAGAATTGGTAAAATTGAGATTAAACTTGACGAGAGAATGAGAAATTTACCGACCTCTGAAAGTTTTGGCAGGTTAGAAGGCAGAGTCTCAACTCTACCGAATTGGTGGACCCTGCTTATTTTTGCTCTAATTACGCTAAGTTTTCCCACAATTCTCTCTAAGCTGCTTGAGAAATTTCTATAAACATGCAAAACGCCTCCCGCACCAGTTGGAAATTCGACGGTTATCTCACCCGCGCCACTGTGGCTTGGGATTGCCACGAGGCGGCCTTGGGCCAAGCCAATGGCAAGCTGCGCCGCATTCCCTTCGCCACCGCAGCCCAACAAATTTCTAGCGAAACCCAGGTGCATAAGGGCGGGTTAACGGCGCTGGTCGCCCATCCCCACGGCGGTTATGTGAGCGGCGGTGAAGATGGGTACGTAATGCGTATTCTAGCCCAAGGCGCGCCGATACAATGGGCCAAGCACCCGCACCAATGGATCGAGGTTATGGCGGTCCTGCCCGATGGCCGCTTGGCCTATGCTATCGGGAAAAACGTGCTGCTGCTCGCTGCCGATGGCCGTGAAATTGCGACCTACGGGCCGCACGACAGCACTGTGATGGATATCGCCCTGCACGGCGAAAGCCTCGTTGCCTGCCACTACAATGGCGCAACGCTCTGGACGCTGGATGGCAGCGCCGAGCCGCGCAAGCTAGTGTGGAAAGGCTCGCACCTCGCCGTGGTCATCAACCCCGAAGGCACGATTGTCGCCACTTCCACGCAGGAAGGCGATGTTCACGGCTGGCGGCTGGATGAAAAGCGGGAAATGCGGATGTCCGGCTATCAGAGCAAGGTCCGTTCCTTGGCGTTTTCGGCGGATGGGCAGTGGCTCTGCACGTCGGGGGCGGAAGTTCTGGTCGCGTGGCCGTTCGATGGGCCGGGGCCGGAAGGGCGCGCGCCGCTGGAGTTGGTGGAAGTGAAGAATAGCACCGTTACCCGCGTGGCGGCTCACCCTCATACGCATTTTATCGCCTGCGGTTATGAAGATGGCACGCTGGCAATGGTCGATCTTGCCAGCCAAGCGGGCGGCAAGGTGCAGGTCACGAAGCGCGGCCCTGTTACCTGCCTTGCGTGGTCGCGCGACGGCAATCATCTGGTCGCCGGGGCCGATGATGGCCGCGCGATGATCTTTTCGGTTCCGGGAGAAGCGGCATGAGCCTGATTCCCGTCACGCTGCTCACCGGCTTTCTTGGCTCCGGCAAAACCACACTGCTAAACCGGCTATTACGCGACCCGGCACTGAAAAACGCGCTCGTGCTGATCAATGAGTTCGGGGAAATCGGGCTGGACCATCATCTGATCGAAAAGATCGAGGAGAGTGACGGCCAGCAGCGCATTCTCATGGCTTCCGGCTGCCTCTGTTGCACAATTCAGTCGGACCTGTCGAAAACCCTGCGGCAAATGGCCATTGACCGCGTGCGCGGCACGGTGCCTGAGTTCGAGCGCGTCATCATCGAAACCACGGGCCTTGCCGACCCGGCGCCCATTTTGCACACACTGATGCAAGACCCGCTGGTGGTGGCGCATTATCGCTTGGATGGGGTCGTTACCACCGTCGATGCCGTCGTGGGGGATGCCACGCTAACGGCCCAGCCCGAAGCGGTGAAGCAAGCCGCCGTGGCCGACAGGATCATTCTCACGAAGCAAGATATTGCCGCGCCTGCGACGGTTGCGGCGCTTAAAGCCCGGCTGCACACGCTGAACCCCGCCGCGCCAATCCTCAGCACCGACGCGCCCGCGTGCGACCTGATCGAAGCCGGGCTGTGGAACCCCGCGACCAAAAGCCTAGACGTGCGCCGCTGGTTGCACGCCGATGCCTATGAAGCGCCCAGCCATCACCATCACCACCATCATCACCACCATAATTTGAACCGCCACGACGACCGCATCGAGGCCCACTGCCTAACGCTCACCGAACCGCTGCCGTGGGATGCGGTAACGCTGTGGCTGCAATCGCTGACCGCCTATCGCGGTGAGGATATTCTACGCCTGAAAGCGATCCTCAACCTGCGCGGCCAGGATACGCCAACCGTGCTGCACGGCGTGCAACATCTGCTGCACCCGCCCGTTCAACTCCCGGCGTGGCCCGACGACGATCACCGCAGCCGCATCGTGTTGATTACGCGGGATATTAGTCGGGATTTGCTGGAGAAATCGCTGAAGCAGTTGACCGAGGTGGTGGGTTAGGGGTGCTGCCAGGGATTGAGGTGCGGCAGGTCCAAACCTTCAAAGTCCTTTGTGTTCCGCGTCACCAGGGTTAGACCGCAGTGCAAAGCAGTCGCCGCAATGGGGCGGCGGCGTTTCTGCCCCCGCGCCATAACCTGCCCCCAAGCGTTGGCGATTTCGGGAGTGATTGATACAATCCGTCCCTCGAAGCGGGTTGGAAGGTCTTGCGTCAGCCATGCCTCCAGCCGCCGTTGCCGGGCGCCCGGCTCCAAACGATCAACCCCGTGGCGTATTTCGGCGAGGGTGACGACGCTCAGAAAGACATCATCCTCGTCCACCGCTGTCAGCCAAGCGATAACGTCTGGATCGGGCTGCGGGCGGCACCACTCGGAGACGATGTTGGTATCGAGCAAAAAGCTCATAAGTCGAGCGGCCTCGCCCCATCTGGTACGCGCTCAATCTCCAACCCCGATTCGCGTAACGGCGACTCCGCAAAGAAATCCGCTAAACTGCCCTTGCGCTGCGCTTTGCGCTCCCAGTCTTCGATCGAAACGACCGCAACCGCACGGCGACCATTGCGAGTAACGATCTGCGGCCCCCGCGTGCGGGCGGATTCAACGACTTCGCTAAATTTCGCTTTGGCCTCGGCGACGGTCCAAGCTCCCTCGTGCATAGCGGATGCCTCTCTGAGATGATCTTTCTAGTCATTCTAGTCATTCATGCGTCATTCAACAAGGGGCACTATCTTATCATTCCGAATTGATTTCATAGTGCCATCTATGTGAAATTGAAACGTACAGCGTCATGCGCAGGAGTTCCGTATCATGAGCACCGCCGTCGCCCGCATTCTGGACGATCTCCGCACCCGAGGGGGCCTTCAGGGCAAGGATATTGCCAATATCGTCGATGTCTCGACCGCGACCGTCTCGCGCTGGTCGCATGGGAATGGCACGCCCAATCTCCGCACGCAAACGGTCATCGCCGATCTGCGTTATGTGGTCGAACGCCTCTCGGATTTTTACACCGCTGATGAAGCCCGCCTGTGGCTGCACACGCGGCACCCGCTGCTAAAGGGCGAGCGCGCTATTGATCTCATCAATACCAATCGCACCGAAGAGGTGTTGAGCGTGATCGAACGGCTCGATACGGGGGCTTACGTCTGACCCTGCGATGACCGACCGTAAAGCCCGCGATATTGATCTTCTCGATGCTCTCGACGCACAGGCTGGAATTGCCTTCGCGGGAGATGTTTGGCGCATCACCCGCCAAGGCCGCGATGTTCTGGAAGGCGCTTCTGCCAGCGGACGCTGGGATCCTGGGCATTTCGATGTGCTCTACACCTCGCTGGAGCGCGACGGGGCCTTGGCGGAGATTTATTTCCATTTAAGCCGCCAGCCGGTCTTTCCGTCGAAGCTGGTGTCGATCCTGCATGAAATCCGCGTGAAAACCCGGCGCACTCTAAAACTGGCCGATATGGCGGCGCTATCGGCCTTGGGCATTCTCCCGGAACGCTTTGCCGACTTGGAGTATGGCTGCAGCCAGGAAATCGCCGATGCGGCTTTCTTTCTCGGTTTCGATGGCCTTGTGGCCCCGAGCGCGCGCTGGCCGTGCCAGAATCTGATTCTCTTCTTGGACCGGCTCGCCCCCGGCGACCTTGAAGTGCTGACCGCCGAACCGGTCGATTGGACCGTTTGGCGGAACAACCGCCCCTAGCGCCGCGCCAGCACCAGCGCCCCCAAGATCACTGCCCCCCCTAGCGCCTGGTCGAGGCTTGGTGTTTCAGCATAGACCGCCCAGCCGCCGAGCATCGCTAGCACTGGCCCTGCCAGCAGCATCACTCCGCCCGACGCGGCGGGGAGGCGCGCGAGGGTGATCAGCGTCAACCCCTGGCCCATTGCCTGACAGATCAGCCCGAGGCCGATGACGGCGGCCCAGCCGGTTGCGCTGTGGGGGAATTCCACCCCGCCGCGAAACGCCGCCAAAAGCAGCGCCGTGCCGACCGCGCCGAGGCTGGTCCAGAGGATCACGGTCCAGTCACTCACCAACCCGGCGAGGCGGCGGGTGAGCAGTAGGTAGAGCGTGTAGAACAGGCACGCGATGAGGGCTAAACCATCGCCGAATGATAGGCTCGCGGCCTTGTGGGGCCAGCCGGTCATCACCGCCGCGCCGATAAGGGCGACGAGCAAGGCCAGCAGGGCGCGCGCTGTTGGCTTTTCCCGAAACAATGCCCATGCGCCCAAGGCCACCAGCAGCGGCGAGAGGTTGGCCAGAAAGGTTGCATTGGCAATGGCGGTATGCATCAGCGCGAAATGATAGGCGGTGAGATCGGCAGCGAAAGCGGCCCCGGCCCCCAGCATCAACGCGCCCACTTTCACCGTTGGGCGCAGGCTGGCGCGAGCGGTAGACCGGCCTCGCAGCCACAAAGCCACGCCGATCCACGCCAACAGCGCAATCGTCAGCCGCCAAAAAGCGCTATCCGCCGGGCCGACATCCACCTGCCGCACCATCAGCGGCCCCACACCGATGGCGACTTGAGCCAAAAGCAGCAACAGCACGGCTTGAGCGGGGCGCAGCGGCCCTCGCGCCAACAAGGGGCGGTAGAAACTAAGACTGGTCATAGCGCGGCCCTCCAGAAAACCATAGCGGCAGCTTTGACGCGCCGTTATCATAGATCAAAGCAATAGATTTGATCTTTCCATCAGGTTTTGTGATGCGACCAACTTTCGACATTGATCTGCTACGCGGCTTTGTCGCCACCGTCGATCACGCCAGCCTTACCTTGGCGGGCGAGAAGCTCGGGCGCAGCCAACCCGCCGTAACCGCGCAAATCAAGCGCCTGGAAGCGATGATCGGGCGGCCCCTCCTCACACGCGGGCGCAATGGCGCGCATCCAACCGAAGACGGCGTGCGGCTTCTGGGGCACGCCCGCCGCTTGCTGCGCGACCATGATTCCGCCGTCGATGATCTGCTGGCGATTGGGGCAGAAGGGCTTATCCGTTTTGGCGTGCCGGATGATTACGAAGGCCCGTTCGTGACCCCGCTGATTGCCGCCTTCACCCGCGCCCAGCCGCGCGTGAATTTGGAAGTTCATTGCGCGTGCAGTCAGGTGTTGCGCGCGCGCCTTGCGGTCGATCAACTCGATCTGGTGCTGTGTACGCGCCTGCGGGGGTCGGAGGAAGGACAGTTGGTGCGCCGCGAGCCATTGCAGTGGATCGGCGCGATGGATCATCGCTTAGAAAGCCTGCGCCCCCTCCCCCTCGCCCTGTTCACCGAGGATTGCGCGTTTCGCCCGCACGCGCTGGTAGCCTTGCATGGGGCGGGTATCCCTACGCGAAACGCCTATACCGGCTCCAGCTTCGCCGGGATTCTGTCCGCCGTCAGCGCTGGGCTTGCCATCACGGTTCTGGCGCGGGGAACGGTGCCGCCGGGGTTCCGAGTGCTGGGGGCCGAAGAGGGGCTGCCGCCGCTGCCAGAAACCGACATCGCCCTTTATCAGCGCGAGAACCTTGGCCCCGCCGCCCGCCTGTTCGCCCGGCATATTCTGGAGGGTTTGGGGGAGGCGCGGGCCTAGCCGGTCCGCACCACACGGCAACTTGCGGGTGGAAGCCTTGCGCGGTTTTGCCGAGATCAATCCTTCTGCCCCTCAGCCGGGAATACCTGCGCCGCCGCTTCCGCCAGCAGCCATACGCGAAACGGCTCGATTGCCGCCCGCGCTTGTCGCTTCAGCCGCAGTCCGTAGTGATAGCCGCTGCGGTTAAAGCCTAAGGGCGCGACAAGACGCCCACTCGCCACATCTGCCGCCACCAGATGCCAAGGGGCGAGGCAAACGCCAAGCCCGGCGCTGGCGGCTTCCAGCGTGTAATAATAATGCTCGTAGCGCGGGCCGTCGAAGCGGGTTTCGGTCCAACCGATAAGGGCGGCCCAGGCGGGCCACGCTTCGGGCCGGGTCTGTGTGTGGAGCAGCGGCACTCGTGTAAGGTCGCCGCACGTTCGCACCTGTTCTGCCAGCGCAGGCGCGGCAACGGGGCCAAGCCATTCGGGAAACAGCGGATGAAAACGCGGGCCAAGCGGCGTTTCTGCTTCTACGGTGATGACGGCGTCGAACCGCGCCCGGTCGGGATCAATGGGGCCATCGGCGGCGCTCAGGCGCACGTCGATAGCCGGGTGCTGGGCGGTGAAGCGATGCAGGCGCGGGATCAGCCAGCGCATCAGAAACGTGCTAAGGCAGGAAATATCCAAGACTGCCGCCTGCCCGGCGCGGGCTGCTTGGGTCGCCGCTTCCAACTCGTCGAACGCCCCCGCCAAACGAGGCGCGAGGGCGCGGCCCGTATCGGTGAGGCGCGGCTTGCTTTTCGGTCCCTCGAACAGCGCCACGCCTAACGCGTCTTCCAGTAACCGCACCTGCCGGCTGATTGCGCCGGGCGTAACGCTCAGCTCCTCGGCGGCCAGAACCATCCGCCCGTGGCGGGCGGTGGCTTCGAAGGCGCGCAAGGCACCGAGCGGCGGCAGGGAGCGTTTCATATGTGCGATTTAATCACATAAAATTACCGGAAGGATCGTTTTCTTTTTGCAGGAAGCGCGGCGCACAGTGGCGCGAAATATCCACTGGGGAGCCAAGTTATGCCGTTCATCCGTACCGCCGTGCGCGCTGGAACCAGCGTCGAGATCAAACAGAAAATCGTTGAGGGCATCCACCAGGCTTTGGTGGACGCTATCGGGATGCCGAAAGATGAGTTGTTCAATTTGGTTCGCGACTATACCGACGAGAGCTTTTTTTTCGACCGGGGCTTCAACGGAATCGCCCGCTCGGAGTCAGTCGTAGTGGTGGAAATCACGATGCGGCGTGGGCGCAGCGACGCGATGAAGCGCGATCTTTACGCGCGCATTGCGGGCAACCTTAGCCGCGAGGCGGGCGTGTCGCCGAAAGACGTGTTTATCTTCTGCCATGAGAATGATTATTCGGACTGGTCGGTCGGCAATGGCGTGTTTGCGATGGCGCTTCAGCAGCAGCGGGGGAGTGATTAGAAAAGGCGCGCCGTGGGTGACTTCACCCGCTCGGGATCTGCTCTAAAACCCCTTCGGCGATACATCCGGCACGGGGGGGCGGGCGACTGTGCCCTCAACGGCGATCAACTGGCGAACCTGCCGCACCAGCATCAACATCGCCGGATCGTGAATACCAAGCGCGGCCAAATGCTCGGCGGTATTCTCCAGATAGGCTTGATTGCTACCCCGCTCGCCGTGGCTCGTGGCGATCAGCCGCGCGGTCAAGTCTGGCGGTAGACGCCCGGCATATTGCGGGTGATCGGGGGAAATCACGAAGGTTTGTGCCGCCACCTTCCCCCCTTCCGGCAAGCGCACGGGCACCATTACCGGGCGGTAGGCGTTGTTGGACATTTCCCGCGCCCACAGATAGTCGCGCACGCTCGCCGCCTCTTCCGCTGCGACCCGGTAGGCTACGCCGTGACAGCAGCCGCCCCGATCAAGCCCCAGCACGAGGCCCGGCACCTCCGGCGTGCCGCGATACTGGTGCGAATAAAGGCAGAAGCGGCGGTGATAGCCGTGCACGACCGCACGGTGACGGTCGATAAACGGAAAGCCCGGATCCCAAATCAAGGAGCCATAAGCGAAAACCCAGTAAGGCGCGGACGACATAATAAACATAGTCTATCAGGCTTTACGCCCGCTCGGAACAGCGGCGGTGCCGACAGCAGGGGTCTACCAAGGACCGCCGCCGCCGGAGACTCCCGCAAAAAACGCCGACGGCAGCAGGTGTCAGCCAGAAATTTCCTTGGCGGAAGTGAAAACGGCGGGTTAACTGCGTTTTAAGCGCCTATTGCTTTTTTCGCCCGTTCTTTGGTTTTCCTGCCCAGCGGGGACGTATGACCTTAAGACTGTTGCTGCGCCGCCCTGGTGTGATTGCGCTTTCCATTCTGTTGGCATTGGCCGCCGGGCTTGCTTTACTGTGGCTGCTGGCAAAAATCCAACTGACCGAAACGCTGACCGTCGAAGCCGAGGCTTTGCGAAGTCAAGGCTGGAGCGTGGCCTATCGTGTCGGCGACTCTAGTGGTTTCCCCTTATCAGTGCGGACGGAATTAACCGCGATTAGCCTGAAGCGACCCACGCCGAGCGGCGATTTAATGTGGAAAACGGATCAATTAGAAATCGTCTGGAGCCTGCTTCAGCCGAACGCTACGCTTGTGCGCTTACCGACCGGCTCCGATCTGCGTCTAACCTCGGGCGAGAAAATCCTAGAAGGGCACCTTAGTCTTCGCGACGGCGACCTTAGTCTGAAGGGGCCGCGCAGCGGTGGCAGCCTGAGAGTGACAGTGGAAGCGCCAACGCTGATCCTGGCCTCCCAGCATCCCATCACCTTGCGGGCGGAACGGCTATCGCTCGATCTGAAAGACCTTGGGGTGCGTGGGCGCGATCATTTAAGGGCAACCTTGCGGGGCGGCTTCACGCTCGAACGCTTTGCCGCACCGCAGCTCACGCCGTTGTTGGCGGAACCGCTTAGTCTGTCTGTCGGGCTAACAGTGATGGGCGATGCTCCTGGCGCGCTGACCCCTGCTGCCTTCACGCAGTGGCGCGACGAGGGCGGTACGGTGGAAGTGCGCCCCCTCATGCTCTCCCTCGGCGGGTTTGCGTTAGACGGGGAAGGCACGCTGACGCTTGATCGGCTCATGCGCCCGCTGGCGGCGGGCACAGCAAAAGTGCGCGGCTTTGTTGAAGGCATTGATCGGCTGATTGCGGTGGGGTTAGTGACGGAGCGCGATGGGCGGCTGGCGCGGTTGCTGCTCTCGGCGGTGGCCAGCACGGACCCGCAGACCGGGCAGCCAACGCTGTCGGTGCCGATCACGGTGCAAGACGGCTGGTTGCTGCTCGGCCCCTCCCGGTTGGTGCCGGTGGCGCCGCTGCCCCTGCCTGAACCAGGCTAAATATGAAACATCTGAACCAGGCTAAACCACAACCCAATCGACGGAGTGTCACGAATCCGTCATCCTATTGCACTTGAGCCGCCTCCCCGCCGCTGGCACTGTGCGGTAAGGGTAGTGCGGAATGTTCTGCCCAGGGGTTGAGAGACACTGTGATCACGCTTCAGTCCACACGACGTCATTTGCTGGTTCAGGGTGGAAGCTTGCTGCTTGCAGCAACGGCCCTAGGAAGCCTTGCCGGGTGTGCTGATCCGGCAAAACCCGCCCCCGCCGTTGCAACGCCTACAGGCCAAGCTTGGCTGTTGTTGGTGGACCGGCTGGAGGTGGAGGTCGCCTATGTCGCCCCCAAGGCCGCCCCCAATATTGATCATGCTGTAACGCCCACCCCCACTCAGGCCGCCGAAACTTGGGCGCGGCAGAAGCTGGTCGCGCGCGGCGCACCAGCACCGGGAACGGTGGCGCGCTTCATCATCCGCCGCGCCAGCATCGTTGAAACACCGCTGGCAACGCCGGGCGGGATTCGCGGGCTGATCGCCGATGATGCGGCTTTTCGGTATGAAGGTGTTTTGGAAGTCGATCTCGAAATCCGCAGTGCCACCGGGTTCCGGGATCGCCAAATTTCTGTTCGCCAAGACGCCAGCCGCACGCTGAAGGAGCGCGCGACGTTCGATGCGCGTAGCGCGCTGTGGATTGAGCTTACCAACGATCTGGTTCAGCAGATGGGCCGCAGCTTCGATCAGGCGATTCCTGCGAATTTCGGACCTGTTCTCACTTATTGAGGATGCCATGGCAAAATTGCGGAAGCTGGTAAAAACCTTGGAAGCTGCGGGCTGGACCGAAGTCACCCGGCGCGATGGGTTCGGTCAGTGGCAGCACGCGGGCACAGGCCGGCGCGTTACCCTGCCTCTCGGTAAAGCCACGCTACCGCTTGCGGTGGCCGATGGTTTGTTGGTGTACTGCGGCTTGCCCACGAAGGAAGCATAACCTATGGCGCGTTATCCTGCTTGGTTGCACCATCCTGCCGAAACCGGCGATGCGATGGTGGTAAGTTTCCCCGATTTGCCCGGTTGCCTTGCCATCGGCGAAACGGAAGAAGACGCGCTGACGCAGGCCGAAGCGGCCCTTACGCTTCACCTGGAAGGCTTCACCCACGATGGGGTTGCCTCGCCGCCGCCGCAAGCCTTAGGGGCGCATCTGTTCACAGCACCAGCGTATGCAACCCTGTTGCTCATCACCGCCCGCCCGCCGAAAGCGCCTGCGGTGCGCGTTAATATTACCGTCGATAAAAACCTGCTGGTTGAGATTGATGCCGCCGCCGCCGACAGCGGTCACACACGCTCCGGCTTCCTGGCCGAAGCCGCGCGGCGGATGATGCGGGGGTAGCCGTTCCTAAAATTAGCAACCATAGTTGACAATAGGCAGATAGCAACTATGGTTTGCACGTGATCGAGATTATCAAAAGCCGCAGCTTCGATACCTGGATGATCGGCCTGCGGGATCGTCGTGCTGCGGCCCGTATTCAGGCGCGGTTGGACCGGTTAGCGATGGGCAATCCTGGTGATGTTGAGCCTACGGGTAATGGTTTGTCGGAACTGAGGATCAACTACGGTCCTGGTTATCGGGTCTATTTTCTGCGCCGGGGAGCTAAAATCGTCGTGCTGCTGTGTGGTGGCGATAAATCGACCCAGAGCCAGGATATTGCCCGCGCCAAGACCATTGCCGCCCAATGGAAGGAGCAACCATGATCCAGGAACCCGCACAAGAAACCTTCAGCCGATACGACACCGCTGACTATCTGAAGACCGAAGCGGATATTGCCGCCTATCTCGAAGCCGCGATGGAAGAAGGCGGTAACGACCCGGCCTATGTCGCGCGCGCCCTCGGCACAATCGCCCGCGCTCGCAATCTTAGCAGCCTTGCCCGCGAGATCGGCATGAGTCGTCAGGGTCTCGACAAAGCACTGTCCGGTACCGGCAATCCCAGCTTCGCCACAGTTATAAAAGTGGCGCGGGCGTTAGGGCTGCGGGTTGCTTTCCCACCCGCTTGATCGTGACGGTCGGCGTGACTTCTGCCCCAAGCTACTTTAGGCTGTCCCAGTACTTTTAATAATGTTGGGTTCATGTCCTCTTCTCTCGTTTCCCGTGCCAAGACCGTCGCCTTCTCGGGAATCGAGGTGATTGATGTCGATGTTGAAGTGGCGATGACCGGCGGTCTTGTCGCGTTCACCATCGTTGGCCTGCCCGATAAAGCCGTGGCCGAAAGCCGGGAACGCGTGCGCTCAGCGTTGGCGGCGCTGGGGCTGGCGCTTCCTGCCAAACGCATCACGGTAAACCTCGCGCCCGCCGATGTGTTGAAAGAGGGCAGCCATTTCGATCTGCCGATTGCGGTTGCTCTCTTGGTTTCAATGGGGATTCTGCCCGCCGATGAGGTGGCGCAATATTTGATGTTGGGGGAATTGGGGCTGGATGGGCGGCTGGCCCCTGTGTCGGGCGTGCTGGCGGCGGCTTTTGGGGCTGCGGAGCGCGATTTAGGCATTCTCTGCCCCGCCCCCTGCGGTGGGGAAGCCGCTTGGGCGTCCGAAAGCCTGCCGGTTTTAGCCCCTGCCAGCCTGATGGATCTTATCAACCATATGAAGGGCAGCGCCCTGTTGCCGCGCCCGCGCGCCGAACTTGCTGAAGACCCGCGCCGCCCGCTCGATCTTGCCGACGTGAAGGGCCAAGAGAGCGCTAAGCGCGCGCTGGAAATCGCCGCTGCCGGGGGCCATAATCTGCTGATGATCGGCCCGCCCGGCTCGGGCAAATCCATGCTCGCGCAACGCCTATCCGGTCTGCTGCCGCCCTTGTCGCCGCGCGAAGCCTTGAGCGTTGCTATGATCCAGTCGGTCGCAGGGCAACTTGCGGGCGGCAAGCTAACCCGCCACCGCCCGTTTCGCGACCCGCACCATTCCGCCTCCCTCGCGGCCTTGGTTGGGGGCGGGGCGCGGGCGCGACCAGGGGAAATAAGTCTCGCCCATCACGGGGTGCTATTTCTTGATGAGTTGCCGGAGTTTAACCGCGCCACGCTGGAATCGTTGCGCCAGCCGCTCGAAACCGGGCGCGTTACCGTTGCCCGCGCCAATGCCCATATCACCTATCCCGCACGGGTGCAGTTGATTGCCGCAATGAACCCCTGCCGCTGCGGGTATCTAACCGATCCAGCGCGCACCTGCGGGCGGGCACCGCGCTGCGCGGTTGATTATCAAGCTAAAATCTCAGGACCATTGCTAGATCGCATTGATCTTCATGTGGAGGTTGCTGCCGTTTCGGCTCAGGATTTGGCTGGGCCGCCCGCAAAAGAACGCAGCGCCACGGTTGCACAGCGCGTCGCCGCTGCCCGCGCCCGGCAAGAGGTGCGTTACCACGGCACGGGCATCGCTACCAATGCCGAAGTGGATGGCGACCTTCTGACCGTCATCGCCCGCCCCGATAGCGCCGGGCAGAGCTTGCTAACGGAAGCCGCCGACCGCCTCAAACTCTCCGCGCGCGGCTACCACCGCGTGTTGCGCGTTGCCCGAACTCTTGCCGATTTGGCCGGGCGGGAAAACGTCAGCCGTTTGGATATTGCCGAAGCGCTGGCGTATCGCGGGCGGGCAATAAGTTGATTTATCGAACAAATTGTTTCCAGATAATTACTTTCATATTTTGTACATTACCCTTGAGCATATTTTAGGCACGTCATTTTTTAAGAATAGGGGTCCGTGATGCGTTTCTTCCTGTGCCAAGGCTTGCTGCTTGGGTTTTTGGCATCCGCGCCGATAGCGCACGCTCAAACGATCACGGTGTTGACCGAGGAAAACCCGCCGCTCAACTATACCGATCCCACCACCAAGGCGATCACGGGCACCGCGACCGAAATTGTGAAGGCCGCTTTCGAGCGCGCAGGTATAGCCTATAACCTTCGCCTAGTGCCGTGGCAGCGCGCCTATTCAACCGCGCTCGATACCCCCAATACTTGTGTTTATTCCACTACTGTAACGGATGAGCGGCGCGCGCTGTTCAAATGGATTAGCCCGGTCGCTGAAAATATATGGTTGCTGGCGGCGTTGGAAAACTCGCCAATTATTCTGTCGGAGTTAGCGGACGCAAAGAAATATCGGATTGGGGGTTATACGGGAGATGTGAAAACGCTCTTTCTTGAAAAACAGGGTTTAACCGTCGATATTGCGCCCAGCGACGATCTGAATGCCAACAAACTTCAAAGTAACCGCATCGACCTTTGGGTCATCAGCGAAACGGCGGCGAGCGTTACTAAAGCTGAGAAGGACGGGGCGCTTGTCCGTAATGGCCTAAAACTGAAAACGGTGTTGAAGCTGCGAACCGTGGAACTCGGCCTAGCCTGCCACAGTCAGCTTGATGCTAGCGTCCACCAACGCCTCTTGGCGGCGTTTGAAGCTGTGCGCCCCCGTCCCTAAGGCCGCACATCCAACAATGGGTCCAAATCCTGCTCTGCTGCGGTCAACTGCGCGCTCGCTTTCCCGGTTTGGGTGAGCGTTAAGCGCAGGGCTGCTCCTGCGACTAAGAGGGTGCGGGTGGCGCGGGGTTGGTTTGGGGTGTTAGCAAGGATGTTCAGCAAATCCTGCCAAACCCGGTCGCTGTCTTGGCGCAAAAGCTCCGATTCCGGCGAGATTGGCGCGAGAGCAAGGCCGAGCAACCCAAGCTGCAAGCGCGCCGTATCCCGCGCCACGGGGCCGAGATCGGCGAGCGGTATGCCGAGATCGGTCGTCACTTGTACTCGGTACAGCCGGTCGCCGTCGCTTTCGGAAAAGAACGCCAGCGCCGGGCCGCGCCCCGCGTGAACGGCTTGGCCGAGCGGGCCGGTTTCGGCCTCCCACGCGGTAATCAACCCCTGGTCGGTCAGGCTCTGTTGAAGCCGCGCGGCGCTTTGCCCTAGGGCTTGCGGGCCGAAGCGCGTGGGGGGTTCGGGCGGCGGGCCGGGATCAGGGGGCGGTTCGGGCGGTGGCAGGCTAGCGCTTGGGCTAGGCTCCGGCGGCGGCGGTTCTGGTGCCACGACGGGGGCCGCCTCGATTGGCGGTGGCAGGCTTACGATTGCCGCCGGGCGCGCGGGTGCCCAGTGGTCGCGCGTGAGCGCTGCCAGTGCGATTCCCCCGGCCAGCGCGAAACTGCCGTAGATCATTCCCACCAGCGCACGCGTTGCGGGCGGCGGTACGGGCACCCAGCGCGGGCAGAGCACTCCCAGCGCCAAGCCCGCGACGGCTGCCGCCCAAAGACCGAAAAGAATGAAAATCATCGCACTCAGTTTGACCTGTTGTACAACCTCTGCCAAGAAACATAGGGCACTATATCAAACTTGGGGGATTCTGCGTGGCAGGCGAACATATTTTGATCGTCGAAGACGATGAGGCGGTCCGTTCGCTGCTGGCGGCGCTGATGCGGAAGGCGGGGTACACTGTGACGGTGGCGGTCGATTGGGCGCAAACCGAAGCGCTACTGCCGCGCACCCGCATTGATTTGATCCTGCTAGACCTAACCCTCCCCGATGCGCGCGGTGTGATGTTGGTCCGTGAATTACGCGCGATTTACGCTGGCGCTGTTATTATTGTCTCCGAACGTAACGCCCCAGATGATCGCGCCTCGGGCCTCGAACTTGGGGCGGAAGATTATCTACCGAAGCCGGTTTTTCCGCGCGAATTGCTGGCCCGCGTGCGGAATGTACTGGATCGCCGCCGCATTGCCGAGCCTGAAGCGGGAACGGCGGAATTGTACCGCTTCTCCCATTGTACGCTCGATACCGCCGCCCGCGTCGTTACCGGGCCGGATGGGTTGGCGGTCGATCTCACGCCGGCGGAATTCGATCTGCTGCAAGCCCTCGTGCGGCGACCCGCCCGCGTGCATACCCGCGAGGAGTTGATGGAGGCGATCGGCACGGGCGAAGGGGAAACCAGCGCCCGCAGCATCGACATTCTCGTCAGCCGCTTGCGGAAAAAGCTGGGGGAAGACGCTGGGAACTTGATCGAAACCGCACGCGGCCACGGCTACCGCTTTTCAGGGCGCGTCACCAGCGGGAGTTAGAGCCTCAAGCCCGAAACCGTGCGGGTGCGAGATCGGCGGGATCGACGCCGTTGGCCAGAAGATCTGCCGGAACCGGCACGCCCCGGATTAGCGCGGCTGAGAGGCGGGCTAAGGCGCTGGCAGTTTGAATCCCGTAGCCACCTTGCCCAACCAGCCAGAAAAAACCGGGCACCGTGGCATCGAACCCCGCGACCGGCACGCCATCGCCGACAAAACTGCGAAGGCCCGCCCATTTATGGCGAATGCGGGTTATAGTGAGCTTTGTTGCGGTTTCGATTCGATCTACGCAAATCGCCACATCCATCTCATCCGGCTGGGCGTCTTGCGGCTCCACCGGGGTTGCATCGGCGGGCGAGGCCAGCAGCAGCCCGGCATCGGGCTTGAGGTACCAAAGTTCGGCAATGTCGTTCAGCATCGGCCAGGCCGCTGAGTCGCTCGGGGCATCAATCAGGATGGCCGTGCGTCGTTTCGGAACTAAACCGAGCGGCGTAACGCCCGCGAGTTCAGCAATTTTATCGCCCCAAGCGCCAGCGGCATTCACGATCACATCGGCTGAAAAAACGCCTGCGGCGGTCGTTACCTGCCAACCGCTGCCCTCGCGCGCCAACGCCGTGACCACCGCGTCGCACATCAACCGCGCGCCGCGCGCTTTAAGACCGCGCAGGTAGGCTTGCAGGAGTGCATCCACGTCCATTGCCCGCGCCCCCGGTTCCGCCACCGCGCCCACCAGCCGCTCGCCGCGCAAAATAGGCACTTGGGCCTCGGCTTCGCTCGGGGTGAGGGCGTGGGTTGCCCCGGCGGCAAGCGTTTCGGGAATCAACTCTGCTTGCGTGGCATCGGCGACCAAAATCACACCGCGCGGCGTTAATATCGGAACCGAAATAAAACCATCGGGCGGCGTTTCATAGAAGGCGCGGGCGGCGCGGGTGAGCGCACGCACCGGGGCAGGGCCATAGGTTTCGGTGAACATCGCGGCAGACCGGCCTGTTGAATGATAGCCGGGGTGGCTTTCGCGCTCCAGCAACAGCACGTCCGCCATCTCGGCCAGCTCGTAGGCGAGCGACGCCCCAGCCATTCCCGCCCCAACGATGACAACCCGCAGACGTTGTTCCGCCATAGCCCATTTCTCCCCGTAAAAGCCCCCTATTGTGCGGGGTTTTGCGGGGCCGAAGCAACCCTCTTGCCCCGTGAGACGAACTAGATAACAGTGTTCCGAACTTTGGGAGGAACGCCACCATGTCCGATAGTTTTACACTTTACTACACGCCGGGAGCCTGCTCCTTCGTGCCCCACGCCGTTCTGAACCACCTCGGCTTGCCTCATACGCTGATCCCGATTGCCTTGGCAGACGGTCAACAGCGCTCGCCGGAGTATCTGGCGCTCAATCCTAAGGGGCGTGTTCCCGTTCTGGTGGGCGGAACGCTGCCGGCAGGCGAGGCGCTGACCGAGGCTCCCGCTATCTGCCGCTACCTGTGCGCGCTGAAGCCCGAGGGAGGGCTGTGGCCAACGCATCCGCTGGCAGAAGCCCGCTTGATGGAGTGGTTGAATTATCTGTCCGGGCATTTTCATGCTTTTGCTTGGGCGCTCGCGATGCGCCCGCAACGGTTTAGCCCCGACACTAGCCATTATGAGACTCTTAGTGCTCAGGGCCGCACGCATCTCGAAGACGTGACGACCTATATCGAAGATAAACTGAGCGATGGGCGCACTTTCGCTGTTCCCGCTGCGGGGCCGGACGCGTCAAGCCACATCACTCCGGCAGATTTTTACCTGCTGATCCAATATCGCTGGATCGCAACCCGCCTCGGTTGGCCGATGCGGGAGAAAGCACCGCGCTGGACGGCCCTCGTTGAACGCGCGCTGGCCCTGCCCTCGGTTCAAGCAACGCTGGCAGCGGAAAAGCTGGAGTATTGGCCTCAAGCGGCTTGAGTGACGAGCATCGCTTCAACCAGGACCGACTTGCCCCGCAACGGCAGCGCCCCCAGCGACTGATACCTAAAGCCGGACGGCCATCCGTCCGGCCCTTTTAAGCGGTCAAGCGCGGCCGCCGAGGCAATGAAAAAGCCCTGGTGCTCGCGTGCCACCCCTTCTAGCCGGGCCGTTGCGTTCAGCACGTCGCCATGAAACGCGATGTCACGTTTGGCGTCGCCAATTTCGCCCACGACGACTTCGCCATAATGCAAGGCTGCACGAACACCGGGCGCTTCTCGATAGTCTTTAAGATAGGCGGGCGCGAGGGCGGCCAAGGTTTCCTTCAGGGCAAAAACGCAATCGAGGGGCCGCACCGCGCCCTTGCGCCCGCCGACGCCTGCCGCCTCGGTCCAGGTCACGACCATTTGATCCCCGACATATTGGCAGATTTCGCCCTGATGGTCGGAAATCGGGTCGGACGCAGCTTGAAACACGCCGTTAAGAAAGCGCTGATAGGCTAGCGGCCCTAGGGTTTCCGCCAGATGAGTGGAGCCGATAAGATCTATGAACAAAAAGAAGCGGTTTTCCAGGCGCGGGCGGTGGTAATAGCCGAACACGAAGCGCCCAAGAGTTCCATGCCCCATGATCTGATTGACCTGCATGACCTGGATAAACAAAACGACGAAGAGGAACGAGAAAGCAATCGAGAGCAGCGTTAAAGGCTCGCCGCCCCCCCGTGGATCAATAACGCTGAGAAAGCCAAGAAAATGCGCTGCCTGCTCGCCAAGTTTTCCGTACTGAATCACAAGCACCAGCCCACTGTAGAGCGGCGTCTTGACTAGCAGTGTCACAGCGAAGGAGGCGCGGCGCAAGCGGCGGCCCCAGGCGGTGCGCGCGAAAAATATTTCCATGGCACCGATGCCCGCCGCGATCAGTCCGCCGTGGATAATGCCGATGAAGGGACCGATCAGAAGCGCTGCTACCAGCGACTGCTGATAGCCTCGGCTGATGAGCGCGCCAAAAATCGCCCCAACCAGTGCGCCTGCGGCCACGACTTTTAGAAACCGCCGAACCCGTTGCCAATCCGCTTCCCGCACAGCCGCAACTCCCCTATTTCCGATACGGGTTAGAGCAAATCCCGAGCGGGTGGGATCACCCGCGACGACGTATTTGCTTACAAAACAAAAGTTTAGAGCGCATGAAGTGAGCCAAAGCGAACGAAAAGCGCTCTAGGCGTCTTCCGCTGCCTCGATCCCCAGCAGCGACTGCGCGAATTTTTGCGCCTCGAACGGGCGCAAATCTTCGGCCTTTTCCCCAACGCCGATAGCATGAACGGGCAGGCCGAATTTTTCCGCCAGCGCTACCAGCACGCCGCCCTTGGCGGTGCCGTCAAGTTTCGTCAACACCAGGCCACTGATGTGCACCAGATTGCGGAAGATTTCCACCTGGCTATGGGCGTTTTGGCCCACGGTAGCATCGAGCACCAGCAGCGTATCGTGCGGCGCGGTGGGGTCGATCTTTTGCATAACGCGCAGCACTTTGGCCAGTTCGTCCATCAACTGCGCCTTATTGTGCAAGCGTCCGGCGGTATCTATCAGCAGCAGATCGGCCCCAGCGGCGCGAGCTTCGGCAATGGCATCATAGGCCAAGGCGGCGGCATCAGCCCCTTCCGGGCGAGAGATGACCGGGCAGCCCGTGCGCTCGCCCCAGATTTTCAACTGTTCCACGGCAGCGGCCCTGAAGGTGTCGCCCGCCGCCAGCATCACGTTCAAGCCCTGCTCGCGGTAGAATTGCGCCAGCTTGCCGATCGTTGTGGTCTTGCCGGAGCCATTGACGCCAACGACCAGCACAACATGGGGCGCGCGGCTGGGATCAATCGTGAGCGGCTTTGCCACAGGTTCCAGAATCCGCGCGATTTCCCCCGCAAAAACCTCGCGCACGTCCCGGTCGCTAACATCTTTTCCGAAGCGGGTTTTCCGCAAGTGCTTAATGAGATCGCTGGATGTTTTGACGCCCAAATCAGCGGCAATCAGTAGCTCCTCCAACTCCTCCAAAGCCGCATCATCCAGCTTGCGCTTGGTGAAGATCGCCGAGATACCCTCGGTGAGCTTGGAGGAAGATTTAGATAGGCCGCGCGTGAGGCGCTTGAGCCAGCTTAGTTTTTCTTCGGTCATCGCCTTGCTACCTTGCCCATTCGCACGCTGCTGCGATCATCATATCAAAATGCTCTGTCCTAGATTCCGGACAATTCTTACTGATCTGAATTATAACGACTTTTCTTATTTTGAGGTAAGACAGATAGTCATTTTTGAATTGATGTTCAATTGTTTTTCTACGCCCAATGCGGTAAATATCCACTACGCGGCCTCTGTTCATCCGCAGATTTTATAAGATCAGCTTTCAGTGCCGAGCTAATGACATTAGAGATTTGAGGACTGTTTTCCTTAGAAACCCCCAAACGCTCGCGTAAACTTTCATTACGCATCATCTCGCCACTCAAAAATTTTAGAACAGCATGTTGATAACAGGCGCGTAATCTTTCACTACTTGTCATATCATTAAAACTTCGTGGAGCGAACAAGATCACTCGCATGGCATGCGTCTCCTGCCGAAACTCTGGTGGTGGCAATTGATATAGTTCAACTGCCTTAATAACCTTATCAATGCCTGAGCCGCGTTCTTCGCATAACCCTGAACGACGCATCAAATCGGCTAAAGCCTCATTTCTCGATCCCGGCGCTGAATCGATGAAGCGATCAGGGGCAATCAGGGGCACCCCTGGATTAGTGATTTCAATTCGGTTTGAGAAAATATCAACAGAGGGGCAAGCGCCCTTAAGTGTCATATCTTGGTGAATAAGCGCATTCGCGACAAGTTCTCGCAAAGAAATTTCGGGATAGAGCGGCGTTTCTGCCCGAAAAGCCTGCCCAATATGCTCATTTTTCGGTAGGACTGTCTTGATGTAATCAATAATTTCATTAAAGCCATTCGCGTAACCTTTTACCTCATCCCGCGAATGGACGACGGTACTGGCTCGGTTCAGCCCTTCGTAGACAGTAACTCTAACAGCTTTCCGGCTAATAGGCAGGTCGAAACTATCCAGACGTTTCGCAAACAGTATCGCCCCCAGATTTGTAATATCAAATTTCCCACCATGATCCTGTCGGATAATTTTAGCGTTTGAAAGCCGATCAAGGATTCCAGCTAAATCGGTTGGGAGAGGCATTTTCACTAAATCAAAGTAAGAAGGATAGTCAATCAGTTTGATAATTTCTTCCGGCGGCAGAAACTGTTTTGCAACCCCCTCCTCCCAGATAAAGGGTTGAAGTTTTGTCCAAAGGTCATGTTGCCGTTCAGGATAATCGGCTAATCGAGGGGTTGCGCTGCCGATACGGATATAGGCCATCCGGTCAAATTCAACAGGATTTCGCGTAGCGGCAGGGATTTCAAGCAGGACCAATCGCCCTAGTGGATGATTGATGGTTCTAAATTGAAAGGAGGGGCCATTTTGGAGGCGCTTGGTCAGCCAAAAATCCAAAGGCTCCCCTGGACTAACGACAACAGCCGGATCAAACTTAGTTCCGATGATTTCGCCCGTTTCATCCTCAACGCCCCAAACGACATACGCATAGCGCAGGTCGTACAAACGTGCCGAATTGCTAAGTGCTGATATATATTCTCCGATTTTCTTTGGTTCTTGGAAATTTTTCTTAAATTCAACGCAATTTTGCTCAGACCGCTTGCGGCAAAAATCGTCAATCATCGCAATATCACGGGCTTCGGTCACGCCACTTCTCCGCGCATCTGCCCACCGTCGCGCGCCAGCATTCGCGCGCGCAGCCGTGTGCCGGGGGTGCCGGAAACGCCGATGACCGGCACGAAGTGGCGCGTGCGCCCTAGGCTCGTTTCTTCCAGCAAAATCTCTTCCACCCGGCCCACTTGGCTGTCGAGATAGCGGCTCAAGGCGGCGTCGCCCGCTGCGCGCAACTCAGCCGCGCGGGCTTTGATGATCGGGCCATTCAGTTGCGGCATTTTCGCGGCGGGGGTGCCGGGGCGGGGGGAGTAGGGGAAGACGTGCAAATAGGTTAGATGCGCTTCCGCAACGATCCGCAGCGAGTCTTGAAAATGATCGTCCGTCTCGGTGGGGAAGCCTGCAATCAAATCCGCCCCGAACACCGTATCGGGGCGCAGGCGCAGGGCTTTTTCTGCCACGGCAATTGCATCGGCGCGCAGGTGGCGGCGCTTCATGCGCTTTAGAATCAGGTCCGCCCCGGCCTGCACCGACAGGTGCAAATGCGGCATCAGCCGTTCTTCTTCGGCGAGAGCGGCCCACAGATCAGCGTCGATTTCGACCGGATCGAGGGAGGAGAGGCGCAAACGTGGCAGCTCCGGCACCAGCTTCAGCACGCGGCGCACCAGCATTCCCAACGTGGGGGTGCCGGGCAAATCATGACCGTAGGAGGTTACATCGACCCCCGTGAGCACGATTTCGGCATACCCATTCTCAACCAAGCGGCGCACCTGGGCCACCACGTCGCCCGCCGGAACCGAGCGCGAATTGCCGCGTCCGTAGGGGATGATGCAGAAAGTGCAGCGGTGATCGCAGCCTTGCTGCACCTGCACAAACGCCCGTGCCCGCCCGTCGAAGCCTTCAATGAGGTGCTGGGCGGTTTCGCGCACCTGCATAATGTCGTTTACTTCAACGCGGGCCTCGTTCGGCGTTACGCCCCAGGCTTCCGGCTTCAGCTTTAGATCGTTGCCGATGATGCGGTCGATTTCCGGCATGTCGGCGAATTTAGCTGTGCTCACCTGAGCGGCGCAGCCGGTAACGATAATGCGCGCATCGGGGTGATCGCGCCGCGCCTTGCGGATGGCTTGACGGGCTTGGCGTTCGGCTTCCGATGTCACCGCGCAGGTGTTGAAAATAATCGCGTTATCCTCGCCCGCTTTGGTGGCAAGGTCGCGCATCACTTCCGACTCGTAGGTATTGAGGCGGCAGCCGAAGGTTACAAGCTGCGGTCCGGTCACACGAAGCGCTCCAGCGCTAAATCGCCAACGAATTCACCAAAAAAGCTCGTGGCGATGGGGCCAGTCATCAGCACATGACCATCTTGCTCGCGCCATTCGAGCGTGAGATCGCCGCCGTCCATCGTGACGATCATCTGCCGATCCGTCAGCCCGCGCCGGATCGCCGCCACCGCTGCCGCACAAGCCCCCGACCCGCAGGCGCGCGTAATGCCCGCGCCGCGTTCCCACACGCGGAAGCGGATATGGTCCCGCGCTAAAACCGAGACGACACCGATATTCGCCCGTTCCGGCAGCAGCGGGTGATGTTCGGCCTGCGGCCCCCAGGTGGCAAGATCGACCGCCTCGGCATCGGGCACGAAGAAAGTAATGTGCGGGTTGCCCATGTTGGTCGCGACGCCATTGTCGAGCGGACCCAGGCGCATCGGCACGTGCAGCGTATCGAGGGCTTCTGCGAGCGGAATGGCGTCCCACCCCAGCCGCGCTGGCCCCATATCGACGCTCACGATATGAGTATCGACCCGTTCGGACGGCAACATCCCCGCCAGGGTTTCGATGACAACCGCGCCGCGCCCTTCGGCCTGCATGGCAAGATGGGCGACGCAGCGGGTGGCATTGCCGCACGCCCCGGATTCCGAGCCATCCGGGTTAAAAATCCGCATAAACAGGTCCGCCCGCCCATCGCTAGGCGGCTCCATCACGATCAACTGATCGAAGCCCACGCCCGTGCGCCTATCCCCCACCGCCCGAATCCAATCGCGCGGCAACTCTAGCGGTGCCCGGCGGCCTTCAAGGATGACGAAATCATTCCCCAGGCCGTGCATTTTCAAAAACGACAATCCCATGCACAACCCCTAATCGGAATGGCCGGGGGAATCAATGACCGCTCAAGCGTTCGGCCCTGTAAAAAGCGCGGTCTTAGGAGATCGCAACCTATCCAACCCCCGCGCTTTACGCTAAATCTGCCGCACCCGCCACCGCCAACCCCGATGAGGCAGGATGGTCAATCTTACGCTTTCCAACCGCCGTCGCCGGTTTTATCTTTGGCTCGATCCGCGCTTGCCCAGCGTGCGGAAGCAAGTAAGCCTGTTCGGGCGCGTGGAGACGGAGGCGGCTGAAGAGGATGCCCCCACCGTACCGCTTACCGTCGCTGGTGCGCCCGCCCCCAGCCCCAGCGGCGTCGCGCAACCGGCGCAGCGGCGCGTTCATCGGGCGGAACTTGTGCTGGAGAATCACCGTGCTCAGCACCTACCCGGTTATCCCGCCCGCGACCGTGCCGCCCTGGTGTTCGATCGGCTGGAAGATGCTTGGCTTTACCACGATATGCACCACGAAGCCCTGAGCGGCCATGTGCTGAAACTGGCAGAAACGCGGGGCCTGTTCATCGTATCGCTGCATGATTCGCTGTGGACCGAGATTCTGGCGGGCTATGATAGCGAGGCGGTCGATGCCTCCGTCGCCCGCGCCTATTGGGGTGGGGAGACCACGACCGGGCGCATTCCCGATGGCGTGATCTTCAATCGACTGCGGCGACCCGAGCGGATTCCGGCCCTAGAGGGGCTATTCTACGGCACTTTGCGCTTCCCCGATCAGCAGTTGGAACGGCACGATCTGCCTCGGCCCGCTGCCGTGCGTGCGCGGTTGGCGGCCTGGGGCGTGGGGGACTGGAGCCTGATTCACGAACCCGGCGAGGAAAGCGAGGCCGTGGCGCTCGATCCTTCCGACCCAGACGATGACGACGAGGACGATCTCTTTACCACCGAGGCTGACGACGAAGACCGCGCCCGCCCCGTTCCCAGACACACGACAGAAACGCCAAAAGACGCCTGAACTCTCACCCGTTACGGCAAGCGCGCCGGATAAGCGACGAGTCGATAACAGAAAATTTAGAATCATCCCGCTCGACAGCGGGAAGGGGCTTTGCTACGATTGTGTTACTGAAATGTCAGCAGGGCCTCTGTGAGCCTTCTCCCGGTGGAGCGGTTTGCACGGCCCAGGTTCGGGACCGATCATGTGCCGTTGGCTTGCCTATACCGGTGCCCCTCTGCGGCTTCATTCACTCCTGTTTGAAGCGCAGAACTCGCTGATTAACCAGTCGCTCGCCTGCCAGCGCGGCAGTGTTGCAACCAATGGCGACGGGTTTGGTGTAGGCTGGTACGGAACGCAGGAAAAGCCTGGCCTATACCGCGATATTCGCCCAGCCTGGAACGATGATAACCTGCGGAGCCTCGCGGAGCAAATCGAAGCGCGGCTGTTCTTCGCCCATGTTCGCGCCTCCACCGGCACGCCGACGACGCGGCAAAACTGCCACCCCTTCCGCCACGGCAATTGGCTGTTCATGCACAATGGCCGGATTGGTGGCTACGATAAGCTGCGGCGCGATCTGGAATTCCGCATCGCCCCGCACCTTTATAATGACCGCATTGGCACCACCGACAGCGAAATCATCTTTTTGCTGCTGGTGAGCAACGGGCTTTTAACCGATCCGGCGCGCGCCTACCGCCAAACCATCGCCGATATTGAAAGTTCGATGCAGGCCAATGGCGTGACCGAACCATTGCGTTTCACCGCCTGCGCTACCGACGGCCAAACGCTGCACGCCATTCGCTATTCTTCCGATAACAGCGCGCCCTCGCTCTTCTACGCTCAAGGGCAAGAAGTGCAGGTAGAAAACGGTGCCTGCCACTTCCCCTGCGGCACGGGGGCCGTGCTGGTGCTCTCCGAACCGCTCGACCGCGACGACGCCTGCTGGAGTGAAGTGCCGGAAGGCTACTTCCTCACCGCGTCAGCGCACCGGGTGGCGCTGGAACCGGTGATGGGGGTGGAGAAGATTAGCGCGGTGGCGTGAGGCTTCCTCGTAGCGCGCGCAGCGGGCAAGTAAATTCTCATTGTTAATGTCTATTGTTCGATTCTGCGGTTAGAGCTAATCAAATCGGCAATAGTCCGCAAATTTGAAATTCTTAAACAAAAGACTACTAAAGCACCAATTTTAATATCAAACAGTGTCATCATTAAAGTCAAACGACATCTGGGAGCCAAAATATGATTCCAAATGACGTAGGAACTCGACTTTTGATTTTGAAATCCGAAGCAGCGTCATAACCGTGATAACCTGAGATCGAAAATGGTCGAGTCCCTGTTTGTCCGTAAGAAACTGATGGTGCCTATGCTTTCTTTGATATTTATCGTTTGTCGGGTTCATCTCATCAAGAGCTGGTAAGACGGGCTTAGGAAGCTTTTCATAAATTAGCTGGCGAATTAGCTTCCCCGCATAGCGAGGGCCGCGGTTGTTCTGTTTACGCTCCCATCCATAAACCCTGTATATTTCAGCAGTAAATTCCTCTGGTATTGTCTGCATCCAAGGCCGATGCTCCGGTAGAAGGTATGCCGACAAAATTTGCTGAAGCTCGTTTTTGTCACGCTTGATCTGATAGCCGGTTGCCTCATCGATGAGAGCAACAAGACCAATTCTTGTTAAGCTAGAAGTAATCACCCTGCATTGATGAGCAATTCCAGATTGTTGTTTTTGTAACTTTCCTTCATTGTCAGCTTGAATTACGGCCTCTGCAATATCAATCAACGTATCAGAATCGTACCCATAAGCGATGTTTCGACCAACTCTGAATTTAATTGGAATGCGAACTCTTTCCAATAAATCATCAGAAATAAATGGTTTTATGAGTTTGCCAGATACAAAAAGCTCAAGGCGACTCATCCCACCCTTCATGGCCCCACCTCGGGCTATGTTTAGAGTATCTAACATTCCATTAGTTGCGATCACTCTATATTTATTATCAAGAACATAGCATGGCACAGCAATGTCCGCGATGCGTATTGGTTTATCATCACTACCAGAAATTGCTTTGGGTAAATCTCCTGCCCATCTGACCTTGGCGGCTTCGCTGGCAATCCGCTGCCTTTCAGACGGGGTTAAAATTTCCGAACGGGCCTTGCCACCTTTGCTCTGTGGCGTCTGTTCATCGCTCATTAGGAATCACTCCATGCTTGCTGCGCGAACATAGATATGCTTGCTAAACAACATTAGCAAGCATAAAATTCAAATAATCTAATATGCTTGCTATACACTTCGCCGCTTCTTCGCGATCTCCACGCAATCGAATTGAGTGAAAACCCGTTGCTTGCCGTCAAATTTCTAACTGGGATGCGCAGGACAGCGCGCCCTCTTGACAGCACAGCGCTAGCAGCGCATTTAGGCCGATTACGTTGGTTTCAGGATTTAGGTTATGCCCCGCCCGCCCCGCCCCGCCGCCGCCTCTCACACCCCATCCGCGCCCACGGGCAAAGCCATCTCGCCGCGTCAGTTGCGCGTGGGGGAAGAGGTGCGGCATGTGCTGACCCAGATTTTCGCGCGCGATTCCTTACGCGATCCCGATTTGGCCGGCGTGCCGGTAATGGTAACGGAAGTGCGGATGAGCCACGATCTTAGCCACGCCACCGCCTTCGTCGCCAAGTTGGGCGGGGAGGATACGCCGGAAGCGCAAAAGGCGCTGGTGAAAGCCTGTCGCCGGGCGTCTCCCTTCTTGCGCGGGCAGATGGCGAAGGAGTTGCGGTTGCAGTTCGTGCCGGAACTGGGCTTCCAGGCCGATACGTCCTTCGGGGAAGCCGCGCGCATTGGCGAACTATTCAACCGCCCGGAAGTGCTGCGCGATCTACTTCCCAAAGAGGCTGAAGACGCGGGCGATGATCTGGACGAAGGCGATAGCGCCGACCCTGTGAAATGAGCCGCAAACGGCGCGGTGTGCCGATTCATGGCTGGCTGGTGGTCGATAAGCCCTTGGGCGTTAGCTCGGCAGCCGTCGTCGGCACGGCGAAACGCCTGCTAAATGCCGAAAAAGTCGGCCACGGCGGTACGCTCGACCCGTTAGCCTCGGGCGTTCTGCCGCTGGCGTTTGGGGAAGCCACCAAAACCGTCTCGCTCGTTATGGATGGGCGCAAAACCTATCGGTTCACCGTGCGTTGGGGCATTGCCCGCACAACCGACGATGCCGAAGGCGAGATTACCGCCACCGCCGATCATCGGCCCGACCGCGCGGCGATTAACGCTGCCCTGCCGGGGTTTCTCGGCACCATCCTTCAGCAACCGCCCGCTTATTCCGCCCTTAAGGTCGATGGGCAGCGCGCTTACGACCTTGCCCGTGCCGGGGAAGTGGTGGAGCTTGCCGCCCGCCCGGTGGAAATTTTCAGCCTCAAGCTGGTCGATCTGCCCGATGCGGACCATGCCACGCTGGAAATGGACTGCGGCAAGGGCACCTATGTGCGCGCGCTGGCGCGCGATTTGGCCCTAGCTTTAGGCATGGTGGGGCATGTCTCGATGCTGCGGCGCATCGCAGTCGGCCCGTTCCACGAGCGGGATGCGATTTCGCTGGATTCGGCGGATGATTCTGGTCATAGTCCGCCACTGTCGGATCGCTTGCTGTCGATTCTGACCGTGCTGGACGACATCCCGGCTCTGGCCTTATCGGCAGCACTGGCGCAGCGCCTTCGCCAAGGACAAACCTGCTCGCTCTCATCGAGTGACTGGGGTGCTTTGGCGAATTGCCACCCAGACGCTGTCATTGTGGCCACTTCGGATTCCCTTCCTATAGCCCTCTGCCATCGCGAGGGGGCGGTTTTGCGTCCTATCCGCGTGTTTAACCTTCAACGGGAGAGACCCGATGTCGATTACCGCTGAGCGCAAAACCGTGCTCATTTTAGAATATGCCACCAAGGTCGGGGATACCGGTTCGCCTGAAGTGCAGGTTGCGATCCTTTCGGAACGTATCCGCAATTTAACGGACCATTTGTCGGGCCATAAGAAAGATTTCCACTCGCGTCGTGGTCTGCTGGTCCTCGTCGGTCAGCGCCGCCGCCTGCTGGATTACTTGAAGCGGAATGATCACGGTCGCTATGCGACCCTCATTCAACGCCTCGGCCTGCGTCGCTAACCTGCGCCGCTGGAGGTAAGATTAGCACCGATCCGCCCAGGGACTATCCTCGGGCGGATCGTTTGTTTTTAAGGCTACCTAAATGTTGTAGCGAGACGTACAAGAAGTTTGGCTACATTTAAGATGGGCTTTTTGGCGTCGCTTCTGACTATAAGACGTGTTAAAATATATTACACAACCAAATCAAGCTACGGACAATGACATGGAAACCTTGCAAAAACTGATCACTCTTAGTCAGAAAATCCGGGATCAAGGTGCGGCAATATCCACTGAGGAGGCAACTAAAAATGCCTTTATCATGCCGTTTATCAGCATGATTCTTGGTTATGATGTCTTTGATCCCAGAGAGGTTTTGCCTGAATACACAACAGATGTTGGCATTAAGAAAGGAGAAAAAATTGATTATGCAATCCTAAAGGGTGGGGCTATACAAATTTTAGTTGAATGCAAAAAATATAAAGAACCTCTAAATATAAATCATGCGTCTCAACTGTTTAGATATTTTGCCGTTTCAAACGCTCGAATTGCTATATTGACAAACGGTCAGGTGTATCAATTTTTTACAGATTTAGAAGCTCCAAACAAAATGGATGAGCGACCGTTCCTGGAATTAGATATTCTAAATTTAGATGAACATTTAGTCCCTGAACTGATAAAACTAACAAAAACTGCGTTTGACATAGATTCCGTGATTAGTGCAGCAGAAGGACTAAAGTATCTCAATCAAATTAAAAAGATTATATCAAAGCAAATATCTGATCCTGACCCTGAATTTGTAACTTATTTTGCAAAGCAAGTATATACATCTGGGCCAGTAACTCAGAAAATTAGAGATCAGTTCTCCGACTTGTTGAAGCGCGGTTTTAATCAATATCTGTCGGATCGTATAAACGAGCGCTTAAAATCAGCGCTTACGAGTGGGGCCGCTGATATACCAAATGAAAATCAAAAAGTTGAGCTAGTGACTGAAGCGATTTCAAAATCAAGCGAGGCTGAAACAGTCATTACTACTGAAGAAGAGTTGGAAAGTTTCCGCATTGTACGGGCAATATTGAGATCAGTCATTGATGTAAAGCGGGTATTTCATCGTGATGGGCAGAGTTATTTCGCTGTCCTTCTTGACGATAACAACCGTAAGACGATTTGCCGCCTGCATTTCAATCGAAATCAAAAATATATCGGTTTCTTGGGTGAAGATCGAAAAGAAACACGGCATGTGATCACGTCTGTGGATGATCTTTATGGATTTACTGATCAATTGCGGTCAGTAATAGCCGCCTACGAAGCGGTCAAACGCGACTAGATTTAATAGTTCGATTTTTTATCGAGCGCAGGGTGGGGCGGGCTGCATCCTGGGGGAAACCCAGCCCGCGCGGACGAGGCAGGCGATGAGCGCCCCCGCCGCACGAACGACCGGAAGGAATGACGATGTTCACTATGTTCAAAAAAGAAATTCAGTGGGGTGGCCGCACGCTGACGCTGGAAACGGGCCGTATAGCCCGCCAAGCCGATGGCGCTGTGCTGGCAACCTATGGCGAAACCACCGTGCTCTGCACGGCGGTGTTCAATAAATCGGTAAAGCCGGGCGTGGATTTCTTCCCGCTCACGGTGAACTACCAAGAAAAAACCTTTGCCGCCGGTAAAATCCCAGGGGGTTTCTTCAAGCGCGAAGGCCGCCCGTCGGAAAAGGAAGTTCTGGTCTCGCGCCTGATCGACCGCCCGATCCGCCCGCTGTTTGTGGAGGGTTTTCGCAATGAAACCCAGGTGGTCTGCACCGTTCTCAGTCACGATATGGAAAACGATCCCGATATCGTTGCTATGATTGGCGCATCTGCCGCCCTCACCCTGTCAGGCTCGCCGTTCCTCGGCCCCATTGGTGCGGCGCGCGTTGCCTATATCGACGGTCAATATGTGCTGAACCCAACTCCGGCGCAGCTCGATGCCTCAAGCCTCGACCTCGTGGTTGCGGGCACTGTCGAAGGCGTGCTGATGGTCGAATCGGAAGCTAAAGAGCTTCCCGAAGATATTATGCTCGGCGCGGTGAACTTCGGGCACGATCAGTTCCAGGCGGTGATCGACGCGATCATAGATCTCGCCAATGCCGCCGCTAAGGAACCCTACGATCTTCCGGCCCCTCCCGAAGCCGAAGCTGCGATTGCCGCCCGTCTGAAAACCGTTGCTGCCGATAAGCTGACGGTTGCCTATTCGGAAGTGCAAAAGCAGGCGCGGTACGAAAAAGTTGGTGCGGTAAAGTCTGAAACGGTCAAGCTGCTGGTAGCAGAAGGCTTTGCCGCCGATCTCGTTTCCGCCAAGTTCAAGGACTTGGAAGCCGATATCGTGCGTGGCAACGTGCTGAAAACCAAGCGCCGCATTGATGGCCGCGACCTTGTGACCGTTCGCCCGATTGTGGCGGAAGTGGGCATCCTGCCGCGTGCGCACGGCTCGACCCTGTTCACGCGCGGTGAAACGCAAGCCCTTGTGGTCGCAACTCTCGGCACTGGCCAGGACGAGCAGATCATTGATGCGCTGGCCGGCGAATACCGCGAAAACTTCCTGCTGCATTATAACTTCCCTCCCTATTCGGTGGGTGAAGCAGGCCGCATGGGGTCGCCAGGTCGCCGCGAAATCGGCCACGGCAAGCTCGCGTGGCGCGCCGTGCATCCGGTGCTGCCGGGGAAGGAAAAGTTCCCGTACACCATCCGCGTCGTCTCGGAAATCACCGAGTCGAACGGCTCCTCGTCAATGGCCTCGGTCTGCGGCGCGTCGCTGGCGATGATGGATGCAGGCGTGCCGCTGTTGCGCCCTGTTGCCGGGATTGCCATGGGTTTGATTAAGGAAGGCGCAGATTTCGCCGTTCTGTCAGACATTCTGGGCGACGAAGATCACCTGGGCGATATGGACTTCAAGGTGGCGGGGACGGAAGTAGGCATCACCGCCCTTCAGATGGACATTAAAATCACCTCGATCACCCGCGATATTATGAAAATTGCGCTCGATCAGGCGAAACATGGCCGTTTGCATATCTTGGGCGAAATGGCCAAGGGGCTTGATGCGCCGCGCGGTCAGGTTTCGGCCAATGCGCCGCGCGTGACCAGCTTCCAGATTCCGAAAGACAAAATCCGCGAAGTCATTGGTTCGGGCGGTAAGGTAATCCGCGAGATCACTGAAACGACCGGCACCAAGATCGACATTGAAGACGATGGCACGATTAAAGTCGCCGCTAGCGATCCCGAAAAGGCGCAAGCTGCGATTGATTGGATCAAAGGCATCGTTGCCGAACCGGAAGTTGGCGTAATCTATACGGGTAAAGTGGTGAAAACGGTCGATTTCGGCGCGTTCATCAACTTCCTCGGTAGCCGCGACGGCCTCGTGCATATCTCCGAACTCGCCTCGAAGCGCGTCGCTAAGACCGAAGACGTGGTGAAGGTTGGCGATAGCGTGAAGGTGAAATGCCTTGGCTTCGATGATCGCGGCAAAATCCGCCTGTCGATGAAAGTCGTCGATCAGGAAACGGGTGAAGATTTGTCGAAGAAAGAAGACGCGGACGCTTAAGGGGTTCTGCGGAGGCTCTGCCGCCCGACGTGCTTTGCGCGTCAGACGCGCAGGGTCTCCGGTCAAGGGGCTTCGGCCCCTTGACAATCCTGGTATCGTTAGAAAACGCCCTGAGGAAACTTGGGGCGTTTTTTATACGAGTACCTGTCCGGCGTGGCGGCTCTGCTTTAAGTTTGAAGATGGACACGCCTGGGATGCCGAGATTGTTGATTACCACTAAGGGAGCACCGCCATGATTGCCGTTCATCCGGGACGCATTTTGAAACGCGAGTTACAGGCGCGCGCCTTGTCGGCGAATAAACTTGCGCTGGCGCTCCGACTGCCGTCGGGCCGAATCACGGATATTCTGAACAGCAAGCGCGGGATTTCGCCCGACACTGCCCTCCGTCTCGGGCGCTACTTTGGCAATAGTGCGCGCTTCTGGCTCAATCTTCAGACGGATTTTGAGCTTGCTGTGGCCGAGCGCGAAACAGGCGCGCGTATTATGGTCGAAGTAAACCCCGCCGCAGCCGCCTAAAGCGGCCCCTCATACCTCCACAGCCGCCAGAACCCTTTTTCCGCCACCAACTTCCAGCCGTGCCGAGTCGGATCGTCGCCCAGGTATTTTTCCACATAGTTCGGCCAGTCGCAGAACCAAACGATGTTGTTCTCCCGCAGATAGTCCCACATGCGGGCCTGATACGGCACGGCGGCGCGGTTGACCTTGCCATCGACATTCACCGAACTGGGGCGGAAGTAGCCTAACGTGCCGGACTGGCCGGCGGCAACGCGGGCATCGTCCGGCACATGTTCTTTAATCAGCGCCAGTTGCTCGAAATAGACCGTTTCCACATGCAGGGTTTTGCCGCCCTGCGCGAGAATGGCCGAGGTAACGGTTGGCAGCGCGAGCACCCAGAAGGCCACGGCGGTAAGCTGCGTCCGGCCTCTGTTCTGCGCCACCCAGGGCGCGAGCAGCCAAGCGATGCCTGCGGTGGTCAGCAGCACGGCGAAAAAGAGATAGCGGTAATAGAACCAATAGGCGATGAAGCTGAAGCCGTAATAGAGGCACAGCACCAGCAGGGCTGCCGCCAAAATCGCCGCAAACTCCCAGGTGCGGCGCGGCTTCGGCTCTTTCTGCGTGAAGGGTTTGTGCTGCTGCACCGCCCGCCAGAACGCCCACAGTAGGCCGCCGCCCACCACCGCGCGCAGGAGGGATAACAGAATCCCGTCGTGGAATATCTCATCCAACTCCCCCAGCCAAAGCTGCGGCAGTCCGGCAACGCCCAAGGCCCAGAACACCCACCGTAGGCGGCGTTCGTTGATTGCCCACTCCTGCTGCGCGGTGCCGCTGGTCGGCATCAGGCTACCGAATTCCAGAAAGTTATAAGCCCACCAGGGCGCGGAAATCAGCAGCGCCGCCAACCCCATCGGCACCGTGCGCTTTAACGCCGCCAGCAACCCGAAGCGCCGGGTTTCCTGCACCAACAGCCAGAGACCGAAGAGGGCCGCAAAAATAGCGGCATCAATGCGGGTCAGCACCAGCAACCCCAGCAGTGCACCGATCCACAGCGGGCCGTTTTTTTGCTCATAAACGCCCTGCTGCCACCCCCGCCACAGGCTTGCATAGCCCAACATCAGCAACCCAGTTTCAAGCCCGTTGAAATGGTGCATGAAGGTCAGGAACCCGCTGAGATAAAGCAGGGTTGCCAGCCAGCCGCGCGTGGCTTTTTCGGCCAAACTGCCCCCCGCCCCGTCGCGCGCGATCCGCCCGAGAATAAGCGCCGTTGCGATCCAGATTGCCCAAGAGAGGCCGAGAACGAGGCGAACCGCTAGCGTCTCATCGCCCCCCGCCAGCGCATAGGCCCCGGCTTCCATAAAGGTGAACAGGGGCTGAAACCCGTTTGTCGGCAAGGTTCCGTCGATGGTAACGCCGCGCCCGGCAGCGATATTGCGCGCCACCGACAGGCTGTAATAGGCATCTTCTGTCAGCGGTGTCGTGAAGATCGTGGCGTCGGGGCGAAAGGCGAGCAGCGCCCCCATGGCCACGAGGATCAGGGCCAAAATGCGTGCCGCACGCGGCCAGGAAGCAGAAACAACAGCCATCGAGTGGATTACCTAACCCTAGCAGGGACGGAACAAAGGGGCTACAGTCGCCCCCAACCGAGAAGGCTGTTATCCCAGATGCGCTCGGTTCTGTCTATTAGAGCGCTTTTCGTTCGCCTCGGCTCACGATAACCGCTCTAATATTTTGTTTTGTTGAGCAAAGGCTAGTCGCGGGTGGTCCCACCCGCGTGGGATTTGCGCTAAGGGTGGGCGAGCGTGGTGCAATTGATGGACATAGCGTTGATTTTGATAGGGTTGGCAGTGCTGCTGCTGGGGTTGCTGTTAGGCTGGCTGATTGCGCGCAGCCGCACCGGCATTCTCAGCGCCCATCTGGAAGACCGCGACAGCCGTCTCGCTCGTCTCGAAACCGATCTTACCGACGCCAGCGGTTCGATTGGCGATTTGCGCGCCGAGAACGCCGAGTTGCGTGTGTTGCTGGAAACCGAAAAAGCCCGCACGGGGGAGAATCTGGCGCTGCTGGACGATGCCCGCCGCGCCCTGACCGATCAGTTCCGCGCCCTTTCTACCGATGCGCTCGCGCGCTCCAATGCTAGTTTTCTGCAACTGGCGGAGGAGAATTTTGGCAAGCTCCACTTAGCCGCTAAGGGCGACCTTGATCAGCGCGGGCAGGCCATTCAGGCCATGCTTCAGCCGGTCACGGAGCGCTTGGGGCTGCTCGATACCAATTTGCGCGAGATGGAGAAAAACCGCGAAGGGGCCTACCACGGCCTGCGGGAGCAAGCCACGCTCATGGGGCAGCTCTACCATGATCTTAAAGCCGAAACCGGCAATCTCACCCGCGCCCTCCGCGCCCCCACTGTGCGCGGGCGCTGGGGGGAAATTCAGCTCAAGCGCGTCGTGGAACTCGCAGGGATGCTCGACCATTGCGATTTTCAAGAACAGGTGCAAACGCCGGAAGACAGAAAACTACGGCCCGATCTGGTCGTGCGGCTGCCGGGCGGTAAAAGCGTGATCGTCGATGCCAAAGCGCCGCTGGAAGCCTATCTGTCTGCCGTGGAAGCAGGGGATGATGAAACCCGCCGCCTGCATCTGATGCACCACGCGCGCCAGATTCGGACCCATATCAAGGCGCTGTCCGAAAAAACCTATTGGGAACAGTTTAAGGGCAATACGCCGGAATTTGTCGTGCTGTTCCTGCCCGGCGAACATTTCTTTGCCGCTGCCTTGGAGCATGATCCCGGCTTGATCGAAGCCGGGGTGGAGCAAAGCGTGATTCTGGCGACGCCGACGACGCTGATTTCCCTGCTGCGCGCCGTCGCTTACGGCTGGCGGCAGGAGCGGCTGGCCGACAATGCCCGCGAGATTGCCGCCCACGGGCGCGAGATGCACAAGCGGCTTTCCACGTTCACAGAGCATCTCACCAAGATTGGCAAGGGGCTGGAAACCGCGTCCAGCGCGTATAATAGCGCTGTGGGGGCTTTTGATAGCCGCGTGCTGGTGCAAGCGCGCAAACTCGCGGATTTTGATACGGCTGGGCTTGGCGAAAGCCTCGAAACCCCGCCGCCCGTGGAAACCGCGCTGCGCTGGACCAGCGCCGTCCCTAGCCTGCCGGGCCTGCCCCAGAATGGATGAAACCGCCCTTGCCAGTTTTTTCGCACAGCAACGGCTTACGATTATCGAAGGCTACCTTAAAGCCGGGCGGATGTTTGAGGGGCTGAGCACTCAAGCGCTCCAAACCGCCTGGCGCGAATGCTTTATCAGTCTGGCCGATGATCCTAGCTACGCGCCCATTTTAAGACGAATCGCGGGGCTTGAGTCGGAGTTTGGCTTGCGCCACACCGCGCCCGATTTCACGGGGTTGGAAGACGTGATAGCGCACTTGCAAACGCGGATGGCCGAGCAGTACCGTCAGGAAGCCGAAGCCAATCCCGAGATGTTTGCGGCCTTCACCGCGAACCTGGAAACGGAGATCGAGGCGGCATCGCTACCAGTGCCGAATGAGAAGCAGAATTAGAGCCGCGTACTTGGCACGAGTGTTTCAGAGATAAAGCCAAACGCGAAACGAATGATTATCCCCGAAAAAATACCTGTTAGAAACTCAAGCAAAAAATATACGATAATAATTCGATCTAAATCTAACCAAAGTTGATCAAGTCCATTTACATGAATGAGGTTTAGGGCAATCTGAATATCAATTATAACGCTATAAGCGCAAATAGCACAGACCGCAGTAGTCATTTTCTTCTCTAAGAAATTTCTTTTAATGAATTGATGATTACCAAAAATTCCTCGGAAAAATAAATCTATTGACCATAATAAGAATACGGTAATGCAAATAGAGACCATCCAATCGAATCTCATGGATAGTTGTTGCCGCGCTGATTCGATTGTCCGAATGCTCAGGTAGGGATAACCGAACACGATGTTAAACACTAAGAGCGCTATGCCCATAACACAGCATAAGTAGAGAAATTCAATCGCCCCCTCCTTACACGCCGTCCGATAGCGACGGACGAGAGGGGTATCCTCGCTTATAACGGCCATTAGCGCGTTGGAACGGGCTTTTCGCCGCGATAATCGTAGAAGCCGCGCCCGGCTTTGCGCCCCAGCCACCCGGCTTCGACATACTTCACCAGCAGCGGGCAGGGGCGGTATTTAGTGTCCGATAACCCTTCGTGCAGCACCTGCATAATGGCAAGACAGGTATCGAGACCGATGAAATCCGCAAGTTCCAGCGGCCCCATTGGGTGATTGGCCCCCAGTTTCATGGCAGTGTCGATGGCGACGACCGAACCGACGCCCTCGTAGAGCGTATAAATCGCCTCGTTAATCATCGGCAGCAGAATGCGGTTGACGATGAAGGCCGGAAAATCCTCCGATACGGCGACCGTTTTACCTAAAGATTCCGCCAGGGTCCGCACGCGCGAAAACGTCTCTTCGTCGGTCGCGATACCGCGAATAAGCTCCACCAACTGCATCACCGGCACTGGGTTCATAAAGTGCATCCCGATGAACTTACCGGGCCGGTCGGTGGCGGCGGCAAGGCGGGTAATGGAGATGGAGGAGGTGTTAGAGGCAATAATCGCCTCCGGCTTCAAGTAGGGCACCAGGGTTTTGAAAATATCGCGTTTCAGCGCTTCGTTTTCGGTCGCAGCTTCAATGACCAGATCGGTTTGCCCGAAGGCGGTAAACTCGGTGCCTGTTGTAATGCGCCCCAAGGCAGTTTGCTTTTCGGCCTCCGACAGTTTGCCGCGTGCGATTTGCCGGTCGAAGTTCTTGGCAACCATAGAAACGCCTGCCGCCAGCTTCTCCTCGGCCACATCCAAAATATGCACCGGGTAGCCTGCGGCTGCAAAGACCTGAGCAATCCCGCTGCCCATTTGGCCCGCGCCGATGATACCGATGGTGTTCATAGTGGGTTCCTTCTCCGACAAAAAGCCCTTCGCACCTGCGATGCGAAAGGCTTGTAGCTTACCCAGGCTTAGGCGCTGCGGTCTAGTTCCTCTTTCAACTCCGGCACGGCTTTGAACAGGTCGGCCACCAAGCCGTAATCGGCAATTTGGAAAATCGGGGCTTCTTCGTCCTTATTGATCGCTACGATCACCTTGCTGTCCTTCATCCCCGCGAGATGCTGGATGGCACCGGAAATGCCAACGGCGATGTAGAGGTCGGGGGCCACGATCTTACCCGTTTGGCCAACCTGATAATCGTTCGGCACGAACCCGGCATCCACGGCAGCGCGGCTGGCCCCTACGGCGGCGCCCAGCTTATCGGCCACGGCTTCGAGAAGCTGGAAGTTCTCGCCGTTCTGCATTCCGCGCCCGCCGGAAATAACAACCCGCGCGGCGGTAAGTTCCGGGCGCTCGGACTTCGAGAGTTCCTGACCGACGAATTTCGATTTGCCGGAGCCTGCGATCACCGCAACCGTTTCCACCAAGGCCGAACCACCGGTGGCCGGGGCCGCATCAAAAGCGGTGCCGCGCACGGTCATCACCTTAATCGCGTCGGCAGATTTTACGGTGGCGAGTGCGTTTCCGGCATAAATCGGGCGCACGAAGGTGTCGGCGCTGTCAATCGCCACCACTTCGGAAATTTGCTGCACATCGAGCAAGGCTGCCACGCGCGGTAGCAAGTTCTTGCCGAAGGTCGTCGCCGAGGCCACAACTGCGTCATAGCTCTTGGCAACCGAAACGACGAGCGGCGTTAGCGCTTCGGCAAGGCCGTGGGCATAGTCGGCGCTGTCGGCGCTCAGAACTTTGCTCACGCCCGCTATGGCCTTAGCGGCCTCGACGGCAGCGCCAATCCCGGCCCCAGCGACCAGCACATGAACGTCACCGAGCTTGGCGGCTGCCGTGACGGCGTTGAGCGTTGCGGGCTTCAGGCTGCCCGCGTCTTGTTCGGCAATAACGAGAACGGCCATGATTAGATCACCTTCGCTTCAGTGCGGAGCTTCGCCACCAAGTCGGCGACCGACGCGACCTTGACGCCGCCCTGGCGCTTTGGCGGTTCTGTAACCTTCAAGGTCGTGAGACGCGGGGCGATATCGACGCCAAGGCTGGCCGGGTCGATCACATCCAGCGGCTTTTTCTTCGCCTTCATGATGTTCGGCAGCGAGGCGTAGCGCGGCTCATTCAGGCGCAGATCGGTCGTGATGATCGCGGGAAGGCTAACGGTCAGGGTTTCCAAACCGCCATCTATTTCGCGCGTGACCGTAGCCTCGCGGCCTGCAACCACGACTTTCGAGGCGAAGGTAGCCTGCGGCCAATCCAGCAGGGCTGCGAGCATCTGGCCCGTCTGGTTGCTATCGTCGTCAATTGCTTGCTTGCCCAGAATCACAAGCTGCGGGGCTTCTTTATCCACAACCGCTTTCAGCAGCTTGGCGACCGCGAGCGGCTGCAATTCAGCATCGGTCTGCACCAGAATAGCGCGATCCGCGCCCATCGCGAGGGCAGTCCGCAGGGTTTCTTGCGCCTGGAGCACGCCAAGGCTAACCACCACCACTTCGGTGGCAATCCCGGCTTCTTTGAGGCGAACCGCCTCTTCGACGGCAATTTCGTCGAAGGGATTCATCGACATTTTGACGTTGGCGAGATCAACGCCCGTCTGATCCGCCTTAACCCGTACCTTGACGTTATAGTCAATTACGCGCTTCACCGCGACGAGTAGCTTCATTGCTGCGAATTCCTCCGCCCATCAATATTTTCTAATTGGAGACTCTGTTCTGCGGGGCAACGCTCGACAAGTCAAGAGCGGGGTTGACGCATAGGTTAGTTAATTGACCAACACGTCAACAAATCTCACCCTTCGCGATTCTTGCCCGGCACCCACAGAATATCGGACGCGCCCTTATCGTTCACCCAGCGCCCGACAACGAACAGGAGATCGGACAGGCGGTTGAGGTAGCGTAAGACGACGGGATTAACCGTTGCATCCTGGCGCATCAGCGTCACGCAGTGCCGCTCCGCCCGCCGGGCCATCGTGCGCGCTAAATGCAGATAGGCGGCGCAGGGGGTGCCACCCGGCAGAATGAAGCTATCAAGCGGCTTTAGCTCGGCGTTCAGCCCGTCCAGAGTGGTTTCCAGCCAATCGACCTGGGCTTGCGTGACCCGCAACGTCCACGGCTGATCGACCGGGCAGGCGAGGTCTGCCCCCAGATCGAACAGATCATTCTGGACGTGCGCCAGAACAGCCTCAATCTCCGGCGTCGCCTGCAACCGGGCGAGACCGATAGCGCTGGAGCATTCATCGACCGTACCATAGGTTTCGACGCGCAGATCGTCTTTCGGCACGCGGCTACCGTCGCTCAGCGAGGTTTCGCCCGCGTCACCGCCGCGCGTGTAAATTCGGGTTAAGCGCACCACGGCTAGGTTTGGCTCTGAAGCAGTATCAGAACGAACAGCACAAGCGCCAAAGCCTGAAAGCCGACGCGCATTTGCATCAGCTTATTCTGCTTAACGCCCGTACCATCGCCGCCGCGCGCCATGGTGAACAGGCCGATGAAGAGGGTTGCTAGCACCGCGAGCATGGCCGCGCCTAGCATGACAAGAAGGATCGTGCTCATGGGAAAGAGAGTAGGGCGGAATGGGGGGTTTGGCTAGGGGCAGGGTTACATTGTGAGATTAGACCTTGATCTCCGCCACGGTAGCCTTCGCGTCAGTCAACAACGCGTGCGCCGCCGCCTGCGCGCCCTCGACATCGCGGGCCAAAACGCGCTCCAGCAAAATTTTATGCAGCGGCAGCCCCTGGCGCGGCGCGGGTATGTGTTTTGCAGTAAAATCGAAGCTGGCACTCAGCGCCAGATCGATCAGCGCGCCTAAGGAGGCGATAAGCTCGTTGCCCGTCGCGGTCATCAAGGCTTGGTGAAAGCGCACGTCGGCGGCGTTCCAAGCATCGAGATCCGGGGCGGTAACCATGCCGTCGAAGGCGAGGCGGAGGGCTTCGGCCTGCGCGGGGGTATGATTGCGCGCGGCCAGGGCTGCCGCGCCCGGCTCCACCATCTCACGCAACTCCAGCAGCTTACCGATGAACTCCAGCACGGGGCGCGTGGCGAGCGACCAAGCGAGAATATCGGGATCGAGCAGGTTCCACACGCGTTGCGGGCGCACGCGCGTACCGATTTTCGGGCGGCTTTCGATCAATCCCTTCGAGGTTAGCACTTTAATAGCCTCGCGCAAGGCCGTGCGGCTTACCCCAAGCTCCGCCGAAAGGGTTTCTTCATTGGGCAGGAGTGCGCCGGGGGCATATTCCCCACTCATGATGCGGGTGCCCAGCGTATGCGCCACTTTGCCGTGTAGGCTGCGCCGTGAGTAGGTGCGTTTTCCGCGATCCGCCATTATCATCCTCCGTCGGACCGAACCCTCGCATTCTCCCCCATGACTGGCAAGCATCACGGCGGAGGTAGGAGCCTTGAGGATTTTGCTATTCATCATACAATAATCTGTTAGCATCGACTGCGGCTAAACGGCGCAGACTGGAAGTGTCTCAAAAAAGATGAGGAAAGCGTGAGCGATTCGATTTTTGCCCTGGATTGGGGCACCAGCAATCTGCGGGCGTTTCGGCTTGCGGCAGACGGCACTTGCGTGGCCCAGCGCACCGCTGCGAAAGGCATTCTCGCCGTTCCCCCTGGCGGGTTCGAGGCGGCGCTCACTGAGATCATCGGCGATTGGCTGGCTGAAGACCGGGAGGCGGTGGTCATTCTGGCGGGTATGGTTGGTAGCCGTCAGGGCTGGGTTGAGGTTCCCTATGCCGAGGCGCCTGCGGGAATCGAGGCGCTGCTGGCAAAGGCTATCGCAAAAACCCTCACCGATGGCCGCACGGCCCTGTTTCTGCCCGGCGTATCGTGCCTGCGGAATGGTGTACCGGACGTGATGCGCGGCGAAGAAACCCAGATTATCGGTGCGTTGGCCCTGTCTGGTCTCGCCGATGGCCCCGTCTGTGCGCCCGGCACGCACAGCAAATGGGTGCAGGTGGAAGGTGGGCGGATTATAGGGTTCGCCACCTATATGACCGGCGAACTCTTCGCCCTGCTGCGCGATCACTCTCTGCTTGGGCGCGGTATGGCGTGCGATGGGCAGGGGGCTATCGAGACTGCGCCGGTTGAGGTGGCGCGCGCGGGGTTCGAGCGCGGCGTGGTGCAGGCATTTGCCGATCCAGCCCTCCTTCGCACGTTGTTTTCGGCGCGAACGCTTGGGCTGTTCGACCAGCTTCCTGCCCTCGTGGTCGCCGATTATCTCTCCGGTCTGTTGATTGGGGCGGAGGTTGCGGCGGCGTTGCCTAAGGGCTTTGGCGCGCCCATTCCCGTTATCGCCAGCGCGGCGCTGGCCGACAGGTACGCGTGGGCGCTGGCGTTGCGCGGTTATACGGCCCATCCGATTTCGGGCGATGCCGCCGCTGTGGCTGGTCTCGCTCAGTTTGCTACCTTCTACCGCGCGCAAGGAGATGCCCCATGAGCTTCTGGTCTGAGATCGAAGCGCTACCGCTTGTGGCCATTTTGCGCGGCCTGAAACCCGATGAAGCGGAAGGCGTGGCCGCCGTGCTGATCGAGGCCGGGTTCCGTTGTCTTGAAGTGCCGCTGAACTCCCCGCAGCCGTTCGATTCCATCGCGCGCATTATCCGCCGCTTTGGCGATCAGGCGCTCATCGGCGCGGGCACGGTAACGACCGAGGCGGAGGTTGCGCGGCTGAAAGACATTGGCGCGCGCGTGATCGTCTCCCCCCACACCGATCCTGCCGTTATCCGCGCGGCAAAAGCGGGCGGGTTGTACGCGCTGCCAGGCTTCTTTACGGCAACCGAAGCCTTTGCCGCCCTTCAGGCCGGAGCCGATGGGTTGAAACTATTCCCCGCCGAAGCCGCCTCGCCGCAAATGGTGAAAGCCTTGAAGGCCATTCTGCCGCCCGGAGCACCGCTGTTTGCCGTCGGCGGGGTAACGCCGGAGGGCCTTGGTCCGTGGCTTGCCGCCGGAGCGCAAGGCTTCGGCCTTGGCTCGGCTTTGTATAAGCCGGGCATGGCCCCGGCGATCGTTGGTCAAAACGCCCGCGCCTTCGTGGCGGCTTGGGCGGCCTCTATTTCCCGCTAAGGACGCATCCCGATGAGCAAACTCCGCAGCCGCGACTGGTTCGATAATCCCGAAAACCCGGATATGACCGCCCTCTATCTGGAGCGCTATCTGAATTACGGCATCACGCGGGAAGAGTTGCAGTCGGGCAAGCCCATCATCGGCATCGCTCAGACGGGCAGCGACCTATCTCCCTGCAACCGCCATCATATAGACTTAGCCCAGCGCGTGCGGGACGGGATCAGAGATGCGGGCGGCATTCCCATCGAGTTTCCGGTTCACCCGATCCAGGAAACGGGACGCCGCCCGACCGCCGCGATTGACCGCAATCTCGCTTATCTTGGCTTAGTCGAAATACTGCACGGCTATCCGCTTGATGCGGTTGTGCTCACCACGGGCTGCGATAAAACCACCCCGGCGTGCCTTATGGCGGCGGGGACGGTGGATATTCCCGCCATCGTGCTATCGGGCGGGCCGATGTTGGATGGGCATTGGCAAGGCAAGCTCGCGGGGTCCGGCACGATCATTTGGGATTCTCGCAAGCGCATGGCGGCGGGCGAAATCGATTATGAGCAGTTTATGCAGGCCACGGCGGCGTCCGCCCCCTCGGTTGGGCATTGCAACACGATGGGGACGGCTCTGTCGATGAACGCGGTGGCGGAAGCCTTGGGCATGTCGCTGCCCTACTGCGGCTCCATCCCCGCGCCCTATGCCGCGCGCGGCCATATGGCCTATGAAACCGGGCGGCGGATTGTGGCGATGGTGGCGGAAGAGCTTACCCCGCGTAAAATTATGACCCGCCCGGCGTTTCTAAACGCCATTCGCGCCGCCTCCGCTATCGGTGCGTCCACCAACTGCCCGCCCCACCTGATCGCTATTGCCCGCCATACCGGGGTGGAGCTGACCTTGGACGATTGGCAAACTTACGGCCACGAAATCCCCTTGCTGGTCGATTGCCAACCGGCGGGGCGCTATTTGGGCGAAGCCTTCCACCGGGCAGGCGCGGTGCCTGCGGTAATGGCCGAACTGTTGCGCGCGGGTAAACTCGACGGCAGCGCGATCACCGTTACCGGTAAGCCGATTGGCGATATTTTGGCAGGCATCCCGGCAGGCGACCCGGACGTGATCCGCCCCTATGCCGATCCGCTAAAGGACGCGGCAGGGTTCGTCGTTCTAAGCGGCAATCTGTTCGATAGCGCCTTGATGAAAACCAGCGTGATCGACCCGGATTTCCGCGCGCGCTACTTGGCTAATCCAGCCGATCTGGAGGCGTTTGAAGCCCGCGCCATCGTCTTCGAGGGGCCGGAGGATTATCACGCGCGCTTGAACGACCCCGCTCTGGGCATTGATGAGGCTTGCATTCTCGTCATTCGCGGGTGCGGCCCTATCGGCTACCCCGGCTCGGCGGAAGTTGTGAACATGCAGCCGCCCGATGCGCTCATTCAACGCGGCATTATGGCTTTGCCCACGTTGGGCGATGGGCGGCAGTCCGGCACATCGGGTAGCCCGTCGATTCTCAATGTCTCGCCGGAAGCGGCAGCGGGCGGGGGGTTGGCGTGGTTGAAGACGGGGGACCGCATTCGCGTCGATCTGCGCGCCCGCACGGTGAATGTGCTGCTACCCGCCGATGTTTGGGAGGCGCGCAAGGCCAACGAGCCGCCGCAACCACCGATCCCGGCCCATCAAACCCCGTGGCAAGAGATGTATCGAAAGTCGGTCGGGCAGTTGCAAACGGGGGGCTGCCTTGATTTCGCGACCGCCTACCATCAGGTCGTAGCGCGCAGCACGCTACGCCACTCGCATTGAGAGGCAGATGATGACCGATCCCGTTTTAACGCAACTCACCGAAACCTCCTGTGTTCTCGGCGAAGGCCCGGTTTGGCACGATAACGCCCTATGGTGGGTGGATATTAAACAGCCAAGCCTGCATCGGTTAGCGGGCGGGGTTGTGGGCGGTGATTATCAGCGCTTTCCCCTGCCTGAGCCAGTCGGTGCAGCGGTGCCGACAACGGCGGGCGACTGGTTGGTGGGTCTGAAGTCCGGTGTTTATCGCTTCCATCCCATGACCGGCGCGCTAACGCCCTTCGCTACTTTGGAGCCAGGAATGCCGGGCAATCGGCTGAACGACGGCAAGGTCGATCCCCGTGGTCGCTTCTGGGTTGGCAGTATGGACGATGCTGAAGCCGCGCCGACAGGGCATTTCTACTGCCTCACTGGCCCCGTGCCGCAGGTCGCAACCCTCCCCGTCAACTTTACGGTTACGAACGGTATCGGCTGGTCCGGCGATGGTCGCACACTCTATTTAACCGATAGCGCCAACCGCACGATCTATCGTGCCGACTATGACCTTGAAACCGGCGCGGTGGGCGCGCGTCAGGTCTTCGCGCAGCTTACCCCCGAGGAAGGCTATCCCGATGGGCTGTGCGTTGATGCCGAAGATCATATTTGGTCCTGTCACTGGGACGGCGGACGGATTACGCGCTATCGCCCTGATGGTAGCCGCGAGCGTGTGCTGTCCGTTCCGATGACAAGGCCAACCTCCTGCTGTTTCGGCGGCCCGGCGCTGGACGTGCTCTATGTAACCTCCGCCAGAAATATTTCGGAAAAAGGTGGTTATGTTTGGTCTATTGCCGGGCTTCATAAGATGAATTCTGTCGTTTCGATGTCAATTTTTGGGGTAAAATCGGTTTTTTTTGCGGGATGATACTTTTGTCTTCCTTCCGCAAGGGTGTAACATCAGTGTAATGAGGCGCTCTAAAAGATCGAATAACGATCAGCTTCGTTGGGGGAGATAGGGATATGCGGCTCACAATCAAAACGAAACTGTTCGTGGCATTGGCAAGTTTAGCCGCTTTGGTGGCTGTTGGCGGCGGTGCAGCTCTTTGGGCGTATGAGCGAATGGGTACGGCCTTCACGCTGGTTCAGGAAGAGAATCTGCCGGCAGTGGCGGTGGCAGGCGATTTGAAAGCGGAAGCAAATGCCATTGCGGCGATTGCCCCCGCCTTGGCTGAGGCGCCCGATATAGCCAACCTAGAAGCGAGCAAGATCACACTCGATAATCGTATTGAGAAGCTGTGGGAGTTGACGCATAAGCTCAAGAACAATGAGCGTTTGAGTGAGATGGTAACTAAATTTAACACGCACGTAACCGAAGTTCATAAAGTTCGCGAATCTTATCTCACGAATGAAGAAGACTTGCGTGCTAAACTAGCAAATATTGCTGTAACTGCACGAGTTTTGAATGATCGGCTTGCCCCAATCAATGAAAAAGCCCGTTTTAATTTATCACTCTCACTTACGGAGGCCCCGCTCGAACTCTCCAGTGATTTCGAAAAAGGGCTGAACATACTTCAATCTCTAGCCGAAATACATTTTCCGCTTTATGAGGAAAGCTCGGCTTTTATGCTGGATGTTGAACGCGCTTCGGTGATGGCGCGTCAGGCAGCGCAGGCCACCAGCGCCGATCAGATGATGCGGAATAAAACTCAAGCCCTCGCCATTCTACGGCACCTTGATACCCGCCTAATAACGCTCTCGAAAGACGCGCAGAACGTTGATTTGGTCACGCCGGTGCGGCGTTTGATCTTGCTCGCAACCGAAGACAAAGCCGGCGCTTTCGTGCTGGCGGAGCAGCGGATTGCGGCCCAAATTGATGTGACTAAGGCGTTGAAGCGCGTTAGCGCTCAAGCGCAGATGCTCTCGGCGCAGGTCGATGAAATGGCCCAAGCCGTTCAGGCAGAGGCGCGCGCTGAAGGCCAGCGCACGCTTGCGCTGGTCGATCAAGCGGGCGTAATGCAAATTGTTCTTATTGCTGTCAGCTTAGTGATTGCCTTGGCAGTTGCCTGGGGCATCGGTCATCGCACGATTGCCCGCCGCCTGACGCTGCTGTCGGAGGGGATGGACGCTGTTCGCCAAGGCCGCTTGAACGAGACGCTGCGGGTAGGCGGTCAGGATGAAATCGGCACGATGGCCCGCGCGCTGGACGTGTTCCGGCAGACGGCCTTAGAGGTCGAAAGCGCGCGCGCCGACGCTGAGGCTGAGCGTTATCGCTCTGCTGAAGAGCGCCGACAAGCGCTGCGCACGATGGCCGATCAATTCGAGCAAAGCGTGGCTAAGATCGTGACGACTGTGCGGCGCGCTGCCGATGAAATGCGGAACGCTTCGGGTTCCATGGCCACGATGGCCGATGGGGCGACACAGCAGACGGCTGAAGTTGCGGCAGCCGCCGCGCAAGCCATCGGGAATGTCGATGCGGTGGCAGCCGCTTCGGCGCAGTTGACGGTCTCAATCAGCGAAATTGCGCGGCAAGTGGTTCATTCCAACACGATTGCCGATCAAGCGGTGTCGGAAGCGCGCAAAGCGGGCGATACGGTGCGCGGCCTCGCGGGGGCCGTGGAGCGCATTGGCGAAGTTGCCAAGATGATTGATAGCATTGCCGCTCAAACCAATCTGCTGGCGCTCAATGCCACCATCGAGGCGGCACGGGCGGGGGATGCGGGTAAAGGCTTTGCTGTCGTCGCCAGTGAAGTCAAAACCCTCGCCAGCCAAACCGCCAAAGCCACTGAGGAAATCAGCGCGCAAATCATCTCGATTACCCAAGGCTCGCGCGCTGCTATCACGGCGATCAACCAGATCGACACGATCATCGGCGACATTAGCGGCATCGCCGCTACTATTGCCGCAGCGGTAGAACAGCAAGGGGCCGCGACCGGCGAAATCGCGCGGAGTGCCGATCAAGCTGCCCAAGGAACCCAAGGCGTTGCCCGCGTGATCGAGCGGGTGCGCGGGGCCACCACATCTACCGGCCAAGCCGCCAAAGGCGTGCTGCACGCAGCAGAACTCTTGGCGGGCGAGGCGGGCGATTTGCATCGGGAGGTCGATGGTTTCTTAGGCGCGATCCGTACTGGAACGGTGTGATAGGCGGTTTACGCGAGCAGGCTTAACTGCGAGTCCGTTAGCGCCCCCGGCACAATCGTAATCGGAATCCGCAAGCGCCCAGCCACGCGCCCGGCGACGTGGGAGACCAGGGGGCCAGGGCCTTCGCTACCGGTACCCGCGCCAAGCACGAGAATGGAGATCGAATCGTCTTCCTCGATCAAGCGCAACAACTCTTCCCGGCGGTCGCCCTCGCGCACGTAAAGCGCCGGGATGCGCCCCGACCAGTCGATTGCCTCGCCGCCCAAGCGCTGCAAGGTTTGTTCGGCCTGCTCGCGTTTTTCGGCGCGGATGAGGTGTTCGATGGACAGCCACTGCTGCCCGTCCACCGGTTCGATCACATACAGCAAGGCCACGTGACCGCCGGTGTGGCGGGCGCGCAGGCACGCGAAATGCAGCGCAGTATTCAACTCCGGGCTATCATCGACGACGACGAGAAACACCCGATGATCGTGGGGCATGGCGTCTTCCTCCGAAAATTCTGTTAGCGGGCGCGGAACGCCCAAAAGCCGAAGCCGCCCATCAAGACCGCAAGGCTGAGGGAGACCAAGGCATAGATCAAGGGGTGGATATAGGCCCAATCATGCACATCAGCGGCAATGCCAACCTGACTGGTGATCAAGGGCGTGGTGATCGCACCGATGATCTGCCGATCCTTCACCGCATAAACTGAAACCTGAAACGGCCCCACGGGCACATTCGAGGGCAGGGCGAAGTTGACCTTGAACAAGCGCCCCGCTAAGAGGCGGATAGGCTCTGGCTTTTGCACAATCAGGCCGCGTTTGGCGAGTTCACTCACCACGGCAGCGCGGTCGGTGTCTAGCACCTCCGGGCCACCAGCCGCACGCACGGGGTCTAAGCTGGCTTGCAGTGCAGAAAGGCCCAGCCGGTTCTGGTTCAGGTCTTCAAGCGAGAGCAGACTGCTCACGGGCTTCGTTGCCGCCAACCCATAGAAGCCGGGGACTTGCGCGAAAAGCTGCGCCGGGCCGTTGAGCCACAGGCCGAATACCCGCTGCTTATGACGTAACCTAAGCGTTTGGCCAGGGCCGCGCAGCACAACGATAACATCCGCCCCCGCCTCTTCCAGTGCGCCGAACACGGTAACGTCTGTTCCGCTAAAGCCGGTGGTGATCGCCACCAGCGGGTCCGTCACGTCTGCCAACACCGCTTGCGCCCGCGCGGCGTGGGGGGCGAGCAGCAGCAGGGCCGCAGCCAGCAGCCAGCGGATCATCGCACCACCTCCAGCGAAAACAGATCCGTGGGTGTTAACGTGAGATCGAAAAATAGCTTCACCGCTACGGCTAAGATCAGCAGCGCCATTAACATGCGTGACTGCTCGCCGCGTAATTTAACGCCGAAGCGCACCCCGAACTGCGTGCCGACAATTCCGCCCAGCAACAGCAGAAGCGCCAGAAACACATCGACGGTTTGATTGGTTACGGCCTGCAACAAGGCGGTAATGGCGGTAACGAAAATAATCTGAAACAGGGAAGTGCCCGCTACCACGCTCGGCGGCATCCCGACGATGTAAACCATCGCCGGGATCATGAAAAACCCGCCGCCCACGCCCATGATCGCAACAATCAGCCCGCCGAGAAAGCCAATGGTGATCGGCACGAACACGGAGATATACAGGCGGCTTTTAGGGAACTTCATCTTCCAGGGCAGCCCGTGCATCCACAAATGTTGGTGCAGGCGGCGCAGCGCTAAGCTGGGGTTTCGCGCGGCCCGATAGGCTTTAAGGCTTTCGATCAGCATTAGGCCGCCGACGCTGCCCAGGACCAGCACATAGAGAATAGAAATCGCCGTATCAATCTGGCCTAAGCGCTGCAACAGCCCGAAAATCCACACGCCGAGGCCAGAGCCAATCACGCCCCCCCCCAGCATAACGCCCGCCATGCGCGTATCAACCCCGCCGCGCTGCCAGTGCCCGAGCACGCCGGACAGCGAGGCACCGACCAGTTGATTAGCTTGCGTTCCAACGGCAACGGCGGGCGGCACCCCGAGAAAAATGAGAATCGGCGTCATCAAAAACCCGCCACCGATGCCGAACAAGCCCGAAATAAACCCCACGCCGCCGCCCAAGGCCAGCAACACCAGGACGTTGATCGACATTTCGGCAATCGGCAGATAGACCTGCATTCCGCTCACTCAATCTTGGGTATCGGCACCCCCAGCAGGGTTAAGTTATGGGCCTTTTCCGGCGCGGCTTCATCTGTTTTTGCCGAAACTATAAAAACACCGGAATAATCCGGCGAAACGCCGGTATTTTCGCGTATTCCGACGAATCGCCGGGTAGCCTGCCGACGCTGCTGCCCGGCACACTCCGCCCCAACAATTCAAGCAGGGGGCGGCAATGCATAAGATTTTGATTCTGGGAGCGGGGCGTATCGGCACGTCGATGGCGGCGCTGTTGCAAGGAACGGGCGACTATCAGGTTACGATTGGCGACGTGAACCCGGCGGCGCTGGCCGCTGTCGATGTACCGGGCGCCCACACGCGCCCCGTCGATTCAACCGACGCGGCGGCGCTGGCCGAGGCGATGACAGGGCAGGGGGCCGTTGTGGGTGCCGGGCCGTTCGCGGTGAATGTTCACATCGCCGAAGCCGCCCGCGCCTATGGGTTGGATTATTACGATGTTACCGAAGACGTAGCCGTAACCAACCGCGTGCGCCACTTGGCGGAAGGGGCTTCAACCGCGTTCGTGCCGCAGTGTGGCTTGGCACCAGGGGTAATTTCCATCGTTGCCCACGATCTTGCGAGCCAGTTCGATAGTTTGCGCGAGTTGCGCCTGCGCGTCGGTGCGCTGCCGAAATATCCCGCCAACGGCCTTGGCTATAACCTGACCTGGAGCACCGAGGGGCTGATTAACGAATATCTTAACCCCTGCGACGTGATTATGGACAATCACCGGGTGGCCGTGCCGCCGATGGAAGGGCTTGAACATTTCGCCATCAACGGCGTCGAGTACGAAGCCTTCACCACGTCGGGCGGGGTCGGCAGCCTGTGCGAAACCTACGAAGGCCGGGTAGAAACCCTCACCTATAAAACCATCCGCTTCCCCGGCCACTGCGCGGCCATGCGCCTCATTCTGGAAGATTTGAACCTTAAGAGCCGTCGCGGCTTGCTGAAGGAAATTCTGGAAGGCGCAATTCCGCAAACCCGTCAGGATGTGGTCGTGGTGTTCGTCACCGCCACGGGCTTCCAAAAGGGCCGCTTGATGCAAACCAGCTTCGCCCGCTCGATTTCCGGGCAGATAGTGGGCGAGCGTGAGTTCAGCGCGATCGAACTGACCACGGCGGCGGCAGCCTGCGCGGTGATTGACCTGAAGAACAGCCGCCACCTGCCGCAAACCGGTTTCGTGCGGCAAGAAGACGTATCGCTTCCGGCGTTCTTGGCGAACCGCTTTGGCAAGGTTTATGCGTAAGTTTAGGGCAAGATAGAGAGTATCACGATCCCCCTCCCGTGTATTTAGAGCTGCGTCCGATTAATCGCACGCAGCTCTAGACTGCGGAAGAGCCTAACCCCGGTTGCGCGATGAGGGCGAGAAATTCGCGCCGGG
>JAYSQZ010000071.1:0-19338 GCA_043721315.1 Alphaproteobacteria bacterium
CCTCTGGCAACAGCGCTAATAAACGGTGCCAATAGGCCAGAGCTTCTGGCTTATTGCCCTGCTGAGCAGCCCCTAACCCTGCGAACCACAAGGCTTCTGGCTGATTGGGATCGTGGCCTAAAACCCGGCGCATAAGGTCGTAGAACTCCGGGGGTATAGAAGCCGCAGGATCGGCTGACGGCGAAGAGAGCGCGCGAGCGAGGCCCAGCAGCGCCTCCACTGATTGCGGTTGCAGGCGGAGGATTTGGCGATGGGCGGCAACCGCCGCCTCCGTCTCGCCCAAGACCGTGCGCGCGCGGGCAAGCCGCTGCCAGCCCGCCAGATCGTCCGGGGTCTGCGCCAATCGGGTCGCCAGCCCTTCGACCATGCCGCGAATCATCGCTTGCGCCTGAGCGTCCGTGCTGGCGGGGGCCTCGCTGACAGCAGGCAGGCCGAGGGCCAGCCGCAGCCGCGTTTGCGCCGCAACCACGGTGCTGCGCCACGGCGCGTCGGCAGGGCCTTCAGTCAGCATCGCCTCCAAATCGCGCAAAGCCTCGGCAGGCGCGCCCCGTTGCTCGGCGGCGAGCGCTAGAAAATAGCGGGCGCGCGCGTCTTGCGGATCAAGCGCGAGGGCCGCCCGAAACGCGGCCTCGGCCTCGCCCGTAATCAAGCCTTGTCCGGCGCGGGTGAGGGCTTCCCCTTGCGCCGACGGCAAGGCGGCAAGGCCGGGAAAGCGGGCGCGGGCAGCGGTCAAAAGGTGCACCGCTTCTTGCGTGTCGTCCTGTTGCAGCAGCAGGTTTACAAGCCTGAGCCAGGTCATCGGTTGGGTCGGGTCAGCGTTCAACTGCTGCCGCGCTTCCGCCAGCGCTGCCGTTGCCGCCTGAAGCGGCGCGAGTTCCGCGCTGCGCCCTGAAATCGGTTGATCCTTCTGCCCAGGCTGCCCAAGCGACAGATACAGCGCGAGCGGCACCGCCATCACCAACGCCACCACCGGCACGGCCAGCGCCCGGCGCGGCACCCAGGAAACCGGGCGCAGGGCCGTTTTATCGGCCTGAAGCACGCGGCGCTGAAGCTCTAGTTTGGCAGCGGCAAGCCCGGCAACGCTTAAGCGTCCAGCAACATGGTCACGGCTTAACTCGGCCAACTGGTCGCGGTAGAGGATGATTGCGGCGTTGGCCTCCCCCCCCGGCGCGCGGCGCGCGAGCGGCATGAGCACGACCAGCGCCATCCCTGCCGAGAGTAACAACAAGGCAAGGAGTAACATCATGATCCTCGCTCCAAACGCCGCAAGCGCTCTTGCTCTGCCCGTGTCAGCGGAACGGTGGCCGCCGGGGCTTTACCACCACGCCGCGCCCGGATCACCAGCCACCCGCCAACACCCGCCAGCAGCAGAAACGGCCCGAACCACAGCAGCGCCGTGCGGCCTAGAACGGGCGGGCGCATCAACACGTAATCGCCATAGCGCGCGTGGATATAGTCGAGCACTTGCGCGTCGCTCTCCCCGGTAACGAGGCGACGGCGGACCAGCAAGCGTAGATCGCGCGCCAGCTCGGCATTGGAATCGTCGATGGATTCGGTCTGGCACACAAGGCAACGCAACTGGCGCGATAGGGCACGAGCGCGAGCCTCCAGGGCGGGATCGGTCAGGATTTCGTCAGGGCCAAGGGCCGCGAGCGGGGCTGCCAGCAGTACCAGCGCGAGGGCAAGACGGCGGATCACGACGCGAGACTCTTCAACAGCGGGCGCAGGATTTTGTCCAACACGTCCTTGTCGATTGCGCCGACGTGGCGATAGCGGATCTTGCCTGCACGGTCGATGACAAAGGTTTCCGGCACACCGTAAACGCCCCATTCCAGCGAGGCCGCCCCATTGGCATCGACGCCGATGCGCGCAAACGGGTCGCCCAACGCCGCCAGAAAGGCTTTGGCATTCTCAGGCTTATCGCGCTGATTGAGGGCGAGGAGCGTGACACCTTCGCGCTTCAAGTCCATCAAAAACGGATGCTCCGCCCGGCACGGCACGCACCAGGAGGCGAAGACATTCACCAGCAGCGGGCCTTGCACCGCCAGCGCCTTAATCTCAGCATCGGTGAAAGGGGCGTCCCCCGCGCGTAAAGACGGCAAGGCGGTTGCAGGCACGGGCCGATCAATCAAGGTGCTGGGCAGGGCGCGGTCGGTGCCGTCCAGCAAACGCAGACCGAACGCGCCGAGCAAACCCGCCAGCAGCAACAGCGGTAGCGCCGCCAATCCCCAGCGGCTCATGCCGAGGCTCCGGCACGCTTGGGGGCCGGGGCGCGCTGGGCGACGCCTAAACGCAAGCGCCGGTCGGCTAAGGAAATCCCGCCACCGAGCGCCATCACCACCGCGCCGCCCCAGATGAGCGGCACCAGCGGATTATAATAAACCCGCAAGGCATAGGCCCCGGTCTGCCCATCGCGGTCGCCGAGCGCCAAGTAGAGATCGCGCAGCCCATTGGTGCGAATGGCGGTTTCGCTGGTTGTCATCGGCGGGCGGGTGAATTTACGGCGCGACGGAGTGGCCGTGCCAATGATCTCGCCATTGCGGCGGATAACAACCGTCGCCCGTTCGGCGATAAAGTTCGGGCCTTGCACCGGCTCAACCTTCTCCAAGGTCAACTCGAAGCCCGCCAACGGCATACTCTGACCAGGGCTGAGAGCGCGGATAGATTCCTGCTGCCACAAATCGCCGCTCATGCCGAGAATGCTAATCCCAAGCCCGGCGTGAGCGATAACCGCGCCCAAGGCACTACGCGGCAAACCCCGCCAGCGCGCCCAGGGGTTAGGGCCGCGCACGCGATCGACAAGGTCCGTCGCCGCGCCGAAAATCAACCAACAACCGCAGAAAATACCGATGGGCGCCAAGAGCGGTCCCCCCTCGGCCCAGGCGTAAGCCGCCCCCGCCCCCGCCAGCGCTAAAACCGCCGCCACCCGTAAGCGCATCAGAATACTGAAGGCATCGGCCCGCTTCCACGGAATCAGCGGCCCCGCCGCCATCACCAGCACTAAGGGGATGAGCAGCGGAACGAAGGTTGCCTTATAATAAGGGGTGCCCACCGTGACCGTGCCAAGGCCCATCGCGTCCAAAAACATCGGGTAGAGCGTGCCGAGCAGCACCGTTACCAGGGCCACCGCCAACAGCACGTTATTGAGGATCAACGCGCCTTCTCGGCTGATAGGCGCGAACAAGCCGCCCCCCCCGAGCGACCCTGCCCGTAGAGCATAAAGCGTGAGCGCCCCGCCGACGATGAGCGCCAACAAGAGCAGAATGAAGGCCCCGCGCGCAGGATCGGTCGCGAACGCATGGACGGAGGTAATCACCCCCGACCGCACGAGGAAAGTGCCGAGAATCGAAAAGGCGAAGGTGATAATCGCGAGCAGCACGGTCCAGCGCTTCAGGCTATCGCGCTTCTCCACCACAATCGCCGAATGCAGCAAAGCGGTCGCGGCCAACCAGGGCATGAGCGAGGCGTTCTCGACGGGATCCCAGAACCACCAGCCGCCCCAACCCAACTCGTAATAGGCCCACCAACTCCCCAGCGCGATGCCGAGGGTGAGGAAAATCCACGACACTAAGGCCCAAGGCCGCACCCACCGCGCCCACGCCGGATCAACCCGCCGCTCCAGCAACGCCGCCAGCGCGAAGGAGAAGGTGAGCGACGTGCCGACATAGCCCAAATACAGCAGCGGCGGATGGAAGGCGAGGCCAGGGTCTTGCAGCAGCGGGTTAAGCCCGCGCCCCTCAATCGGTGCCTGCACAAGCCGGGCGAAGGGGTTCGAGGTCAGCAGCACGAAAGCGTAAAACCCTAAGGAAATCAGTGCTTGAATGCCTAAGACCCGCGCCCGCAAGGTCGCGGGCATCCCGCTACCGGCAAGCGCCACCGCCGCACCGAACAGGGCCATAACGGTAATCCACAGCAGCATTGAGCCTTCGTGATTGCCCCAAACGCCGCTGATTTTATAGAGCAGCGGTTTATCGACGTGACTGTTCTGCCAGACGTTCTGCACCGAAAAATCGGAGGTAATGTAAGCGTGCATCAGCGCGCCAAAGGCAATCAGGCAGCCCCCCGTTTGCGCCAACGCCGCACTGCCGCTGAAGGCCATCAAAAACCCATCGCGCCGCTCGGCCCCCCACAGCCCGAACGCGGCCTGGAGCAGCGCCAGCACGCTCGCCAGAATCAGCGCGTAATGCCCGAGTTCGATCAGCATTTCTGTATCCTATTTCGGTGCGGGAGAGGTGCCAGGGTCTCCCTGGCTGGCTTTCCACTGCCCGGAGGCTTTAAGCGCCTCGGCTACTTCTTTTGGCATGTAGTTTTCATCATGCTTGGCCAAAACTTCGCGCGCGATAAACAGCCCTTGCCGATTGAGCATCCCTTCCGTCACGACGCCTTGGCCTTCGCGGAACAGATCGGGCAGTACGCCCTTGAAGGTTACGGTCACGCTGTGCGCCGTGTCGGTGATGCGGAACAGCATGGTCGTGCCGTCGGACTGGCGCTGCACCGAGCCGGTTTCAACCAAACCGCCCAACCGAAACCGCCGCTCCGGCACTACTTTTCCCGCAATAATATCGCTGGGGGAGTGGAAGAACACCAGATTGTCGGAAAAAGCCGTAAGGATCAGTGCCGCTGCCACGCCAAGCCCGGACAGGCCCGCGAGCACGGCCCAAAGGCGGCGGCGTTTGGCAATTTTGGCGCGGGACGTGAGGCTCATGGCGCGCTCTCCCGGCGCGGGTTCACCGCAGCCCACGTCAGCCGCGCGCGACGGCGCTGCCACAGCGTGAGGCCCACCAGCCCGCCTAGGGTAACGGCAGCCAGCCCATAAGAGGCCCAGATGAAGACGGCATAACCGCCCATCGCCCAAAAATCCGTCACGATACGCGCTCCTCCACCGCACGGATTTTGCGGTCCAGCAGCGCAGTTTCAAGGCGTAGCAGCAGCAGCGTCGCGAAAAAACAGGTAAAACCGAGCGCCATCAGCAGCAAAGGGCGCAGCATAGTGCCATCAATGGAAGGACCACCCAGTTTCAGCACGCTCGCCGGTTGGTGCAGAGTATTCCACCAATCAACCGAAAATTTGATGATCGGCAGATTGACCGCGCCGACGAGTGCCAGGATCGACCCGGCTTTGGCACCGCGCTCGGGATCGTCGAAGGCATCGACCAGAGCGATATAACCGAGGTAGAGAAAAAATAGCACCAATACCGAAGTTAACCGCGCGTCCCACACCCACCAAGTGCCCCACATCGGCTGCCCCCAGAGGGAGCCGGTGGCGAGGCAAAGCGCGGTGAAGGCCGCGCCGGGAAGGGCAGCAGCGCGCGTTGCAAGATCGGCCAACGGGTGCCGCCAGATCAACGCGACGGCACTGGAAAGCGCCATTGACGCATAAACGAACAGGCTCATCCAGGCAGCGGGAACGTGGACATACATAATCCGCACGGTCTCCCCCTGCTGATAATCCGCAGGCGAGCCAAGCAGCGCATAATAGAGGCCAAAGCCGAGGAACAGCACCGTCGCCCCGGCAAAAAACGGCAAAATTCGCCGCGCTATGCGCTGAAACCGTGCCGGATTGGCAAAACGGTGCATCTCCTACCTTCCCTTATCGCAACCCGCTTGCGGGTACTCACCCGCCCTGAACGGCTTGCTTACTGCGCGCTTCCAGCCAGTCTTGCGCCTCTGCCGCCACGGTTCCGCCGAAGAGGATGAGCACCCAGAGAATGAAAACCCAAATCTGAAGCAGCGGCAGCGCCGCAAGCGCGCCATAGATCATATTTTGAATCGGCGTCGCGGCGATATACCAGACAAAAATCCATTTGGCGACGGTCAGCGCCAAGGCGGCGACAGTCGCCCCCACCGCGCTCGCGCCCCAATGCACGCGCCGAGCCGGAAAGACGGTGAACATAAAGAAAAAGGCCGTGAAGCCGATCAGCGGCGTTACCCCGTGACGGAGGGCCGCCACCCACGGCGCATCGCTGCCCAAAAACCGCGTTCCCACTGCCCACCCGCTTGCCGCCGCCAGCAGCGGCAGGGCCACGACGGTCGCAACAAAGGCCAAAAAGCGCACCGACCACGGCCAGTGCCGATCCGTGCGCCAAATAGCGTTGAAGGAGGTTTCGATTTCCAGCAGCAGCAGAAACACCGAAATTCCTAAGGCTGGCAGTAGGAACGTGGGGAGCGAGGCGGCATTGCTGATGAAGGTGGTCAGTTGTAGATCGACAGTATCGCCCACCCCCGGCACAAAACTGCCCACGATCATCCCACGCGCCTGAATGATCCATTCACCGATGCCGTCGAACCGGGCGGCAACACCGAACACCAAAATAGCCAGCGGCACCAGCGTGAGCAGTGTGGTGAAGGCCAGCGAGCCTGCCAAAATCGCCACCCGCTCCTGGGAAAACCGCTTGAGAACACTTCTGCCGAAGACTAAGGCGATCATGTGACCCAAACGCTCATCGCGTCCGCTGCCGAGTACCCGCATAGGCGGACGCCGCTTCGCCAAAAGCCCCGAACAGGGCCAGCGAGAACGGGTTCTCCCGCACTTTGAACTCTGGGTGCCACTGTACCGAGGCCGCGAAACTATCGGTTCGGGTCACGCGAACAGCCTCGATAGTGCCATCATCGGCCACGGCTTCCACGTCGAGTCCATCGGCCAGCCGGTCAATCCCCTGCCAGTGCAAGGAGTTGACCATGAGGCGCAACGCGCCATCATTCAACTGCTGGAACAAGCCGCCTTCGGTGAGCGTGACGGCGTGGGCCAAGCCATATTCCACGTCGAGATCATCGGTTTTCGGCGCGCGATGATCGAGCCGCCCCGGCTGCTCATGCAGGCGCTGGTGCAGCGTGCCGCCGAGCGCGACGTTCAGTTCCTGATGCCCCCGGCAAATCGCGAGAAGCGGAATCCCGGCGGTGAGCGCGGTGATAATCAGCGGCATCACTGTGGCGTCGCGGGCGGGATCGTGCAGCGTGCCGGGAGCCGACGGATCACCACCGTAGAGATGAGGTTCGACGTTCGACAGGCTTCCGGTTATCAGCAGCCCATCGAGACTACCGACGATCGACCCAATATCAAGATCATCCCCTAACGCCGGAATGAGCAGCGGTAAGCCGCCAAGCCCTTCGGTAATGGCGCGAATATACTTTTCAACCACCGTGTGCGTGCGGCTGCCATCCACGGTGCGAATACACGCCGTGACCCCAATTAGGGGCGGGCGGGGGACGGGGCTAGTGACACGACGGTTGGCCATGGAACGCTCTCTCTCCTTCAAACTATCCGCGTCGGATAATGACAGATCGCAGCTTGCGACGGTTGATCAAGACATAAACCAAGCCCACAATAAGAATCACCGGCACGGCCAAGGCCAACACCGTGAAAACACTCGCGACCAACAGCAACGCGCCGCCAATGATCGCCGCAAGAGCGCAGACGGCGAGAACGACCCGCACGACCTGACCAAACCCGCCGGGCGTTTGCCGTCGATGGGAGCCACGCCTCGGCCCCCGGCCCGGCTCGATTAGAATCTCCGGCTCGTTGCCCGATCCACTATACCGCCCCATGTTCAGCTCCCTTCGGCCCTAAACCTAATACCCGCTAGTAGGCGTTCCGGTTCACAAAGCCGACAAAAAAGGTCATCAGCAAAATTTTTAGATCGAGACTAAGCGACCAGTTGTCAATGTAGTACAGATCATATTGCACGCGCATTCGCATCTTTTCCGGCGTATCGGTCTCGCCCCGGTAGCCGTTGACCTGCGCCCATCCCGTGATCCCCGGCTTTACCCGGTGGCGACCCAGATAACCATCAATCACGGCGGCATAATGTTCATTGTGGGCAACAGCGTGGGGGCGCGGCCCCACCAGCGACATGCTACCCTGTAAAACATTAAAAAGCTGCGGAAGTTCGTCCAAGCTCGATTTCCGCAAAAACGCACCAAGGCGCGTCACGCGCGGATCATTGCGCTGAGCCTGCGGAACCGTAGGGTCAGAGTTTGTATCGTTCCGCATCGAGCGGAATTTGTATATGGTTATGTCGTTATTATTAAACCCATAGCGCTTTTGCCGAAACAAGACCGGGCCAGGACTATCGAGCTTAACCAGCAGGGCGATCACCGCCATCACGGGCAAGGCCAAGACCAAGAAAATCAGCCCCAAAACGCGATCCTCCACCCCTTTCAGCACTTGCCCCCAGGCCCCCAGAGGCCGCTGGAAGACGTGCAGCAAGGGCAGACCGCCGATAGTGGAATAGCCCCGCACCGGCAGATTGAAGCGCAGCGTATGGGCGCAGAACTTGGTATTGATCGGTACGTCGCGCAGCTTTGCCAGCACGCTCGCGACCTCCTCCTCCGACCGGTCGATCATAGCGATAACGATTTCATCGACACGCTCTTTGCGAACGAGGCGCACGAGATCCTTCACCGAGCCGCGATAAGGCACGCCTTCAATCGTGGTTTCGCCCGGATCGAGCGTATCGAACACCCCCATCACCTGCACGTAAGGATCTTGCCGCAACTGCTCCAGCACCTTGCGGCCCAAATCCCGCGCGCCCACGAGGGCGATGCGGACGGTCAAATCCCCATGCCGCCGCAGTCGCCGCCGCCGATCCCATATCACAATGCGCGTTACCGTAAAGGCCAGCAGTACGCCAAAGAACCAGCGCATCGCCCACGTGTGGTTTAGCCACCCGTCAATCTCGGTCACAAAAACAAAGGCGAGGACCGATAGGCCAACCATGCTCCAGGCCGCCGCCAACCGCACCACCTGTAAGGAGGTGGAGGCGAGGGCCGCCGGGCGGTAGATACCGGCAATATGAGTGAAGTTTGCCGTGAGCAGGGCCGCCAGCACGATGATCTGATGATAATAATGCGGTGCGCGTAGGGTGTCGTTATGAAACCAAAACAATACATAAGCAATGACCACCACCAACAGAATATCGGTGAGGCGTAAAAGACCGGCGATCAGCGTGGTCCGGTCGGAAGCGGGAAACGCACGAACGTCACTCATGACTAAAGGGCGCACCAAAACAGGAGAAAAGAAAAGCCGACGGACTGCCCGAAGGCCCCCGCGCAAACCCTGCGGACTACACGGCCCGTTGGGCGTGCTGTTTCATTAAATTGCGGAAAAACTCCAAGGCATCCATCGTGGAGCGTGTAAAGCGAACCGCCAGCGTTCTGTGCCTGGAGTCCAGCCGAACAACTCGAATGGTCGCCGTATAGTTCCGGTCGCCGCCGACGAGGCAGAAGTTCGCCTGGGTTTCACCCCCCTGGTCCAAATCGCCATCATAATTGGCAATCAGCAGCCCACCGATGGACCAATCAATCGTGGTGAACACTTTATCGGCCAGCTTCACGTGCAGCTTAGGCTCGTCAAACCGCGTGTAGTTGCGCTTTTCACCCTTAGCGACGTTGGCGATTTTTGGCATTGCCTCGGCAGGTTTCGCCTTGGTTGGGCCATCCTGGCGGTGCCCCCCCGTCATCGAGATCAGGTCAATCTTTTTCAGAACGAGATCTTTGAAAGTTTGAGCTGCGCCCAGTTCCATAGCCTTTACAAGATGCTCTTTTGCAATCTTGATCGCGTCTTGTTTTTTGCCTTCCAAACGCTGCAAAGCAAACTCGCGCGCTTGTTCTAAGGACAAATCAACGAGTTTTAGATTAGCATCGAGCGATATAGACTTAACCGCCTCGCTAACCTTAGCGAAATAATCACGGGCGATGGCTTTATCTTGAAGTTGACCGCGTACATTTCGCACGATTCGTTCAACTTCAGCAACGCGCCCCGTGGCCGCCGCAATGCGAGCACGATCGACATCAATGTCGATGCGCTGCATCTTACTTTCCATCATTTTCCGCTGAATTTCGCGGTCTTTGTCGGAATACATCGGGTATCGCCAAAAGGTTGGGCCACACAATGTCCGCAGTTCGCTTGGATCACGACCACGACATTCGGCACTATCTCTTTACTATAGCAAAAAACCAAGCGGAAACAAAATCTACCGTCACAATGATCACCCTTTTTCTGTCATACGCTTCTCCAAGCATCCAGAGTGATGGCGGCTCCGTATGAGAAAGTGATGGCTATTTTTCAAATTTGGGCACGCGCTCTCCCGGCAATCCTCTTAGCTGGACTGGTTTCTGGCTGTAGCGGCCTTGCTATGCTCGACGCGCTAACCCCGAAAACGGGCTATCGCGTGCAAACAGACGAGGCGTTCCAGCCCGGCCCACGCGGCAAGATGGATTTCTACAGCCCGGCCAGCGACGCCCCTGTGAAGACGCCCGCGATTGTTTTTTTCTACGGCGGTGGTTGGCAAGATGGCGCACGCCAGCAGTATCGCTTCATCGGGCAGAGCCTTGCGGAAGCGGGCTACAGGGTGGCTGTGCCCGACTACCGCGTCTATCCCGAAGTGCGCTATCAAGGCTTTCTGGCCGATGCTGCCACTGCGGTGCGCCATGCGCGGCAGGTGTGGGGGGACGATACGCCGCTCGTGCTGATGGGCCATTCGGCAGGCGCGCACATCGTCTTGATGTTAGCGCTCGATCCCACCTATCTGGGGGCCGAGCGGCTCAAGCTTGCGGGCGTCCTCGCCCTCGCCGCCCCGGCGGATTTCGAGCCGGACGAGCCTTACCGCACCATTCTCGACTATGACCGCGTGGGCCGGGCGTCGCTCCCCAGCGGCCATATCCGCGCCGATGCCCCGCCAATTCTGCTGCTGCATGGCGAGAGCGACCGCACGGTTTACCCCCGCAATAGCCAAACCCTCGCCGCCGCCCTAACCGCCGCAGGCGCGCAAGTTGAAACGATCTTCTACCCCGGCGTTGGCCACAGCGCCATCATCGGCGGCATGACGCCCAGCCTCGGCTTCCTCGCCCCCGTGCGCGACGACGTGCAGGCGTTTTTGACGAAGATCGCGCCTTAAGCATATCAGCGGCGCTGACGTTTTTAGGTATGTCAGCGTCGCTGACGGCGGGCGTTCTCGGACACTTCGAGTAACGCCCGCGCGCACATCACCTCGTCCGGCAAGGCCGAGCTTTTGCACTGGGCTTCCGCCTCCATCAGTCGGCCCAAGGCTGCCGTAACACGGGGCAAGGGCCAGAAGCGGGCCTGGCGAGACAGGCGCTCGGCATCGCGCTTAAAGGCGGGCGGGCGTAGGCTCGCAAGGGCCGAATCGGGGCTTTTTCCGCCCGCCACCTGCGCCGCAATCAAGTGCAGCCGCTGCATTTGCCGGATCAACATTCTGAGAAGACCCACAGGCGATTCGCCGTCCATCATCGCCCGGCGAAAGGCCAAATCGAGGGCCTCGGTACGGCCATCGAGCGCCGCTTGCAGCACGTCATCCAACGATTGCGCCGCGCTATCCCCCACCGAGCCTTGCGCGTCGGCCAGCGTTACCCGGCTTTTACCGTGCAGATACAGCGTGAGTTTCTCAAGCTCCGAACGGCTTACCATCCGGTCGCCGCCCAAGTGTTGCGTGAGATAGGCCAGCGCATCCGGCTCTGGCGATAGCCCGGCTTTCCGCAGTGTATCGCCGATCACCTGCCCAAGATCGGCACCGCTATCGTGATAACACGGCACCGCCACCGTCGCGGCGTGGCTTTCGCACAGACTGCGAAGGCTGGATTTCGCCGCTAAATCGCCCGCTTCAATCGCAATCACCGCCTCGCCCGGCAGGGTTTCGAGGAAGCCTTTGAGAATTGCCGTTAGCCCGGAATCGCTAGCATCGCGCAGCCAAATCGCCCGCCGCCCGCCGATTAAAGACAGCGCCGCCGCCTCGTCGTTCAGCCGCGCCGGATCGTCCTTCAGCGCCGATACTTGGAACTCAACCACGCGAAACGGATCGTTCTTGCTGCCCGCCACCGCGACAATCAGCGCCGCCGCCCGCTCCCGCACTAGCCCGGCATCCTGCCCGAAGAACAGCGCCGCCCGCAGGGGGGAGTTCGCCTGCTTCACCAGCGCTTCGGCGGAGCTTCCACGCGCGAGCTTCATAGAAACCTACGGCTTGGCTTGCCCGCGCTGGGCCAAAAAGGCCGACAGGCGCAGGCTAATACTATTGGCCAAATCTTGCACTGCCCGCTCCCGCGCCTCATTCTGCGCCAGTAACGTGCCGTAGCCACCTTCCTGATTGATATAGCCAATTTCCGAGCGCACAGGTTCGGACAGAACCACTGCGCGCGTCTCCAAATCGGTCAACACCATGCCGCCGTTCAACCGCAGCCGCGAATAACTAGACGTAGCATCGCGCCGCACCGCCACTTCCGACACGCCTTCGGCCAGGTTAATATCGAGACTATAGCGCGCCCGCTCTAGCCCCTTCGGCTGCAACCGATCCGACAACAGCCCGCGCAAAATCTGCCCCGGACGATCCGCAATCGGATTGATCCGCACCTGCCGCAACGTCTCCGCCGCCACCTGCCCCTCACCGCGCCCGTACAAAGGCTGGAAGCCGCAGGCGGACAGTAGGAAAGCGGTAGCGAGCAAGACCGGGGCGCTGCCCCCCCGACGTGCTTTGCGCGTCAAACGCGCGGGCCGCCCGCTCAAGGGGCTTGCCCCTTGAGAATCCGTTTTTCCGATGGATGACACGCGCTCAGTCGCCCAGGAAATTAGTTTTGACAAATAATAGGATCGCCAAGGGGCAAGCCCCTTGGCTGGGGTCATTAGGGGCAACGCCCCTAATAGAGGCTTCTCAACCGACGACATTGATCAAACGGTTCGGCACGAGGATGATTTTCTTCGGTGCGCGGCCATCGAGGGCGCGTTGGACGGACGCATCGGCGAGGGCGGCGGTTTCGGCATCCGCTTGCGTAATGTCGCGCGGCAACTCCAGCGTTCCGCGCATTTTGCCGTTTACTTGCAGGGCGATGGTGACGCTGGTATCGACCGTAAGCGCCGGATCGAAGCTCGGCCACGGCTGGTTGACCAGCATACCTTCACCGCTATGGCCCAGATACGCCCAAATTTCTTCGGTGACGTGGGGCATCATCGGCGCGATGAGACGAATGACCGTGACGAGGGCGAAACGGCGAACCCAGGCGCTCGCGGCGTCGGTGCCGGTCAGATCTTCGGCGGCGTTGGTGAGTTCGCGGATGAGCGCGACCGACTTATTGAAATGGAACTGCTCCAGCCCGTCCGTCACATCGCGGATGGTTTTATGGGTCAGGCGCAATAATTTGTCTGCCGCGCCGTCGATTTTATCCGGCAGGGCGGCACCATAGGCGGCGAGCGGCTTATCGGCAGCGGGTTCGGTTGCAAGCCGCCACAGGCGGTTGACGTAACGCCATGCGCCATCAATGCCTGCCGTGGTCCACTCGAAATCGCGCTCAGGCGGCGAGTCCGACAGCACGAAGAGCCGCGCAGCATCGGCCCCATAAGCCCCGATGATTTCATCCGGGTCGATGACGTTTTTCTTGGACTTCGACATTTTCTCCACCCGGCCCGGCGTGCTGGCCTGCCCGGTGGTGATCTCGATGAAGGCCCCCGCCTCGTCCTGGCGCACATCGGTGGGGAACAGCCACTGGCCGTCTGCCGACTTATAGGTCTGGTGGCAAACCATGCCTTGTGTAAAGAGGCCCGCAAACGGCTCCTTCATATCCACATAGCCGCATTGCTTCAGCGCGCGGGTAAAGAAGCGCGAATACAGCAAATGCAGAACCGCGTGCTCGACGCCGCCAATGTACTGATCGACCGGCAGCCAATACTCGACCGCCTCTTTATCGAACGCCTCTTCCGCGCGCGGCGAGGCGAAGCGCAGGAAGTACCAGGAGCTTTCAAAGAAGGTATCGAGCGTATCGGTTTCGCGCGTCGCCGCCCCGCCGCAAGTGGGGCAAGCCACATGCTTCCACGTCGGGTGCCGATCCAGCGGATTGCCGGGCGCATCGAACGTTACATCGTCGGGCAACGTTACCGGAAGCTGATCGTCAGGCACCGCCACCGGGCCGCAACTCGGGCAGTGGATCACCGGAATCGGGCAGCCCCAGTAGCGCTGGCGGCTCACACCCCAATCGCGCAGGCGATACTGGGTTTTGACCGTGCCGATACCAAGGGTTTCGATCTGCTCGCAGGCAGCCTTCTTGGCCTCGGCGACGGTCAGCCCGTCAAGGAAGCCGGAGTTGAGGAGAACCCCATCGTCGGTGAACGGACCTGTACCAACCGTATAGCGGGCGTCGGCATCGCGCGGGCGAACCACGGTGACAATCGGCAGATCATATTTCGTTGCGAAATCGAAATCGCGCTGGTCATGCGCCGGGCAACCGAAAAGCGCGCCGGTGCCATACTCCATCAGCACGAAGTTCGCCAGATAGACCGGCAGTTCCTGGCCCGGCACGAAGGGATTCTGAACGAACAGGCCAGTTCGGAAACCCAGCTTTTCCGCCTGTTCAATCACGGCTTCGGACGTGCCGAGGCGGTTGCACTCGGCGATAAACTCAGCCGCCGCAGTATCGGTTTTCGCCAATGCCAGCGCCAGCGGATGATTGGCGGCAATGGCGAGGAAGGACGCGCCGAACAACGTATCCGGGCGGGTCGTATAAACTTCTACCGCGTCAAAACCGGGCTTACGGCTAGCCTCAGTGAGCGCAAAATTAAGCTGTGCGCCTTGGCTTTTGCCGATCCAATTTTCCTGCATCACGCGCACGCGGTCCGGCCAGCGGTCCAGCGTCGTGATCGCACTCAGCAAATCATCGGCATAGTCGGTGATCTTGAGGAACCATTGATTAAGCTCCCGCCGCTCGACGGGCGCGCCGGAGCGCCAGCCTTTGCCATCCACCACCTGCTCGTTGGCGAGCACAGTGTTTTCGACCGGATCCCAGTTCACATAGCTTTTTTTGCGGTACGCGAGGCCGTTTTTCCAGAAATCCAGGAACATTTTCTGTTCGTGGCGGAAATATTGCGGATGGCAAGTGGCAAGCTCCCGCTCCCAATCGAACGACACGCCGAGTTGCCCGAACTGCGCGCGCATACTGTCGATATTCGCGTAGGTCCACTCTGCCGGATGGCGCTTATTCTGCATCGCGGCGTTTTCTGCCGGAAGCCCGAAAGCGTCCCACCCCATCGGGTGCAGTACGTTGAAACCGCGCGCGCGTTTGTAGCGCGCCGTAAGATCGCCCATCGCGTAATTACGGACGTGGCCCATGTGCAAACGCCCCGACGGGTAGGGGAACATCTCCAGCACATAATATTTCGGCTTACTCGGGTCGATCTTAGCGGTAAAAACCTCTTGATCGGCCCAAGCGGCTTGCCATTTGGCTTCGGTTTCTTTGGTGGCGTAGCGGGACATTGGTCTCGTTCAGTGCGAATTATTTACGGTTTAGATTAGTGATACGCAGTTGGCGCGCGCGCGTTAGCACCGCGTCTTCAAGGTCAGTCCCCGTGCGGGGATCGACCGCTGCATCCTGCCACCCGGCCCCACCCAGCACTTGCCGGAACACGGCAGCGCGCACGCCATCGGCGCGCAAATCACGGTCCAGCACATACAGCGTTACCTTCACCCGCTCGTTGGGGTTCTGCGGCGGGCTGTACCAATCGGTGATGATAACGCCGCCGAACGGATCGGCGGACGATAACGGCATGAACGACAGCGCATCGAGCGACGCGCGCCAGAGGTAGGTATTGACGCCAATGCCGGTGCCACCTTCGGAGCCGCGTGGCAGCGAGCGCCCGCCGAACAGCACAATGCCATCTTCCCCGGTCACTTTACCGAAACGCTCGGCATCGCGCTCGTCTTCGGTCTTGGGATAATTCTGCTCGCCTTGGGGCAACATGCTGCAGGCCGTGAGCATGGTGCCAAGAAGCAGCACATTTAACAGCGAAACGGCACGCATGACCGATCCAATCCTTTTTTCGAACGAACCCGTTAACCCAATCCGCGACGCGAGACAGGCCCCGCCGTGCCTCCAAAGCTCAGCAGTTTGCGGGACGCTAGGCCATGCGCCGCGCCGTTGCAAGCGCGCAAACGCGGGTAGGCTTCAGAGACGACGTACGCGATAGCCTTCCGCGCTCACAACGATGGTTAGCCCCAGCCCCAACCCTTCAATCTTTCGCCGCAACCGATACAAGTGGGTTTCCACCGTGCGCGTTGGCGTATCGGCCTGATAGCCCCAGATCTCCGCCAAAAGCTGCTGGCGGGACACGGGGGCATCGGCTTTCAACAGATAGCACAGCAGCGCCACTTCTTTTTCTGTCAACCGCACCCTACCCTCCGGGCCGACGAGTAAGCGTTGCGTCAGCAGCAGACTTCCCCCCGGCAGCGGCAGCGCTTCGGCGGTAGCGGACACCTCCAACGCCCGGCGGAGCGCGCCCCGCACGAGCGTGGGATGAAGCGGTTTTTCCAGCACGTCCCAGCCCGCAGGCCAAACCCGGCTTTCGCCTTTCGCCACCAGCGCCACGACCGGCACCCGCGCCGCCGTTAGCCAATCCGGCCACTCTTCCCCCGCCCGTAAGGAGAGGATTAACGCCCCAAGCGGTACCGGCTCGCGCGGCAGGGCGTCGGCAATACAGGCTTCCGGCATCACGCCTGCCACGGCAGCCGCCAGGATGGGGCGCACGACGGCATCGGCCTCGATGATCCAGAGCGGCGGCATCGGCTAATTCTGGCCCTCAACCGCCGCCGCCGGGCGCGCACCAAAAATAGCCGTGCCAACGCGTACATGAGTCGCGCCGAACCGCACTGCCGAGGCGTAATCGCCGCTCATGCCCATCGAGAGCACGGGCAACCCGGCTTTCGTCGCAATTTCCCGCAGCAGGGCGAAATGCAGCGCGGGTTCTTCATCCACCGGGGGAATGCACATCAGCCCGCTCACCGGCAAGTTATGGAGAGTGCGCGCCCGCTCGATGAAGGCCAGTGCCTCGCGCGGCGGAATGCCCGCCTTTTGCGGCTCTTCGCCCGTATTCACCTGGATCAAACACGCCGGATGCCGCCCGGCTTTGGCCATTTCCTTCGCCAGCGCCTCGGCCAGAGATTCACGATCGACGGTTTGAATCACATCGAACAGCGCTACCGCCTGCTTCACCTTATTGGTTTGCAGTGGGCCGATGAGATGCAGTTCCAAATCCGAATGCACGGCTTTGAGCGCGGGAAACTTCTCCTGCGCCTCCTGCACACGGTTTTCGCCGAACACCCGCTGGCCTGCGGCGATAGCTTCCGCCACCGCATCGGCCCCGTGGGTTTTCGAAACGGCAACGAGGCGTACCGCGTCGGCCCTGCGGTGCGCGGCAAGGGCCGCCGTGGTGATGGTGTGCCGAACCTCGGCGAGCGCTTCGGCAATCGCGCGCGTCATTCTATCTCTCCTGTTCAAGAACGTCCCGGATCAAGGACATCCCCGATCAAGGACATCCCGGCAAAAATCGCCTAGCGTGGCAAGGCACTGCTGCCGCTCAGGCGTCTTACGCTTCTTCCTAACAAAATCGAATAAGAGTATGATCCAACACAAGGTGTAAGTCTGTAAGACATACAGCTAGGCGCAAAAATTCGCGGACAGACCAATCGGCCCGAATTTTGCTTGCCTTTCGGAACTGGGATAGGAATCCTGGTAGAGAATGCCTAGACGCGGTTTGAGGGAGCGGTTCAATGACGATGAAACTGGTAATTGATCCCTCGGCAGATCGTCCGTTCAGCGAAGCCCGTTGGGTTAAGGTTGATGCGCCTGATACGGTTGCGAGCGCCGCCGACGTTCAGGACCAAGCCAAAACCGAGGGCAAAACCACCGATGACGGCCTAACCTTCGCCGACGTGCTGGATACGATCAACCCGCTGCAACATTTACCGATCATCGGCACAATCTACCGCGAACTCACCGGCTCCACACTGTCGCCTGCCGCGCGCCTTATTGGCGGCGGAATTTACGGCGGGCCGTTGGGCCTTGTTCTCAGCATGGTCGATGCAACCATTCAAGAAGGCACAGGGCGCGATATTGGCAGTAACATGCTAGCGGTCATCAAAGGCGATCCGCTCGGTAAAGAAGCCGTGGACACTATCGCCAAAGCCAAAGAGCTTGACGGCAAGCGCCCGCAACTGGCCGAGGCGAAACCCGCGATCACTGCGCCCGCACCCATCGTTACCCAGCAGCTTGCCTCTGCCGCTCCGACCGACCCCGGTGTCGCCCCCGCCTCTGTCGCTCCCGCCTCTGCCGCCCCAAGCCCGACGATTGTCGCTCAAGCCGCAAGCCTGCCCGCCGAAGGGGGCCGCATCGCGCTCACAAGCAAAGGCCCGATGGGCACTGTTGCTGGACCTACAGCCGCGATGCCCGCAGGCTCGACCGGCTTCATCGGCAAGTCCAACCTGCCATCAGGCGGCATGATTACCCCCGCCGCTGCGATGATGAATGTGCAGGGCCAGCCCGCAGCCAACCCGGCGCAAGCCGCCCAAGGGTTGCCGGGGCAGCCGTCGAGTGTCGATCCCACTCAATCCATGAGCGGGCTGGCAGGGGTTGCAGCCCTACAAGCGCAACGCTCGGCCCCGCAGGCAGCACCCACGGCCCCCCTGCTCGCAGCGGCTGATGCCGACGCCCCGCAGGAAAACGGCTGGTTCAAAGTGCCGGAGCGCACGGGCCGCACCGCCACACGCACGCCGCCCGTGCTGGAGCGCCGGGAAGTCAGTAACACTCTCGCCCCGAAGCCGAGCCTGCCGAACCCCGCCGCCGTGCAAGCCGCCGAAGCTGCCGCCCGCGTGCCGCCGCCCGCTGGCGACGCGCAGATCCTCGCCTCCGGCACGCCGTCGATTTCCGATGCCATGGCCCGCGCGCTCAACAAATATGACGCCCTGGTCAAAACCCGCGCCAAACCTGCGGCTGCGGTGGACGAAGCTTATTGATGATACTCCGCGATGCGGTGGTTGAGGATGTCCCCGGCATTCTGGCGATTTATAACGAGGTCATCGCCACCTCTACCGCCATCTATATCGACGATCCCGTTGGCTTGGCCGACCGGCACGCTTGGTTTGCCGCGCGGCAAACAGACGGCTACCCGGTGCTGGTTGCCACGGAGGGCGCCGATGTGCTCGGCTATGCCTCCTTCGGCAGTTTTCGCGGTCCGTGGTCCGGCTATCGCCATTCGGTCGAACATTCTGTGCATATTCGGAACGATCAGCGCGGCAAAGGGCTGGGCGGCCTGCTGATGCCCCCCTTGATCGCGCGCGCCGAAGCGATGGGCAAGCACGTCATGATCGGCGCGATTGACGCCGATAACGCAGGCTCGATCCGGTTTCACGCGCGCTTCGGTTTTGAGATGAGCGGCCATATGAAAGAAGTCGGCTTCAAATTTGGCCGCTGGCTGGATTTAGTGTGGATGCAGCGGAAGCTGTATTAGAGCTGCGTCCGATTAATCGCACGCAGCTCTAGCAAGCCGCCCCAGGCGTGGGGTTGGGGGCCCGGG
>JAYSQZ010000072.1:0-55486 GCA_043721315.1 Alphaproteobacteria bacterium
AAAGTCGATCGCTAACAACAACTTCGATGATCTTGCCAAGCAGGACAAAACCGAAGCGATTGCGACCCTAACCAGCCTTCAGACCATTCTGGAAGCCTCCTACAACTCCTACTCGCGCATCCAAAGCCTGAACCTTCAGAGCTTCCTGCGCTAAAATTTACCGGGGGGTGGGGTGTTTCACCTCATCCCCCTGACGATCGGTTAGGTCGATAAAATTTATCACTGTTTTAAGGCGTACCGTTGTTATAAATAACAGAATAGTTAATGGTTTACCTTTTATAAATTTATGCTATCTAAACATCTATGTTGAATAATCTCTGTTAGCATCAGAAATCTATGCTGCGCCGCGCCAAATCCGTTGATATTCCTTTTATGGTCAAAGGCTATGAAGTCGGCCTTCGGGACGGGAATTTTTCCGAGTCGAAGATGCAGATCAATGCTTTTTTTGCCAATACCACCACGCACAAGAATGTTCATTCATTTGTTTACGAACAGAAGGGTGCGGTAGCAGGCTATGCCATTCTTCGCAAGAAAGACGCGACCCGCCACGAGATTATGATGATGTTTGTCGATCCGGCCCAGCAAGGCAACGGGATCGGCAAACAGTTTTTCGGGGCTTTGCTGTCCGGCCCGATGAAAGACTCGGCGGTTTTATGCTCCACAACCCAACCGGCCTCCACGCGGATGATGGCGCTGCTGAAAGCCAACGGCTTTGAGCGGAAGGCCGAGGCGGTCGATGGCGTCTATTGGGAAAAACCGAACGGGCCGGGTGCCACCCCGGCATCCGCGCCCACAGCCACGCCTGCCAAAGCGTCGCCGCTTTTGGGTATGGCCCCATCCCCGCGCCTTGCAGTGCCGCTATTGCTCCCCCCCTCTGAACACGAGGTGGAAACGGTGGCCCTAGAACAGGCCACACAGGTTTCGCACCGCCTCCCTGCCGGATACCGCCCCGCTCCGCTGCCCATAGTGTCGCCGCCCACGCTTGAGGGGACGGCAACAGAAATCCCGCCTACGCCTGCGGTGGAAGCAGCGCTCGAAAGCCCCCCCGCGCCGCTGCCTCCCCCGGCGGCACCGCAGGAAGTCCTCCCCGCGCCTGTTGCAGAACCTGCCCTCCCTGTTGCCGCAGAAGCAACCGCCGAGGCAACTCCGCACGCCGACGCCAAGCCGCAAAACGCCGCTAAGTCGCTGCCAACGCTGCCAACGCTGCCGATTGATTTCTCCGGTAAGGCAACTCCGGTAGGGGCCGACTCGCGCCAGCAGCGGGCTAAACAACTGGCGAGAGAGTTGTTTGGAACTCTAAAAGGGGCGGAGCCGGAAGCCCAAGCGGCGCAGCCCCCTGCTCTGATTGCGCCTAACCCCGCAGATCTGCCCGCCCCCGTTTCGTCTGAAGAGGATATTCCCTTGCTGGCCACTCTGAATATCGTGCGCGAAAAAATGGGGTCGCTGCCGGGGGTAAAACTTCCGCCCATAGACCGTTACAGCCTGATGGAGTTCAATAAAAAAGACCTCGAAAATATGAATGTGGTTGAACTGGCAGCTCTATCGGCGCAGTTGATCAAACTCGCAAAAGATCAGTTGGAAGAAATCGACCGGCTCAAAGTAGCCTCCAAGAAACGGCGCTAATCAAGCACGTCTTCCAAAGCGGTTAAAACCGCATCCGTTTGTGTCAGCCAACTGCGGCTTTGAGCGAGTTGCGTTCCGTTGCGGGCGATTTTCTGGGTTAAGGCTTGATCGGTATAGAGTTGTTCCAGCGCCTGCACGAGTTCTTCTACCGAGCTTTCGCCCCAGCCCTCAAGGCCCTGCATCCCCGGCGCTTCCTTCACCCGGCGTTGCTGCTTTAACGGCAGGCAGGTTTGCGCGTCGTCGGACATGAGATCGAGATGCCCGGTATTCGCCGACAGGATAACGGGCACATTCACCGCCATACATTCCAGCGCAACCAGATTGGTCGCCCCTTCGGCCCGATTGGGGAACACCGCCACATGGGCCTCGCGCATCACTTGCGCCATCATGTGATGGGGAATCATGCCGAGATCGACGAAGGCATCATCGGGCACCCCTTCCCGCACCAGCCATTCGCCCAAGGCCAACCGCCCATTCTGATCAATCCCCGGTGCGGTTTTCACATTCCCAGCCAAATGAACATCGGCGGCAAGCTGCGGCCAAAAATTCTGCCAGTTGATCGCCAGCAACGCTTCCGGGTGGCGACGCTGAAAAATCTTGAAGGCGGCAATGACGATATCTTGCCCCTTGCGGAATTCGAGCTTACCGCCGGAAAAAATGATGAACCGGCCAGGGCAAAGCCCCTGGCGCGGGGCCGGGAAGAACACGCTATCGTCAATACCTTCGTGAACCATGCGAACATCGCTCACCCCTGCGGCGCGCAACAGATCGGCATTCCAGCGCGACGGCGTGAGGAAACAATCATAACTCGCAATCTCACGGCAATCTTCAGGGGTTAGGTTCGTGTCTTCAAACACCATACGACCGATATTCTGCACGCCCCGATGCCGATGGCGGCTGCCGGTTCCGCCGAAATGATTGCCCAGCGGATGCATGACCGGAAACGGCCAATCGGCCCCTTTGCCGTTCACGCCCGCACTGCGCTCCCGCCGCTGAATCTCTAAGGGCAGCAGAGTCCAGAGATGCAATCCGTGAATGGCGAGATCCTCAGGGGCCTCCAGCAGCACGGGTCGGGTTTTCCCCAGGCGCAGCATTTGCAGGGCCATGTTGAAGCCCACTTGCCCCCAGCCGGTTTGCGTGGAGAGCGGCCAAGCTAATCCGAGGTCCATGAACATTTCCTTCACCTGCGTGCGCTATACTAGGTAAGCCTTGTTTAGCATTCATACGAATGCAGCAGGGCCGCCCCGCGCTATGGAACGCTGGACGTGGGACGCAGATCAAGTAAGAATTATGCGCCCGCTAAAGGGCTTGGCCGTTTTTCTTGAGGATGCTTCTTCATGGCCGTTACCCCTGTTACAACACTCGCGCTCATTCAAGCGCGCCAAAAATCCACACGCCTGCCCGGCAAAGTGCTGGAAACCTTGGGCGACCGCCCGGTTTTGGCGTGGGTAGTGCGAGCGGCGCAAGCCATTCCCGGTGTTGACCGCGTGGCCATTGCCACCTCCACCGAAACGCCGGACGACGCGATTGTCGCCTGGGCCGAAGCCTCCGGCATTCCTGTTTATCGCGGGTCTGAGCAAGATGTTTTGCGCCGCTTTGCCGATGCCAGCCGTCAGGATGGGGCGGATATTGTCATGCGCCTCACGGCGGACTGCCCCCTGCTCGATCCCGCCATCGCCGGCATGGTGCTGCGCCTGCTGAAGAGTACGGGGGCCGATTACGCCTCTAACGTCGATCCCGCCACCTGGCCCGATGGGCTGGACTGCGAAGCCTTCACGCGGCAGGCGTTGTTGATTGCCGACCGCGAGGCCGCGCGCCCGTCGGAACGCGAACACGTCACCCCGTTCATTCGCGCCAACCGCGCCCGCTTCAAGATCGAAGCCCTGGTCAATCCAATTCCTGGCGAAACCAGTGAGCGCTGGACGCTGGATACGCCAGAAGACTTAGCCTTCCTACGCGGCATCGTGGCGGAGCTGGGGAGCGATAGCATCCCTTCCTACGGGGCGGTGTTAGAACTTCTCCGCCAAAACCCGCAACTACGCGAGGTTGGTAAGCGCCAGCAGCGCAACGAAGGCTATGTCGATTCAATTAGCCTCGATCCCGTCATCTCCTACGGCTACACCCGGTCGGATGCGCTGCTGAAAAGCGCGCTGGAGATCATCCCTATTGGTAATCAGACCTTCAGCAAATCCTACCTTCAGCTTCCGAACGGCGCGGCCCCGCTGTTCCTAACCCACGGCCAGGGTGGGCGCGTTTGGGATGTCGATGGCAACGAGTATGTCGATATGGTCAGCGGTCTGCTGCCGATCGTGCTCGGCTACCGCGACCCGGATGTCGATTACGCCATTCGCCGCCAGCTTACGCGCGGTATCAGCTTTAGCCTTGCCACCGCGTTAGAGCAGGAGTTGGCGCGGGTCTTGCGGGACATCATCCCGTCCGCCGAAATGGTCCGCTTCGGCAAGAATGGCACCGATGCTACCTCGGCGGCGATCCGCATGGCGCGCGGTTTCACCGGGCGGGAGCGGATCATCGCCTGCGGCTACCACGGCTGGCAAGATTGGTACGTTGGGGCCACCGCCCGCAAGCGCGGCGTGCCAACTGCGGTGCAAGAGTTGATTACAATGGTGCCGTATAACGATCTCGATGCTTTCGAGAAGGCGTTTCTGGCCCATCCGGGGGAAGTTGCCTGCGTCATCATGGAAATCATGAACGTGGCCGAACCGAAACCCGGCTTTCTTCAGGGTGTTAAAGACCTTGCCCATAAGCACGGTGCCTTGCTGGTGTTCGATGAAATCATCACCGGCTTCCGCTTTGCCTTGGGCGGCGGGCAAAGCCTGTTTGGCGTGACGCCGGATATGGCCTGTTTTGGCAAGGCGATGGCGAACGGGATGCCGCTTTCTGCGGTTGTTGGGCGGCGGGATGTGATGATGGAGATGGAGAAAATCTTCATCTCCGGCACGTTTGGCGGCGAGGCTTTATCGTTGGCGGCCTCCCTCGCTACGATTGAAAAGCTGAAGCGGGAAGCGGTTATTCCGAAGCTCTGGTCGCTGGGCGAGGAACTCACTAAAGACGTGCGCGGCCTTATTGCCAAGCACGGGCTGGACGGGATTTTCGCGCTCACCGGGGCCGCGCCCTGGATGCTGCTAGTCATCAACGATCACCCGAAGGTGCGAAAAGAAGCGATCAAAACGCTGTTCCTTACGGAAATGCTCGCGCGCGGCATTTTGATGAACGCCAGCCATAACGTCTGTTGGGCGCATGATGCCACCGATATGGCGCGGATGCGCCAAGCCTGGGATGGGGCGCTCGGTATTGTCGTGCAGGAAATCGCGGGCGGCGCGCTCATCGAGCACCTGAAGGCCCCGATCATCGAACCCATCTTCAAGGTGCGCTGATGCAACAACCGCAGGCGATTATCCGGTGCGAAGCCGGGGAAACCACGGGCCTCGGCCATGCCGTGCGCTGCTCGGCCCTGGCAGGACGACTGCATCAGGCCGGGTGGCGGGTGTCGGTCGCGATTTCCGACGCGGGCTATGCCGCCGTGCCAGACCTCGCGGCCCTGCCACGTTTGCGCCCGGAAGACGCTGTGGAAGCCCCTGCGGACCTTGTGATTCTCGATGGTTATGATTTCGGCATCGAGCTTGAGCAAAAATTCCGCCGCGCCGGACGCAAATTGCTGGTGATCGACGACGCCCCGACCCGCCCGCACGAAGCCCATATTTTACTGGACTCGACCCTGGGGCGGCATAGCGACGATTACGCCAGCCTCGCGCCCTCCGCCTGCATTCTGGCCGGGGCCGCCTATGTGCCGATTCGCCCAGGCTTTCGCCGCGCGCGGGCCGACCGAGAAAACCACCTGAAACCTTCAAGCATTCAGCGGGTTCTGGTCTCGTTCGGCGGCACCGATCCGCTCAATCATACGGGTAAGATTTTGGCGGCTTTGGCCGAACACGCCCCCGCTCTCAGCTTCGTCGTGGTGATGGGGCCGAGCGCGGCGCACCTCCCGAGCGTTCGCACGCAGGTGGCGGCGTTAGAGAGTGCCGAGTTGCACGTCGCCCCGCCCGATATGGCCGGGCTGATGGCGGGGTGCGATCTTGCCATTGGCGCGGGCGGCACCTCGTCTTGGGAGCGTTGCTGCTTGGGCTTGCCGACGCTGGTGCTCATTATTGCCGAAAACCAGCGCCCCGGCGCGGAACGGCTTGCCGCAGCCGGTGCCGCGTGGCTGGTGGAGGATGATTCGAGCGCAATTGCCGAACGCTTCGCCGCCCTGCTGGCCGATGCAACCGCGCGCGCCGCAATGGCCAAGGCCGGGCGGGCATTGATCGACGGGCGCGGGCTTGATCGGATTCTGCTGCCGCTGATGCCGTCGCAATCCATTCTCGATGGCCGCGTGTCGCTGCGGTTGATGGAAGCCCGCGACGAGGCCCTGTTGCTCGCTTGGCAACGCCACCCGGAAACCCGGCGCTATGCGCGTTCCGCCGCATCGCCCACCGAGGCGGAGCACGCTGCGTGGTATGGGGGCTTGCTAGAAGACCCAGACCGCCTACCCTTCTTCGTGCAGGAGGAAACACCGATGGGGCCACAGCCCGTCGGCTACGTTCGCCTCGATTGGCGGGCAGAGCCGGTGCCGGGTTGGGAAATTTCCATCGCCACCGCGCCCGACCATTACCGACGCGGGATTGGCAGGGCCGCCCTCAACCTCGCCTCGGCCCTTGTTCCGCGCGAGGCGATTCTCGCCCATGTGCTACCGGAAAACGACGCCTCCCACGGGCTATTCCGCGCCGCAGGGTACCTTCCGTTCACCGAAAGCTGGTATCGTCTCAGCCCCCGCCTGATAGAAAGCGTTGCATGACCCAGAGTTTCGCGATTGCCGGTCGCCCCATCGGCCCCGATCATCCGCCCTATATTATTGCGGAAATCAGCGGTAACCATAACGGCGAGATTGCCCGCGCCAAAGAATTGATCTCGATGGCGAAAGCCTGCGGGGCCGATGCGGTGAAGCTGCAAACCTATACCGCCGACACCATCACCATCGACCATAACGGCCCTGGTTTTACGATCACAGGCGGGCTGTGGGACGGGCGCACGCTGCACGATCTTTATGCCGAAGCGCATACGCCGTGGGAATGGCATGGCGCGCTGTTCGATCACGCCAAGGCCGAAGGCATTGCCTGCTTTTCCTCCCCGTTCGATTTTACGGCTGTTGACCTGTTGGAAAGCCTGAACGCGCCCGCTTTCAAAATCGCCTCCTTCGAGATGATTGATCTGCCACTCATCCGCTACGTCGCGCGCCTGGGCAAGCCGATGATCATTTCGACGGGTCTTGCCAATCTTGGCGAGATTTCGGAAGCGGTTGCCGCTGCCAAGGGCGCCGGTAACACGCAACTCTGCCTGCTGCACTGCGTCTCAGCCTACCCCGCTGCTGCCGAAGATTATAACCTCGCGACTATCACACACTTAGGCGCGGCCTTCGGCGTGCAGCCCGGCCTATCCGATCATACCCTGGGAACGGCAGTGCCCGTGGCGGCGACCGTACTCGGCGCGACGGTGATCGAAAAGCACGTTACCTTGCGCCGGGCCGATGGTGGGCCGGATGCCGCTTTCTCGCTGGAGCCGGACGAGCTTAAGCGCCTCGTGGACGATACGCGCACGGCGTGGGCCGCTAAGGGCCGCATCACCTATGAGCAGCAAGAAGGCGAAAAGGGTAATGCCCAGTTCCGCCGCTCGCTTTATGCCGTGGCTGATATTAAAGCGGGCGAAAAGCTGACGCCGCTCAACGTGCGCTCCATCCGCCCCGGCTTCGGCCTTGCACCGAAATTCTACGAGCGCGTGCTCACCCTGACCGCCCGTGCTGACATTCCGCGCGGCACGCCGCTGGATTGGACCCTTCTGGCCTAGAGCCTCTTGCGTTTCATTGAACGCAACAGGCTCTAGGTTTTCTTTGCCCTCGCCGGGCGGGTGCATCCGCACCCTTGGCCGCAGCCGCAATGGCTGCTTTCAAACCTGCGGCTCTAGCATTTGAGGATTTTGTTAGAATGAGCTTCATTCCCTATGGCCGTCAGGAAATCGACGAAGACGATATTGCCGCCGTCGTCGCCGCCCTGAAATCCGACTGGCTGACAACCGGCCCGAAGGTGGGCGAGTTCGAGAAAGCCTTTGCCGAGTTCACGGGCGCGAAAGAAGCCGTTGCGGTTGCCAACGGCACGGCGGCCCTGCATTGCGCTATGCTGGGGGCTGGGATTGGGCCGGGCGATGAGGTGATCGTCTCGACCATGACCTTCGTCGCCTCGGCCAATGCTGCCGTGTATAGGGGCGCAACCCCGGTATTCGCCGATGTGCTGCCCGACACGCTAACCATCGACCCCGCCGATGTGGCGCGCAAGATCACGCCCCGCACGAAAGCTATCGTCGCGGTCGATTATTGCGGCCAGCCTTGCGATTACGATGCGCTGTGGGCCTTGTGCGAAACCCACGGGCTGAAGCTGATTTCCGATGCCTGCCACGCCGTTTGCGGTTCTTATCGCGGCAAATCAGTGGGAACTCTGGCCGATTTCTCCACCTTCTCGCTGCATCCGGTGAAGCATTTCACCACCGGCGAGGGCGGGTTGATTACGACCGATGATCCCGAGCGCGCCCAAGCCATGCGCGTGTTTCGCAACCACGGCATTACCTCGGACCCTCGCACGCGCGCGGCCTCCGGCGGGTTCGCGTATGAGCAGATCATGCTGGGCTACAACTACCGCCTGACCGATTTTCAATCGGCCTTAGGCCTATCGCAGTTGAAAAAACTGCCCCAGTGGCAGGAACGCCGTTGGGCCATCGCCAAGCGTTACCGCGACGCTTTTGCCGATATGAACGCGGTACGCCCGCTCGCCGAAGTGCCGCACACGCAGCACGGCTATCACTTGTTCGTCGTGCGGATCGACCCGGAAGGCTCGCGCTTAACGCGCGATGAACTCTTCCCAATTCTGCGGAATACGCACCAGTTGGGCGTTAACGTGCATTATCAGCCCGTCCATACCCAGCCCTATTATCAAGAGACCTTCGGCACCAAGATCGGCGATTGCCCGGTGGCGGAAGCCGCGTGGCCGCAAATCCTGACCATTCCGATCTGGGGGAACATGACCGACGCGCAAGCGGATCGCGTTATCGAAGCCCTGCGGGCAGAAACCAGTGGCCGGGCGGCGGCATGAGCGGTTTTGCCGCGCAGTCGCTGTATCGCGGTGGCCCAACGGTTAGACGGTTGGGGCTTGGCACGGTGGCCTTGGGGCTGCCCTATGGCGTGGGGCCGAACGCGGTATTGCCGCCGGAAGCCGATGCCTTGGCAACACTGCACGCCGCGCGCGCGGGCAGTGTAGATTTCTTCGACACAGCGCCCGCCTATGGCGATGCCGAACGCCGCACGGGCCTTGCGTTAGAGCATGACCTAGAGGCCGTTATCGCGACAAAAATCCTGCTGCCCAAGGGTACCAGCGACTCCCAACTTGCCGCCTTCGTGCAAACGTCGGTAAGCACTAGCCTAAGCCGATTGAAGCGCGCGCAGCTCGATATGCTGAAAATCCACAACGCAACCGCCGCCGATATGCAGAACCCGGTATTGCTGGCGGCACTGCGGGCGGAAGTGGAGGCCGGGCGCGTCACGGCCCTGGGAGCCTCCGTCTATGGTCCCGAAGACGCCGCCGCTGTGATCGCCACACCGGGCTTTAGCAGCGTGCAGATTGCCTTCTCGGTACTCGATCAGCGCTGTAGGGCAGTCTTTGCGCAGGCGGAAGCTGCGGGGGTGGGCCTCGTCGTTCGCTCGGCCCTGCTGAAAGGCGCGCTATCGCCCCGCGCCCGTTTTCTGCCGCCAGAACTTGCCCCGCTGGCCGACGCCGCTAACCGGGTTCGCACGCTGGCGGGCTGTTCTTGGGAAGCGTTGCCAACCTTGGCGCTACGCTATGTTTTGTCGATCGGTGCGCCGGTTTCGGTCGTGCTCACCGGCGCGCAATCGGAAGCCGAGTTGAACGACGCCCTCGCGGCCCTCGCCCTCGGGCCGCTCCCTGCGGCGCTCATGACCAAGCTCGACGGTTGCGGGCTAACCGATGACGCTTTACTCAACCCCGCCCGCTGGCCTGCACTGACTTAAATTGTATCACCTGCATTGGACAGGTCAGCCGCGCGTGCTAGATTTTAGATATGATTCTGTTCCGGCGTTGAGGATCAACCATGACCGAGCTTGCACTCTTGGGCGGCAGCCCCACCATTTCCACCCCGTTCAAGCCGTTCCGCACGATGGGGCCGGGGGAGGTTGCCGCTGTTCAAGCCGTCGTGGAAAGCGATTGCCTGTCTGGCTTCTACGGAAGCTGGGGCGATGAGTTTTTGGGCGGACCGAAGATTAAGGAATTTGAAGCCGCGTGGGCGAAAGCCTTTGAGGTCAAGCACTGCGTGTCGGTGAACTCCGCCACGTCTGGGCTTTACGCCGCCCTTGGGGCCGTGGGCCTGTCGCCGGGCGATGAGGTGATCGTACCGCCTTATACAATGTCGGCTTCCGCTGTCGGCCCGCTGGTGTACGGCGGCATTCCCGTGTTTGCCGATATTGAACCGGAGACCTTTTGCCTCGATATCGCCTCGGTTGAAGCCAATATCACCGAGAAAACCAAGGCCATCGTGGTGGTAAACCTGTTCGGCCACCCCGCCCGCCTGCACGATTTGCGCGCGCTGGCCGACAAACACGGCATTATTCTGATCGAAGACAATGCCCAAGGGCCGTTCGCGACTGAAAACGGAAAGTTTGCTGGCACTATCGGCCATATCGGTGTGTTTAGCCTCAACTACCATAAGCATATCCACACGGGCGAAGGCGGCATGTGCGTGACCGAGGATGATCGGTTGGCTTTGCGGATGCAGATGATCCGGAACCACGCGGAAAATATCGTCGAGCCAACCCAGCACGACGATCTCTCCAACATGATCGGCTTCAACTACCGCATGACCGAACTGTCGGCTGCCGTTGGTATCGTGCAGCTTGAGCGGGCGGAAGAACTCATCGGCAAGCGCGTTCACATCGCCCACCGGCTCACCGAAGGCACGCAGGATTTGGAAGGCTTCACCACGCCCGTGGTGCGCCCCGGCACTCGGCACGTCTATTATGTGTGGACGCCGAAGATCGACCCTGCCGTCCTTGGCGTGTCGCGGGAGGTGATGGTGAAGGCGCTGGCTGCCGAAGGCGTGCCAATCTATCAAGGCTATGTACGCCCGCTGTACCTGCTGCCCGCTTTTCAAAAGCGCATGGCGATAGGCCGCGACCATTTTCCCTTTACCCTCACCAACCGTTCCTATGGCAAGGGCCTGTGCCCCGTGGCGGAAGAGATGCACTTCACCCGGCTGCTGGCGTTCGAGACCTGCGCGCACGATTTAACCGAAGCTGATATCGACGCCATCATCGCGGGTATCCGCAAAGTCCACAGCCAGCGCCATAAGCTCGTTCAGCAAGCCGCCGAATAGAATGACCCCGCGCATTATTGCCAGCATCGAAGCCCGCATGGGGTCGTCCCGCCTGCCGGGAAAAGTGCTGATGGATATTCACGGCAAACCCGCCCTCGCGCGGTTGGTGGATCGCTTGCGCGCCTGCCGAACCCTCACCGATATCGTCGTCGCCACCTCCACGGACCCGCGCGATGATGCGATTGCCGAATGGGCGCGCGCCTATGGCGTTGCCCTCTTTCGCGGCAGTGAAGAGGATGTGTTGGACCGGGTTGCGAAAGCGCAAAGCGCGCTTTCTAGCGATATTGTCGTCGAAATCACGGGAGACTGCCCGCTGCTCGACCCGGAGGTGATCGACTTGGGCGTCGAGAGCTTTCTGGCTAATCCGTGCGATATTCTTACGAACGCCCGCATCGAAAGCTACCCGGCAGGCACCGACGTTCAGGTCTATCGCCTCGAAGCCTTGCAAGACGTGGCCGCGCGGATCACAGATGCCGCTGTGCGGGAGCACGTCACGCTTTATTTCTACGAAAACCCAGAGATTTACCGCTGTATCCACTTGCTCGCCCCGGCCTCGGTACGCTGGCCCGGCCTAAGGTGCCAGTTGGATTATGCCGAAGACCTGGCCTTCATCCGCGCGGTTTATGCCGACCTTATGCCCACGCACGGCCCGGTGTTCGGCCTGCCCGTGCTCATTGATCTGCTGAAGCGCAAGCCGGAGCTGGCCGAGATCAACCGCCATTGCATCGAAAAAGCCGCACGATGAGCTTGCAGACGGCGAGGTTGCGAACGACCCTCATCGGCTTTGGGAAAATGGCCGATACCTACGCTGAAGATCCGATTATGGCCCAGCACTACCGCTATGCCGCCCATTCGCAGGTTCTGGCCGAACACCCCGGTTTCGCCTGGGACTGCGTTATCGACCCATCCGCCGAAGCGCGCGCGCGGGCCGCTGAACGCTGGGGCATCCGGCAGAGCTTCGCCACGGTTGCAGAAGCCGCCGCAGCGGGCTATTCCCCCGATTGCCTCGTGATTGCAACGCCGCCCACGCTACGCGCTGCTGCCCTGGAGCCGTTCCCCTCGGTTAAAGCCATTCTTGTTGAAAAGCCGCTCGGCCCCTCGCTGGCCGAAGGGAACGCCCTGATGGCAATGGCGCGCGCCCGCAACGTGATCGTGCAAGTCAACATCTGGCGCCGCGCCGATGAAACCCTGCGCCGCTTGGCAGGCGGGCTACTCACCGAGAAACTTGGGCGCGTGCAGGCGGCAACGCTGATCTATGGCAATGGGCTGCATAATAACGGCTTCCATATGATTGATCTCGCGCGGATGCTGCTGGGGGAGGTTACGGCGGTGCAAGCCCTTGGCCCCGCCATCCCTGGCCCGCATTTGCCACTGCCGGGAGACTTCGATTTGCGCTTTGCCCTCTCCCTTGCGGGCGGAGAAATCGTGCTGGCCCAGCCGGTTGATTTTCGGGAGTACCGCGAGAATGGCTTCGACTTTTGGGGCACTGAAGGCCGCTTGTCCGTGTGGCAGGAGGGGCTAACCTTCGCCCTCGCCCCCCGCTGCGACAATCGGGCCATGCGCGGCGAGCGGGAAATTGCCAGCGATGCGCCAGAGCTTCTGCCAACCACGGTGGGAAACGCCCTCTGGCAGATGTACGATAATCTTGCCGAAGCCGTCGTGGGGCGTGCGCCGCTGTGGTCGCCGGGCGACAGTGCCGTGCAGGTGGAGCGCGTGGTCGCGGCGCTCGAAGCCTCGCTTGCGGTAAGTGGCGTAAAAATCGAGGTGGCCCGTGTCTAAAATACTCGTTTTCGTTGAAGACCCCGGTGCGGCCAATTACGCGCTCCCCCTGCTGGCTCCGCTGGGTGCAACCCTGTGGACGGCCCCAGCCCTGCTGCCTTATCTGGACGCACGCGGGGTTCAACCCGCTCAGGTGATCGAGGGGCCGGCGGCCCAACTGCCCGCAGAAACCGAGTTGCTGCTGATTGGCACTTCCGAGAATCTGCAAACGGCGGCCCATGATCTCGTGCGCCAAGCCAAAGCGCGCGGCATTGCTTCCGTGGGCATGATCGACTTCCCCGCCAATGCCGCCGCCCGCTTTCGCGGCGAAACGCGCGATCCCCTCGCCCACGCGCCCGATTGGCTGCTGGTAACGGACGATAGCACCGCCCGTCATTACGAAGCGCTTGGTTTTGCAGGCGACAACATTGGCCGCGTCGGCCACCCGCATTTCGATACCGTCCTCGCTTTACGCGCAACACTAGAGCAGGAGGGCGTTGCCGCCGTCCGCCGTCGCTTGCTACCCGACGTGCCGAAGGGCCAGAAACTAATAGTCTTCCTCTCCGAAATCTCTGGCGGACTCGACCCGGACCAGTACCGCTGGTCGCCGGAATACAGCCTGGACGGGCGCGGCGGGCGCGACGACCGTACCGGCATCGTTATCGAAGCCTTTCTTGACGCAAGCGCCACGCTGAACCCGCGCCCCTACCGGCTGCTGCGCCTGCACCCGAAGAATACGCGCGCGGAGTTCGGCCCGCTGCTGGAGGAGTTCGACGGGATCAGCCAAGCCGGAACGCCGCTGGAAATAGTCTTCGCCTGCGATCTTGTGTGCGGCATGACCACGATGCTGCTGTACGAAGCCGCCTTGCTGGGCCGCCCGACTCTGGCAATTTTGCCGCGCGCGGCAGAAGGCGCGTGGTTGCCGACGATTGCCTCTGGCGTTACCCCCGCCGCCATCACGCGCCCGGCACTTAGCAGGATGCTGCCAACCCTGCTGACCGCAGACCAGGGCAATGATTTGCGCCCAGAAGCCTCGCTGCCCCGCGCCCTCGCCTTCCTCCAAATGATCGTTTCTTAGGAGACTGACACGATGAGCGTGCCGCCCCGTCGCCTCGATACCGAGCGCCTAATCGTCGATCCGTATTCGCAAGCCTATGTTACGCCCGCCTATGTGGGCTGGCTGAACGATCCCGAAGTCGTGAAATACAGCGAAAACCGCTACAGAACCTTCACCTTGGAAGGCTGTGCGGACTATGTGGCCTCCTTTGCGGGATCATCCAACTATCTTTGGGCCATTGTGCGGAAGGATACCGGCCAACACATCGGCAATATCAACGCCTATGTGGACGTGCCGAATAAGCTGGCTGATGTTGGCATTATGGTTGGCGCGCAGTCCTGCTGGGGCGGCGGTTACGGGCTGGAAGCGTGGAACGCCGTTTGCGCTTGGCTGCTCACCGAGGCCGGGCTGCGGAAAGTAACCGCTGGCACGCTCGACACCAACGTCGGCATGAAGCGCATCATGGAAAAATCGGGGATGGTCCCAGACGGTCGCCGCGTGCGCCAGTATCTCAATGCCGGGGCCGAAGTAGACGTCGTTTACGCCGCGCTGTTTGCGCCGCGCTAGAGCTTTTTCCGTTCGCATTGGCTCACGTTAACCGCTCTAAGTTTTTATTTTTTTGCAAATGCGTCGTCGCGGGTGATTTCACCCGCTCGGGATTTGCTCTAATCGCGGAACTGGGCCAGCGCCCGCTTAACCTCTTTGAGCACGCTGGCCCAATCCCCCCGCTTCGGCTGACGGAATAGCCGCGCGGACGGGTACCAGGGGCTATCGGATCGACCCAACAACCAGCGCCAATCGGGCACAAACGGCAGCAGAACCCATACGGGTTTACCGAGCGCGCCTGCGAGATGGGCGACAGACGTATCGACCGTGATCACCAGATCAAGCGCCAGAATGGCGGCTGCCGTATCGGCGAAATCGGCAAAGCCCGGTGTAAGATCGGTGGCACCCGCCCGCGTCAGCGCCCGTTTGGCTTTGTCCGACGCCCCCACTTGCAGGGAATACCAGGTGAAACCGCTGAGTTCGGTAAGCTCCAGCAGCCTTTCTTGCGGCAGGGAGCGCTGCTTGTCGTTGATATGATTAGGATTTCCGGCCCAGACGAGACCAACCGCACAAGGCCGCCCCGCGACCAGACCGAGGGGAGCGACCTCGCCGGGAGCCGTAAGATAAGGCGTAGGCGCGTAAACTGCCCCCGGTAGCTCTCCAAAAATCCACGGCAACGACGGAATCGCCGCGCGAAGATCGAATTCAGGCAGCGCATCGCCGCTCCCGATAACCTCTGCCTTCGGAAAACTCGCCCGCAGCAGCCGCAAGAGCGGGTTCTGCGCCTCGATGATAACCCGCGCGCCGAGGGCTTCGAGCCGATGAGCATAGCGCACGAACTGAAGCGTATCGCCGTGGCCCTGCTCCCAATAGAGAAGCACCCGTTGCCCCGCGACAGCAGAACCAACCCACGCAGGACGGCGCGCAATATCTATATGGACCTGAAAACTGGGGCTTAGCAGGCGGCGCTCATAATCAGCCTTGGCACCAGACCAATCGCCGCGCAGTAACCGCAACTGACCGCGATTAAAAGCAAACTCCCCAACGTCGGGAGCTAACTGCACCGCTTGATCGAATGCCGCTAAAGCACGATCATAGTCGGCAAGTTCAATCAGGGCATTTCCTAAGCCATTGTAGGCAGGGGCAAAGTCAGGAGAAAACGCTACAGCCTTTTGGTATTCTGAGACTGCACGATCAAACAGCATTTGATGCGTAAAAATCTCGCCGCGCAAAGAGTAATAAAGTTGTCGCGGTAAGCCTGGAGGATCTATTTTTTCAAGAACTTTAAGAGCTAGTGCTGGATTTTTAGCCTCCAGCGCTTCAAAAACTTTTTTTTCACAGCCCAGCATCTAAGCCCCCGCTATCAATTTCAAGGATAGCGGGTAGCCTGTAAAAACCATATCGTCACAAGCTCTTGCTCAAATAAACAGATTCATAATTGAACCCTTTGTTGGCTTATTGAAGCTTGTTCGATCCGCCATAATTTCCAAGTTGGCTTGCGAAAACTCAAAATTCAAAGACAACGCCTTCAAGACATTCTCTTGGTTTTTTTCCATCTTTTGAATGTCTTTCAGGACCACCAGCTTCTCGACAGCGACTTTTTTATCAATCGCTTTATCAACTTCTTGCATTTTCTTGACGGCTTGCACTTGTTTTGCCTTAGCAAGATCAAAGTCTTGGGTTAATTTTTGCCGCAGCAAACCCAAGGTTTCACCAAATCCCCGCGACAAACCCACATTTACTTCGATACCGTCCGAACTTGTCGAAACAAAAACACCAACAGCTTGCTGACGGCTCAAAGCAGAACCGAAGCTGGCGTAATCCGCAATACCAGATGGGTTTGCGGAAGATTTCAGCTTCGTTGTTTTATCGAGGAGAGCATTCTCAAAATTATTATTAGGAATAAAAGTCTTCATCGCGTTGTTGAGTTGATCTCTCAAACTATTGAATTCTGCCTCAGCGGTTGGTGAAGGACTGATGGATGCGTCAGCTAATTTTGGCAAGAGTTTGTTCAGAAAATCAGTTGATTTTTTAATATTAGTCCGAGATTTTTCAAGATAATCCTCCATGCTCACTTTTTGAGCTTCAGCGGCTTTACGCTGACGACGTAAGTCCCCCAATTGGGGTTCAATCGCCGCATCCATATTATTGTAAATTTCTTTTTTGACATTCGTTTCAAGGTCAAGACGACGCTTGACAGCCCGGAACTGAATTTCAAAAGACAGACGCGCCGTGTTCTGGCTCTGCCGGATGATTGCGTCCCCAAAAGTGAACGTCGAGAAGGGTTTCGTTGCCATTTTAGCCTCCAGCTTTCTGCTGACAGTACACCTAAGCGTTTACTTTACACCATTCCCGCCAAAGCGCATCTAATTTTTGAAACAGCTCCTCTGCCGTCTTGTCATAGGCGGAGAGCGTTAAAGTTTGATGCATTTGCTTCAGTTTAGCTTTCAGCGCTTTTCGCTCTTTAGCCTGCGTCGCCAGCCGAATGGCCCGCGCACGGTAATCGGCCTCATCCTGAGCAATCAACTCTGGCAAGCCCGCGCTTTGCGCCAAGGACGCCGAGAGAGATTTATAAGGCTGGTCGCCCACAACGGTTAGGATAGGGCACCCGATCCACAGCGCTTCTGTCATCGCATCAAAGTTATTACGCGGGAAACTGTCGAGAATGAGGTCCGCATCGAGCAGTACATCGTGACGCGACGCCATAAAGACGGATGGATCAATCAAATCTATTCTATCCGCCACTGATTTTTCCTCAGCGGCTGTCAAGATACGCTGAACAAAAGCATCCCTTAGATCTGTCGGAGCAATGAATGTTAATGTCGCTTCTGGAACAGACGCAAGTATATCCAACCATATCGCTAACAGCGCCGGAGATATAACTGTGGGGGCATGGGGGGCGAGAAGGCGCACTTGATCAGCCCCACCCTCCTCACGCTTCGTATTCTGCAAACGCAGTTCAGTCACCCGCCCCATCAACTCTGCGGGCGGCAAAGGATAGCGCAGAGAGGCATCGAGGCGCAGAACGCGCGCGCCGTCAGCCTTCGGCTCCAAAGCCTTATCCGTTAAGCGGTAATCATAGCTGGCGGGATCATCGTAACCATCATCAGTTTGCCAAACAATCTGGACAGGAGCGACGCGCGCACGAACGACAGCAGGACGGGAAAAAGGCCCCAGAACGGCGCAATCAAATAATATTGAAACATCGTCATACCGAACCATTTCGGTGAGCGTCGCATCATCAATCGATGCAACATCTCTCCAATCATCAATCGCATTTTTCAAGCGCTGCTGACTGGACGAATGCCCTGTTCCAAGACAATAAACCTTAATCTTAGCTCTATCCTTAAGGGCTAAGATCAGGCTTTCCAAAGTAGGATCGATCCCAGAAACAAAAAAACCTATCGAAAGCGAATCCGCAGATAAATTAAAATTCGAGGGATCAAGATCTGAGATAGAAGGCACCAAACTACTAATTATTTGGTGCATGTTCTTAATATCAATGCCCTCGAAATACGGCGATGCCACCATTGCCCGAGACCGAAGATAGGATTGTTGAAAATTTACTTCTGCTGGGAGCTTAGAGTAACTCTGCGTTATATCAACCTCATCGCCTTTGAGGACAGATAACCTAAACTCCAAATCAAGCAAACGCTCATCTTCCACGTCTAGGGCGCGCAACGCTTCTAGCGCCACTTCTGCATCGCGTGTATTGCCCAATCGAAGCGCAGATTCTGCCGTGAGCGCGAAACTGTCAATATCGCCGCCAGATACAGCAATGAAAGTTTCTAGCTGTTTAAGCGCAGCAGAATACATTCCCTGATCGATAAGGAGTTTTGCAGTTTTAAGGGGCCTATTCTCAATAAAACTATCAAATATAGATTTTATTGACCCGAAATAATCACCAAAAATTTCACTTAAAACTGGGTCAGAGGATAAATGCGTGCCAAGTTTTAAATTAAACAGACCATCAGCTTTACGCCCTAATTTCAAATAGATCGCCGCCATAGCATCAGGATAGTTACCAACGTTCGGCTCTAAACTCATCGCTTGCTCGAGCATCGCCAAAGCGTCTGCGTCTCTCCCGACAGCATGAGAAATTGCCGCGAAAACCATGAGAACGCGCGCGGTTTGCCCTAGAACGCGCGCGCTATCAGCTTCGCTCGCCGCTAAAACGATATCGCCTGCACGCAAAGCATCCATTGCCGTCCGCAGATGCGCTAACAGGGTGGCTTCCTGGTCGGTCGAAACGGTTTCAATCACGGTCATGATATCGTCTTTCTGAAACTTTTAAGCGCTGGTGCTGATTTTTTCATTTGTCGGGATAGAGGCAGCCTCCGCCCCCGATTGTTCGGTTTCTGGCACAACTTCAGGCTCTAACCGCAGCGAATCGAACAACCCTGCCGCGATATTTTTGTTAATTTCGATCAGGGTCGGTATTTTCTGCGCATCCGGCTCAGTAATAAAGCCAATCGTATGCTTATCAATAAAATTGGAGAGGTTGAGAAGGTTTTGGCGCACGTCGAGCGGCAGCAAACTTTCGTCATCCAGCACATCGGCCTGAATGATGGTCCACAGCTTCCAATTCAAACGCGCGGCGGCCAACAACCCGTCTTTATCGTCGGGCTGCCGTTGAGCGTCATCCAGTCGCTTCGCGGCTTGGATCAATCCCCAGGCCAGCGTCTGCACGGGGTTCCCCGCCGGGGGACGGGTGGGATAGGCTTTCGCCGGTGGCACTGACATTCTCCAACCTCTCTCTTTCATGCGCGATCAGCGCACGCACGGTCTTCAGGGCTTGGTAATAGTCGCCCTGTTCAACGAGTTTTTGAATACGCTCGATCAATTCCAAGGAACTTGGCGCTGCCGCCAAATAATCGGCCAGAAGCTCCGCAAGCAGAGCGCTGTAATGATCGCGCCGCTCAGAGAAAATATACACACATTGCAGCGCGAAATAAACGCGGGCAGCCGGTGTTGAAGCATCGGCCTCGCTGAGTATATCTTTTTCTCGCATGAAAGCCGCATCGTTCAGAAACACCAGATGCGCTTCATGGCCGCCATTTTCCAGCACGGCACCATTCACAATAATGCGCTCGCCGGGTTTTAGCGTCATCTTCAGCGGCATCATCGTTCTCCAGCTTAAAGCGACTGTGCTTCGCTATTCTGCTCGTCTTGCCACAAGCGGTCGAAACCAGGGGCATCTACCCAAACATCATTTCGATCGCTTGAGTAGCGGAAATCTTCCGCGCAGCGAATGCCGAGGCCATTTTGCGTGAAAAGTGGGTTTTCCAGCGCGGCGGCATCCGGCAAAATCGAAAAATGGTTGGCGAATTCGATTGTGTTGCGCGCATCATCTTCCGCAACCATCACTTCGTGCAGCTTTTCGCCGGGGCGAATGCCAACGGTGTGGCGTGGGCAGCCGGGCGCAATGGCTTCGGCAATATCGTTAATGCCGACGCTGGGAATTTTCGGCACGAAAATCTCGCCGCCCTGCATCCGCTCCAGCGAATCGATCACGAACTGAACGCCTTGGTCCAGCGTAATCACAAAGCGCGTCATCCGCGCGTCCGTGATCGTGACAGACCCGGTTTCCTTCTGCCGCAAGAACACCGGAACGACACTGCCGCGACTGCCGATCACATTACCGTAACGCACCACGCAGAAGCGCGTGCGATCATTGGAGTACGCGCGCGCGGCGATGAACAGCTTATCGGAGCAGAGCTTGGTAGCCCCATACAGATTGATCGGGTTCGCCGCCTTATCGGTGCTCAACGCCACAACCCGCTGCACGCCCTTATCAATAGCCGCATCAATGACGTTGGCGGCCCCGAGCACATTGGTGCGGATGGCCTCAATCGGGTTATACTCAGCGGCAGGCACCTGCTTAAGGGCGGCGGCATGAATAACCACATCGACACCATCGAAAGCGCGGTACAAGCGATCCTTATCGCGCACGTCCCCCAGAAAATAGCGCATACAATCGAAGCGGCTATCCGGGAAACTCTGTTGCATCTCGAACTGTTTCAGCTCATCGCGGCTGAACACAATGAGGCGGCGCGGCTTGTAACGCGACAGAATGGTGCGAACCAAACGCTTCCCGAAGGAACCCGTACCGCCCGTGACCAGGATCGACTTATCATTCAGCATTTTGCGCGCTCGATTTGGCTTCGACAATCAGAGTGCCTTTATCGTCAAACAACTCCGGTCGCACAAGGGGCAATTCTTGCCTGACCTCATCGAGGAATTTTAGGAAGTCTTTTTCGATCACATTGAGAAAAACTGACCATTGACGGCGGCAGAGTTTCTCGAAAGCGGGCAGGTCTTCCGCGCGTACTCTCCGCCACCAATACATCATAATGAGGGTTTGCGTCGTGATTGAGCCTGTTATACTAGGATTATACTGTGTATGAGGATAGGGAACACTCTCTAAACCTTCATAGATTTTTGATAAAAACAATATAAAATCTTTATTTTTTGTTAATTCCTTAAAAAAAATAGCACGGACGAATGCAATATATTCCGAGAAACTTACGTTCATATCGGCAAACAAGGTGGAGCCAAGCTCTTTCTGCCAGTCAATTTCTTTAGAGGTTAAGTATATTTTATCAACAGTTTCGTTTTTATTTTGACCAATCGGTATAATTGTGTACCTGCTAGATTTTATTGGTGTGATTTTATCAATTTTTGCACCGTCAGAACCATTAAAAGCTGTTACGCCCCGGAATTCGTTCATTAAATGCTTCAAAGTATTTAAGCCATTCATCATATGAATGTTTGTGTACACGGATCCCCCAAAATTTCCTGGAACAATATCAGGAAACTTAAAATCAACTTTTTTCAAATCTTCATGGGTCTCATAAGACGTATCTTTTGAATGATGATGTTTTGGATCTCGCGTTCCAAAATCAGCACCAATCAGAAAAATGTTCCTGAAGCCTAGGCGCACTGCGGAGGACATGGCCGTATTGACGACGGTCGGGTTCTGCCAGGATAATGTTGGTACGGTCGGTGCCAGCAGGCTGGACGCCATTACACCTTCGCGCATGAACCACATTCTGCGCTTGAAGAGGCGGGCCGAGCGCGTATCCATTGTTGAGCTACAAATCAATATAGTTTTTGAGAGGTCATAGCCCTCGACTAAGGGCTGAAGCAGTTCATAGTTCAGAGGTATATTTTCAATCTCAGCATGGAAATCAGGTATAATTCCATTTTTGAGCAATGTTTGCAGAGATGACCCCCCAGAAAAAATGAAAACTTTATGCTGATTCTCTTTTAGCCAAGCCAGATCGTTATTGAGGGATGGTCCCGCCCCAACAACAATAGCAGAGCCGTTGATTGGTTTTTGAACATCACTGCAAACGCGCCATGTATCCATATACATATTTAGAAGCGCGTTCCGGGTCATTACTTTTTCGTCATCATAGAACCCCAAACCATCAAAAAATACATAGTATTTTTCCTGGAACTTTTTGTGTATGGCATCTAAGTACTCAGATTTATAATGAGAATAATGAAACATTGTCTGAAGAACACCGGGGTTCTTATGGTGAATATGCCCCCTGAGCATATAAAAAGCTGCGTCCGGTTCTTTCGTTATGATAATAGCAACTCGGTTTTTAAGAGTTCTAAAAATTTCAGTCCAATCAATGTAGTACATAGATAGTTGTATAAACACAGGCTCGGATTCAACAATCACCAAATCCCGGCAGCGGGTATGGGCAATCACGGGATAAAGGTGGTAGCCGAGACCAATTCCAAAAACAAAACTGGTCGCAGAATCGATTCGCAGCCTTTCATGGGAGGCGGAATATCCTTTTTTTTGAAAAGATTTGTTGAGTTTATTATACAATATTAAATGGGTTGGCGTGCGCTCTTTATCGGCCTCCGGCGGAAACCCCTCTGATATAGAGGGGCTAACAAGGTAATTCTCAATTTGGCGATCAGCATAGGTTTTTGCATCCGTTCCGTAAAAGCGAACGCCATTTATGACGACATCACTCTCGCCATCTTTATCATAAATATCAATATTCGCAGGTAAATCTACATTTATATACATAGATAGATTGGGAAATTTTTGTAAGAGTATTTTTGCATTTTTAGAAAAAAGACGCTTTTGTTCGTTAGAGAATTTCATGTTGATCCTGCCTTAATCACAAAACCAGTGAGCACCCTGAAAGGTCTCTCTCAATTGACCATAAAAAAAGGGAGGCAGCAAGCTGCCTCCCTTCTCAAAACGCTGTAACAGACCAGAACTAACCAAACAGACGCAGAACCGACTGCTCGGACTGACCTGCGAACGACAGAGCCTGAATACCAAGCTGCTGACGGGTCTGCAACGAAACAAGGTTTGCACCTTCTTCGTTGGTATCGGCCAGCGTCAGCTTGCCCGCACCGTCCTTCTGGTTGTTCACGTATTCTTTCGTGAATTCCAGGCGGGTGCTGAGGATCGCGACATTGGTACCGAGTGCCTTAGCAACCGAGTTGTTTTGGCTGATGGCGTTATCCAAACCTTGAATAACGAAATCAATGGCCTGCGTGAACTGATCGTTACCCAAACCCGTGCTCGGATCGAAAGCAGCCGCCGACCACTGAGTACCAGCCGAAAGCGTCGAGATCGCGAACGAACCCGTCAAACCCGCATCCACGAAGATGTAAACTTGCGAAGCCTGGAAAATGTTTAGGCCCGAAGCAACGTTATACGTGTTCAGCAACATGCTGGCAGTGCTGGTCGCAAACGCAGCCGAAGTCGTCGTGGAGGCCGTCGCAATGTTCAAGGAGGTAGCAACACCGGCATTCGAAGCCGCACCGTAACGGACAAGAGTCTGAGTCGTCGTCGAGTTGTTAGCAGAGAACACGCCGACAACAAAATACTGACCGGCTGCACCGAGGGTGAAGTTAACAGCCGAACCCGTTGCAATCGACAAAGCCAAAGCTTGCGAATTCAGCGTCGAACCAGTCTGCGACGCCGTACCACCATTATACGTGGTCAAGCGTTGTGCAGTCACATCCAGACGGCTCGCCGAACGATCCGAGAACTGAGTCGTTTGACGCGCGGTCGAGTTGTTCACCAGATTCAGGCCCTGGTAGGACGAATCGGCAACGATTTGGTCGATCTGCGACTTAACCGTATTGTACTGAGTTTGCAGCGTGCCGCGCTCGATAGCCGTCGCCGACTTAGCCGAGGTTGCGATACCCTTCAATTGCTTAATCAGCGAGTCTACGGCTTGCGTTGCATTCAGCGCCGTATTGATACCGCTAATCGACTGATCGATATTCGCCTTACGGTCATTAAAATCCGAAGCGCGATCATCCAGAGCCTTTGCGGAGAAGAAGGCAACGGCGTCATCGACAACCGAAGACACCTTCTTACCGGTGTTCAGGCGGTTATTCGTGACATCAACGGCATCTTGGGTGTTTTGCAGAGCGCGCAGGTTGGTGCGAACGGAGGTGCTCAGCGTGACATTGGTCGAATAAGCCATAGTATCTTCCCCTTCTGGAGACTAGAGATGGACCGCAGCGCTTTTTGCGATGCTGATTTCACACTACCTTAGTTTTAGCCCGATTCAATAGGTAAATTTTACCCTGATGTTTTGCCTGAATGGCAGAAAGTGGCGCATTTCTGCGAATCGCTACACTCTATATATACCGCTTCGCAATATATACCGCTTCGCAAAAGCAGGAATTTGATGTAAATTCTAAAAAGAGGTGCTGATAGAATTATCGGTAGGTTTGCGGGGAGACGGTCTTCGGCGGTTGGCTGCAACGCTTTAGGAGGGTTTGGCCATGGATTCGGCAACGACATCAACAACGGCATCGTCTCGACCGGAGCTTCCGGCTAGGGCAGCCGCGCCGCCTGCGCCGCCGCGTGAAAACCAAGAGGTCGAGAAAAAGAAAAGCACGGCCCCAGAACCCAAGCCGGATGATTTCGGTGTAACGGTGCAGGGGCGGTTCGACCCTGATTTGCGGCGGTTTTTCGTGACGATTCTCGATACGTCTAGCGGGGCGTTGATCGTGCAGTTTCCGTCGCAAGCAGCGGCCAGCTACGCGCAGCAGATTGCGAAGGCAGCGGGTAAGGGTGATCCCGCGCCCAAAGATGCTGATATAAAGGCCAGCCGGGAGCTGCGGTTAGATCAAAGAACCTAACGCGGGCCGTATTGCACCCCTTGCCTTCCCGCCCCCCTGCCCGCTAGATGAGCGGTGCGATGCCGATGTGCCCCCTGCCGTCGGATAAGGGAGTTGCTAGACCCATGCGTTATTGCAGCCGCTGCGTAATGCCCGAAACTGCCGAAACCTTGGGCTTTGACGAACAAGGCGTGTGTTCCGTCTGCCGTCAGATCGAAGTGAAGCAGGATCAGATCGACTGGGGCCAACGCGGCCAGGATCTCGATGCGCTGATCGAACAGTATCGCGGCAAGCATGATTACGACTGCATCGTGCCGTTTTCTGGCGGGAAAGATTCGGCGTTTACGCTGTGGTATCTGGTGACGGTTAAAAAGCTGAAGTGCCTCGTGGTGCGGTTCGATCACGGCTTCATGCGCCCCACCATTGAAGACAATTGCCTGAAGACGCTGCGCCGCTTGGGCTGCGATATTGTTAAGTTCACGCCCAACTGGCAGGTCGTGCGGAAGCTGATGTACGAGGCGCTGAAGCGCCGGGGCGATTTTTGCTGGCACTGCCACACGGGCATTTTCTCCTTCCCCATGTGGGAGGCCCTGCGCCACCAAGTGCCGCTGGTATTTTGGGGGGAGCCGAGTTCGGAATATAGCTCCTTCTACGGCTATCATGACGTGGAAGAGCATGACGAGCGCCGCTTTAACCGCGTTATCAACCTGGGTATCAATGCCGAAGATATGCTGGGGATGCTGGATAATAGCGTCTCGGATTACCCCGTTACGTTGCGCGACCTGAAACCGTTCACCTTCCCGCCTGCGCGCGATTTGCGGAAACTTGGCGTGAAGTCGGTTTTCTTGGGGCATTTTGTGCCGTGGGATGTGCGTCGCCAAGTCGATATCATCAAGCGGGAGCTGGATTGGAAGGGCGATCAGGTTGAGGGCGTGCCGCCGGAGTATGATTACGAGAAAATCGAGTGCTTCGTGCAGGGCGTGCGCGACTATATAAAATGGCTGAAGCGCGGGTTCGGGCGCACCACCCACGTGACCTCCATTGATATTCGCAATCACCGGATGGACCGGGAAACCGCTGAAAAGCTGGTGGCGGAGTATGATGGCAAGCGCCCCGCCGCCCTCGATATTTTCCTCGATATTTTGGGTATCGACGAGCAGCATTTCATGGATCTCGTGGAACCCCACGTTGTCGCGCCCCGCGTTATGCCGAGTTGCGAGAGTTGCCAGAGCAACTGCAATACGGACGTTCCGTGGGATTATGGCCGTTGGCAAGAGGCCGTGGCGATGGGCAAACTGCCGGAAGCGGCACAATAGCGCCCTCTTTCGCGGAGACGCAGCCGATGAGTGACCTTATTATCGTCGATTATGGCGCGGGCAATATCGCTTCCGTAAAGCAAGCCGTGTGGCGGGCGGGCTGGGATGCCGACCTGAGCCGGGGGCCAGAGGATTTGCTTCACGCGGATCGTATTCTGCTGCCCGGCGTTGGTGCTGCCGGAACCGCGATGCACCGCTTGCGCGATGGCGGCTATGTGGACGCGCTGAACGAGGCCGTGCGGAAACGCGGCGCCCCTATGCTGTGCATCTGCGTTGGGATGCAGCTTCTCGCGGAAGAACTGCACGAATATGGCGTTCATCAGGGCCTCGGCTGGGTGGCGGGCAAGGTAACGCGGCTGGAAGAGAAACCGGGCCGCCGCGTGCCACACATGGGCTGGAACAAAGTGCATAAGCCCGCAGGCGGGGCCGCGCCGCCACCAGGTATTCTGGACCGCGACACCTTCTATTATTTCGCCCATTCGTATGAAATGAGTGGGCTTGATCCGGCGGTTATCGCGGGGGAAGCCGAGTACGAGGGCCTAGTGCCTGCCGCCCTTCGCACCGAAACCGTGTTCGCCACGCAGTTTCACCCGGAGAAAAGCCAGGTTGAGGGCGAGAAGCTCATCGCCAATTTCATGCGCTGGAAAGTTTGACCGCTCCATGCTCACGCGCCGTCTGATCCCCACGCTGTTACTGCGCCAGGGCCGTCTTGTGAAAGGCGTGCGCTATGGCGAGCATCGGGACGCGGGCAACCCGCCCAGCATTACCCGCGCCCACGCCGCCCAAGATGCCGACGAAGTGTTGCTGGTCGATATCGACGCCAGCCGCGAAGGCCGCGCGCCAGATTTTACCGCTTTCGCCAAAGTCGCCGAAGACTGCACGATGCCGCTTACGTTGGGCGGCGGGCTGGTGAGCTTCGACATAGCGCAAAAAGCGATGCACACGGGGGCCGATAAACTCGCCTTCTGCGCCCCGGCGCTCGATACCCCGGCGCTGCTCGATACCGTCGCCCGCCGCTTTGGCGCGCAAGCCGTGGTGCTGGGGTTGGATGTAACCCAGGATGAGCGCGGCGCTTACGTCCTCTATGATTACCGGACGGGCGGGATCGTGGCAGATCGAACCCCGGTCGCGTGGGCGAAGGAAGCGGTGGATCGCGGCGCGGGCGAAATTCGGCTGATGGCGGTTCACCGGGAAGGCACGCGCCTGGGCTTCGATCTTGAGCTGTATCGCATGATTGCCGATGCCGTGTCGGTGCCGATTATTCTGGAAGGCGGGGCGGGAACGCTCGATCACCTCGATGCCGCGATGGCGGCGGGGGTGGAAGCGCTGGGGCTGGGCACGATGCTGGTGTTCTCCGACAATAATATTGTCAAGCTGCGCCAGTATCTGCTGGGCTGCGGCCATGTGTTGCGGCGATAGGATAACGGCGATGATGGTCACGGGCGCTCTCGAAACCCCGCAACTCTGGCTGCGCGTGCTGAACGAAACCGCCGCCACTGGCCCCTATTTAAGCTGGATGCAGGATGCGGAAATTCTGCGGTTTCTCGAAGCGCGCTTCGGGCAGCACACGCCGGAAAGCCTTGCGGGCTTTATCCGCAGCATGAACGACAACCCCGATGCGCTGCTGCTGGGGATGTTTTTGAAAGAAGACGGGCGGCACGTTGGCAATATCAAGCTCGGCCCTGTCAGTCGGGAGCACGCGCGCGGCGATATTGGCCTGCTGATTGGCGATAAAACCGTGTGGGGGCGCGGGCTTGCCACCGAAGCGATTACCGCCCTCACCCGCTATGCGTTCGAGACCCTTCGCCTCAACCGTTTATACGCAGGCTGCTACGGCGGGAATGACGGCTCGGTGCGGGCGTTCGTGAAGGCCGGGTGGGCGGTGGAAGCGCGGCTGCCGCGCTATTGGCTGCTGGGCGATGCCTGGGTCGATCATATCATTTTGGGCCTGCTCAACCCGTCCCCGGCACTTATTTCAACGCCTTAGCCCGATTCCACTGGGCAAGAAGTTCCCGAATCGCCTGTTTCGCCGGGGGGATTCCGGTCAGTGCGGCGGATTTTCGAGATCACTCCTCTAATTTCCCCTCGCGCATCCTATGATTATCTGTTATTTATCAGATGGATCAGAGGCTTTGTTCAGATTGGCACGCAACATGCAGTGCTAGGGGCAACGCTGATGGAGATGGCAGATCATGGCTTCCACGCCGGTTAAGACATCGCAGGTAGATCGCTTAGGACTGGGCTTTGCGGGAGTTTCCGCAGGCACCGACGCGACGAAGTTGAAAGGCCGGGCCTCGCCTGAGTCTGTGCGTCATTTCGAGTCGCTGCTGGAGGCGACTAACCGCACCGCACCCGCCGAGAAGCCTGCACCGAAGGCCGCAAACCGCGCCGCTGACGCACCCCAGAACCCGCGCACTGAAGTTCGGGATACGGCGACAGAACCGGCGACGGCTAAGCCGGATATGTCCGCCGCCGCCGAACGTCCGAAAGCCCCGGAAGATAAGCCTGCTGGCAACCCGCAAGGGTCCGCCCCCGCCGAACAGGCGGCAAATATTGCCGGGACTGAAGCCACCTCCAAGCCTAACGAAACCCCTGCCGCCGCTTCGGCAACGCCGGCCGAGGCAAGCGATGCCGCCGCGCCCGCTGAGGCACTGGAAGAAACCGCCGAGAACAGCCCGACTGAGAGCGCGCAGACTGAGAACACCCAAACCGAGAGCGCACCCGAAGCCCCGGTCGTTATCGCAACGCCGCTTCCCGTGCTGCCGCTCCCGGTCGAAACCCTCGTTGCCTCTCAAGCCGCCTCGGCACCGCTGGCGGGTTCTGTGCAAGCGGTTCCGGTGGATGTGGACCTTTCGCAGCAAGACCCGGTTATCCTGCCGCCCGCGCTGATGGAGGAGGCGCTTGCCGCTGCCGTTGCGACGATGACGTCGGATCAAGCGAAAGCCACAGCCCCGCAAGCTGAAGCCCCGGCCCCGGCTCAAACCCCGGCCCCACAAACAGCAACCCCGGCGCAGCCTGCCACGCCTGCCGCCAATGCGGTCATCGAAGCGCTCACGGTCGCAACGCCGAAGGCTGAAACGGTGGCAACGGTGGCGCAAGCCGCTGCCGAAACGGCACCCGCCCAGCAGGCGACGGACGCGACGACGGCGCAAAGCACGCAACCTTCTGCCGAAGCCCAAACCGCCGCCGTGGCCCCGGTTATGGTGGACGCGCAGTCTAAAGCCAAGCCCGCCGCCCCCAAGCCGCAGGCGGATGCAACGACGCAGCAGGATGCCGACACGCTGGCCGCCTTGCCGACTGCCGAGGTTGCGCCCGCGCCGGATGCCGACACTGGGCAAGAGCAATCGCGCCAAGACCAATCTCCCGCAGATCGGGGCCGCGAGCGGGCGCAAGAACGCTCCCAGGCAGGGGAGCGGTTGGCCGCGCGCTTTGCCGATAGCCAAATCTCCTTAATCCGAGACGAAGCCTCGCTGTCCGGCCCCATGCAGGCGTTTAAGGCCGTAATGGTGAAAGCTGCCGCTGCCGAAACGCTCACCAGCGCCGCTGCCAGCCAGCCCGATGCGCCGAAGCCTACCGCGCCAAGCGCGGCCACAGCGGCAGTGTTCAACGCGGCAGGGGCGACCGAAGGGGCATCTGCTGCTGCCAAAACCGCCGCGCGCCCGAATGCCCCGGTCTATCAAACCCCCATTATCCAGCAGGTTGGCACGCGCCTGGTTGAAACCGCTGCCAATGGCGGGGGCCGCGTGATTATGGACCTGCGCCCCGAACATTTGGGCCGGGTTACGATTGATGTGGACGTGCGCGATGATGGCCGCATGACGGCAATGGTTCTGGTCGATAATCCCGAAGCCCTAGACCAGTTGCGCCGCGATGCCGGGCAGTTGGAACAGGCGTTGCGCGATGCCGGGCTGAACCCGGAGCAAAATTCGCTGAACTTCGCCCTACGCGAGCAGGCGCAAGAGAATAACCGCTTCGCCCGCCAAGGCCGGGGCAATGGGCGCGACGAGGGGGAGGCAGAGGCCGAACCCGAAATAGCGCCGCAGATTAAACAAAGCGTCGTGCCCGGCTTGGGCGTGATCGACATTCGGATTTAACGGGACCGCCTGGATAAAGGAAGCATCATGGCAACCACCAACAGCACAACGGCGGGCCTGTTCACCAACACGAGTGAGCTGACGGGCGCGTCGCAAAAGACCGTCGATTCGCGCAACTCGGTGGCCTCGACCTACGATAATTTCTTGAAGTTGCTCACCACGCAGCTCAAGAACCAAGACCCGTTGGACCCGACGGATTCGAGCGAGTTCACCAATCAGTTGGTGCAGTTCAGCCAGGTTGAACAGCAAATCAACTTGAACGCCAAGTTCGACCGATTGCTGACCTCCAACCAAGCGGCGCAGGTTTTGCAGGCTTCCAGCTACATCGGCAAGAATGTCGAAGCAGAAGGCTCTACCCTCACGGTCGAATCGCCGGCCAGCATTAGCTATTGGATGACCAAAGACGCTGCCACGGTTACGGCACTGCTGAAAGATGCCGATGGCAATACCGTTCGTACTCTTACGCCAGATGGCAAATCGGGCAGCCATACGGTTGCCTGGGATGGCCGCAAGAACGATGGCACGCTGCTGCCCGTTGGCACCTACAATCTCGTGATGAGCGCGGTCGATGCCAACGGCGCGGCGGTGGGGATTGATCTTCCGACCAGCAAGATCACGCTGACGGAAACCCCGAAGCCGCGCTTTGGCTACACGTTCGAGAACGCGGTAAACCGCGCCGAAGCGCGTATCTTTAGCTCGGACGGTGCCCTAGTGCGCGTGCTGAAGATCGAGTCGGGTGCAGGCCGCAAGTCGGTAGTGTGGGATGGGCGCGACGAAAAGAACGCCCCCGTTACCCCCGGTTCCTACAGCGTTTCGATCTTGGGCTACGACGCGAACGACAAGCTGATTACGGATGATAAGAGCAACCCGATCAACGCCAAGCTGACCACCGTGAACCGCGTGAAAGACATTGGCAGCACGGAAGACGGCGTTCAGCTTCAAGTGGGCCAGGACGCTTACATCAAACTCGACAAAATCGTGGCCGTTCGCGGCTAATTCACAGAACTTATCGCAGCATTCGAGGCTAGGAGAGAATCATGAGCATCTACGGCTCCCTGAAGGCGGGTGTAACGGGTCTGAAAGCGCAAGCTTCGAGCATGGCGATGATTTCAGACAATATCGCGAACGCCAATACGGTTGGCTATAAGCGTAGCGTGGCGGATTTCGAGACGCTGGTAACGCGCTCCGGTTCAGCCAGCACCTATGCCCCCGGCGGCGTGCGCGCCAATTCGGTTGCGCTGATCGACCAGCAGGGCCTTATCAACGCGTCGGCCTCGACCACGGACATCGCGATTGCTGGGCGCGGCTTCTTTGCCGTTTCCACGGCTGTTAGCCCAAACGGCTCGGTTCCGACCGGGACTGAACGGCTTTACACCCGCGCCGGGTCGTTCAAAACCAACTCCGAGGGCTTCCTCACTTCCTCCAGCGGTGAGTATCTGCTGGGTGTTCCGGCGGATGCATCGGGCAATATTCCGACGGCAACTCTGCCAGTCGATCAGTTGAAGGCGATTAACGTCGGCTCAATCACGGGCAGCGCGAAGGCGACCGCAACCGTTTCGATTGGCGCGAATTTGCCCGCAACGAGCGCGCCGCCGACGAACGCATATACCGTTACACTCGGTGCCACCTCGGCAGTTCCCTTCCCGTCAACCGCAGACGTGTTGTTTGGTCCCGTTGTCGTTACAGACCCTGCTGTTGACCCGACAGGGACAGCCGTTAACTACAATGCGACCATTAGATTCCGCGACGCTGGTGTTAATGGTCCTGGGGCTACCATCGGGAACGGCTATAACGTAGAGCTTGAACTTGATACAACTCCGACGACAACTATCGTACAATTAGGTTACGTAAGTGCGGCGGGTACACTTGATTTCAATGCAACGATAGCTGGTAGCAGTACAACGCTTCCATTCACCGGCAATACTGGTGGTCAGTTGTCGTTCAAAATTAAAGGCTCTTTTGCGGCTGCGGCTGCGGTTAATCCTGTACCAACGGCGGTTCTTGACAGTCAATATGCTGTCCGTATGGCGGGTCCGACAGGTACTCCGTCCACCAGCACAGGCGCGGCTCTGGATTTAGCGACGGGCACAGGCGCTAGCGGTATTCAATCCGGTTACACGTCTGACGTTACCCTTTATGACAGCTTAGGGGTGGGTCATAATATCCAGCTTGCTTACATTAAAACCGCGACCAACACTTGGGATGTTTACGTCACCAAAATGACGATGATTGGTCGGACTGATCCCAGTGGGAACCCGGTAGACTCGATTACCGGCACGACGCAAAACTCCTGGGTGTATAATGGTACTGCTGTCGTCGGGGGTGCCGATGCGGCGGTCGCGGCGGCGGCTGTGCCTGGACGTTTGCGCCCCACAAGCCGCCTTGGTTCATTGGCGTTTAACGAAAACGGCTCAATTAAGGGATTCACCGCGAACGCAGACGCTCGCTTGAATAGCTCGGTTGCGACCTCTGGGGTGAATCTCTCTCTCCCGACTTCCACGGGTGCCGCTCTTCTGAACCCCGTCATCAACTTCGGTACTGTCGGCACCAAGAACGGCGTGACTCAGCAGTCGGATGCTTTCGCGACCTCCTTCATTAACCAAGACGGCGTGCGCTTCGGCTATAAAACGGGCGTTGCGGTTGACAAGGACGGTATTGTGCGGGCGGTGTTCGATAATGGTCAGCGGCTTCCCGTTGCCCGCGTGGCGATCACGACGTTTGCCGATCCGAACCGTCTCGACGCGCGTTCCGGCAATCTTTACGCCCAGACCGACGCTTCGGGATCGCCGACGACCAACTTCTCCGGTATCGGCGGCGCGGGTCAGGTTCAGAGCAACGCCTTGGAAAACTCCACGGTCGATCTGGCCGAAGAGTTTACCGATATGATCGTGACGCAGCGCAACTATAGCGCCAACTCCCGCACGATCACCACGTCCGACGAAATGCTTCAGGAAATCATTAACCTGAAGCGTTAACGCTAACACCCCTCCCGGTGCTTTGGCACGGGGAGGGGTTTCTTCCGTGACCGAAGCGTAAAGGTGCCATGATGGGTTTCAGCAAAGCGCTTATTACCGGCGTAACCGCGATGAACGCGCAGAGCAGCGCTATGGGCGTGCTCTCCAACAACATCGCCAATGCCCGGACGGTAGGGTTCAAGGACTCGGATGCGCGCTTTGCCGATTTGGTGGCGGGCGGAAAATCCTCGAATAACGATGTGGGCAGCGGCGTTACCTTTTCGCAGTTCAGCCGCATTGATCAGCAGGGCATTCTCTCGGCCTCCGTTACCTCTACCAACTTCGCCATTTCAGGGCGCGGGTTTTTTCCGGTCGCCTCTGCCGTCAACAGCACGACAGGCCAGATTGCCAATACCGCCGAACGGCTGGTAACGCGCGCGGGCGATTTTTCGGTGGATAAGAATGGGTTTCTGGTGAATGCTAAGGGCTTTGCCCTGCTGGGCATTCCCGCCGGAACCGCAACCACGGGGGATGCTACGGGCGGGGTTGGGTCTATCAATGGCTTGCAGCCGATCAAAGTGCCTGCCACCACGGTTCTGGCCGGAACCGCCTCCACCTTCATCACGCTAACGGGCAATCTTTCTGCCGCCGACGCGCCGCCCGTAACAACATTGGTGCCGGAAACGACTGCCGCAGACGGTACGGTTACGCCCGCGACGACGACAACGACGGCAGGAACCGCGCTGAAAGCCTCCGTAACCGCCTATGACGCTACGGGTACGCCCTATGTGCTCGAAGTGACCCTAACCAAGACCGCGCCGCAAACCTGGACGGCCCAATATACAGGCGGTAGCAGCGCGGACGGCACGGCACTAACCGCAACCGCCACCAGCACGCCCGTAACCCTCACCTTCAATACCGATGGGCAGCTTGTTAGCCCAACCGGGTCCGTTGCGCTCGGGTCAGTCGCCCTGACCAACACCACGACCGGGGCCGCCATTGCCACGCTGGGGCCAAGCTTCAGGTTCCAAGACGCCGCAGGCCGCTCGACCGTTACCGGGTTCGGTGGGGCCAGCAACCTTTCCGGCTCCACCACCGATGGGCATGGCGCGCTGGGCGTGGTTGGGCTTGAAGTGGATAGTTTGGGCGTTTTGTCGCAAGTGTTCGATCAAGGCAAGCGCGTTGCCGTCGCTTCCATCCCTGTCGTTACCTTCGTGAACGATTACGGCCTCGAGTCGGTCAGCGGCACTGCCTATCGCATTACGGCTGACAGTGGCGATGCCGTGGTCAACTTTTCCAACACCAATGGCGCGGGGACCGTGCTGGGCGCGCGGCTTGAGGAATCGACCGTCGATCTGGCCGATCAGTTCACCGATATGATCGTAACCCAACGCAGCTACCAAGCCGCCTCCAAGATCGTTTCGACCACCGACGCGATGATCGAAACCATCCGCGATCTGAAGCGGTAATAGCAGCCCTCAGCGAAGTTTATGGATGCGGTTGGCCCTGCCAACCGCATATTTTTGCGTGGGACATTGCATTCTTGTTTTAATCAAAATATATCGACTCGAATTTTAGTGACTCGACTCATACCCCCGGCACTTTTTGCCCTAAGCCCCCCAGCGTGCTGAGTACGACTGAGGCAAGACACTGAAAAGCCTTAAGGTTTTCTTTATAAATCTGCCGTCTAACCCTAGGGCAGCTTGCCCTGCAAATAATTGGGGCAGCCTAAAAATCGCGCAACCTTCTTGATCCGCCACTATCACCAAACCGGGTAAGTCCGCGTCTTTAGGCAAAAATTTCCACTTCACCCTAACAATTTTTACCCATCTGGGCAAAAATGCGGTAATGATGAGATGAAGGACAAAGAGTTGCCGCCCGGTAGCCCTTTTCCAGCCCCGTAAACAGCCGGTGCGTCGCTCTCGCGTGTCCTGGCCGCTGTCAAAAGGTTGATCGCGTGAACGCCCTGATTCAGCAGATTAAGGCTCTCGGTCCGGTACGCCTAGCGATTGCGGGCGCAGTCGTGGTCGCTTTGATTGCCTTCTTGATCTATGTCGTCGCCCGTATGGGGGGTGCCGAAACGGCGCTGCTGTATGGCGACCTTAACCAGCAAGACGCAGCGAAGATCATCCAGCGCCTCGACCAGATGAATATGACCTACCAGATCCGCGCCGGTGGCGCGCAAATCTATGTGCCGATCGAGCAGGTTGCCAAAACCCGCATCACGTTGGCAGGCGAAGGCATTCCATCGGGCGGCTCGATTGGGTACGAGATTTTCGATCAGGCCCAGGGCCTCGCAACCTCCAGCTTTGTGCAGAACATCAATCAGCTTCGCGCCCTGGAAGGGGAGCTGGGTCGCACGATCCGGGGTATCGACAATGTGCGCGACGCCCGCGTGCATCTGGTTCTACCCACCCGCGAGCTGTTCTCCCGCGAACGCCAAGACCCGAGCGCTTCGGTGTTGTTGCGGATGGCGAATTCTCAGCGCCTGGAGCGGGCACAAGTTGTTGCCATTCAAAACATCATCGCGGCCTCTGTCCCGAACCTGAAGCCGGAACGCATTGCGGTGGCGGATGAGCGCGGGCAACTGTTAGCGCGCGGCGGTGTTTCAGCCGGTAGCAGCGGTGCCCTTTTGGAGCAATCGGAAGAGTTGCGCGTTGCTTACGAGCAGCGGATGTCGCGCCAGATCGAAAATCTTGTGGAGCGTTCCATCGGGTTCGGTAAGGCGCGGGTAGAAGCCTCTGCCGAGGTTGATTACAGCCGCGTCAATGAAACCGAAGAGATTTTCAACCCGGAACAGCAGGTTCTGCGCTCTAGCCAGAATGTGACCGACACGTCGGAACAATCTGAAACGGACGGCAACCCCTCGGTCACGATTGCGAATAATCTGCCGACTGGATCGGCGACGGCAGGCGGGGCCACTACCTCGCAGTCTCGTAACAACCGGGCCGAAGAAACGCTGAACTACGAAATCAGCAAGCGCATCACCAACCGAACCCGCGACCCCGGCGCGATTGCGCTGAAATCGGTTGCGGTGCTGGTCGATCACAAAACATCCGGGTTCGACGAGAATAATAAAGTCTTGCTGGAGCCTCGGACGGCGCAAGAAATTGCAGCCCTGCGGGCGCTGGTCGCCTCGGCAGCCGGTCTGTCCGAAGGCCAAGTTGAAGTGGTGAATATGCCCTTCGCCTCCCTCGATGCCGATGTGCCGCCGCCACAAAGAATCTTGGGTATGACCACGCAAGACCTGATGCGTTATGTGGAAATTGCGGTGTTGGGCCTCGTCGGTATTCTTGTGGTGCTGATGGTCATTCGTCCGCTGCTGGCCCGCCTGTTCGATGCCGTGCCGACGATGGCAAGCGCGGGGGCCGGGGCGCAACTGCTGGGGCCGAACGGTTTGCCGCAACTGGGTGGTGGGCGCGATATGGTTCCGGCGCTTGAGCTTGGCGATAGCATTGAAGAAATGATTGACCTCAGTCGCATTGATGGCCGGGTGAAAGCCTCTAGCCTTCGGAAGATTGGGGAAATTATCGAGAAGCATCCCGAAGATGTTGTGGCAATTCTGCGTGGCTGGCTGTACCAGGAGTCTGGTGCATAATGGGCCGCGTCGAAACCTCGGCTCTTCGTGGGTATTTAATGTCAATAACGGTAAGGGTCGAACCGAGCCATGCGTGTTCGTGAGGATTTCCGGTCACTGACCGGACCTGAAAAAGCGGCCATCTTGATGCTTGCCATTGGCGAGGAACATGCGGCTAGGCTGTTCGAGTTGATGGATGATGAGGAAATCAAAGAGATTTCCCAAACCATGTCGAATCTCGGCACGGTATCATCCAACGTCGTCGAACGGCTGTTCGTTGAGTTTGCTGAACAGTTCAGCCAAACGGGGTCGCTCACCGGGTCGTTCCAAAATACGGAGCGGTTGCTCAATAAGGTGCTCGATAAAGACCGTGTCGATACGATCATGGAAGAAATCCGTGGTCCTGCCGGTCGCACCATGTGGGACAAGCTCGGTAATGTGAACGAACAGGTTCTGGCCAATTATCTGAAGAACGAATACCCGCAAACGGTTGCGGTGGTTCTGTCTAAGATTAAAGCCGAACACGCCGCCCGCGTCTTATCCCTGCTGCCGGAAGCCTTTGCGCTTGAGGTTGTCATGCGGATGCTACGGATGGAAGCCGTTCAAAAGGAAGTGCTGAACGACGTTGAAAAGACGTTGCGGACCGAGTTCATGAGCAACCTCGCGCGAACCAATCGTAGAGATGCCCATGAGCAAATGGCCGACATTTTCAATAACCTCGACCGGAATACCGAACAGCGCTTCATGACCTCGCTGGAAGAGCGGAATAAGGACTCGGCGGAGCGCATCAAAGCCTTGATGTTCACCTTTGAAGACCTTAGCCGCCTCGATAGTACGGGCATTCAAACGCTGCTGCGTGCCACCGAAAAGGACAAGATGGGCATGGCGCTGAAGGGGGCTTCCGAAACCCTGCGCGATATGTTCTTCAGCAATATGTCGGAACGTGCCGCCAAGCTGTTGCGGGAAGACATGTCGTCGATGGGGCCGGTGCGTCTGCGCGACGTGGATGAAGCGCAAATGTATATGGTTCAGATGGCTAAAGACCTGGCCGCCCGTGGTGAAATCGTCATCGCGGATAAGGGCGGTGATGAGCTGATCTACTAATCGGTCCTCCAGACAGGCGTAGTCATGGTCTCACCCCTACCCCCCTCTGCTCCTGATGCTGCTGCCGACAAGACTGTCGGCGGTGACGCGATGGACTTCGACGCGCTCGACTTCAACTTCCTCGATGAAGAAGATGGCGTGCCCTCGTCGGAGGGTATTCTTACGGATACACCGAAGCCACTCGCTTCCGATGATCTTACGGTCAGCGACGATTTCGACATGGCCGCGTGGGATTCCGCCGAACCAGCCGCCAGTTCTGACGACGTCCTTGCGCCCGTCGCAGCCGAAACGCCGCTGGACTTTGGTTCAGACGATGATTTCGGCTCCGAAACGATGCCGAGCCTGAGCAACCCTGAGGGCGATCCCGAACCTAGGGCGCTTGCCGCAGCTCCGGCACAAAGCGATAGCCTATCGGCCTCTTTCGACGAGGACGATTTAGCGGCTGACGAGACCACGCCAGAGTTTTCCGCTGAAACGCCGTTAAGTTTCGATACCGAAACGACCGATGGTTTTGGCGAAACGGGTGCGCTGCCCTCCCATTTCGAGAGCGATATGGACGAGGATAGCCAAAGCGACGCTTTGGTAGAAGAGCCGGAGCCTTCTAAAGCCCCCATCGGGCCGCGCAAATATCTGTTCGACCGCTCGTTCGATTACGTCCCTCCTCCTCCTCCACCCCCGCCGGAACCAGAGCCGGAACCTGTAATGGAAGAGGAATACGTGCCGGAGCCAGAGCCGGAACCCGAACCCGAGCCGGAACCACCGCCACCGCCACCGCCGCCGATGTTTAGCGAGGAGGAGCTTGGGGCAGCCCGCACCTCGTCCTACGCCGATGGGGAAACGGCAGGTCTGCAAGCGGCAATGGCCAGTGTGGAAGCGCGCACCGCGCGCGTGCTGGAAGGCATTGCTCAACAAATTCCAAGCGTTTTGGCCGACCGTCAGCAGGTAGTGAGTGCCGTGGCCCAGGAAGCGGCCCGCCTTGCTCATGCGCTGGTAGCGCGAATGATGCCCGAACTCGCCCGAACTTATGGAATTGGCGAAATTCAAGCCGTGATCCGTGATAGTCTCGCGATGGCGGTCGATCAGCCGCGCCTGACGATACGGGTCCATGGCGATTTAGAGGAGCGGCTGCGCCCGATGCTGGAGAGCTTAGCGCTTAACAGCGGCTTTACCGGGCAAGTATCCCTGCTCACAGATCCCACGTTAGGCCCCAGCGATGTGCGGGCTGAATGGGGAGATGGGGGAGCCGAGCGCCTCGTGGCGCGCGCCTGGGCGGATGTCACCGAAATCGTGCGCCACTCGGTGGCCGATTTGAAAGATCGTACCGGGGCCGGTCTCGCGGAAGAAAGCGTGACGGTCAACGGATTTGAGAATGCTTAAGCTCGCGCCACGGTTGGCACGAGCAAGGCGTATATCGTAAAGCCAAGGAGACGGGTAATGGCTGAGAAAAAGATGATGGATCTCTCGGAGCTTGAAGAAGCTCTCGAAGAATCTCAAAACGAAGGCGGTCGGGGCGGCGCACGGGAACTGGGCGCGGTTTACGACATTCCTGTGCAGATTTCGGCGGTTCTGGGCCGCGCAACGATGCAGGTTAGCCAGTTGTTAAAGCTGGGTCGCGGTGCGGTCGTGGAACTGGATCGCAAAGTTGGCGAGGCTATCGACATTTACGTGAACAACCGTCTGGTTGCGCGCGGCGAAGTCGTGATCGTTGATGAGCGCCTCGGCGTGACCATGACGGAAATCATCAAGTCTGATCGTTCAGTTTAACCCCGTATTGGGTTGAACTGAGCCTGAAAGAGCGGGTGTAATACCGTTGGGCGAAGCATCGGGAGCAAGCAGATGCGACTGTTGATCGTCGGGCATTTGGATGGGCATCTTAGTACCGCTGGCAAAATTGCCATGGGGCGGGGTGCCAAGGTTAGCCACGTCGCCGACATCGAAAGCGCTTTGACGGCCCTAAGGTCTGGTCAAGGCGCAGACCTGTTGATGATCGACGTGAAGCTGGACATTGCACGCCTGATCGATTCGCTTCGCAGCGAACGGATCATTCTGCCGGTCGTTGCCTGCGGTTTGGGAACAGATGCCGGGGCTGCCGTTCGGGCCATTAAGGCCGGGGCGAAAGAGTATCTGCCGCTGCCACCCAACCCCGATTTGATCGCCGCCGTCTTGGAAGCGGTGCTCGAAGAAGCCAATGTGGTGGTTCATGCCGACCCGTCGATGGTGCGGGTGCTGCGCTTGGCTGACCAAATCGCCCCCTCCGACGCCTCGGTGCTGATCACTGGGGAAAGCGGCACGGGGAAAGAGGTTATGGCGCGTTATCTGCATCGGCGCTCTCGCAGAGCCGCGCAGAAATTCGTCTCGGTCAACTGTGCCGCCATTCCCGAAACCCTGCTGGAATCCGAACTCTTCGGGTACGAAAAGGGTGCCTTCACGGGGGCCGTCGCCCGGCGCTTGGGCAAGTTTGAAGAGGCCAACGGCGGCACGCTGCTGCTGGATGAAATCAGCGAGATGGACCCGCGCCTGCAAGCCAAACTGCTGCGCGCTATCCAGGAACGCGAGATCGACAGGCTCGGCGGCACCAACCCGATTAAGGTCGATATTCGCCTGATCGCGACCTCTAACCGCGATTTAGAGGCGGAGGTTCGGAAGGGTACGTTCCGCGAAGATCTTTACTACCGCCTCAATGTCGTGAATTTGGCCATGCCGTCCTTGCGCGAGCGCCCTGGTGATATTGCGATGTTGGCCAAGCATTTCGTGAAAAAATACTCCGATTTGAACGGTCTGTCGGATCGTCCGCTCACGGCCTCTGCGGTTGAAAAGTTAAAGCGCCACCCCTGGCGCGGCAATGTGCGCGAGCTTGAGAATACTTTGCACCGCGCGGTGCTCATGTCGGTCGGCTCGATGATTTCCGATGACGCGATTGTGCTGAATAGCGCGGGCGGCATGGGGGCTTCCGCGATGCCGGATGTGGCAACGCCAGACGTAAGCCGCGCCGAACTCGCCCGCTCCGCCGCTGTCAGCCGCAGCCTTAGCGCGCGCAGCAGTGGCGACGAGCGCCCAACAACGGCGCTGGTAGGCCAAACGGTGGAAGCCGTAGAGCGCGATCTTATTCTGGATACGTTGCAGCATTGCATCGGCAATCGCACGCACGCCGCCAGCATCTTAGGAATTTCCATCCGCACGCTGCGTAACAAGTTACGCCAGTATGCGGATGAGGGTATCGCCGTTCCGCCACCCGGCGACGGCGATCGCGCCCAAGTATAGTTCGTTTCGGAGGGTAACTCGTGGCTATCGTCCCCGCCAATGCTCAGGCGCGCGCTAAAGATGCGCTGAAAATCGGCCAGGGGCTGCTTGTACGCGGCGAGATGTGGCTTGCGCTCGGCGTTATCACCATTCTGGTGATGCTGATTCTGCCAATGCCGACGTGGCTGCTCGATTTTATGCTCGGCATTTCGATTGCGTCCTCGGTGCTGATTTTGATGGTCACGCTGTTTATTCAGCGCCCGACTGACCTGAGTTCCTTCCCAACGATCTTGCTGATGACGACGCTGTTGCGCCTCGCGCTTAACATGGCTTCGACACGGCTTATTCTCAGCAATGGCCACCAGGGTACTGGGGCTGCGGGTCACGTTATCGAAACCTTCGGTAACTTGCTGATGTCGGGGAACTTCATCATCGGGGTGATCGTCTTCATCATCCTCTTGATCGTGAACTTCGTCGTTATCACTAAGGGTTCGGGCCGTATTGCCGAAGTGGCGGCGCGCTTTACCCTCGATGCGATGCCCGGCAAACAGATGGCGATTGACGCCGATCTGTCGTCCGGTCTCATCAACGAGGCCGAAGCCAAAGCCCGCCGCAAACAGTTGGAAGATGAATCGACCTTCTATGGCGCGATGGACGGGGCGGCAAAATTCGTGCGCGGCGATGCGGTTGCGAGCCTGCTGATTACGATGATCAACATTATCGGCGGTCTGCTGATTGGCACGTTGCAGCATAATCTTTCGTTCCTGCAAGCCGCTAATATTTACACACTGCTAACGGTGGGCGACGGTCTCGTTACTCAAATCCCCGCCTTGATCATCTCGGTTGCCGCCGGTTTGCTGGTAACTAAAGGCAACGCGGAAGGCACGACCGATAAGGCGTTAGTCTCCCAACTTGGCGGCTTCCCCGCCGCTATGGGGATGGCCGCAGTTCTGATCGCCGTGCTAGGGTTTTTGCCGGGAATGCCAACCCTTGGCTTCCTTATGATCGCAGGCGGGATGGGGGCTGCGGCCTTCTTTGCCAGCCGCACTCAGCAAACGGCCTTGGTTGAAGCGGCGGAAGCAGCAGCCTCCGGTTTGCCGCCCGGTGTTGCGCCCGGAACGCCAGGCGCCGCTACCCCGATGGCCGATGAGCCGATCTCAACCGCTTTGCAGATTGATCAAATCCGTTTGGAACTGGGTTATGGCTTGCTTGCGCTGATCAATTCCCCGAAAGGCGCGCGCCTAACCGATCAGATCAAAGCCTTGCGGCGTCAGGTCGCCTCGGAAATGGGCTATATTATGCCCGCCGTGCGTATTCAGGATAACCTCCAGCTTCCCGCGAACACTTACGTGGTTCGCATCAAGGAAATGGAAGCTGGGCGCGGCGAGTTACGCCCGAACATGCTACTGGTTATGGACCCGCGCGGCGAGCCGATCTCGCTGGCAGGGGAAGCCACGACCGAGCCAACTTTCGGCCTGCCCGCGATGTGGATCGCTGAATCCAGCCGGGAAGAGGCTTTGTTTCGGGGCTATACCGTCGTCGATCCGCCCACCGTTATCACCACGCATCTGACGGAAGTGGTGAAGGACAATATGCCGGATCTTCTGTCCTATGCCGAAACCCAAAAACTGCTGAACGAGATCGACAAGGAAAGCCAAAAGTTAGTGGCCGATGTGATCCCCGGCCAAGTCACGATCAACGGACTTCAGCGCATTTTGCAGAATTTGCTCGGCGAGCGCGTTTCGATTCGTGATTTATCGACGATCCTGGAAGCTGTAGCAGAAGCCTCGGCCTTTACCCGCAACGTCGGCATGATGACTGAACATGTGCGAACGCGCCTTGCCCGCCAAATTTCCGAAAATCATTCGGTTAATGGCGTTCTGCCGCTGGTCACGCTCTCGCCGGAGTGGGAACAGGCGTTCGGCGAAGCCTTGGTGGGTCAGGGTGAAGAAAAGCAGCTTTCCATGCAGCCTTCGCAGTTGCAGCGCTTCATTTCATCGGTGCGCCAGACGTTCGACCGTTTCGCGGTGATGGGCGAAAGCCCGGTGTTGCTGGTAAGCCCCGCTATTCGGCCCTATGTGCGCTCCATCATCGAGCGGTTCCGCCCAACCACGACTATTCTGAGCCAGTCGGAGATTCATCCAAAAGCGAAAATCCGCACGCTCGGCCAGATTTAGGATCGCCCCATGCGGATGAAAATGTTCTACGCCGAATCAATGCCGGAAGCGATTCGGCGGGTTCGTGAGGACTTGGGCGATAACGCCATTATTTTGTCGTCCCAGCGCAGCGAATCCGGGCGCGGCCTTCGCGTTACCGCCGCGATTGACGATGATCCGATGGCAGCCACCCTGCCGCCGATGGATCAACCGCTGGATGCGCTGGAAGCCATTGCGATTGCCCTTGATAAGCATGGGGTTCCGCCAGATTTATCGGAACGGCTGGTGCGGGCCGCAGCCCCCTTGGCGGAAAAACTCATCCGTGCCGCCTCGGCCCTCGCCGTAGATGCGCCGATTATGACGCTCGCCGCCGCCTTGGATAGCGCGTTCCAGTTCTCGCCGCTACCCGAACGCTATCCGGGCAAGCCTTTAGCCCTCGTCGGCCCCCCCGGCTCCGGCAAAACCGTGACCGTGGCCAAACTCGCCGCCCGCGCAGTGCTGTCCAACCGTCCGGTGCATGTGATTACCACCGATACAATGCGGGCCGGCGGGGTCGATCAACTCGCGGCTTTCACCCGCATTCTGTCGCTCGATCTGCAAACCGCGCTCGATGCCGAAACCCTGGCCGACGCGCTGGAAGCCAGCCGTATCGCCGGGCCGGAAACCCTGACCCTTATTGATACCGGGGCGGTGAACCCCTACGACGACGAGGAAATGGAAGAACTCGAACGCCTGCTCGCTGCCGGGAATATGGATGCCGTGTTGGTGCTGCCCGCAGGCTATGATCCCGAAGAAGCTGCTACGATTGCCAAAGCCTTTGGGCGATTGGGGGCTACGCGCCTGCTGGCAACTCGGCTCGATGCGGCGCGGCGGCTCGGCTCGATCCTGGTGGCTGCCGATGTTGCAAACCTCAGCTTTTGCGATGTTTCCGTTACCTCGCACGTGGCCGATGGGCTGTTGCCGGTCAACCCGGTCTCCCTCGCCAAACTGCTGATCCCCGATGCGCCGTTGCATGATTTTGGCGATTACGCGGCCCCTGGCGAGGCTAGCCCGCGCCTGGATGAGTCTCCCCGTCCCTCCTTCGGGGTGCCCTTCGCGTGACCCAAACTCCCCCCACTGCCCCGGCAGCACCGCCGCGCAAAGCCGCCAACCTCATCGCCGTTGCCTCGGGCAAGGGCGGGGTTGGCAAGACTTTCTTTTCAATCTCTCTCGCCACCGCCTTAGCGCGCGCAGGCCGCAAAGTGCTGCTGTTTGATGGCGATTTGGGCCTTGCCAACGTCGATGTACAGTTAGGGATTATGCCGCCGCGCGACCTGTCGTGGGTGATTGCCGGTAAAGCGTTGCTGCATCAGGTGAGTGTACCCTATGCCCCTGGTGGGTTCGACGTGATCGCCGGGCGTTCGGGTGCAGGCGGGCTTGCGGCGCTACCACCGACGCGCCTATCAATTCTTGCGGGCGATCTTGCCCACCTCGCCAAGCAATATGATTACGCTATTCTCGACCTGGGCGCGGGGGTTGATCGGCTGGTGCGGATCCTGGCGCTGCCGTGCGGAACGCGGATTGTGGTAGCAACCGCCGAGCCAACCTCCCTGACCGACGCCTATGCCTTCATGAAGGTTAGCCTGTCGGATGATCCAAACTGCGATCTTCGCATCGTCATCAATCAGGCCCGCACCAGCGGTGAAGGGGATAAAACCTATCAAACCCTCGCGAAAGCCTGCGAAACCTTCCTAAAACGCACCCCGCCCCAGCTTGGCACTATCCGTAAGGATAAGCGCGTGCTGGAAGCTATTCGTGCCCAAACCCCGATTTTCGTGAAACACGCAACCAGCGACGCCGGGATGGACATTGAGGCTATTGCAGCACGGCTTATGGCCCGGCCAGCGCCTACCGAATAAGGTTCGGCTGGCGCGAAAATTGCGTTACTCTACGTCAAGATTGAACGAGTGGTTGCGCGCGGGGAAGAATTTGCCCGGCGAGGGCCAAAAGCATTGAGAGGCGGAGAGCAGAATGGTCACGGTTCCGCAGCAGCCCTTACCGACGACGATTGCCACCCTCCCGCAGACCGGCCCGGCACCGCTCTATTTTGAGGGAACCGTGGGCGTTTCCGATATGCCCTCCTGGCTAAAGCAGGTGCCCACCGGAGCCGTGCTGCAAGCGACCGTGCAGGGCCGCGTCGGCCAGAATACCTACAGCCTGATCACTGCCCAAGGCCCGATTACGATTAGCAGTTCCCTAGCCTTGCAGGCCGGAACGCAGTTGCTGTTTCAAATCGGCCCAGAAATTGAATCCCAGCGGTTACAATTGATTGGCGGCACAAACCCGAACCCGCTGCCTCAACCGGTTCAAACGACGGGTACGCCAGTTTCGGCATTGCCGCTGCCCCAGGCCGCAGCCGGGCAAACGCTGAACGCTATCGTTATTCGCCCGGCAGATCCGGCCCCGTTGCCCGCACCGATTGTCGGGGGAAACTTAGGGGGAAACCTAGGCGGAAACCTAGGGGGCTTTGCGACAACCGCCGCCCCCGCGCGCACGGCGGCAACGGTTCCAGCGCAAGCCGGGGCGGCTGCCTATGCGCCGAATGTTGTGACCGCAACCCCCTCGGCCCCCACGTCTCTCCTGAGCGCGGCGATGCCGACTCCGAACGCGCCGACACAGCTTCCCTCTTCATTTACTTCTGCGGCACCTGCCTCCGCGCTTGCGGGGCAAACCGCAGCCTCGCCCACGGTTAACGCGGCCTCGGCTGCGGCGCTGAACGATCCCGTCTTTCCACTCCCGTCTACCGCCTCATCGGTTTTTGCCGTCACGCAAGCTGGGGAGCAGGTAAGCGTGCGCTTGATCGCCGTAACGCCGCCCGCGCCGGAGGCTTCTAGCGCGCCCGCCCAAGCAGCCGTGCGCAGCCCAACCCCTGCCGCCGCGCCGGTGGCCGCCGCGCGGTTTTCGTTTCTGCGGGAGGGTTTTGCTGCGTTAATGGCGATTGCGCCAACAGACGCTAATGCAATGCCAACGGGCGGGGGCGCGGCGACGAGCACACCGCCCGGTACCCAAGGTTTAAGTGGCCAAGTTTTAACCGGCACCGTCATTGGCAATGGCGCGCAAAACCGCCCAATCATCTCGGTTGGTTCAGCCATTCTGTCGCTGCAAGCCGGGCCGTTACAGCCGGGAACCCAGGTGCAACTCATCGCGCAGTTGAATGCGCCTGCCGCCAGCCCGAACCCGCTGACCAACCCGGCGCAAGGGCAACCCCAACTTCAAAGCTTTCCAACCTATCCTAGCCTTCCGGCGATGGTGGCTGCCGCGCAACAGATCGGCGGGCAGACCGAACAAGCGTTGATGGCGATGCTGCCGCGTGTCGGGCCGCAGTTAGCCGCAAGCCTGATGGTTTTTGCTAGCGGGGCCGCGAAGGGCGATCTTCGCACGCTCGTGGGCGAGCAAGCCCGTAGTTCTTTAGAGCGCACAGCGCGCGGGCGCGCGGCCCTAGCCGGGGCGACGCGAGAATTCGAGGCCGCGCGCGAAGAAGCCGGGGGCAGCCCTGCCGCCGATTGGCGCGCGATCACGCTGCCTGTGATGACCGGCAGCACACTGATCGAGCCAATCCGGCTCTATCTGCATCAGGTTTCCGACGAGGAAGCTGAGCGTAACCGGAAAAACGAGGGCGGCGGGCAAAGGTTCGTGCTCGATATTGATCTAACCCAGTTGGGGGCTATCCAGATAGACGGTTTAGCAAAGCAAGATCGGCTTGATCTCGTCGTGCGAACCCCAAAACCCCTATCCGAAGACGTTCGCAACGGTCTACGGAACGCTTTCTTGGGGGGAGCCACGGCGCGGGGCGTTGTTGGCGGGTTGAATTTTCAAGTCGGCCCGCGCCTCGTGCTCGATACCGGTCAGCCGACTGTGCGCCGAGGGGGCGTATTCGCCTGAGACGCCGCTCAGTCCCGCCGTTCGGGCCGCAAGATCTATAAGGCCGAAGCGGGTATTAAGGATGTCGGCTGAACCCTGAGGGCCACCTACCGCGTTACCAACCCTGTTACCCTCACGCTCTCTGGCGGCATGTCGCGCCTGCTGGGGGATGCGGGGAAAAGCCCGGTTGTGGAAGAGAAGCACCAGCCTTCAGCGATGCTAGGGTTAACCTATCGGTTCTAGGACAGGCTTCTATCATGGCGGAAAACACTATCGTTCATAAAGAAAGCCGTATTCCATTCGCGCCGCTTGTCGGTATGATGGGCATAACATGCGCCAAAAGACGCGTGACCAATGGGCGGGGCCAAGGGAACAGGCTTACATGAGCGACCTGAAAACAGGCTTTAATCAGCTTTTTTTGCGCGAAGAAGAACTGCGCCAAGCAATCGAGTTGATGTTTTATGCCTACCGCGATTTTACGGTTGAGCCTGATGCGATGCTAGCCAAATGGAATTTTGGTCGCGCCCATCATCGCGTGATCTATTTCGTGGGGCGATATCCAGAAATCACCGTAAGCGCCCTGCTGGCGATTCTTAAAATCACCAAACAGTCCCTTAGCCGCGTGCTGGGTCAGTTGGTCGATCAAGGCTATGTTGCCCAACGTACCGGTTTGCGCGACCGCCGCCAGCGCCTGCTAACCCTCACCGAAAAAGGCCAGGAGCTTGAAAGGCTCTTGTCGGAAAACCAGCGGCAGCTTATCGCCAAAGCCTACCGCGCTGCGGGAGCCGCCGCCGTGGAGGGTTTTCGCAAAGTCATGGTCGGCATGATTGCCGAGGAGGACCATAAGAGGTTTCGCCCCGTTGGTACGCCCGGTATTGGTGCCGCTGCTATTGGTGCAGCCGCCCCGTCCGGTCGGCCTGGACCAAGCCCGATCACGCGCCCACTCAGGGTGCCTTGATCTTGCAGATCGCCCTTAATCTTGCCCAGATTATAGGAGTAAGTGGTTTGAGCGTGACTTCCGCGTCGCAACCCCCCATAGTCCGCAAGAGTATGAGGTGGCCGCAGATGGGGGCGAGGCAATGAAATCCTTTGGTTTGAATGATTTACGTTGTTTTCTCACTCCACTGCTGCGGCACTATGTCAATAAGCGCTAAAGATTGTTATTATTTCCGCTATGACGACGGTGCAGAAAAAAACCAAGAGTGACGAGTCTGGCAACCGAATGGTGCATTGCACCACGGTCGATGATTTGTTTTTACCCGCTGCCCGCAGCATGATCGGCACGCTGGCCCGGCCCTTTCTCGATCAAATGGCGATCACGCCGACCGAGTTGATCTACTCGGCACGCAACCATTCCCGCATTGATGGGGCAGGAACGCTGCTGCGCGATATAACTGAACGCGCTTCGGCGGTTCAGGCCAAGGCTATCGGGCAAAAAACTTTTGATCGGGTTCGCGAGATTCAAGCGCTGCTGGAGCAGCTTTCTATCAAGGTTCGCGCTTTTGAGGCTGCTGAACCCGCGATTGCGCTGAAGCCAGGCGAATTTGTGGCCCAGGTGAGCCAAATTTTACGCTCCGGGCCACCTGACGTAGCCAACCTGCGCCTCCAACGTATGCTGATTGATACGCTGGCCGGGTGTAAAAACTGGTTGGAAAAGATCGAGCGCATGTACGCGCTCGCCATAGAAGCCGCTAATTCCCCTTATTTGCCGATCATCGACGGGCTATTGTCCGAAACCGTGATCAGCGATATGGCGCAAGATTCTTTCTTTGGTCGTCGCGCAGTTTTAGAAGATAAGATTGATGATCTGATAGATCTTTATAAAGGCACCTACCCCACCCGGCGCATGGGCGAACCGCACGCGACCGCTAAAAAACTGCAACAGTTGCTGAAAGAGCTTAATCTGCCGGAAACGCTGGTGGCGCTTGAAACCAGCATTGTGCAGCAGTTGGCCTCGCGTAATCCCGTCGCCTCATCGGATTTGATGACCGAGTTGCGCGCCACTCACGGCGTGCTTGCGCGCTTACGGTATAACGACCGCATTTTGGGCGGGCGGCGCGCGCTCGAATTCATCGACAAACGTATGGGCCGTTTGCTCACTGAAGAAGTGATTGCCGATTATATTCGCAATCAAGGCAGCATGGGCGAGAAAGTAACCCGCCTTCTGGAAATCTATGCCGTTACTTTTGGCCCGAATAACAAAAAAATACTCGAAAGTTTCTTGCAGCGTTACTTTGCAGACGAAGATTTTGATCGACGGCTCCTTACTGGAGAAGGCTCCTCTGCCCATAAACTCCGTATTCTAGCTAATCTCTACAGAGCAATTATTGCTGCGCCGCTTGGGAGTGCCGAGAAAGCTGCGTTTGGGCAGAAGGTTGCGGGGATGCAATCGGCTTTCATTACCTCTACACGCTTTTTTGCCGGTATCGAAAAGCAAGTACTGCCGACAGCAAAAAAAGCCTTCCAGGTCATCGACTATTGCTATGAAGGCTGCTTTATTCCGGGCGAAAATCTGGAGAAAGCCAAAGCCCTGGTAAGGCATTATCTTGGCCGCCAGGATTTCATGGACTCTTACCTGGGGCACATCCCCTCGCAAGACGGGAAGCGAGAAATGCTCTCCTCCTTGAAAGAACGCTTGGATAGGCTCGGGATTCCGTTACCGAGCGCGCAACGCTAAGGTTTTTGGCATGGTGCTGCCCATAGCCGACCCCGCTTCCCTGCCCGCCCTCGTGCTAATCGTTGATGACGACACGCGCCTCAGCGATCTATTGCAACGGTTTTTGGGCGAAAACGGCTTTCAGACCGTCGCGGTCCATAGCGCCGCCGAAGCGCGCGAGAAGCTAGAGTTGCTGGCGTTCGATATTCTGATCGTCGATGTGATGATGCCGGGCGAAAGCGGTGTGGATTTCGTGCGTTCCGTGCGGGCTGAACAGGATGTGCCGATCCTCTTCCTCACCGCTTTGGGCGAAACCGAAGATCGTATTCTGGGGCTTGAAGTGGGGGCCGATGATTATCTGGTAAAACCCTTCGATCCGCGCGAGTTGGTATTGCGCCTCCGTACGATTCTGCGCCGCGCCGCCGCCATTCCCGCCACCCCGCTCCCCGAAACGGACGCGGATGAGGGGGATGCGGCCCACTTCGGCCCCTTCAACTTCGACCGTAAACGCCGCCTTCTCACCCGCGCGGGGGAGGCGATTTACCTAACCTCTGGCGAGGCGGATTTGCTGGTGGCCCTGGTAGAGCACGCAGGCCAACCAATTGCGCGTGAAGACCTAGCGCCAGACGATCGCGCGACTATTACAGACCGCGCCATTGATGTGGCGATTACGCGGCTTCGTAAAAAAATTGAAACTGATCCCAAGTTCCCGCGCTATCTGCAAACGATCCGGGGGAAGGGTTATGTTCTCCATCTCGATTAAAATCTTTCGCCAGCGCTGGCCCCGGCTGATGCTGTGGGTTGATTTGTTTCGTATTAAGAAATATCTCCCGAAAAATCTCTATGCACGCTCGCTCATGATTATCGTAACGCCCATGATTATTCTGCAAATCGTTACAACTTATATTTTCTTCGAGCAGCATTGGAATATTCTCTCGCGCCGTCTCTCGGGTTCAGTGGCCGGGGAAATTGCCTTTGTGCTGGTTCAGATCGAGCAGACCTATCCACGGGATAAAACAGCGATTGCCCCCATGCTGGCCGACGCCGAAAGCGCGACGGGTGTTGCGTTCGTCTTTACACCCAACGAGATTCTGGCGAACAGCGAACCTGGCGACGCTATGGAACTCTATGGCGATACACTGGTCTCAGCCTTAACCGAACGCCTGCGCCGCCCATTCCGCCTAAGCGAGGCAGAAGACGACCGCATGATCGTGGTTGAAGCACAAAGCTCTTACGGGGTGCTGCGCGCCTCGGTGAACCGTAAGCGCATCTTTACCTCTACCACGTATGTCTTCGTGCTGTGGATGGTTGGAACATCCTTGCTACTCTTCGGTATCGCCAGCGTGTTCATGCGGAACCAAGTGCGCCCGATTCGCCGCCTTGCGGAAGCCGCCGAACGCTTCGGCAAAGGCCAGCCGGTTGGGGATGTGAAGCTGGAGGGTGCGACAGAAGTGCGGCGAGCCGCGCTTGAATTCTCCCACATGCGCGAGCGCATCACTCGGCAGTTGCAGCAGCGCACCGAGATGCTGGCGGGGGTTAGTCATGACCTTCGCACGCCCTTAACCCGGCTGAAACTCTCCGTCGAACTTCTAGGCGCGCACCCAGATCAAGAGCCGATGCGCCAAGATATTCTTGAAATGGAGAAGATGCTAAACGCCTACTTGGCTTTCGTGAAGGGCGAAGGGCGGGAGCTTTCAACCGAAACCGATTTGCTGCCGATGATTGATGGAATTTTCAGAACGCTGCGGCGCGGCCCCTACCATGATCGCCAGCTTTTGCTGAGTGTCGGTGAAGAGGTCGGCCCGTTGCTCGTGAAGCCGGAAGCGATGCGGCGGTGCCTGAATAATATTCTGCAAAACGCCGCCCGGCACGCCACCCGAATCGACATAAGCCTGACCCAGAATGATGGGTTTCAGAAAATCGAGATCCGCGACAATGGCCCCGGTATTCCGGCTGCCCTGCGCGAAACCGTATTCCGGCCCTTCTATCGGCTCGAAGCCGCCCGCACACCGCGCACGTTGGTGGGGGATGAAAGCGGTGTTGGCCTAGGGCTGACGATTGCACGCGATATTGTGCGCGGGCATGGCGGCGACATTAGCTTAGAAGATAATGCGCCTCAGGGGTTGGTAGTAACAATCCTGCTACCGCTCTAAGAAAAAGCGCTACCCCCTTCACACACCGTAGAAATCCCGATACCAAGCAATGAACTTGGGTAGCCCAACGGCAAGCGGCGTCGTGGGGCTAAAGCCAAGATCGCGGCGACTTTCGGTAATGTCGGCAGCGGTTTCGTACACGTCTCCAGGCTGCATCGGCTGTAGGTCTAGCACGGCTTTACGGCCCAACGCACCTTCCAGAATCGCAACGAAATCGGTGAGCTTTTCCGGGTGATTATGGCCTAGGTTATAAATCCGGTGTGGCGGCGCATCGCCGGTATCGGCGGGCGGGCGGTCCAAGCTCGCCAACACGCCCGCAACAATATCCTCGATATAGGTGAAATCCCGGCGCATATCACCGCGATTGAACAGGCGGATCGGCTCGCCGGCTAGAATTGCCTTCGTGAACAGGAACGCCGCCATATCGGGCCGTCCCCACGGACCATAAACCGTGAAGAACCGCAAGCCCGTCGCTGGAATTCGATAGAGATGGGCGTAGGTGTAGTGGAATAGCTCGTCCGCCTTCTTCGTCGCGGCATAGAGCGACAGTGGCCTGTCGGTTCTGTCCGTCACGGCAAACGGGGCCTTTTCGGCGTGTCCATACACCGAGGAGGAGGAAGCGTAAACGAAATGCACCAACCCCGGTAGGCGGCGCACGGCTTCCAGCAGATTGATTTGCGCGACGATATTGGCGCTGATGTAAGCGTACGGGTTTTGCAGCGAATACCGCACCCCCGCCTGCGCCGCGAGGTGAATGATATGAGTGATGCCGGAGGCGGGCGATAGCAGCGCATCCACCGCGTCCCGGTCGGCCAGATCCATCGGCTGAAAGCTGAAGCCCTGTTGCCCGGCAAGCCGCGCCAGTCGCGCCGCTTTTAGCGCCGGATCGTAATAATCATTGAGATTATCAACACCGACAACCACCTCTCCCCGCGCCAGAAGCGCTTGAGCCACGTGGAAGCCAATGAACCCGGCAACCCCTGTTACGAGAATAGGCATCAATGGCCTCCTATAACGTCCAGTAGCGTCGGCCTGGGGGAAGCACGCGCCCGCGCCACAGGCCCTTGATGTCGGCAATCAGTCCGCCCGGCGCAACGCAAGGTGCTAGCGCCGCCGCATCCAACACGCTGAAAGCCTGATGGGCCACCGCCAGCACGAGCGCGTCATAGGGCCGATCCGGCGGCAGTGCCGTCAAAGGAGCACGCCCAAGCAAACGGCGCAATGCTTCTGCATCGGCTAACGGATCAAAGCAATCGACCTTAAAACCCTTGGCCGCAAGGGCCGCTGTTACGTCGAGTGCCTTACTGTTGCGAAGGTCGCCGATATTCTCTTTGAAGCTCGCGCCCAGCACGAGCACGGACGCCCCTGGCGCAAGCTGATCTGCTATCTGCGCGGCAAAGAAACCAGCCATCGCCTCGTTCGTCTGGCGGCCCGCAAGGATCGTCACCGGCTCATGCCCCAGGCTTTGCGCCCAGGTGGCCAGATAATAGGGATCGACGCCGATGCAGTGTCCACCGACCAGCCCCGGCACGAACGGCAGAAAGTTCCACTTGGTCCGCGCCGCCGCCAGCACGTCATAAACCGGAATATCCGCCGCGCGCAAAATCATCGCGACCTCATTGATGAAGGCGATATTGATGTCGCGCTGGGCATTCTCAATGGCTTTTGCCGCCTCGGCAATACGGATCGAGGGAGCAATGTGTATATTACCGCCATTGATCTCGCCATACAAAGCGGCAAGCTTTGCTGCCACTTCCTCGGTCTGCGCCGCGACCACTTTGGTAATTGCGGTAAGCCCGTGATGGCCGTCACCAGGGTTCACCCGTTCGGGCGAATAGCCTAAGTGATAGTCTCGGCCCGCCTGTAGCCCCGATTCTTCGGCAATCCACATAGCGCACGGGCCTTCGGTGACGCCGGGATAGACCGTGCTTTCAAACACCACAACCGCCCCCGGCGCAAGAACCCGGCCAATCGTGCGGGACGCCGCTTCCAACGCCGATAGATCAGGTTTTCGCGCCGCATTGATCGGCGTCGGCACGGTGGCGATAAACAGATCACAACCCCGTAACGCATCAGGATCGGTTGAAACGGTTAGGCCCGTCGCGACACGCGCCAAGGCCGCATCGCTTACTTCCCGAGTGCGATCATAGCCCCGTTTCACTTCCGCAATCCGCGCGGCCTCAATGTCGAACCCCACCACAGGGCGCTGCGCGGCAAGCGCCACCGCGAGCGGCAGACCGACATATCCAAGCCCAAGAATGCCGGCGCGCGCAAAGGCCATTATTGGCCGAACTCGCCGAGATATTTGAAGGCAATCCGCAGGAAGAAGGTTTGATCCTGGCGCACTTCTCTATCCGACAGTTTATCGCGCGTGTAGGAGCCGAGAATGGCGAAACATTCATCCTCGTACAGAAGTCCAAGACCCGCACTGCTGAGTTTATCGGTTTTCAGATCATAGGAGGCGAGGCCATAGGCGCTGACAAACTCCGAAATTTTAAGCTGACCCGATGCCACCGCCTGTTGTGGGCTATCAATGCCAATGTCTTGGAAGCGGCGGTCATAATTGACATAGGCGAGAGACAGGCTATTGCGGCCCCGATACAGGGTTACGCCCAATTCCTCGCGCTGGGGGGTGCCGTCGTTCTTATCCAAGCGAAAGCGATAGTTGAAATCGACCCACGATCCCGGCGACACTGTGACGCCGCCAACAATATCCGACTGCCGTTCGTTCAGCCCCGACCCCACCGGGTAGGGGTTAGCCCCCTCCGAGAGGCGGTAGGATTGCCCGATGATCGCCGAGGCAGAGGCCCCAGCATCGCTTCTATACTGAGCGCGGAGCGCATAATCGACCCGGCTACCACTATCTATACGGTCGCGGCCAGGGAAGCGGCGCGGCAGGAAGAGGTTCACCTCGTCAAGCTCGACAACCTTACTATCCTCATTGGGAATCCGGCGCTTATTGCTCCCGGTCGGTCCAACCACCATGCCAACCTTGGGTTCGATCAGCAGGCTCGCGTCCTTCATCCGGTTGACCAGCGGATAGGCCCAGGTTGCCGCAAGTTGCGGGTGCAGCCGAGTTGTCTCGCCGCTAAAACTGCGCCCGCCCGGCTGTGGCAGATTATTGATCGAATAGGCATCGGCCTGCACGGTGCCAGAGACGCTGAAGACGTGGCCGCTATCGGTAATCATCGGCAGATGGTAGCCCGAAACGGTCGAAAGCCGCGTGCTGTCGGTGCCGAGGCGGCGCGAGAGGGATAAGAGATCGGCATCCATCTTCCAGCGCCCGCCAAGCCTGTCAGCATCGGACACGAGGGAGGCTACCGCTGCTGGATGAATCCGCGCGATGGAATCCCTTACATCTTCTGCCCGCAAGGTTTGGAAGGAATAGGCGTTCACCCCGAAGTAAGACCGGCCATAAAAGCCTTCTGCATAGGCCGCCGAGGTTAAGGCGTTGGAAACCTGATAGCGGCCCTTGCTGGTGAAATCCGTACCCACTTTGTAGCGGCGGATATAGGTACGGTCCGTTGCCCGCGCTACGTCCCAGCCGCCGCGCCAGTTTTGATCGAGATCAAACCGCCCTTCGGAGGCAAAATTACCACGCCAATCAAGGCCCGGCGCAGCAGGCTTATTCTCGAACACGGCATCGTTCAGCATAGATCCCGCAACGCGAATCCTGCCGTGCTCGAACCGCCGACGATACTCCGCCGCTCCCATAACCGCTTCTTTGGAATAAAGGCGTGGCTCTACTGT
>JAYSQZ010000073.1:0-19051 GCA_043721315.1 Alphaproteobacteria bacterium
GGCTTCCGGCGACCAAAAGGCATCGCTGAGCAGGATCGTGCGGACCAGAGGCCGCACCTGATAGCCGCTATCACGAAAGCGTTTGGCCAGGGCTTCCACCTGCGCGGTGTCGGGGGTGGGGGAGATGAAAGCGAGCCAGAGTTTTTCGGTAACGAAACGGGCGGTGGCGGGCTGCCGTAACAGTAACTCGATCACGTCCTTAAGCTCGGTCACGGTTTCGCCCAGCACCTGCTTGGGGCCGGAAACCGCCGTGGCGGGAATGAAGACCGGGCGTAAATCCCCCGCGTTCAGCCGCCAACCCACCATGGTTTTCGCGGCTTCTTGAATGTCCTGTTCAGAATAATGGCCGGTCCCCAGCGTATAAAGTTCCAGCAACTCGCGGGCGAAATTTTCGTTCGGCTTATTTTTACGGCTGCTAGGAACGTCGAGATAGCGGAACATCGCGCCATCCTCGCCAATCCCGCGCAGCAGGTCGGCAAAGCTGCGCGTGCCTTGTTCGCGGAACAGTTCTACCTGTCGCCACATCAAATCCGGCACACGCACTTTCTCGTACGCCGAGGTGAAATGCCCGTGCCAGATCAGTGCCAACCGCTCCCGCAGGGGGGAGCTTCCTTGGATCATCTCCGTAAGCCACCAGCCGCGAATCGCCAGCGCCTCCCCTTGCCGGGCCAGCGTGAAATCGCGGCGCGCTTCCGCCGATCTATCGCTGACCGCCCGATAGGTGGCCGCGTCCGGTCGTTCAGTCGCCAAAAACTCCGGCGGCGGGGTGAGCGTGGGGGCATCGAGTTGACCGAGCAGCTTATCGACAGCCTGCGCGCGGCTAAGGGGCCGATACAACTCAACATCCTGCGGCGTGGCCCCAAACCCGGCGCGGTCTAACAGATGGCGGGTTTCTTCGGGCGAAAGGGCATGGGCGGTGAAGGCGCTTAAGCCTGTCGCGAACAGCCCGAGGGCCAAAAATCGAAAACGCATGGGCTGACTCCGACCGGGAGGGGATAGCTATTATTGGACCGGATAGGCCAATTCATCCCCCCGTAAGATCTGACAGGGTGATGGGGGAGCTTGACAAAATCAGAACAAAAAGTGAATATATGCCTATCGCAATGGCTGGGAAGATTCTCCCGGCCTTTTTTATGGGGTTTAGATTCCTGATACCCAGAGGGGGCTGCCTAGGGTGAAGCCCTTTGCTGGAAAGACCCTCGACCATGCCACACTCCGCCCCCGACCTAAGCCCCCCCGACCTAGCCCCCCCCGGCATAATCCCCCTTGGCCCAACGCCCGAGCGCCGTCGCCGCGCTGAAACCATGCCGCTCCCAAAAGAGCTAGAGGCCGAAGAGGTGCCGCCAATCCGCCTGACCCAAGACGTGCTCGACCGTTACCTGGCGCGCGGCGATCTTACCGGGCGCTGTGCCGACGCGGCCTTACGCCTGCGGGGGTTAATCGAGCGGCTCTACCGCCAACCGGGGCTGATTGCGCCCTATGGGGCAAGGCTACAAACCGCCGCGTGTCGTGGGAATGCGGCACCCGCCGGGCCGGAGGAGGGGGTTCATCGGGCGGCGCACTCTTGGAAAAATCTCACTCAGCGCCTTGGCCCGATCCTCAGCGCCATTCTCACAGCGGTTCTGTGCGAGGGGATTAGCGCGCGCGACTGGGCAATCCGCAGCAAGCGCCATCCCGCAAGTGGTATCGAGATTCTGAGAGTCGCGCTGGATACCTGCGCCGATCATTGGGGGCTGCCAGTGGATGCCGTGTCCTAACTTAATTTGGCATCGTCACGATCGAATCGCGCAACCGCTCCCCTAACGTCTGGCGGGTGCACTATGTTTTGTTCTTTATTTGTTCTTGACTTCAGGCGACTGCATAGGCAAACTAATCTCAGATGGTAAGCCTTTCCGCTTGCCGCTTCGATGATCGACTTTTTCCACCCCGCCGGTGCCTCCCGGCGGGGTTTTTCTATGTTAACCCATAAGGAGACAGGCATGATTCGTGCGCGCCGCCCCCCGGACGAACCGCCCGATGCGCTGGCGTTTCGCGCCGATCCAGTGGGCTTCGTGCAGCAGCGGCTTGGCGAGACCCTATGGTCACGCCAACGCGAGATTGCCGAAGCCTTGCGCGACTATCGGCGCGTCGCAGTCCCGTCGTGCCACGATGCGGGCAAGAGTTTCCTTGCCAGTCGCCTTGCCGCTTGGTGGATCGCGACCGGGGCGACGGGGGAGAGTTTCGTCGTCACCTCCGCCCCCACCAATGCTCAGGTGAAAGCGATTCTGTGGCGGGAGATTAAGCGCGCCCACCGCATCGGCAAGTTGCCCGGTACGATCAACCGCACTGAATGGCTGATTGATGGCGAGTTGGTCGGCTATGGGCGTAAACCGAACGATTGGGATATGACGGGCTTTCAAGGCATTCATGCCGCCCGCGTGCTGGTTATTTTCGATGAAGCCTCCGGCGTGCCGCAAGCCCTGTGGGATGCGGCGGAAACGCTGATTACGAATGAGGACTCGCGCCTTCTCGCCATTGGCAACCCAGACGATCCCGCCGGCCCCTTCGCCCGCGCTTGTGCCCCTGGCGGCGGATTCCACACACTGCCGATTGATGCTTTCGCGACGCCGAACCTTTCAGGGGAAGATATTCCCGATGCCCTGCGCCCGCTGCTGGTCAGCGCCTTATGGGTGGAAGAAATGCGCGTCCGTTGGGGGGAGGAGTCGCCGCTCTGGCAAGCCAAAGTGCGCGGGCGCTTCCCCGATATTGCCGACGACCGGCTACTCTCGCCCGCGCTGCTAAAATCCACCGTGAATGCGCCCGTAACCGCGATGGAGCCGATTGTTCTGGGGGTCGATATCGCCCGCTTTGGCCGCGATGAAACCGTGTTGGTGCTGCGGCAGGGGGACCGGGCGATGCTGCACGGCACCTTTCGCAAACAGGATACGATGGCGACCGTTGGGCAAATTATCGAAGCCTGGCGCACCACGGGGGCCATTGCCGTGCAGGTGGATGACGCGGGTGTAGGCGGCGGCGTCACGGATCGTCTGCGCGAGCAGGGGGTTCCGGTAGTGCCGATCCTCGTCGGGTGCCCGGCCCAGGAAAGCGAGCGTTTTCTGAACCTGCGCGCCGAACTCTATTGGATCTTGCGCGAACGTGCCGCCGAAGGCCGCCTATGCCTGCCCAACGATGATCTGCTGCTGCGGCAGTTGGGCGAACTCCGCTACCGCTACGATAGCCGGGGGCGGTTGAAGCTGGAGAGTAAGGACGATCTTAAAAAACGCGGCCAAGCCAGCCCCGATAGGGCCGACGCGCTGGCGCTGGCGTTTGCGCCGCTCCCAGAAGCCCCCGCCCTGCCGCGTGTTCGGCTTCTACAGTAGATTATACGCGTATATCGCCCCGCTTTACGGCATCGAGAACGGCCTTGAACGCCGGGGCATCTCGGTGCTCCACCCACTCGAAGGCGGCCATTTCCACCGAAATGAGCGGAATGCCCGCCTGCTGTAGGCGGTCCAACGCGGCGATCTTATCGTCTGGGCGGCGGGAGCCGATGGCATCGCGGGCAACCGCCACAGACCATCCCAAACTCTGCAATCCCAACGCGGTTTGCAACATACAGACATGGGCCTCGCAGCCACCGAGAATAATCTGGCGGCCTTGCCATGCCGTTAGCGCCTCCCGAAAGTCGGATTCGGCGGCGGCGTTAAAATGAGTTTTGGCGAAAACCCGGTCGATCCAAGGAACCAACGCCGGGGCAGTTGCCCCCAAACCTTGCGGATATTGCTCAGTCGCCCAAACTGGAATCCCGCAGAGCCGGGCGGCTTCGGCCAGCAACAGCGCGCGGTTCAGCACCGTTTCGGCCCCGTCGATCATCGGCATCAGCTTGCCCTGGTAATCCACCAATAGGAGAGCGCTGGTTTTTGCAGATAAAAGCATCGGCGCGGTCCTTAGAAAAAGGGCGGAACCTTTCGACCCCGCCCCTAAAACGCTTACTTCCGACCCAACGCCAACATTCGTTTATTTGCGGCCCAGGGCCGCGAGGCGCAACCGCAGCGCGTTGAGCTTAATAAAGCCTTCCGCATCCTGCTGATTATAGACCTGATCGGCCTCGAAGGTCACATAATCCTGGCGATACAGGCTGCGTGGCGACTTACGCCCGACGACCGAAACCGATCCCTTGAACAGTTTCACCCGCACCGTACCCGACACGAACTCCTGGCTTTTATCAATCAAGGCTTGCAGCATTTCACGTTCCGGCGAGTACCAGAAGCCGAAATAGATCAGCTCCGCATAGCGGGGCATAATATCGTCTTTCAGGTGGGCCGCGCCGCGATCCAGCGTGATGCTTTCGATACCACGCCGGGCGGTGAGCAGAACGGTGCCGCCGGGGGTTTCGTAAATGCCGCGCGACTTCATGCCGACGAAGCGGTTTTCCACCAGATCGAGACGGCCCACGCCGTGCTTGCCGCCCAACTCGTTCAGCGTGGCGAGCAGCGTGGCGGGGGAGAGCGCGACACCGTTAACGGCGATGGGGTCGCCCTTCTCGAATTCGATTTCCACATATTCAGGCTCGTCCGGCGCTTTGCGCGGATCGACCGAGCGGGTGTACATATCCTCATCGGCTTCAACCCACGGGTCTTCCAAGGCTTTGCCTTCGTAGGAGATGTGCAGCAGGTTAGCGTCGGTGGAATAGGGCGCGTCGCCGCGTTTATCGCGCGCGATGGGGATTTGATGCTGTTCGGCATACTCCAGCAGCTTCGTGCGGCTGTTGAGATCCCAAGTGCGCCACGGGGCGACCACCTTAATTTCCGGCTTTAGCGCGTAATAGGAAAGCTCGAAACGCACCTGATCGTTACCCTTGCCAGTCGCGCCATGCGCCACCGCATCGGCCCCAACTTCGTTGGCAATCTCAATCTGGCGTTTGGCAATCAACGGGCGCGCGATGGAAGTGCCGAGTAGATAGACACCCTCATAAAGCGCATTGGCGCGGAACATCGGAAACACGAAGTCGCGCACAAACTCTTCCCGCAGATCATCAATGTAAATCTGCTTCACGCCGAACATCTCGGCTTTGGCGCGCGCCGGGGCTAACTCTTCCCCCTGGCCAATATCGGCAGTGAACGTGATAACCTCGCATTGATAGGTTTCCTGCAACCACCGCAGGATCACCGACGTATCCAGCCCGCCAGAATAGGCGAGAACGATCTTATTGATTTTCTGCGACATAAGCCTTGACCCTCTCGATCCGCAAAAGCGTCGCGAGCATAGAAGGGCGAACGGCAGGCGGCAAGAGGGGGGATCAATGCGACAGTGTTGCTTTTTTGTTCTTGACGCTGCGAATCGCTGAAGGTAGGGTAGGGACTATGATTGGTGGTAAGATTGATGTTTCCTTCTTAACTGCTTAGATTAGGGAATAGCAGGAGGGGCAATTGGTCCAAAATGCTTCTGAACAGGTTCAGCATCATCACGCGGCCTTGCGTGCGGCGGGACTGAAGCCGATTGAAATTTGGATTCCAGATAGTAGCCGCGATGGTTTTGCGGACGAGTGCGCGCGTCAAGCGCGGCTCGCTGCCGCTGCTGATCGGAAAGATGATGGTTTGGCGGATGACCTTGACGCGGCCTTGCGCGATTTGGACGGCTGGACCGCGTGAGACGGGGCGATCTGGTTACGGTTGCGTTGGCGGGGGATTTTGGCAAACCTCGTCCTGCTCTTATTATTCAAGCCAATCTTTTTACTGAGCACGACACGGTTATCATTGCCCTCATCACCAGCACGCTCGTTCAAGCGCCGCTTTTACGTATTTTTGTCGAACCGAGTGCTGCAAACGGACTTTCTAAACCTTCACAAATTATGGCTGATAAAGTGATGACGGTGCGGCGCGAAAAACTGGGTGCAGTGTTTGGGCATATGGACGAAGCGACGCTTATGGCCGTCAACCGATCGCTTGCCCTGGTGCTTGGCTTCGATTGAGTAATTTTAATCGCATTATTTTAAGCCGCCCTCTCCGGGCGGTTTTTTTATGCCCTTTTTCCTCTCAGGGAGGTTTCCCATGTTGTTCCGTTTCTTTCGGCGGGCTGCGAAGGCGGTGCCGCGTCGGGATTTGTTGGCCTATGCAACCGCGTCCTCGCCGGGGCTTGAACCCTCCGTAGCGCTGGGGAGCGGGGCCGCGTATCCCCATTTGGCCGACCGTTGCCTGCGCCATAATCCCGTGGCGTTTCGCTGCGTGACCATGATTGCGCGGGCGGTGGCGTCTGTTCCCTTCTATCTACAAACGGCGAAGGGGCAGGAGCTTACCCATCATCCGGCCTTGGCGCTTTTGGCCCGCCCGTCGCCGCAGGTGAGCACGCGGGCGTTTTTCGAGACGCTTGCCATCCATTTAGTGCTCGATGGCAATGGGTTTATAGATCCGCTCGGCCCGCCCGGTCTGCCGCCGCAGGAATTGCACCTGTTGCGCCCTGATCGCGTGTCGGTCCGCGCGGGAAGCCAGGGGTTGCCGATCTACCGGATCACGCGCGGCGCGCGGACGGAGGAGCTTTCCCCCGATCCGCTCGACGCGCGCCTATCGCTCATTCATCTGCGGCGCGGCGGTATTGGGGCTGATGGCGCGGGCGGCATTGGGCGCGGGCAGGGGGATGGGGAAGCGGCGCTATCGGCTATCGCCGCCCATGATCTTGCTGGGCAGTGGAACGCCGCGCTTCTGGAAAACGGGGCGCGCCCCAGCCTCGCCCTCATTTACGAGCCGAAAGACGGTAGCCCCGCCAGCCTGTCGGAAGAACAGTTCCAGCGTCTCAAAACCGAACTGCACACCCTCCATTCTGGCGCTGCCAAAGCAGGTTCGGTGATGCTGCTGGACGGCGGGTTGACCGCAAAAGAACTCTCGCTGTCGCCGAAAGATATGGATTGGCTCGCAGGACGCAGGCAAGCCGCGCTCGATATCGCCACCGCTTTCGGCGTGCCCGCGCAACTGGTGGGGATTCCCGATGCTCAGACCTATGCCAATATGGAACAAGCTCGCCTCAGTTTTTGGGAAGACAGCGTTCTGCCGCTGGCCCGCCTCATCGCCGATGGGCTGACCGAGCATCTTCTGTCCCGTTTCGAGCCGGGCTTGCGCCTGAGCTTGGATGAGGACGCGATTCCCGCCCTTGCCCATCAACGCCTCGCGACGTTTGAAAAACTCAACGCCGCCACCTTCCTCACCGACACCGAAAAACGCGCGGCGGTAGGCTATGGGCCGGTGGTGCAAGGTTAGGGGCGCGGCCCCTAACAACCCCGTTTAAGGGGCTTGCCCCTTAAAAATCCCATTTTCTTCCGAACTTTCAGAGAACAACACGGTTCAACGAAAAAGCAATCGGATTGCTCAGGGGCAAGCCCCTTAGCCGGGGGTATCGGGGGCAGCGCCCCGGATAAACGCTCTCTCATCTTTAAGGAAAATCCATGCTTCAAAAACAGGCCCCCGCTGCCTTTGCGGGGACGGAGGACACGGCTGGCCGGATTGAAGGCTATGGGACGCTGTTTGATGTGCCGGATTTAGAAGGCGACATCATCGCTCCTGGCGCTTTTACGGCCAGTTTAGCGCGGCACCGGCAGGGGGGCACAATGCCGCGTTTGTTGTGGCAGCATGATCCAACCCAGCCGATTGGCCGGTGGATTGAGGTGCGCGAAGAGTCCCACGGGTTGCGGCTCGTGGGGCAACTCACGCTCGAAACGCAAGTGGGGCGCGAGGCCCATGCGTTGCTGAAACAGGGCGCGCTCGATGGCCTGTCCCTGGGCTTTCTCATCCGCCGCGCTGAATCCGCAGGCACGGGGCAGCGGCGGATTTTGGAAGCCGAGTTGCTTGAATGCAGCCCCGTTACCTTTCCGTGCCATCCGCACGCGCGGGTGCTCACGGTAAAAACTTATCCCTCTCATAAGGAACAAATCATGACCAATTTTGCTGAACCAGCCCTGGCATCGCTCGCGGCTGATCTCGCCATCCTGAAGCAGCGCACCGATGCGCTCGATACTGCCGTGCGCCGTGCTGCTGTGCAGCCCCAGGGATACTTCCAGGGGACTGACACCCCGGCACAGGGCATTGGCCGCCTGTTACGGGCGCTTGCGGGCGGGCGGGGTGATCCCGCGCGGGCGGCGGAGTTCGCGGCAAAAACCTGGAACGACGGCTATACTGCAAAGGCGTTGGCTGCGGGCGTTGGGGCGGCGGGCGGTTACCTTGTGCCGGAAATCCAGGCGCAGGAAGTGATCGAGTTGCTGCGGAAGGCCTCCGCCGTGCGCCGCCTCGGGCCGACTTTGGTGCCGATGCCGCACGGCACGTTGCTGATGGCAAAGCTCACGGGCGGGGCGCAAGCCGAATACTTAGGCGAAAATACGGCCATCACCCCCTCGGTGCCGAGCTTCGGGCAAGTGCGGCTAACGGCACGGAAATTGGCGGCACTGGTGCCGATTTCCAATGACCTCATCCGCTATTCCGCCCCCGCTGCCGATCAGGTGGTGCGGGATGACTTGGTGACGGCGCTGGCGGAACGGGAAGACCTCGCGTTCCTCTACGGCAATCCCACCGGTACAGGGAACGACCCGAAGGGTATTCGCCATTGGGTGCTGCCCACGCAGCAAATCGCTTCGAGCGGGGCCACCGTCGCGGCGATGGTCACGGATCTGGCGAACATGGTTCTGGCGCTTCAAGAAGGTAAAGCCCGAATGCTGCGCCCGGCCTGGATTATGGCTCCGCGCACCTTGCAAGCCTTAATGGCCGTGCGCGACGGCTCCGGCCATTTCGTTTTCCGGCCCGAGCTTCAGAATGGCACTCTGAACGGTTTCCCGGTCGCGACCTCGCTGCACGTACCGACCGCGCCGAGTTCCGAAATTCTGCTGGTCGATATGGCCGATGTGCTGATTGGCGAGGCGATGGGCCTGTTGATCGACGCGTCTGGCGAAGCAGCTTACCCCTCGGGCGGCAGTGTCATCCCGGCTTTCGGGCTGGATCAAACCATCATTCGCTGCGTTACCGCCCATGATCTTGTGCTGCGGCACGAGGCGGCGGTGGCGGTGCTCACGGGCGTTACTTGGACGCCGTAGCGCGTTTTTCCGTCCTGACCATCAACGTCAAAAACGCGCTTAAGCCCGCGCGGCGTTTAAGCGACCCCACATAAACCAAAGGCCCTTCCGTGGAAACGGAAGGGCCGTAGGAGGAATTATGCTCACAACTCTCATCCCGCCCGTCACAGAACCGCTGACCGTGGCCGAAGTGGCGGATTTTCTGCGACTTCCGATTTCCGAACCGTCTGCAACTGAACCCGACGAAGCGCCGCTGTTGGCCGCGCTGATTTCCTCCGCCCGGCAAGTGTGCGAGCAGGCTTTACGCCGTCGCCTGCTGCCGCAAACCTTGGGGCTTACGGTTGATTATCTACCGGATATTCTGCGGTTGCCGTGCGGTCCTATCCGGGCCGTGCTGGCGGTAGAACAGCGCGATGTGAGCGGCGGCCTTCGCCTCATTCCGTCCGACCGCTACATCGTTTCCGGCACCCGAATGGCCCCGATCACGGTCTGGCCGGAGCCAAGCATTCCCATCGGCGGCTTTCGCATCGTCTATGAAACCGGGATCGCCGATACGCCGGAGGCGGTTCCTGCGGCCCTACGCCAGGGGATGCTCATGCTCATCGCCCACTGGTACGAACGGCGGGAGGCGGTGCCGACGGAGAGTGTGCAACCGCTACCGTTCGGCGTGGCCGCGCTCTGGCATCCGTTTCGGATGTTCCGGCTATGAGCGGCATGGCCCCGCCGGGCATGATCCGCTCCAACTTGCCGCCTGCCGTGGTGACGGCGCCTGAAATCGGTGCCCTGCGGGAGCGTTTCTTCGTGCAGCGCGCCCAGGATGTTCCCAGCCCGGACGGTGGCCTAACCCGCAGTTACTCAACCCTCGCCCTCATCTGGGCCTCGGTGGAAAACCTCGCGGGTCACGCGACGTTGTTCGGGCGTGATGTTGCGGCGGAGACCGGGCGCGAGACCCCGCAAATCCGCTTACTCACCCGCTACTCCGTGTTCCTCGCCGAAGCCGATCAGATCGACACTATCCTCTATTGGCGGCGACGGCGCGAACGCTGGCGTATTCGAAGCGTCGCCGACCTCGCGCACCGCAACCGCTTCCTCTCCCTCGACTGCACGCTGCTGGAACGGGTTCCGCCGTCCACACCGTAAGGAAACCTCAGCCAATGCTTATCGAAATCATCCAACGCCTCCGCGTTATCGCCGATCCGTTTGCCGAGCGGGTCGCCGGGGCGGCGACCGTGGAGGCGGCGCTAACGCAAACGCTCACCGAGTTTCCGGCAGCGTTCGTGGTGCCGCTCGACGATAAGGCGGAACCTAACCGGGCCGACGAAAACCTATTGCAGGTGCTGCATCAGCGCATCGGCGTGCTGGCCGTGCTCGATGCCTCGGCGGACCCGCGCGGCCAAGCAGCGGCGGAAGCGGCGCTCACGGTCGTGCGCCGAGCGCTCTGGTACGCGCTGCTGGCTTGGGCACCCGACGATTGTTCGGAGCCGATGGCCTACCTCGGTGCGCGCATCGTGCGGCTCGATCAGGCCCGGCTCTGGGTGTTGTTCGAGTTCGATGCGCCCCTGCTGTTGTCGGAATCGCGGGTGGCGGAAGAGGATTTGCCACCGTTTACCTTGTTCGCGCCGGAGTATGTGCTGCCCACCAGCAGCCTGCCGCCCCCCGCCGACGATTTACCACTTCCCCCCATAACGCCGCCGGTGCCGCCTTTCGGCCCTGGCCGTGTTCACCGTTAGGAGAAACCCATGTTCGTTCTTCCCGCCCTGGCAGGCGCTGACCTGCCGGGAACCCATTTGCGCGTCCTTGATCCCGATACCGGGCACGCGCTACCGGAAACAGGGGCTGAAGTCCCCGCCACCCCCTATTGGCTGCGCCGTTTGGCCGATGGCGACGTGATTATTCCGACGCCTGTTCGCCCCCGTAAAACTGCTCAGGAGTAAGCCCGCATGATCGTCTTCAACGATATTCCGAATTCCATTCGGACGCCGTTCACCTACATCGAGTTCGATGCCAGCAAGGCGGGCGGCGGCCTGCCGCAGTTTCCAACGAAGCTGCTGGTGATCGGCCAACGGCTTGCGACCGGCACCTATCCGGCGCTGGTGCCACAACTCATCACCAGTTCCGACCAAGCGCGTATCGGTTTTGGCGCGGGATCGCAACTGCATCACATGATCCGCTGTGTCCGCGAGAACAACGCCTATACCGAAACCTACGCGATTGGCGTCGATGATCTCGCCGCCGGGGTAAAAGCCGCCTGGACAGTCGATCTGACCGGCACGGTGCCAGCGGAAAGCGGCCTGCTGTCGCTCTACATCGCCGGGCGGCGGGTGCAGTCCCGCGTGAAGCCGGGCGAAACGGCGGACATGGTTGCGACGAACCTGCTAACCGCTATCGCGTCTAATACCGATTTGCCCGTAACGGCAACGCGGGCCGGGGCGGTCCTCACGCTCACCGCGCGCAATGCCGGGGAGGGCGGTAACGAGATCGACCTTCGCGCCGCCTATTACCCCGGCGAGCGTTTGCCGGGCGGCGTGGTTCTGGTCTTCACGCAAACAGTCGTCGGCGCGGGCAACCCGGACCTGACGACGGTTCTTGCCGCTATCGGCGGGGAGCATTACGAATTCCTGATTAGCCCTTGGACGGACCCCGCCAATATGGCAGTGCTCGACGATTGGCTGCTCAACGTCTCCGGCCCCACGGTGATGCGGGAAGCGATTGCCTTCACCGCCCGGCGCGGCACGCTGGCCCAGCTTGCCACCTGGGGCAACGCCCGCAACAATCAGTTCGTCTCGTGCATGGGGTTCAACAAGTCCCCCAGCCCGGCCTATGAATGGGCGGCGGCCTATGGCGCGGTTGCGGCGTTCCACCTGCCCATTGATCCCGCCCGGCCTATCCACACGCTGATCTTGAAAGGGTTGTTGCCGCCCACCTCCGGCGACCGCTTCCGCCAGGACGAGCAGAACATCCTGCTCTACGACGGTATCGCGACCTTCATGGTCAGCAGCGACGGGCGCGTGCAAATTCAGCGCGAAATCACGACCTACCAGAAGAACGCTTGGGGGCAGCAAGATGCTGCATGGCTGGACGTACAAACGCCCGCCACGCTCTCGTTCCTGCGGAAAGACATTCGCTTCCTCATCGAAAGTAAGTTCCCCCGGCATAAGCTGGCCGATAACGGCACGCGCATTCTGGCAGGCCAGCCCATCGTAACGCCGGACCTGCTGAAGGACGAACTGATCGCCCGCGCGCTGCTGTGGGAGAGCCTCGGCCTCGTCGAGAATATCGACATCTTCAAGCGCGAGATCGTCGTAGAGCGCGACATCGGCGACCGCAACCGCGTGAACGCCCTTATCCCCACCAACCTCGTCAACCAGTTCCGCGTCTTCGCGGGGCAGTTGCAATTTATTATCTAAGGGAGAAATTCAATGGCTAATGTTTGCGGCGACCGCGTTCTTGGCAAAGCGCGCGTAACGGTGGATGGCGAGGTCTTACGCACCGAAAAAAGCGTGTCGCTCACCCTTGCAGGCGACGAAATTAAGGAGGTCGAAGGCGATTACGAAACCGGCTTTACCGCCGAGTTCAAAGCCGCCGAACTCACCTGCAAGCTGATGGTAAAGCCGGGCGATAGCGTTGCCCGCTTCGTCGGCATGTGCGGCGTGACCGTGGTGGCCGAATTCGATACCGGCCAGCGCTTCATTCTGTCCGAAGCCCGCCAAAATTCCCGCCCGAAAATTACGGGTAAGGACGGCGGCCAAGTCGAACTGAAGTTCACCGCCACCAAGTGCGAAGAAATTATCGCCTAAAGCAAATCCCGAGCAAACGGGTTCGTTTGCGACGACGCATTTGCGACTCACATTTTAACTTTTAGCCTCCGGTTCGGTGAGAACCGGGGGCCTTTTTTCCAATTTTTCCCGCGTACCGGAGGCGTTGATGGCGACCATTATTCCTGAAATAGATCTGTTCAGCCAGGCCCTGCGAAGCGCCACCCGCGACGTGGAAGCCTTCCAACAAACCCTCGCGCAATTGCCTGCGGCGAGCGCAAGGGCGGCGCTACAAGCCGACCCGGAGGGCGGCAAGATCGAACCCGCCGTGTTTCGCCCCCCGGCTGTCGCGGGGCAGGCGGGGGCAAGCGTGCAGGATGCAAATTTGGTGGGCGGCATTGGGGTCATTCAGGAAATCTGGGGAGCCGCCAAAGAATTTTATGCAACAATGAATGCTTGGGCCAAAAGTACGGCCAAGTATCAAACGGAAGTCGAAAAACTCCAGCATCAAATGGGGGCCTCTGCCACTCAAGCAGGCGAATTCGGGCAGGCGATGCTCAAACGTTCGCAAGAGTTGCTGCAATCGCCCTCCGCCCTGGTCGATGTGTTCGGTAAGGTTGGTACGCTTGATCTCGATAAAGGTGTCGATAAGGGCAATCTCGCCAAGCGCACAAATGCCCAGGAAGTGACTAAGTCGATTGCTCAGATAGCCTACGTCCGTAATATCCCGGCGGGTGATCTTGCCGATATGGTCACGCCGCTGCTGCGCCCGGTGCAAGAGAATATGGCGGAGGTTCGCGTTCGCCTTGCCCAATTCTATAACGTCACCAATGACGCGCCGCTACCCGAAGCACTGATGAAAAACAGCTTCGTCCCGGTGGTCAATCGGCTGGAGCAGTTCGGCGTTGCCCCCGAGCAATCCATCGGCAGCGCCGCCAGCCTATTGGACATCGCCAAACTCCGCGCCAGCGACCCCGCTCAGGCGGTGAAAGCCACCGAAGAGCTGTTCGCGCAGTTCAACGATGCGGATGTGCGGGAGCAATTTCAGAAAAGGGGCGTCGATATTACCGCGCTACGTCAGCAGGCGAAAACCTTGAATCAAGCCCCCCTGCAACTGATTGTAAAGGCGATTCAGAACGGAGAATTTAATCTAAAAGATCTAGATTTTGATCTGAAATCGGTCATGAAAGAAAAGCAGTCGGCGGTTTTGCTCTCTGATCTCGTGCGGAAGCAGGATGATTATGTCGCGGGCAGAGAGGCCGTTACCGACAAGAGCAAGCCCCAAAATTACGCGGAGGCGTTTAAAGCTCGCCAAGAATCATCGCTTGGCCGCTATCGGGCTGGGGAGGTGGGAGTGGAAAATGCTGGAATCCAATTCGGCACTGTGCCCATGCCAATCATTGGCAAAGCGCAGGGGTTGTTGGGCGATTTGGGGAATATCAGCGGGGAGGATATTAAGCGCGGGGGCCGCGAGCTTTCCGATAAACTCAACGCGCTTCTCAAGAAGTATCAGGAGGGCTTGAAGGAATCGGGGTTCAGTCCAGACTTTTCCCTCCCAACCCAAAAGCTGAATCCGCTATTGCCCACGCCGATGGGGCTGCCCCTGCCGAAAGGGGAGGATTTTCCGTCCTTGCAACAGGCGGCCTATGCACCCTCTCTATTCGCCCCCCAGGCTGCGGCCCCTTCGGCTCTACCAGCTAAGGCTGAACTGACCATCCACTTCACGGGCTTACCGTCGGGGGTGCAGGCCCAGGTGATGAGCGAGACGGAGTGGTTTAACATTCAGACGAGCATGGGCTATAATATCCATAGTCAAAAACCCCTGCCGCCGGTGCCACGCAGTTTTCGCGGGCCATTTTGAGCCATTGGCAGGGATCGTTACCAGTACAATTGCGCCCCTGGGTCTATCAGGGGCGTTTCTCTTTATATTCTTTGAGATGATTGTCACATAGCTTCACATTTCTATAGTAAAAATATAATAACCCATTATACCCAATTTTAAATAAAGACGGGGAAAGTTGTTCTTTTCGGGAGGTTTCACCATGTCTAAGAATATAATCTTTCATAAAATATTTAGGAAAATAAACAAGATTCTGACACATTAAACCATCAAATTTAAAATTATAAATTGAGTGATAATATTTATATAAATTTTCTGATTTTTCTAATAATTTTTTAATATTATTATAATTATCAACTGCAATTGTATTATTGATTTCCTGAACTAATTCTAAAGAATTTTTACGAATCGCGCCTATATAATTAATATTAATTTTAGGAGCTATTTTTATATCCTCAATTTCTGTTGGTATTTGATCTAGGTGAATATAGCATCTATGAAAAGAAAAGAAATGCCCTTCTAAGTCATCCTTCTGTCTGTCTTTTAACTCCTTGAGTGTACGCGGGGCGCCAACATATTTTCCATCTTCAGACCCCTTATATCTATAATAATATTCAGTATTCCGCCAGTAACTTGATGCAAAACTGGCTGAACCCACGCAAAAACTACCCGTCCGCCGCTCAAACGTCCGGTCGGGAATTTTATTTTCAAACCATTTGGCCAGCTCTCTAAACACAACCAAAACTCGCTGCATTTCCGCAAGGTCCATTTTCTCCTCATTCTCATAGGCATAGATGAGGAGTTGGGTGGTTTGATCCATTTTCTGGCGGATATCCGCGACGAGCTTTTGTTCCTCAACAGAAAACTCTCCGGCGGCAGCAGGCTGCGCCAGGGCTGGGAGCAGGGCGAGAAGCAGGGCGGCGATCCGCCAGGGGAATACCATGGAGCGTTGATCCTGAAGCCGAACAAACACGCGCCACGCTGCCAGCCCGAGGGGATGGGGTCAAGCTCCCTTCGGCGCAACCCGCCAAGGCTGAACTGACCATTCACTTCACGGGCTTACCGTCGGGGGCGCAAGCCGAGGTGATGAGCGAGACGGAGTGGTTTAACATTCAGACGAGCATGGGCTACAACGTCCACAGCCGAGGTGCCCTGCCGCCAGTGCCCCGCAGTTTTCGCGGGCGATTTTGAGCTATTGGCGGGGATCGTTACCAGTTTCTGTTGGGATTTGATCTAGGTGAATATAGCATCTATGAAAAGAAAAAAAATGACCTTCTAACAGATCTATTTGCCTGTATTTCAATTCCTTTAGTGTGCGCCGCGCGCCAACATATTTTCCATCCTCAGAACCTTTATATTTATAATAATATCCAGTTTCTCGCCAGTAACTCGACGCAAAATTAGCCGCGCCCACGCAAAAACTGCCTGTCCGCCGTTCGAAAGTTTGGTCGGGGATTTTTTTGCTAAACCAAGCCGCCAGATCGCTGAAGCCCACCAAAACCCGCTGCATTTCGGCGAGGTCCATCGTCTCCTCATTCTCATAGGCATAGATGAGGAGTTGGGTGGTTTGATCCATTTTTTGGCGGATATCCGCGACGAGCTTTTGTTCCTCAACAGAAAACTCTCCGGCGGCAGCAGGCTGCGCCAGGGCCGGGAGGAGGGCGAGAAGCAGGGCGGCAATCCGCCAGGGGAATACCATCGGGCGTTGATCCTAAAGCCAATAAACACGCGCCACGCTGCCAGCCCGAGGGAGCGGGGTCAAGCGCGGCGTTCCTCCTTCCGCCGCCCCCTCCTGGGGCGGGCGGTTCACCGAGCCGGGGCGAGTCCCCGGCTTTTTTTAGGGAGACTTCCTATGGACAAAATCATCTACACGCTCGACACGCCGGTTCAATTCACCCCGAGCCGCCGGGTGGAGGAGTTGAGCTTCAAGACCGACATGAGCGTGCGCGACCTGCGCCGCCTGGAAGGGCAGCAGGGCAGCGTTGGGGCGGGGGCGACCCTGCTCAGTCTGCTCTCCGGCGAGCCGGTGGAGTTGATCGACGCGCTCTCGGCGCACGACTTCTTCAAGGCGCAGGAGATGATCCGCCCTTTTTTGAAAACTATCCTGGGAACTGGCGCGAATTAATCGCCGATTTGGCCGGGGTCTTCCACTGGCCGCCGTCGGAACTGGAGAATTTAAGCCTCGACAGTCTCCAGTTCTGGCACGCGGTGGCGGCGGATTTTCTCACCCGCTGGCACGCGCAATCCTAAACATCATCCCTATTCCAAAAGGAAACCCCTATGTCTGAGCTTCTCACCTATAGCCTGAACCACCCGGTCGCCTTCACCGCCACCCGCACGGTCACGGAACTGTCGTTTCGTGCCGATCTGAAAGTGCGCGACCTCAAACGGATCGACCCGTCAGACGGCGGCTTCGCGCTCAGTGCCCGCCTGTTCGCCATTCTATCCAATGAACCGCAAGAGTTGATCGACGCCCTCAGCGGGGACGATTTCTTGGGCATCTTGGAACTCCTCAGCCCTTTTGTGGGGAAGTTCCTGCCGATTGGCGTGCGCTGGTAGCCGATCTCGCGGGCGTGTTCCACTGGCCGCTATCGGAAATCGAAGCCCTGCCGCTTCCTGAGCTTTTCCTCTGGCACACTGCTGCCAGCGAGTTCTTGGAGCGCTGGGCCGCCCCGCGCGGTTAAGGACACGGGGGGAGGGTGCAGCCCTCCCCCGCTTTGATGTTCCGCCAATGTTCGTTTTGTTCTGGAGAGGGTGAAACAGTCGTGCTACTCTAGCTGGCATCGTTAATAAGGGTAGTCAGAACCGGGCGAGGACGGAATGTTTTTAAAGCGGATACCTTTAATGATTGCTGCTCTTTTGGCTATCACGCCAGCGCTTGGTGGAGCTCCGGCGGAAGATCCTATTATATTTTTCGATGGCTCTAAACACGGGTGGCGTGTCGATTCCAGTTTTGTTGCGTATAATAGCAAAGGTAATGTGATTTTTGCAGGGTATAGAAACAATAAATTAAAATATTCTTATAATATTGATGAAAATAAAAGCGATAATATTGATGAAATTAATTATAAAAATTATCTTGATTCTTACCATTTTGGTATCGATCAAAGATTAATTTCAAGAATTGTTCTGAAAAAAATTGATGAAGATAGAAGTGATGATGTTTTAAAGGATGGCTTCGATCTGTTTAATAATTCATGGTATGTTTTTCTGTCCAAGGATAATTATAAAAAAAATCCTTGGCCAAGAAGTTTTTTGTATTATGATGATAAATCTAATTTCTATGATAATTACGATTTAAATATATCAAAAAAAGGAGATTTGTATTTAGTGTCTAGTAAAGATGCTATTTTATATGTTATCCCGAAAAATATGCAGGATAAGGTGATAATTAGAGATGGTTTGTTTTATGTTTCAAACCGATATTGGAGGGTTTTACATGAAAAAGAAAATTTTGGGGGAGGAAAGAATAAAAAAATAATATATAAAGGCGATTATGATGAAAAATAATCCCATAAATTTCTTTTTTTCTATAGGAATTGGAGGATTGTCATGGGGGGCTGCGTATCGTGTTTAAGGTATTACAAATTATTCTGTTTTTTGGGTTGACTGCTGGTTCTGCTGCGGCTTCTCAGGATTCCATTGTACTTTTCGATGGGCGTCTTCATGGTTGGAGCGGAGGAAGTATTGCTTACAATGAGGAGGGGGACGTGATTTTTAGGAAGGAAAATGATTCTGATCTAGGGTATAATTTTAGTAAAGGAAAAATTGTAAAAGAACCATTAAAGCATTTGAATTTAAGACAGTATTTCTTATATCCGGCGCAAAGAACAGATGTTGGGTCTATGATAGAAAAAATTGATACAGGCTTTTATTATTACAGTAGAGAATTATTTTTGGTAGATGAGCGCAAATGGGTTATTTTGATTTTAAATAATAATATTGTCAAAGGGCGTTGGAAGGAATTCAATTTAAGATATTTTGATCAGGATTATGATATGGTATTTGATTATGATTATGATTTAAGTATTGATTTTAGGGGAGATATATATTTATATTCCAAAAATAATGTCGCATCTTACAAGATACCAAAATCCGTACAGCACAAGATAATTATTCGAAATAAAATCGCTTATATCTCTTTAAAATTTTTGTTAAATGCGTTTAATAAAATAGATGAATGTCCAGAATATATTGAAATCAATAGGGATTATCCAATAAAAATGCAGAATTGTTTGAAAATTTTCTTTCATAGCCTTCCAGCGGGAGATTACGATGCCGATACCCCCTATCCCATTCCTACGCGATAGGTCATTGGGATCATATAAGTAGCTTTAGTGCAATCAACAGATTTGGCGATTAGGAGGATATAATGATCAGAGTGATGATGCTGGTTTCTGCGCTATATGCAGCCCTTCTATCTGTAGC
>JAYSQZ010000074.1:0-54635 GCA_043721315.1 Alphaproteobacteria bacterium
CTTCTCGCTACCACTCTCCATCGGCGGGGCCATTTTTGCGCTCTTTCTCACTAACCAGCCGATTTCTATGCCCGTTGTCATCGGTTTTCTTATGCTGATGGGTATTGTTACGAAGAACGCCATCATGCTGATTGATTTTGCCGTCGAAGAAATCGCCAAAGGCGTGCCGCGCCGGGAAGCGATTGTCGATGCCGGACGAAAGCGCGCCCGCCCGATCATCATGACGACGATTGCCATGGCGGCAGGCATGGTGCCGAGCGCACTGGCCCATGGCGACGGCGGCGAGTTTCGCGCACCCATGGCGATTGCCGTGATCGGCGGGTTGATCGTTTCCACAGTGCTGTCGCTGGTGTTCGTCCCCGCCGTCTTCTGCCTGATGGATGATGCCGCGAACCTGTTATGGCGCATCTTCAGCCGCTTCATCGGCCCGAGCGAGGAGATGGAGACCGATACGGCGCGGGCGGAAATGCCAACCCACGCAAGGCCGCAACCGGCGGAGTAGCCCATCAACCAAGCAAGGCCATTCCACGCGGGATGCTTTGGAAGGATCACAGGGGGCATCGTGCCCCCTGAATCATGCTGCAAATACGATCTCTGTTTCTGCCTTTTGATCGTTTCGGAATTCAACCGTGACCTTGATCGACTTCCTTCCGAGGCGATACAGGTATGAAACTAGAATAAGCTCGTCAACCTCGCGGAACTGGCCTCGAAGAATTGCCGTCAATCGAGTCTGGGGTATGTCGAGACGCATCGCAGCTTGTTTCTTAGTAAGTCCCTGGCCCTCGATTTCCATCTGGATATAAGCCGCGATACGAGATTTGCGCTTCATGACTTCCGCATCGGGAAGACCAAGGTCGGCATAGACATTCCCGCTGCTCTCTTCGTGGTCGAGGGTTGTCATGATAACCTCTTTCGCTGTCTCAATGTGCCGACGCGCTTCAACCGATCCTTAATACGGTCGATGATGTGCTGAGGCGTTTTAATTCCATCGGTCGATTTTTTCTGAAAACAATCCAGCACATAGACCGCATCAGGGTACTGAACCGTGTAAATGGTCCGATAGGTATTGCCTTCAGCGCTATCGGATATCTGATAGACCTTGCTTGAATTGAAGCCCTTCAAGAGCTTAGCGCCTTCATAGGTCAAACCCATCTGAGCAAGCCCAAGAGCATGACCGAATGTGTCCTGACCTTATACGGCATTCCATCAAGATCAGCCTTAGATGAAGCGATCCATATAAGCGGTTTCTGTATCTGGGTCATGGTCGTACACCCGTGCAATAGCGGAAAGCGTACACAGAACCGTCAAGCCTGCTGATGCAGTGCCCGCAAATAGGTCAGATAGGCTTCCCTTCACCCCTAAATGTGAGGTAGCACGTGTAGAACGTAGATTTGAGCGTGCGCCTCGATCTTCATCAAGTCAACATCGAAATCGCGTGCTGTTCGCCATCATTCGTCGAACGCCTCCCCTGCCCGATGTCCGTTCCGAAATGCCTCGAAATCGGATACTAGCCGGACACGGGCAAAAACAAAAGTAGCGCCCCGAAGGATTCTTTTTGTAAGTCATTGATTTTTCGGGGGAAATTGGTCGGAGCGACAGGATTCGAACCTGCGACCCTCAGACCCCCAGTCTGATGCGCTACCAGGCTGCGCTACGCTCCGACCGTTTCGATGCGGCTTTCACCACAACAGGCAACGACTATAGACGGGGCGCACGAGGCTTGCAAGAGATGGAAGAACGCGGGGTTATATGGGCTGCCAAGGGTTTGTGTGGGGTCACCCCAGCAAAAAGGCGACCCCGCAGGGTCGCCTTTTCAAACCATAGCCTAGGCATAGCCCCTAACGCGGCAGGCTGCGGATTAGGGCGCGGTGCGCTGCTTCCAACTCGGCAATCGCATCTTCCAGCACGCTGCGCGCCTCGATCGGCAGCACGGCCACTGGACCGCGCGACAGGGCCAAGGTAGGCAGGCGCGGGGCTACGGGCGCTTCTATCGTATCCAAATGCAGATCGACGTCTTCCGATGTCATCTCAGGCGCTTGGCCGGGAGCCAGACGGTCCTCATCGGTCAGTTTAGCGTTCGGGGTCTTCAGAAGTTTCTGAACGCCTTTAATCGTATAACCGTCGCGGTACAAAAGCTCGCGGATGCGGCGCAGCAAATCCACGTCTTCCGGGCGATAGTAGCGGCGACCACCGCCGCGCTTCAGCGGCTTAATTTGCGGAAACTTGCTTTCCCAAAAACGCAACACGTGCGGCGGCACATCGAGATCGGCGGCAACTTCGCTAATTGTGCGGAACGCACTGGCCGATTTCGTTACGCGGCGTGCGCCAGATTCTGTCACCTCGGCGGTGCTCATTCACCCGTCTCCCGTGTTTCAAGCGCCTGCATACCTTCGTTGATCCTGTTCTTGAGAACATGGGATGGCCGGAAGACGAGAACCTGTCTGGGCATAATTGGCACTTCTTCCCCAGTTTTGGGGTTGCGGCCAATGCGTTCGCCCTTCTTACGCACCGAGAAACTACCAAAGGAGGAAATTTTGACCATTTCGCCATCCGCGAGCGCGTCGGCGATTTCCTTCAAAACCGTTTCTACCAGTTGGGCGGACTCGTTCCGGGACAGCCCAACTTCCTGATAGACTGCCTCGCTAAGCTGAGCGCGAGTTACTGTCTCTTCGGTCATCGCCCCCCCCTTACCTTATAAGCCTCTACCCTACCGCCCAGATGGCGATCCGTCAATTGCGTTTATCTAACAACGCATTGGGTAGGCTTGCTGAACCATAACCTGAATCCATCTTGCAACTGGAACAACACGACACACGGTGGCGCGTTTTCTGTATTCCCGCCTCGCACTCTGTAACAGGTCCATCACACTGTAGATGAAGCGATGGATTCAGAAAACTGTTTATGACATTGATGCGTTAGCTAAATTACAGCGATATTGCCGTGCATTTTATAAAAATACTTCCTACAGAACTTCCGCGAGCAGTGGGTAAAGCGCCGAAATCGCCAAGAGAACCGCCATGCCGATATTGATTTGGCGCAGGCGGCGCGGATCGCGCATCAATCGCCGCATCACCGAGCCGAACCCGGCCCACAACGCAATGCACGGGCTGCCGATAATAAGGTAAGCAAGCGCGATAACAATGACGCTCAAACTGAATTCAGTCGGCACGGAATAGGTGGAAATCGCGCCGATGGACATGACCCAGGCTTTCGGGTTCACCCACTGAAAGGCTGCCGCTTGCAGAAAACTGAAAGGCTTCCGGTCGGCCCCGGCATCGGAGTCCCCGTCCGTCATGGGGGCCGAATGGGCGATGCGCCAAGCGAGATAGAGCAGGTAAACCGTTGCGATCACACGCAAAATCTCGTGCAGATGCGGAATCAGTTCAAACAGCTCCCCCGCCCCAAACCCCACCGCCGCCACCATGCCGGAGAAGCCTAAGGCAATACCCAGAATATGCGGCCCGGTGCGCCAAAACCCGAAGGTAAGGCCAGAGGCTAGCAGCATCGCATTGTTTGGGCCGGGCGTGATCGTGGTGACGAAAGCATAGGCGGCAATCGCTATAAACAGATCCAGGGTCATCAGGGGTCTCTTTCACAACAGCGCCTCAATGGCGGCTTTGAGACCCGTGGACAAACAATACCTTATAGGTCTTGCTACATCCGAATAAGCGCGGAACCCCAGGTAAGCCCGCCGCCCATCGCTTCCACTAGAATGAGATGGCCCGGCTGGATGCGGCCATCGCGCACAGCTTCATCAAGCGCCAAGGGCACCGACGCGGCAGATGTATTCGCGTGCCGGTCGAGCGTGACCACAACGCGCTCTACCGGCAAGGAGAGTTTCTTAGCGGTCGCGTCAAGAATGCGGCGGTTGGCCTGATGGGGCACCAGCCAATCAATCGCAGAGGCTTCAAGCCCATTCGCGGCCAGGGCTTCCGTCACCACAGCGGCCAGATTAGTCACCGCATGGCGGAACACTTCCTTGCCTGCCATGCGAACGTGGCCAACCGTCTGCGTTGTCGAAGGGCCGCCGTCCACATACAGAATATCGCGCTCCCGACCATCGGAATGCAGATGCGTGGAAAGAATGCCGCGATCCGTTACCGCGCCCGTGCCTTCTGCCGCGCGGAGCACCACGGCACCCGCACCGTCGCCGAACAACACGCAGGTGGTGCGGTCTTCCCAATCGAGAATCCGCGTGAAGGTTTCGGCCCCAATCACCAGAACGGTTTTCGCCTGCCCGGCCTTAATGAAATTATCGGCAATCGCCAGCGCGTACACGAAGCCAGAGCAAACCGCCTGCACATCGAACGCCGCGCCGTGATGCATCCCAAGGCGCGCCTGCACCTTCGTTGCAGTCGAGGGAAAGGTATCGTCCGGCGTCGTTGTCGCCAGAATGATCAAGTCGAGTGTTTGCGCCGTAATCCCCGCCGCCTCAAGCGCCTTCACAGCGGCAGCGGTGGCAAGGTCCGCCGTTGTCTCCCCGTCAGCCGCAACGTGACGCTGACGGATGCCGGAGCGCTGCTGTATCCATTCGTCGGAGGTATCGACCCTTTGGGCCAACTCGTCGTTGGTCACGATGCGGGCGGGCAGATAGGAGCCGGTCCCGATGAGGTGGGAACGCCAAAAACTCATGGAACCAAACTCACGGCTGGAGCCGGGTCCGCCGAGGTCGCTTGCAGGGCGGCTACTTGGCTGCGGATTTTATCAATAAACCCGTGCATTGCCATATCAACCGCCACGCCGATGGCATTAGCGAAGCCAAGCCCATCCGTGCCACCGTGGCTTTTAACGGCAATCCCGTTCAACCCAACGAACACGGCCCCATTATAACGGCGTGGATCGACGCGATTACGGAACTGCGTGAGCGCCGGGCGCATCAACACATAGGCAATCCGCGCCCAAATAGAGCTTTTGAAACTCTCGCGCAAGAAATGCACAATAAGATTTGCCGTCCCTTCCGCCGTTTTCAACGCAACGTTGCCGGTGAAGCCATCGGTCACAACCACATCGACTGAGCCGGTGGAAAGGTTATTCCCCTCAACAAAGCCGTGGAACTGCGCCGCAAGGGGGGAGTCCCGCAGCAGAATTGCCGCTTGTCGCAGCTCTTCCCGCCCCTTCATCTCCTCAGCCCCAATATTCAACAGGCCGATGGTAGGGTTGGTAAGGCCGAGTACAGTGCGCGCAAAAGCATCGCCCATAATCGCGAATTGCAGCAAATTCTGAGCATCGCAGACTACATTCGCCCCAAGATCCAGCATGACGGTTTCACCGCGCTGGGAGGGAATGATGGAGGCAATCGCAGGCCGATCAATACCCGGAAGCGTGCGAAGCGACAGTTTCGCCATCGCCATTAACGCCCCGGTATTGCCTGCCGAAACCGCCGCCGCCGCCCGACCATCGGCTACGGCATCCAGCGCCAAGCGCATAGAAGACCTGCGCCCGTTCCGCAGTGCCGTGGCCGGTTTTTCGTCAGACGATACCGATTTATCGGTATGGAGCACCTGCGAGACTTTCCGCAACAAAGGTAGGCGCGCGAGCAGCGGTTCGATCCGCTGTTCGTCGCCTACCATCAGAAAATCCACATTGGGAAAGCGCTCACGCGCGATATTCGCGCCGTCTATAACGATCGCGGGCGCCCGGTCGCCGCCCATAACATCGAGTGCAATGGTCAACCGAGCTGTCACGGCGCGCCTATCGTCTGGGTCTGATCAAGCAAGCCAAGCGGCTTAAGCGGCTGCCGAAGCAACCACTTCACGCGCATCGTAATGACCGCAGGCCGGGCAAATATGATGCGGACGCTGCAACTCGCCACAGTTCGAGCATTCGGTATAAGCCGAACCCGACAGGGCATCGTGCGACCGACGCATGTTACGACGGGACTTGGAGGTTTTCTTTTTGGGAACAGCCATAATCTTGAACTCGTGTTAGCGGACATCGCCGAAAAGCGACGGCCTGTGTAGCCAATATCGGGAACGCCCGCAAGCGATTCTGTCACACAGAGCGATATAATCTCAGCCTTTCTTCGCAAGCCCGGCTAGGCTTGCAAAGGGATTTGGTCTATCAGACTCTTCTTTAGTTGCAGAATCGCCCTCACCTTCCTCTTCAACGACAGTATAATCCTCGGGCACGGCGGCCCCTTCCGCGCGGGGATAGGGGGGGAGTGCGAGAGAAAAATACTGCGCCGTAATCTCGCCCAGATCGAGTCCCTCTTCCGGCCAAGGCTCCAACTCGTCGTCTTCGCCCGTAAGCTCGATTTCACCGCGCTCCGGGGCGGCATCAATGGGGCCGAGCACTAGGGCGAAATCGCTCTCCACCAGCACCGGGACAGGCTCCAAGCTGATAACGCAGGCTTGCACCGCATCGCCGCTAACGTGGCCGGTAATGCCAACATATTTACCGCCACGCACGCGCCGCACACTAAGGCGCGCCGTGAGCCGGTTTAAGGCTGGTAAATCGAAGCGCACGGCCAGCGCCGCCCGTTCGTCTGGCAAGGCATCCAGCGTTTGGGTTAGCGCGCTCGAACCGATACGGTCCAGCGCCAACGGGCGGGAAAATTCAGGCTCCATGGGCTTCTACTCATCTAAAGGCTTAAAATGGCCGATACCGGCCAACAGATCAGCGGGCGCTTGGGCGGCCAGGGCGGCCACCTGGGCGTGACAATAGCCGATCATAGCGACTACCGCATCTTCTGTCGGTACGCCCGCGCGCGGGCCGTAGGCATTGCGGCGCAGGGCGGCGGTGAAGGCTTCGGGATCGCTGAGACCCGCGTCATAGACCTGCATCCGACCGTAGAGATTCTCGGCAACCAGTTTGATGCGTTTGCCGATCACGACATCGCTAATGCCAAGTTCCCGCAGGGACTGGTCCATATCCTCCATCATCACATCATGCAGGGCCTGGGCAAGCTCTGAGGCGCTCTCCAGCCCCTTCAGGCGGTGGAGCAGCAGCCAAACGTGCAGGGCCACCATCTCGAAGCGGCCTTCGGGCGAATCGGTAATGCCGTAATCCTGATAGAACAGCGGCTGCCGCGCTTGGTTCACCGCAACGTCATACAACGCCTCAGCACGGGTCCGGAGCGCCCGGCGGTCGCGACGGGCGGCGCTGAACGGCCAAGAAAGGGAAAAGACCATACCGCTCCTTAACAGGAAAATAGGGGGCCGCAACGGCTGCATTGACAGAGCCTGGAGGCAATGCGAGTGTCTCCTCCGCCTAACGCTGAAGAGCGCGCCCCCGCGCTTGGACGGCAAAGTGGCCCCCCCGATCCCTGCGGTCAAGGGGGGGCGTTCCCGGCACCCGTGCGTGAACTAGAAACCGACCCTTCGGAATGATGACGACAAACCACCCCCCTGCCCGCCCCCTAACCGTGGGTCTCACCCTCGGCCTTCTGCTGTTCGTCATGGGAAGCCTCGGTGCCTGCGCGCCGGTTGTCGATAATCGCGGCAATCTGCCCACTCAGGACGCGGTTAACCAGGTCGTCATCGGCGGCTCTAGCCGGGCCGACGTGCAACGCCTGCTCGGCTCACCTACTGCCGCCGGAACTTTTTCCGATAAGGTGTGGTATTACATCAGCCGTAAGCAGGAAACGGTGGCCTTCTTCAAGCCCGCGCCGACCGAGCAAACCATCGTCAGCGTCTACTTCGACGACGCCGGGCTAGTCTCGAAAATGACGGCGACGGGCGGCGAGACGGTTGAGTTCATCGACCATACCGCCCAAACCACGCCAACCACCGGCCACTCAATGAGCTTTATCGAACAGCTCTTCGGTAACATTGGCCGCTTCGGCAGCAAGGACGGCCCGTATAAGGCGCCGGCACCAACGGGGCAGCGGTAGGGCGCGCTATCTTAAGGAGCGGGCCTTACTCAAGATGCGGTAAAGGCCAAAAAAGATACCTCTCGATGTCCCGGTCAGGCTTTCGGGGTGCGTTGCATGGCGGCAACTTGACCTTGTAGGTTTTGCAGACCGCTCAGCAATTCGCGGTCACTGGCTTTAAGCTCGGCAATATCGGCGCGCACGGCGATTAACTGTTCGCTCATTTTTGAAAAACCCTGTTCGATAATTTTCAAACTTGCGCGTTGTTCGGCGCGCTGGGCTTCGGCTGACCGCTCTTCACGGGCCACGAGTTCACCAGCAAAGGCGAGAGCAATATTGGTTAGGGTATCGTGTGCTTGGGTCATACTTCAAATCCTCTACGATCAAATTACACGGTTTATGAGGGTTTGTCATGGGCCTCAGTCGCGCCCACTGAACGTGGCTAATACAGCATAAGCGGAATATTGACGCTAGACCCACTCTGTCCGAGTTTAAGGCTAAAGCGCGCTTACCCAAAAAAACGGCCCCTTCCGGGGCCGTTCGTCTCTGCTACTCCGCTGCCGCAATCAAGCTCGGCTCATCGGCGATGCTCGGCACGTCCTGCACCTTGCGGCGACGGTCGAAAATATCCCAAGTGCTCCCCCAATCACCGCGCGTGGCCGCTTTGGAGTATTCTGTCGCGCGGGTTTCAAAGAAGTTGGCGTGCTCCACCCCATTCAACTGGGCTTCCAGCCAGGGCAGCGGGTGCTCACCGATCAAGTAAATCGGCTTTAGGCCCAACTGCTGCAAGCGCCAGTCGGCGATAAAGCGAATATAGCGCTTCACATCAAGTGGCGTCATGCCTTCTACCGGCCCCATCTCGAAGGCAAGATCAATGAAGGCGTCTTCAAGGCGTACGACCTGCTGGCAGCAGTCGGAAATATCGTCTTTCACCGATTGCGTTAGGCAGCCGGTTTCTTGCGCGAAGGTGTGATAGAGCTTGATGATCCCTTCGCAGTGCAGCGACTCATCCCGCACCGACCACGACACGATCTGCCCCATACCCTTCATTTTGTTGAAGCGCGGGAAGTTCATGAGCATGGCGAAGGAGGCGAAAAGCTGAAGCCCTTCGGTAAAGCCGCCGAACACTGCCAGCGTGCGAACGATGTCGGCATCGGTGCTCACCCCGAACCGCTGCATGTAATCGTGCTTATCGGCCATCTCTTTGTAGCGCAGGAAGGCGGTATATTCCTGCTCCGGCATCCCAATCGTATCCAGCAGATGCGAATAGGCCGCGATATGCACGGTTTCCATATTAGAAAAGGCTGTCAGCATCATTTTGATTTCGGTCGGCTTGAACACCCGCCCATATTTTTCGTGGTAGCAATCTTGCACTTCCACGTCGGCTTGCGTGAAGAAGCGGAAGATTTGCGTGAGCAGATTGCGCTCGTGATCCGTTAGTTTGCGCGCCCAATCGCGGCAATCTTCGCCCAACGGCACTTCTTCCGGCATCCAATGGATTTGTTGCTGACGCTTCCAGAACTCGAAAGCCCAAGGATATTCAAACGGCTTATAAGCCTTGCTGGCAGACAGAAGCGGCATCGGAGCCTCGTGTAGAAAACGGTTTAAGCGGAGAAAACGGAAACCTTGCGCCTATTGGCAAGCAAGGCACTCGTCGTAATCCTTGACTTCGGCGATTACCTTGCGGCGCTCATAGGTATTGTCGGTCTCGACGCCACCCGCAAAGCCCGCGCGCTGAATGCTCTTGGAGCGGCAGTAATAGAGCGATTTCACACCCATTTCCCACGCGCGATAATGCAGCATTAACAAGTCCCACTTATCAATATCCCCCGGCAGGAAGATATTGAGCGAGGTGCCTTGGCAGATATAGGGCGTGCGGTCCGCCGCGAACTCCACCAACCAGCGTTGATCAATTTCAAACGCCGTGCGGAACACGGCCTTTTCGTCGGCGCTGAGGAAATCAAGATGCTGCACCGAACCTTCATGCTCCAGCATCGACGACCACACGCTCTCGCTATTGCGGCCCTTCTGGATCAGCAAGGCTTCCAGATACGGGTTACGGACGGCAAAAGAGCCGGAGAGGGTTTTGTGATTGTAGATATTTGCCGGGACCGGCTCGATCCCCGCCGAAGTGCCGCCGCAGATGATGGAAATAGACGCCGTGGGCGCAATCGCCATCTTGTGACTAAAGCGCTCCATAACCCCCACTTCCGCCGCATCCGGGCAAGCCCCACGCTCTTGCGCGAGGTACATGGAGGCGGCATCCGCCCGCTCTTTCAAGTGGCGGAAGACGCGCATATTCCAAGATTTTGCCAGCGCGCTTTCCAGCGGAATGTTCTTCATCTGCAAGAAGCTGTGGAAGCCCATCACGCCGAGGCCCACCGAACGCTCGCGCGCGGCGCTATATTTAGCGCGAGCCATTTCGTCCGGGGCGCGGTCGATGAAATCTTGCAACACGTTATCGAGGAAGCGCATCAGGTCTTCCACAAAACGCGGCTCTTGGCTCCACTGCTCCCACATCTCGACGTTCACCGAACTCAGGCAGCACACCGCAGTGCGCGCCTGACCAAGATGGTCCGGCCCAGTGTGCAGCATGATTTCCGAACAGAGATTCGAGGTAGAGCATTTCAGGCCCAAGGTGCGCTGATGCTCCGCCATCGTCCGGTTCACGGTATCAATGAAGATCACATACGGCTCGCCCGTCGAGATACGGGTTTCCACGAGGCGTTGAAACAACGCCCGCGCGTCGGCAGTGCGAACCACTTCCTTCGTCTTCGGGCTGCGGAGCGGAAATTCCTTACCGTCGCGCACGGCTTCCATGAACTCATCGGTTAGCAGAACGCCATGATGCAGGTTCAGAGCTTTCCGGTTGAAATCGCCCGATGGCTTGCGGATTTCCAGAAATTCTTCGATTTCCGGGTGATTGATGTCGAGGTACACCGCCGCCGAGCCGCGCCGGAGCGAGCCTTGGCTAATGGCCAGCGTCAAACTATCCATCACGCGGATGAAGGGGATGATGCCGCTGGTTTTACCATTCAAGCCAACCGGCTCGCCAATCGAGCGAACCTTGCCCCAGTAGGTGCCGATACCGCCGCCACGCGCCGATAGCCACACATTCTCGTTCCAGGTATCGACGATACCATCAAGACTATCATCGACCGAGTTGAGATAGCAGGAAATCGGCAGTCCGCGCCCCGTGCCGCCGTTGGACAGAATCGGCGTTGCCGGCATGAACCACAGGCGGCTCATATAATCATACAAGCGTTGCGCGTGCCCGGCGTCGTCCGCATAAGCGGTGGAGACGCGCGCGAAGAGGTCTTGGAAGCTCTCGCCTGGCAACAAATAACGGTCGCGCAGGGTCTCTTTACCGAAGTCGGTTAAAAGCGCATCGCGCGATCGGTCGATCTGGACCATTCCTGCTTGGGTCGGTGCCGTTACATGCACACGCACATCACCATCCATCATTCCGGCCTCTTCAACTCTATCGTTTTGTGTCGCTAGCTATCCGCTAGTTTGGCGTGGACCAGCGACATTCTGCGCCAGACCAAAGGGGCGAGCGCAATGGCGTCATCACGTCGTCACACACAAGATATTGGGGAAGGAGGCTCCCAAGTCAACTACCCTTATGTCTTGACAGGGGCTGCGTCCTTCGTTCCACCCCCAGAAAGGGAGGTTTAGCAGGCCCAAATCTTGCCCTAAAAATGGCCGGATTTCTTGAGAGATTCAGCCGTCAGTTCAGCCAGAGTCTGAGCCAAAACCGCCAGATCACGAGAATGTGACAAACGATGGTCGCTACCCTTCAGCAAGGTCACTCTTAGGTCGGGACTCTTAAGGCTCTGCGCGAGCGCAAGGCTATACCCATAGGGAACATCGGTATCCTCCGTTCCGTGCAGCAGCCGGACGGGAACGGGCATGTTGTGCGTGTAGTTCAAGATTAAATTTTTACGCCCATCCAGGAGCAACCGGGCCGTAATCGGGTCAGGCTCGCCATAGGCGGACGCGCGATGGAAAACCCCGTCTCGGTCCAAGGCGTCGCGCAAAGCCGGGGTTAGGTGCGGCTCGATGAGGCGGGCGGTGAAATCGGGCGCAGCCGCAATGCCCATCAGCCCCGCTAGCCGCTCCAACCGGGCCAGCGCCGCCAGAACCATCAACCAGCCGCCCATGCTGGAGCCGATCAGGATTTGCGGCCCTTGCGTTACCTTGTCCAGCACGGTCAGCGTATCCGACAGCCAGGTGCTGATGTCCCCCTGCGAGAACGGCCCGCCCGTCTCCCCATGCCCCAGCGGATCAAAGCGCGTGTAGCCAAACCCCCAGGCCGCCGCCAGATGATCGAGCCAGCGCGCCTTTACCCCAATCATCACCGAGCGGAAGCCACCGATGAACAGGATTCCCGGTAAATTACCCGCCGAGGCTGGACGATGACGGTAGGCGATCCTATGCCCGTAAGTGAAATTCACTTCGTAGGCTGGCCTTAAATCGGGTAAGGACTGATCCCGAGCCAGAAACTCGGCTAAGAGGCGGTCCAAGATCGTGGGATTAAACTCAACCCCGCCCCCCGCGCTGCCCGTGTAAGGATTGCTGTCGTTGATCACGCCGCCGCCTCTTTTTACCACTGATCTACCGTCCACCCGGCCTGCGGTTATTCTACAGGTTCTGCCTGCCTTGAAAACCGGCGGCGTTGAACGCACGGCGGTCGATATTGCCGTTGCAACCCAGCAGGCGGGCTGCCGCTCTATCGTCGTTTCCTCAGGCGGGCCGATGGTGCATGAGATGGAGCGCAGCGGCGCACGCCACATCACCCTGGCGCTTGAGGCTAAGAACCCCTACACGATTTGGCGCAATGCCGCCCGCCTTGCCGACATCATCCGCCGGGAAGGCGTTGATATCGTCCACGCACGCAGCCGCGCCCCGGCCTGGAGCGCGCTCTGGGCCGCTCGCCGCACGGGCAGGCCGTTCCTGACCACCTTCGCAGGCATCTATAATTTCAAAACCCGACTGAAGCGCGCCTATAATGCCGTGATGCAAAAGGGCGACCTCGTTATCGCCAACTCGCAGTTCACCGCCGATCATGTGCATCACACTTATCAAACACCCCTCAATAAGCTTCGGATGATCCCGCGCGGCGTCGATCTTACGTTGTTCGATCCCGCCCGTATGCGCCCAGATCGGCTGGTCGCCCACGCGCAAGCCCTGCGCTTAGAAGACGGAATGCCGGTGCTGATGCTGCCGGGGCGGGTAACGCGCTGGAAGGGGCACCGCGTCGTCGTCGAGGCCATCGCGCGGATGGATAGGCGCGATATCCAGTGCCTGTTCATCGGCAGCGACGAGGGCCGCGAGGAGTATCGGGCCGAAATTGAAGCGCTCATCGAAGCGCGTGGCCTTGGCGGTATCATTCGCTTTGCTGGGCAAGTGAAGGATATGGCCGCCGCCTATATGCTGGCCGATGTGGTGATCTCGGCGTCCACCGACCCCGAAGCCTTTGGCCGTGTCGTTGCCGAAGCGCAAGCGATGGGCCGCCCTGTCATCGCTTCCGACCACGGCGGTGCGCGCGAAACAGTCCTGCCGGGGGAAAGCGGTTGGCTGGTAACGCCGAACGATCCCAGCGCGCTGGCGGTAGCCATTACGGAAGCCTTAACGGTTTCTACCGCCGTTCGCACCGCGATGGGCGCGCGCGGCCAGGCCCATATCCGCGAGAATTTTTCCAAGGTCCGCATGTGCGCCGACACGATGCAGGTTTATGCCGAACTGCTGGAGCAGTTCCCGGTCGCGCAGGGCTGACACCCGTGCCTGCCGCGCCCATTCTCATCATCAAGCTGGGGGCTTTGGGCGATGTCGTGCTGGCCACCGGCCCTTTCGCCGCTATCCGCGCCCATCACCCCGATGCCCGAATAACGCTGCTAACGACGAAATCCTATGCCGATTGGCTCGGCTCTGCGCCCTATTTCGATGATGTTTGGATCGACCCGCGCCCCGGTGCGCTGAATGTCAACGGTTGGCGCAGTCTGCGCCAGCGGTTGCGCGGCGGCGGTTTCGGGCGGGTCTATGATTTGCAAACCTCAAGCCGCTCGTCGCGTTACTTCTGGCTGATGCACCCCACGCCGCCCGAATGGTCCGGCATCGCCCCCAGATGCTCGCACCCGGATGCGGACCCGAACCGCAATCATCTTCACACGGTGGCGCGCCAAGCCGGGCAGTTGCGCGCGGCTGGGATTACCACCGTGCCGCCACCGAGCCTCGATTGGTGTAATGCCGATCTTAGCCGCTTCACGTTGCCCGCCCGCTTTGCGTTGCTGGTGCCGGGCGGCTCGGCCCATCGACCGGAAAAACGCTGGCCCGCCCGCGCTTATGCCGCCCTCGCCCGCCGCCTGTTGGAGCAAGGGATCGCGCCGCTGCTCATTGGCACTGGGGCGGAAGCGCGCGTGCTCGCGGAAATCGAAGCCCAGGCCCCCGGCGTGCAATCCTTGCTCGGGCAGACCGATTTTCCCAGCCTCTGCGCCCTCGCCCGCCGCGCCGCGCTGGCCGTGGGCAACGACACCGGCCCGATGCATCTCATAGCGACGGCGGGTTGCCGCAGTGTGGTGCTGTTCTCCAACACCTCCGACCCCGCCCTGACCGCGCCGCGCGGGCGGGCAGTAACGATTATAAGGGAGGCGCGGTTGGGGGATTTATCGGTGGATCGGGTGATGGCGAACCTTCTTTAAGGGCAACTTTCAAAGGTGTCTCTTGATTTGGTTCTCGGCATGTCAAAAATAATGCTACGGATTGGTGTTGCCGTTAACGAGTATCCTATGTCCCTCTATGATTCAGATTTTCATGCTTGGGCACTCCAGCAGGCCGCTCTCCTCAGAGCAGGCAAGCTGGCGCAGGCGGATGTTGAAAAAATAGCCGAGGAAATTCACAGCATGGGCCGGGGCGAACAGCGCGAACTCGAAAGCCGCTTAACGGTCTTGCTGCTGCATCTGCTGAAATGGCGCTATCAACCAGCGTTTCGGGGGAATTCCTGGCGCTACTCTATCCTGGAGCAGCGCCGCCGCATTGAGCGCCATTTGCGCCAGAACCCGAGCCTGCACGCAAAATTAACCGAGTGTTTGACCGATGCTTACGGCGACGCCCGCATTGAAGCCGCGCAAGAAACGGGCTTGGCTCCCGAAAGTTTCCCGGAAACGTGCCCCTGGTCTTTCACGGACATGATGTCCGCCGACTTTTGGCCAGAAGCCTGAAGGAACCGGGATTCTCAAGGGGCCGAAGCCCCTTGAGTTGGGTGCACCGCGCGTTTGACGCGCAAAGGCGAATCAGCGGCAAAGCCCTTGCTTACAGACCTACCGAACTAAGAAGTTATTAAACTGCCACGGGTCGGTGTGATCCAGCCACGGCTCGTAGTTGAGGGTGGCGCGGTCGCGCAGCGGCGTCCAGTCGCTTTGCACGCTGGCGACCGGCCCCAGGTAGGGTTTGGCGATGGCCAGAATTTCATCGTGCGGCAACTGTTCAGGCTCGCAGTAACCCCGATCCGGGTTCGTTACCGCCCACACACAGGCAGAGATCACACCCGCGCAGACTTGCAGCGCGGTGGCGTTTTGGCCGGGGATGATCTTGCGGGCTTCGTGGATCGAAAGCTGTGAGCCGTACCACCAAGCGGTTTTGCCGTGGCCGAGCAGCAGCACGCCAAGCTCGTCGATGCCATCGACAATATCATCCTGCATAATGCGGATTTTAGTGGGCGGTTCCCAATCCTTCATCATCACTTCGCGCAACGACACGATCGCGTCGGCACTGGGATGATAAGCGTAATGCACTGTCGGGCGATGGACAGGGCGACCGTTCTCGGCATAGGCGGTGAAATAATGCGACAGGGTAATGCTTTCCGAGTGGGAAATGACAAAGCCGAAGATCGGCCCGCCCTTCGGCACCCACGAGCGCACAAGCGTATGCCCGCCCGGCTTGTGCATATAAATCGCATTGCCTGGGCCGTGGGTGAAATGCTGACCCATCGGCGGCAGCATGTTTTCGTGCAGGCCCCAGCCCATTTCGGCAGGGTACGTCGCTTCGCCCCAATAGCCCAAGACCGACCAAGTGTTGACGAACTCGTCCGGCTCTTTCGGAATCGAGGAGCGTTGCGTGTCGCGCTCGGACACGTGGATCACCTTTGTACCCGTCTGCATGAACAGATCGGCCCACTCTTCCCGACTCGTTGGCATGGGGGCGTTCAGGCTCATTGCCTTGGCAATATCCAGCGTCGCCGCCTTAACGAAGTGATTGACGATACCCGGATTGGCACCGTGCGTAATCACCGCCGTCGGCCCCTTACCGCCCCAAGGGGCCGCCATCGCGCGGGCTTGGGAATGGGCTTCGTAATGAGTGCGTTTTGCCGCCGGAATGCTCTCTTCGCCGTATTGATCGGCCCAAGGCTCCAGCGAGGTATCGACGTAGAGCACACCGTGATGATGGCACCAGTTAATAATCGAGAGGGCATCGACCCCAGCGGTCAGATTGATGCACAAGTCCCCAGGCTGTAACAGCGAGCCGAGCATGGCTTCCAGATTGTCAGGGGTCAGCGAAATCCGCTTGTAGCGCATACCTTGCGCTAGGAAAGGCGCAAATTTGCCTTCATGGTCATCAGCTTCAATCACCGTGATATTCGACAGCGGAAGATCGAAATGCCGTTCTAAAACCGGCACAACCGATTGACCAACACTACCATATCCTAACATGACGATCCGGCCGCCAAACGGGACCCGTGCTACCATTCTTACCTCGTGGACAAAGAGTTGCTAAAGAAGTGCGATACTTTAGCTATCGCATTGCAAAAACGCAAGATAAATCGTATAAATACTTGTTTTACTTATGCTTTTATGGAAGAATAAGTAAATATAAAGTCATTCATGCCCTATTTTCTGAACGCACTAACCTTGAAAATACTGTTTTTCTGAAGAAAACTAGCAGACAGAAATCTTGCCAGCACAAAGCCTAGGATTGAGCCGCACTTAACTGAGCGCGATAGGTGGTGCCAAACCCCACGTAACGGTCGGCAGAGCCTGCAATATTCTCTATTTCTGCGGGTTTGAGGGGGCGCAATAGACGCGCGGGATTGCCCGCCCACAATTCGCCCGTCGGCACGGTTTTATTCGGCGAGATCAAGGCCCCCGCCGCTACCATTGCATCGGTTTCAACGGTCGCCTGATCCAGAATCACCGCGCCCATACCAACAAAGCAGCGGCTTTTCAGCGTGCAAGCGTGCAAAATCGCCCCGTGACCAATGGTTACATCGTCACCAATATAGGTGCCCGCCTTGAACTGAGTAGCGTGAACCACTGTGCCATCTTGGACATTCGTGCGCGCGCCGATGCGGATTTCATGCACATCGCCGCGAATGACCACGCCGAACCAGATGTTCGAATCCGCGCCGATCACCACGTCGCCGATAATCACCGCACCGGGCGCGATAAAGGCACTTTCATGAATGGTTGGCCACACACCATTCCAGGGCAGCAGAATCGGCCCCGGAACGGCCCCGCGTAGCGTCACGGGAAGACGGCCACGAGGTCCAGCCCCGTAGTTTCCGGCAAGCCAACCATAGCGTTCATATTCTGAATCGCTTGGCCCGACGCGCCCTTCACCAAATTATCAATGACCGACAGAATGATGGCCCGGCCCGGCAACCGGTCGGCGATCACATTCATATGGCAGCGATTGGTGCCGCGCACATGGCGGGTTTGCGGCACGTCTTTGCCCGGCAGTACCGAGATGAACGGCTCATCCCGATAGCGCCCCAGCAACGTCGCCTTCAAATCCTCGGCGCTCACACCGGGACGGAGCTTCACATAGAGGCTCGACGCCATGCCCCGGCTCATCGGGATCAAGTGCGGGGTGAAGTTCACCAACACAGCCCGGCCCGCCGCGCGCGACACATCTTGTTCGATTTCCGGCGCGTGGCGGTGCGAAGCAACGCCGTAGGCATGAACGCCTTCAGTCACTTCGCAGTAAAGCGAGCCTTCCTTCAGCGACCGCCCGGCCCCGGACGTGCCGGCTTTGGCGTCGATGATAATATCATCGGCGTCGATCTGCGCGGCCTCGATCAGCGGCAGCAGCGGCAACAAGGCCGACGTGGGGAAACAGCCAGGGTTCGCCACCAGCCGGGCGTTGGATACCGCCGCCCGGTGGATTTCCGTGAGGCCATAGACCGCCTCGGCCTGAAGCCCCGGCGCTTGGTGCGCGTGGCCGTACCATTCGGCGTAGGTGTCGAGATTATCTAACCGGAAGTCTGCTGACAGATCGACGATCCGCACGTGCGACGGCAGCGCAGCGATCACGGCTTGCGTGGTGCCGTGGGGGAGCGCGCAGAAGACGAAATCGACGTCAGACCAATCCACATCGGCAATCGCCACCAAATCGGGCAGACCGAAAGGCGCAAGCTGCGGAAAAACGCTGCCTACAGGCTTACCGGCGCTGCGATCCGCCGTCAGCGCCACAAGGCGCGCGTGGGGATGACCGCGCAGCAGGCGAATAAGCTCCGCCCCAGTGTAGCCGCTGGCCCCGAGAATGGCGATCCGAATTTCCGACATCCCTCAAACTCCCAAACCCTAAACAAAAAAAGAAGGCACCCGTTGCCGGGTGCCCCCTGATTTCTAACACAAACCTTCTGGGAAGGTCTAGCGCTTCGAGAACTGGAAGCTGCGGCGAGCCTTGGCTTTACCGTACTTCTTACGCTCAACCACACGGCTATCGCGGGTCAGGAACCCGCCGGCCTTCAACACGCCGCGCAGGCCAGGCTCGAAGTAGGTCAGCGCGCGGCTAATGCCATGACGCACAGCACCGGCTTGACCCGACAAACCACCACCGCGCACTGTGCACCAAATATCGAACTGACCGGCACGATCAGCAACCTGGAACGGCTGATTGATCAACATCCGCAGCACAGGACGCGCGAAATACACGACGCCCTCACGGCCATTCACCGTAAGCTTGCCAGTACCCGGCTTCACCCACACGCGGGCTACGGCGTTTTTGCGCTTGCCCGTGGCGTAGGAGCGACCCTGTGCGTCAATCTTCGGCTCGGCAGGCGCGGCAACAGCGCCGGAAATATCAGCAGGTGCCTGACCGGCAACCTTCTGAAGAACTTCAAAACCTTGGGACATCCTTATGCGCTCCGCTTGTTCTTCGCATTGAAGCCAGCGACATCCAGCACAGCAGGCCCTTGGGCCTCATGCGGATGGCTCGGCCCCTTATAGACCCGCAGATTGCTCATCTGCTGACGGCCCAGCGGACCCCGAGGAACCATACGTTCCACAGCTTTTTCGACTAGGCGTTCCGGGAAACGACCATCGAGGATTTGCCCCCAACCGCGTTCCTTGATCCCGCCCGGATGACCGGTGTGCCAGTAGAACTTGTTCTGCTCGCGCTTGCGGCCCGTTACATGCACCTTTTCGGCGTTGATAACGATGATATGATCACCGCAATCCATGTGCGGGGTAAAAATAGTCTTGTGCTTACCGCGCAAACGGTTTGCGATAATCGTGGCGAGGCGACCGAGAACGACGCCATCGGCATCGATGACAAACCATTTCTTCTCGATCTCGCTCGGCTTCGCGGAATAGGTCTTCATAGACGATCCTGACAGCTACGGCGACGAAGCGCCCAAAGCCGACATAATCGACAGGGCACCCCGGTTAAGGTGAAGCGGTGAAGTACGATAAGCCGCCCCCCTCGTCAAGCCCTGAAACGTGTGTGTTTCTGCGGGTTTGAAAGAATCTTCGCGTATGGGGTATCATTATACCGCTTCTGAAAGCCGCGCTACGCCTTACACTGGGGCTTAAGACTAAACGGGAAGGAAACGACGGATGACCGACGATCTTGTGCTGCGGCAGGATTCTGCTAGCGTCGCAACCCTCACGCTGAACCGCCCCCAGCAGCGCAACGCCCTCTCCCGCCCAATGATCGCGGCACTGCGCGCCGAGCTGGCGCGCGTGGCAGGCGATGCCACCGTAAAGGCCGTCGTGCTGGCGGGTGCGGGGCCGGGGTTTTGTTCGGGCCATGATCTGAAGGAAATCCAAGCGAACCCTGATCCCACTTTCTATGCCGCCCTGTTTGAAGAGTGCGCGGCGTTGATGCTGGCGCTGCACGCCCTGCCCCAGCCAGTCATCGCCCGCGTTCACGGCATCGCCACGGCAGCGGGGTGCCAGTTGGTTGCCACCTGCGATCTGGCAGTTGCCTCATCGAAAGCGACGTTCGCAACGCCCGGCGTTCATATCGGTTTGTTCTGCTCCACCCCGATGGTTGCCCTCTCCCGCATCGTCCCGCGCAAGCGCGCGCTGGAAATGTTGATGCTGGGCGAGGCTATTGATGCCGAAACCGCTGCCGCCTACGGTCTGGTAAATGCCGTGGTTGCGCCGGACGATCTCGATAGTGCCATCGCCGGGCTTACCGCACGCCTTACGGCCAAATCGGCCTTAACCCTACGCATCGGCAAGGAAGCCTTCTATCGGCAAGATGAGATGACCACTGCGAACGCTTACGCCTATACCGCTGCCGTTATGGCGCGTAACCTTGCAACTTACGATGCGAGCGAGGGTATTGATGCTTTTCTCGCCAAGCGTATTCCGATTTGGTCTGGAGCTTAACATGCCGATAACGACTGACTCTGGCCTGCGCGCCCTTCTCACCCAGGTGAAGACCATTGCGATGGTTGGCGCGTCCACGACTGAAACCCGCCCAAGCTATGGCGTGATGAAATATCTTCAGGGCAAAGGCTTTCGCGTGATCCCGGTTAATCCCGGCGCGGCAGGGCAAGCGGTGCTCGGCGAGACGATCTATGCGACTCTCGCCAACATCCCCGTGTCCGTTGATATGGTCGATATGTTCCGTAAAGCCGATGCCGCGCCGGAGGTGGCCGCAGAGGCTATCGCCATCAACGCAAAAGTGCTGTGGATGCAACTCGGCATCGAGCACGCCGAAGCCGCTGCGACCGCCGAAGCCGCCGGGCTTCAGGTGGTGATGAACCGCTGCCCGAAGATCGAATACGCCCGCCTGTTCGGGGAACTTGACCGACGATGACGGGCGTCCATATATCGCTCGGAGGCGTATTAAGCCTGGATATGTTTTATCCTTAGGAGATCGTGCAATGCGTCGGCTTATCGCCCCTTGGATAGGAACTATTGCCATGCTGGGATTTCTAGGGTGCGCGCGCGCCGAAACGCCGGGAAGCGCCTATGATTTCACGTTTCAAACCCTCGATGGACAGCCCCTGCCGCTGACCACGTTTAAGGGAAAGGCCGTGCTGATCGTTAATACTGCCTCCCAGTGCGGGTTTACGCCCCAATATACGGGGTTAGAGGCGCTCTATGATCGCTATGGGCCGAGCGGTTTAGTTGTCCTGGGGGTACCGAGCAATGATTTCGGCGGGCAAGAGCCGGGGACGAGCGCCGAGATTAAGAATTTCTGCGAAACCAGCTTCGACATCAGCTTCCCACTGACCGAGAAAACCCATGTGGTCGGCGCGAACGCTCACCCGTTTTATAAATGGGCAGGGGAAAAACTGGGCATCGTTGCCAAACCCCGCTGGAATTTTCATAAATATCTCGTCGGGCCAGATGGCGCGTTGGTCGATTGGTTCTCGACCCTCACGGAGCCAACCTCCAACCGCGTTATCAAGGCGATTGAAACGCTTCTGCCCGCGAAGGCTGGCTAAATTCTTACAGAAAAAGCCGGTCCCTATCATGAGACCGGCTTTTTTATAACGCTCAGAGCGCAGCTTAGTTGATCGCGCTTAGCTGGCCTTTTTGCACTTTCTGGCGGTAATCCGCCATAGCGCGCTGGAAAATATCTAACTCGGTAAAGCGCTGCGCCAGCGCGGTTTGATCAATGGAGCCGGAGGGCCGCGTCGATCCAGTCAGCAGCTCAAAGGCAGACGCGCTGCCGGTTTTCGCCATAAGCGGTTCAAAGTCTGCGCGCAAACGCGATACCATTCCCGGCTCACCCGACAGTGCGGTCGCAATAGCAAGGTTGATAATCAATCCCTCCCGCTCCGGCGTCATTGTGCGATCCGATGGCGAGCCTGCAAGGCGCGTGAGGGCAGCCGCTGATTCGGCCCAATTTTGAGCGCGGCTGAACAACTGTGCCCGCAGCAGCTCGCCATCGCGGCTAATGTCGCCTTCGATAACCGAGAGGCCGCGATCAGGTTCTCCCGCTTCCATGAAAGCGCGGGCTTTCAGGCGGCGGCGCTCCTGTTGTAATTCCGGCGGCAGGTTTGGAACATCGCTGCGGTCAATTGCCGTTACCGCCTCTTTCGGGCGGCGATCCAGCAGTTGCACTACGGCCAGCCGCGCGCCAACTTTCGCCTTCTCGACCCCGCTGAGGCGTTGATCAATCTGATACGTCAAGAGATCCGCCGCGCGGTCCAGCAGGTCGATTTGAACCAGCCGATCCGCGAGGCTCTGGATCATCGCATCGCCGCGCGGCCCGGCGGGGGTAAGGTCGCGGTAGTCATCATAGAGCGCGAGGGCCGCGAGCGGCGGCACTTTTCCAGACGAATCGGCGTCGTAGAGATTGATGAACGCATCAACCATGCGCTCCTTAATCTTGTCCGCCTCGGACCAAGCCGGGAAATGCACCGAGGCTTCGCGCAACGTCCGCAGGGCTTCGCCAATTTGGTTGCCTTGCATATACAGATCAGCCAACCGCTTCAACTGCACATATTCGAGCGAGCCGCCCGACCAAGCGTAGCGAGTCTTCTCCAGTCGCTCGATGGCTTCCAGCCGGTCGATCCGCCCATCTTTCAAAGCCTCTTCGACCCAAACCGGCTCCACATGGGCGCGGATGCGGCGATCGTTGGAGACCAGCAAACGGTCCAAAATCGGCAAAGCCATGCTGCGTCGATCCGTTTTCAGCATCACTTTAGCGCGGATAAACTCCGCCTCGGCCCGCGCTTCTGGCGGCGCATCGGGGCGCGCCAGCACATCAGTGTAGGCCAGCGCCCGGCGCGAATCGCCCACTTTCTCTGCCGCTTCCGCTGCAAGAAGAGTGAGTTTGGCGCGCATCGGCATCGGGTAGGCTTCGGGAATACCGCCCGCACGGCGAAAGAGATCATCCGCCGCAGTCCAAGATTCGATTTGCGCCGAGGCCGCCGCGCGCCACAGCAGTGCTTCAGGGTCGGTATCCAGGCGGCGGTCCATCAGGTCAGGCAGAGCAGCCGCACCCTCTTCGCGCATGACCCGAACCGCACCGCGCAAGGCCAGCAGGGCCGGATCACTCGCCAGCACCGGGGTCATCCGGCCAATCAACTCCAGCACCCCAAGCGCATCGGGGTAATGAGCCTGCGCAACAAAGAACTGCGCTAGATCAAAGCGGGCCGAGGGGCGGCGCATCTCGTCGGATTCCGTGACCGCCGTCAGCAGGCGTTGGCGGGTTTCCAGGAAGGCGTCGTCAGGAATTTTCCACTTGGCGAAATCATAGGCTTTCACGGATCCGGGCCGCCCCGGAATCTGCGACAAGCTGAGCGACGCCCCAATGGTAACAGCACTCGGCGTAACTCGAATTTCAATCGTGTCGGCTTTGGGAACAATGAGCACGCCCGAAAGCGTGCGCGGCAAAGCAAGTTGAGCGAAATCGCGCGGTGCATCTATCCCGCGCGTCGTTTGCGGCAGGGCGATGAAGCGCCAAAGCGCGCCAGTATCGGGATCGACCGCCGAAATCGGGAAGGAGGCTTGGCTCGTCGCAATCGTCACCAACCCGCCATCCGCATCGGACGTTACCGGCAGCGCCGAATCCGGGCGTGCCGGGGCGCGCGGGCGCAAAACGACGACCAAGGCCGCCTCTTCACGACTCAGCGTTGGCACCAAGCCCGCTGGGACCGCTAGGCGTAGAATCGAGCCATGCGTTGCCTTCAACTGTTCCGGCTCAACCCGCGTGCGGAGACGCGATACCGCCGACAGATCGGCGGCGAGCGGGGCCGCAAAAGCGAGATACAGTTGGTCGTCGCGCAGATAAGCCGCCGCTGGGGCCGCCGTCGGCACTCGAATGGTAATGGTTTTATCAACGCCCTGAACCGCCGTTAGGGCAACTGGCTGGACCGGGGTCATCGCCGGAGGCGCAATCAGCGGCTCTGCGGGCGGTTTCGGCGGCGCGGTAATCGAAGCCGGAACAGCTTGGGCCACGGCAACAGGCGCGGGTTTAGGCTGATTTTGGATCTGACTTTGGGCGACCTGAACAGGCATGGCAGCGGCGGGCAAAGACACTAATACCTTGGCGGCACCAGCCGGGCCATTCGGAGGGGCCTGTACGTCCAAAAGAATGCGGGTGCCGATCTTGCGATCCACCAGCTTAGCGTTCGGCGGCAAGGCCAAGGCAAACTCGGTGGCGCTACCATTGGTCGCGGCTTCAACCGAGGCGATGGATTTGGTCAAACGGCGGCGAATATCGACAAGATCGAACTGCCCAGCTTTATCAAAAGTAATCCGCGCCACCCCATCGGCAGAACTAAGGCGATAGCTGGTCCCGGCAGGCCAATCGAAAACAAAGCGCGTAAAGGTGCCATTATCGCCAACATTAACCTTAACGCGCGGCACATCTACCGAGAGTTGGGCCGGGGCGGCAACGAGCGGTGTTGGTGCCTGCACAGTTGCGGCTTGTGTCGCAGGTTTTTCAGGTGGCGGCGTCAACACAGTCGCGGCGGCTGTCGGGGCCGACACTGGAGCCGCTTGTGCGATAGGTGCTTGAGCTGTCGCTAGTGCAGACGTCAAAGCCGCTGGCGCGGGCTGGCCCTTCTGTTCAACTAAATCAATCACGGCGGCGCGTTCGGTGGCCGAAGTCTTGAGCGTAACGGCCTTCAGCAAGGTAAAGCTGACACTGCGCTGATCCGCAGATACTTTCGGGTTACTCAGATAACCATCGACCCCGCGCATGAGGGCGGAAGAAAGGTTGCCATCGAACGGAACCTCGAAGCGCACGACAAGCTGATTGCCTTCGGCAGTCGCGGTGAACTTCGGCGTAGTGCCAAAATCGAAAACTAGGCGGGAGTAGCCATCGTGCAGGGCCGAGCGCGCAGTCGCAGCCCAAGCGGAGAACGGCACCATCGGGCCGAGCAGCACTACAGCGACTGCAACGGAGGAGAGCAGCAAAGCGCGATGAGCGCGACGGGTCGGCAAAGAAAACATGGCCGAGGGGTTATCCGAAACTCGCCAAAATCGCATCGATTTCCGCCTGTCGTTTGGCTTCATCAGGCAAGGCCGGGCCATGAAGCAAGTCCACTTGGTCGGGCGCAATGGACGGTCCAGCAGCAGGATTGTATTTTGGAGTTGTCGTATCGGTCTGCATCCGCGTCAACTCGTCACCAAAAGCTGCCAGCATGGCCGAAACGCGTTCCTCGATTTGCTTCAAGGTCCGCACCACTTTCGTGATCCGCTGCCCCGTAACATCTTGGAAATTACAGGCTTCATAGATGCGCGTAACCACATCAGAAATAACAGCTGCCTGCTCCGGCGGCAGACTACTGGTCAAGTTTTCAAGCTGCTCTGCGGCATCCAGAATAGCACCCGTCGCCTCTTCCGTCGCACCGACAACCGCATCTAATTCGTCGGTTGCAGAGGGAATATCGTGGGAGCTAATTGCATCCGGGCGTACTTGAGCGATTTCAGAGCGGGCGTTCTGGATAAACCGAGCCAGCCCCTCCAACTCGCGATACAGTTTTATATCTGTCGAAGTAATTTCCCCGGCCATCGTCGAGAGAACTTGCTCGACGATGCGCGTAACCTCTTCCGGTGAAACGGACTGGTGGTGCGACTGCTGCCGCAGGGCATCCAAGTGCTGACGCAACTCTGGCGTCGCCGTTAGACCCTTCATCGGCATCTCTCCTCACTCATCAGCCCAAAACGTCCCGCGTGGGGCCGACGCCCCAAGGGGTTAGAAGTTGCCGAAAACAGCAACCAACTTCTGCTTCAGCGTTTCAGCGTTAAACGGCTTCACGATATAATTGGTAACGCCCGCTTCTTTCGCTGCAATGACGTTTTCGGTCTTGCTCTCTGCCGTCACCATCACAAAAGGGATGTGCTTCAGCTTGGCATCGTTGCGAACTTCGCGCAGCAATTGCAGGCCAGTCATAGGCTCCATGTTCCAATCGGAAATCACGAGGCCATAGTTTTTTTCCCGCAGCCGGTGCAGTGCGGTGGAGCCATCCGTGGCTTCATCGACATTGTCGAAACCAAGTTGTTTCAGCAGGTTACGGATGATCCGAAGCATCGTCTTATAATCATCGACGATGAGAATCGGCATATTCTTATCCATGGAAGCTCTACGTCCCCTGTTTGAGTCTCTGGACTGTTCACGGCGCAAAGTCTACGAGTAGCGCGCTTCCGTCAACCCTGCGTGTGAAAAAGACTTAAGAATAACTGTCTTGACTTAAGGCCGTCGCGGCGGAACACCACCTGCGGCCGGGGCAGAAGACTGGTCGCGGCTACGATCAACCAGTAACGCCGTGAGCGTTTTTGCCCGTTCCGGCAGCATACTGGCAAGAATTGGCGCGAGCTTGTTTTCTTTCATGCGCCCAATAACACCAATGACGACGTCAAGATCAAGCTTTTCAAGAATCTGAGCGGCTTCTTTTGGCTTCATTGTTTCGTAGATCCGAACAAGACTCCGCAACCGTTCTTCTTCATCTTTGCTGCGCTGATCGACCAAGCTGCGGAGCTGCGTCTTAAGCCCTTCGAGTTCAGAGACTTTTTCGTCGAAACGTTTCTCCGCCGCACGTAACATTGCTTCGCGCTGCTCAAGTTCGCGCTCGCGCTTATCAAGAGCCTCTCGGCGCTCCGACAGCTTTTGCAGCAGATCAATTTCACCCTGCGTAAAGCGCGTCGGATCGCGCGGTAGTTCCGCTGTCGCTGGACTGGTTGCAGCCGCAACTTCCGGCATCTTGCCGGCATCGGGCTTGCCTTTCGGCGGAACCGTTTGCGCGTTGGCTTCTGGGGTGCCGAAGGGAACTAGGGATTGCAGATGCTGGAAACCATCATAGGCTTCCTGCACTTTGAAGAAAAGCAGCCCGACGATGGCCAGAAGCGTCACCGGCAAGAGACGGAATGGAAGGAACCGGCGCATCGGCAAACTCTCCTGCATCAACTCAACGAAACCACTATACCGCCACAAGGTGACAGATGAGTAAATCTAAGGCGAAGGCTTACCGCCGCGCCCGCAAGGCTTGAAGCAACTCCCGTTCGGCGCGCGAGCGGGGAGCACCATCCGCAGCGGCATCCGCGCTATCTGCCTGGCCTGCCGTGCCGCCAAGAGCTTGGCGCAACCCAGCGCGATCCCGCGTCGGGCGTGCTCGTTCCGGGCGACCGGCAAGCGACGCTTCTGAATCAATCGTGGCGGAAGCAGCGCTTTGCTGCTCTGGCGCTGCCGGGCGCGGTGCCCGGCGGTCGGTGCGTGGCTCGGGCGCGGCACCCATACCCATCGCCGGAGCGATTGGGGTTTCGCCCGAACGCTCTGACGTGCGCTCCGGCAGACGACTAACATTATCCCGCGCTTCCGGCTTTGCACCCGGACGCCCCACTTCCGTCCGTGCAGTGCGAACACCGCCTTCGAGACGATCCGCAAGACTACCGCCGCGATCCACAAGATAGGAGAGATCATCACGCAGATTCTGGCTACGCTCTAAATACTGTTGAAGCCGCGTCGCTTCATCCGTTGCCGAGCGCAGCGCTTTTACACCGGATTCGGCGCGTAAGCAGCTATCGTTAAAGGCAGCAATCAATGCCTCCAACTCAGCCCGGTGATTACGGATCACTTCGAGCTTCTTGTTCAGTACCCAGCAGAAAAAAACCGTCGCCACCAACAGCACAACGACAAGAATATTTAGGTAAAATCCAATCGCCATCATCGCGGGACTACTCCTTTTGAGTGCGGGATTCGATCTTCACCGCGATGTGATTGTTGCGCTGCCCTACTTTGCCCTTAAACATCGCGACCCCCCCCGACCGCAACATAACCGGGCTTTCCGGCGTGCAGTTGAAGATCATCTGATCTCCAGGCTCCCAAGCGAGAACTTCGCGCAAATAAGACGGAGTTTCCTCCAGCGTCGCTTCGATACTGACATCGGTATACCAAAGCTCGCCCGCGAGATGGTTTTCCCAAATCGAATCGCGCCCGAATTTTTCACCCATAAACATCTGGAGAAGAATTTCACGCACGGGTTCGAGAGTGGCATAGGGCAGAAGCAACTCGAGACGCCCGCCGCGATCATCCATATCAATCCGCAACCGGGCGAGAACCGCCGCGTTGGCCGGACGGGCAATTGCAGCAAAGCGCGGGTTGGTCTCAAGTCGGTCGAACCGGAAGGTGACTGGCGACAGCGGATCAAACGCTGCCGACAAATCGCCCAAGACCACATGAACCATGCGCTCAACCAGCGTGCGCTCAATTGTGGTATAGGGCCGCCCTTCAATCCGCATCGCCGCCGTGCCGCGACGACCGCCGAGCAAGACATCAACGATGGAATAAATCAAAGCGCTGTCGATGGTCAGCAAGCCGAAGTTATCCCACTCTTCCGCCTTGAAGACCGACAGCATGGCTGGCAGCGGAATAGAATTAAGATAATCGCCAAAGCGGATCGAAGTAATGTTATCGAGGCTGACCTCAACATTGTCCGACGTGAAGTTTCGCAAGGATGTGGACATCATGCGAACCAAGCGATCGAACACCACTTCGAGCATCGGCAAGCGCTCGTATGAAACGAGTGCCGAGTTCACAATAGCGGCAATGCCCGACCCGTCCGAAGCGCCCGCCGACCCGTCATCGAAGCCGAGCAAGCTATCAATTTCGTCTTGGTTCAGCACTCGGGCAGGTGCCCCACTGGACCCGCCGCCGCCGCCAGCCGAAGCGAAATCATCGCTGCCGTCAGCGTCACCTTCTGCTAAAGCGGCCCATTCGGCGGCTAGCAGATCGTCGTCCTGATCGTCCAATGGACCGCCCATCATCCCGCCCCTCTTGCGAAGTCTTCGTACTCAATCACGCCTTCTCGAAGAAGGACGTTATTGTACCACGATTTCGGTAAACAGAACTTCTTTCACAGTGATCGGACGGATCACGGCATTAACGCGCGCCTGTAGCTCTTCCCGAAGGCGGAACATGGCCTGCGCCCCTTGCAACTGATCTGGCCGCAACTCCCGCAGATACGTTTGGAAAGTGTCCAAAACGCGCGGCAGCTTTTTTTCCACTTCTTGGCGTTCCGCCACACTCGACAATTCCAAGCTGATTTTCAGCTTAAGGAAGGCCGGGCGCGGCGTATCGCTCCGCAGGTTCACCAGCAAATCGGGCAGCGGATAATACACAACGTCCGTAGAGCGCGCGTCTTTACCGGTTGCCGCAGCCGCTGCGACTGGCGCGCCGCCTATCCCAACACCGCTTAGGACTTTGCCCAAAATGCCGGAGAAATAAAGCCCCCCAACAGCAAGTGCAATTATCAACAGCGGCAACAGAATGTAGAGAATCAGCTTTTTGCCGCTCAAGCGACGCCGACCCGCCGTGTTGCGGTCGCCACCCGCACTATCATCTTCATACATCTCAGCCGACATGACCGCTACTCCGCCCCAATTGGCCCTGCTGATACAGGTGAAAGCTCTAATACACTTGTGGCTGACAAACCTTTGTCATGCAAGCGATAAGAGCCGCCGGACCTGTATCACCGCCCCTTGGGCGAGGCGGCAAACTTTGCCCGGCAGACATTGCATAGCATAGCCGCAATCTCTTATCTAGTCACTTTCACACATTCTGGTAATACATTGATCAGAAACATAGTTTGACGGTGGCATAGGAAGTGCGTTATCGTCTGCACTATCGTGTGGGGAACCGTAAGGACTGGACTCATGGAATCGCCGATCCACATTGCTCTTTCTAGGCAAACCGCCTTACGCAGGTCGCTCGACTCGACCGCGAATAATCTCGCAAATGCGTCAACATCTGGCTACCGCCGGGAACAGACGCTTTTCCAAGAGTATTTGGCGCGCACCGGTACGCCAGGGAACCGTCAGGCTGTGTCATATACGCAGGATATCGGCTCGTTCCGGGACTTCTCGGAAGGCACACTGTCTAGCACGGGCAACCCTTTAGATGTGGCTTTGCGCGGCGACGCCTTCTTTACCATCGGTCATCCCGCGCAGAATATGTATTCACGGAATGGGGTGTTCCACCTCGACTCTAACGGCCAGATTACTACCGCAGACGGCTATCCAGTTATGGCCGAAAACGGCCAACCGATTGCGGTGCCTCGCAATGAGCGCGGTCAAGTGATGATCGACAGTCAGGGCACCGTATCGTTTACCACCGCCAACGGCATTCAGGACCTTGGGCGCTTTGCGCTGGTCCGGTTTAACGATGAGCAGGCGCTGCGCCCGGCGGGCAATTCCATGTATATGACGGATCAGGAGGCCCTTCCCGCCCCCGAAGCCGTTACCGTTCAGGGCTTCCTTGAGAGTTCAAACGTGAAGCCAGTTCTGGAAGTAACTCAAATGCTTGAGATTATGCGCGACTATCAGTCGATGCAGAAGCTGATTGATGCAGAGGGCGAGCGCCAAACCAACGCGATTACTAAAATCGCGCGCCAGGGTTAATCGCGCGACAGGGTTAAGGGCATAGTTTTAACACCCGGCAAGTTTTGACTGGTGGCGGTTACGCCAGGAAAGAAGGATACCGAAGATGCGGTCACTCAATATCGGCGCTACGGGGATGCTGGCACAGCAGCTCAATGTCGAAGTCATTTCCAACAATATTGCCAACCTGAACACGACTGGGTTCAAGCGCTCCCGCGCTGAATTCCAAGATCTTCTGTATCAGAACGAGCGCCGGGTTGGTTCTACCTCCTCGGACGCTGGGACCACGATCCCTTCGGGTATCCAGGTCGGTCTCGGGGTCCGCACGGCGGCGGTTTACCGTATGCACGAGCAGGGTAATATTCAACCGACCAGCAATCCGCTTGATGTGGCGGTGCAGGGCATCGGCTATTTCGCCGTCGATCTGCCGACAAACGAAATTGCCTACACCCGCGCCGGCTCGTTCCAGCTTAATGAAAACGGCCAGATCGTAACCGCCGACGGTTTCACGCTGCGCGGCCCTGGCCAGGTGCCGCAGAACGCTCAGTCCATCACCATCAACTCCTCCGGGGAAGTTTTGGTGAAGGTTCCTGGGCAGACTCAAGCCCAGAATATCGGCCAGATCAACCTCTCGACCTTCGTGAACGAAGCTGGGCTTCAAGCCTCGGGCCAAAACCTGTTCATGCCAACCCAAGCCTCCGGCGAGCCGGATGACGGGGTGCCAGGTGTCGAGCAACGCGGCACGATCCTTCAAGGCTTCCTTGAAACCTCGAACGTGAACATCGTCTCGGAAATCACCAATCTGATCACGGCACAGCGCGCTTATGAAATGAACAGCCGCGTGATCGAAACCTCCGATCAGATGATGAGCACGCTGACGCAAATGCGCTAACCGGCGTTTAGCTAGATAAGGTAATTCTCCCGAATGCTTCGCGCGCCGCGCTTTCTTCTCTCTCTCGTCGGGCTGGCCCTGGCGTTGCTGATCGCCCCGATCGCAGCGCAGGCCGCCGCGACACTGAAGAGCGGCATTCAGGCGAGCGGTATTCTGGTACTGGATAAGCCCGAAGTTCGCCTAGGTGACTTATTTGATGGGCTTCCGGCAGATGTTGCCGCCCGCCCCGTGCGGGGTTTGGGGCCGCTTGAAACGGGCATGGTGCTGCGTGCAGAGCAGTTAGAAGCGATTGCGCGGGAAAACGGTCTTTCCTGGCGCCCCGCCTCGCCGAACTTTGCCCTGCGGATTGATCGCCCCGCCGAGCAGATCGGTGAAGAGATGATCTTGCAGACCGTCACGCAAGCGCTCGCGGTGCAAGGTCATCCTACCGGGGAAATCAGACTGGACGCGCCGTCCGCGCCGTTTACGGTAGGCCGGGGGCAGGCACGCCAGGGGTTGCGGGTGAGCGAGTTAACCTTCGATCCAAAACTTTCGCGCTTTATCGCCCAGGTCGGCCCTGCCGCTGGTGGCGAGGTGCGCCGGGTTACGGGCCGGGTGATTGCGATGGCCGATGTGCCGGTGATGACGCGCGCAGTTGGAACTGGCGAGGTCATTCAGGCGGGCGATGTGGTCATTCAACGCCTGCGTGCCGATCAGGCTGGGCGGAGTTATGTGGTCGATCCTGACCGGATCATCGGCAAAACCGCGCGGCGCACGCTGCTGGCGGGGCAACCGGTACGGCCTGGCGATCTGAATGCGACGATGATGGTGCAGAAGAACGCACCGATCACAGTGAATGTTATTTCTGGCCCCATGGCCTTGGCCATGCAGGGCAAAGCATTGGACGATGGTGCCTTGGGCGATATGGTGCGGGTTCTGAACATCCGCAGCAATAAGGTGTTAAGCGGTATCGTATCGGCCCCAGGTACCGTTACGGTGCAAGGAGCTAGCGCGACTGTAGCACCTTCCACGCCCCCCGGCGCGCGAACGAATTAAAGAAGGCGAGCAGAAAGAGGCCGATGATGACCCTGAGCACCCAGATTTCGACCCAAGCTCGCCCCGCTGTTGCTCGCGCCCGCTTTGCGCTGCCGAGCGCGCTTATGCTTGGGGCCTTGCTGCTCTCCGGCTGCAACACGCTGGATCGCCTCGAAGCCATTGGTAAGACACAAGAGTTTACGCCGGTCGTCAATCCGTCGGAACAACCGAACTATCGCCCGATTAGCCTACCGATGCCGCAGCCAGTGGCTACCGCCCGTCAGCCAAGCTCGCTTTGGCGCGTTGGCAGCCGCACCTTCTTCCGCGATATTCGCGCGCGGACAGTGGGGGATATCGTTACCGTCGTCGTCGATTTCCGTAACCGCTCGGCTTCCTTGGGCGGCGGGTTGAACCGCTCGCAAACCGATACGCAAGGCGCGGGCCTTAATAGTGCCGGCAGCCTGTTCGGTCTCGATATTCAGCAGGCGCTCGGCGGGGCCGACCCCACCAGCCTGTTCGGCACCAACAGCAACCTTACCTCGCGCCGCAACGCCACCACGAACGGCACCGACGCCGCCAATCAGCTTCGCCTTGCCGCCGTGGTCATGCAGACACTGCCGAACGGCAATATGGTGATCCAGGGCCGCCAAGAGTTCCTAGTGAACTACGACATGCGCGAGTTACTGGTGAGCGGCGTTATTCGGCCCGAAGACATTAGCTCCGGCAATACCATTGAATATGACAAGATTGCCGAAGCCCGTATCGCCTACGGCGGTCGCGGTCAGGTGAAAGATATTGCCCAGCCGCGCTACGGCACGCAGTTCATGGATATTATTTTGCCGTTCTAGGGTTTGCCTGCCGTGGCGCTTCATACCAAGCTCGGCATTCGGGAAGATAAGTTTTACTTCGACGTTGCCGTGAAGTGAACCAACCAAAAGGGCGATGCCAAAGCATCGCCCTTTTTATCGTCGTTTCAACATGCTCTTAAGGATCAGTCCTCGCGGTGAGTGCGTTCCATGCGCTCGTGGCGTTCCTGGGCATCGACGCTGAGGGTGGCAATCGGGCGGGCTTCCAGGCGTTTGACACCGATAGGCTCGCCGGTTTCCTCGCAATAGCCGTAACTATCGTCTTCGATTCGCCGCAACGCCGCGTCGATCTTGCTAATCAGCTTGCGTTCCCGGTCGCGCGTGCGAAGTTCGAGCGCGCGATCCGTTTCCATCGAAGCACGATCGGTTAAATCGGGCTGTTGAAGGCTTTCTTCCTGCATGTGATGGACGGTCTCGGAAGAATCGTTCAATAACTCCTCCCGCCAACGCAGTAGCTTTTGGCGGAAATACTCACGTTGCAGTTCGTTCATAAAGGATTCGGTGTCGCTCGGTTGATAATCCGGCGGCAGCGCTATTCTGGACACTTGTGACGTCATTCGAGTTCCCTCGATCCCCCTTCAGCAAGGCGCGCGGAGTATAGGGGGAGTCGGTTCAGGGGGCAATGGGCACAATTGCAGTGGATGAAGGAAGATACATTACCATAAAACAGCGCAATCCTGCCTGCTCAAACGCCTTAAACCTTGTTTAGATCGCCAGATGCCCGGTTCGCTTGGCTTTCGCGTTCCATGTCGAGCTTGGCAAGCTCCACCTGGGCGCGCAAATCAACCTCGTCGAGAACCTCTAATAGCTTGGGGTCCGAAACAGTTTCGCGCACCTCAGCCAAAGATCCGATCAACTGGGTCAGCGCGTCGCCGGGAATGACCCCCAGCAGCAAGCCGTGGCGAATATCGTCGAGCCGATCCAGAATGCCTTCGGCGCGTTGGCGGTTGCGCCGCCGCCGCTGCGGCTCGTCGCCAATCGCCTCCACGGTGAACAGCGGGTTAACGCCCGGCACGGGCCGCGTTCCGCTGGCTGCTGCCGGGGGGGAAGATTCTCCTGGTGCCAGCAGGCGCGCGAACGCCTCCCCCCGGCCAGCTTCGGCGGGTTTATCGGCACGACGCCCTGGAGTGACGGGGGCTGGGTCTTTTGATCCTTGAATACGCATCTGATGACCTTAGCACGATCTGTCTTACGGAGACTATCGGCGCATCCTGCCGCAGGGCAGGAAATTTTTGCCGCCCCCCGTAAACAAATTCCCACACTCAAATTGAAAATTCTGTTTCCGAACAATCTATTATAATGTAGTGTTCAGGTTGGCACAGAGATCGCTTGTCACGATTGCGCGACAGGCCAAAACTGGCTTTGGTTCGTAAGAGATGTATAGGGACGCCAAACATGGGCATGAAACGGCACTTTGATCAGGCCTTCGCATGGCAGCGCGGATTTCGCGTCGCTCTCGCAACGGCGTTTCTGGTCGGCACGGCCTGGACGGCGACCTCCCTCACTCCGGCGATGGCGCAGACGGTGCGGATCAAGGATGTCGCCAATTTTGAAGGCGTCCGCGAAAACCAGTTGATCGGCTACGGTCTCGTCGTTGGCCTTAACGGTACCGGCGATAGCTTGAACCGCGCCATTTTTACCCGTGAATCGTTGCTGGGGATGCTGGAGCGCCTCGGCGTGAACGCCCGCACCGCCAATAATGAAATGCGAACCCGTAACCTTGCGGCAGTGATGGTCACGGCCAACTTGCCGTCCTTCGCGCGCCAGGGCGGGCGGATTGACGTTAGCGTTTCGGCGCTCGGCGATGCCACCTCCTTACAGGGCGGCACACTTCTCGTAACCCCGTTGATGGGTGCAGACGGCGAAGTTTACACAGTGGCCCAAGGGGCGGTTGCCATTTCCGGTTTTGCGGCGCGGGGGGCCTCGGCCTCGGTGACGCGCGGAGTGCCAACGTCGGGCCGGATTGCCAACGGCGGCTTGGTTGAACGCGAAGTGGGCTTCGAGCTTGGCTCGCTCAATTCTGTGCGCCTCTCGATACGAAACCCGGATTTCACGACCGCCCGCCGTGTTGCAACGGCTGTGAACGCCTTCCTCGGGGCGCAGGCAGCAAAACCGCTGGATCCCGGCACGATCGAAATTACTGTACCGCCGCGCTACCAGGGCGATACGGTTGCCATGCTCACCGATATTGAAAACCTGCCGATTCAGCCCGATATGGTCGCAAAAATCGTTATCGACGAGCGTAACGGCGTGATCGTGATTGGCGAGAACGTGCGGATTAGCACTGTCGCTGTCGCTCAGGGCAACCTCACTATTCGGATCACCGAAACCCCGCAAGTGTCGCAGCCAAACCCGTTTGCCCCAGGCGCGACCGCGCTGAACGGCATTCCCGGCCAGAATAGTCAAACCTTCGGGGCCGATGGCCAAGTAACGCAGCAGAACAATCAGCAGGGCCAGTTCGGTCAGTTGGGCGGCGGCGCGCAGACCGTAGTCGTGCCGCGCACTCAGATCGAAGTGGACGATCAGGCCGGGCGGCGCTTGGCGCTGCTGCCGGCAGGCATCACTTTGGGTGATTTAGTGTCGGGCCTCAATGCTTTGGGCGTTGGCCCGCGCGACCTGATTACCATTCTGCAAACCATCAAAGCCGCCGGGGCTTTGCAGGCCGATATCGAAATTCTCTAAAGCCGGTTGGAGCGCTTCCCATGACCTCGACGCCCTTACCCCTGCCCGGCGCAACCCTCGCCGCCAGCCGCGATAAAGCCCTATCCACTTCGCTTGCCGCCCGCCTACCTGCGACGGCAAACGAAGCCGTTGCCGAGAAAACGGGCCGCGAGTTCGAGGCGATGTTCTTGTCGCAAATGCTACAACCGATGTTCGAGACGGTCAAAACCAACGACATGTTCGGCGGCGGCGCGGGCGAAGACGCCTTTAAGGGCATTTTAGTCGATGAATACGGCAAGATGATCGCTAAGGCGGGCGGCGTTGGTATTGCCGATCAGGTGAAGCGCCAGATTATGGAGTTTCAAGCCCGCCAAGAGGCTGGAAAACAGGTTGCATCCGCCAGCCAAAATAGCGGCGGCACCACGCTGTCGGTCGATGCGATGCGCGCCGCCTACCGCAATGCCGGGGCCACCGAAGGCAAAGCGCCGAACGCGATTGCCCCCCAAGCCACCGTTACGGCCATCGAGCCTTCGGTTGAAGCCGTGCCGCGAGCGCCGGTAACAGCTCAGAAGCTGAAAGGCTGAACCTTGGCTAGGGAAAATTTTACCGAGATGACTTTATAAACTCTCCGAGAATCCGCAGCGCGCCAACCCTTCCACCATATGCGGCGGCACGGGGGCGGTGACGGCGATAGGTTTTTCGCCCAAGGGAAGCGCAATCGCGCGCGCCAGAAGTTGCAACCGTTCCCCTGCGGCGGGGGGCGGCCCATACACAGGGTCGCCAATGAGCGGCAGCCCCAGGTGGGCGGCATGAACGCGGATTTGATGGGTTCTGCCCGTGAGCGGCTCGAACTCCAGCCATGCCCGCCCCTCACCTACCCCCAAGCAACGCCAGCGCGTTTGCGCGGTTTGACCGCTGGGATCGACGATCATCCGCCAACCTGCCGCCGCGCTGGAGATTTTCAGCAAGGGCGCGTCGATAACCCCGTCAGCCGCCGATGGAACCCCACGCACGACCGCCCAATAGGTTTTCTGCACTTGATGGGCTGAAAACAGCCGTGCCACCTGCCGCGCAGTTCTGAGGCTACGGGGTAGCACGAGGCAGCCCGCCGTGTCCCGGTCGAGCCGATGGGCGAGGCGCGGTAGCTCTTTGAAGCCGAAGGTTAGGCCGGACAGATAGGCTTCCACGCTTTCGGGCGTCTGTGGGCCGGGATGGCACGCAAGTCCTGCCGGTTTATCGAGCACGATCACACGGCCATCGCGAAAGAGAATGCGGGAGGCTAAATCCATGTTAAGCCGGGCCACCGCGCCGCACCGATTTCACCACCCCTTGCGGGCGTTTATTGACCGTGAGGAACAGTCGGCCCACATATTCGCCCAGAATCCCCAGCATCAGCAGTTGCAAGCCGCCCAAGGTGAGCACAATCGCCGACAGCGAGGCCCAACCTGCGGGCGGATCCCCCAGCAGACCTTCAAACAGCACAAGCAGTAATCCCAAAATCCCCAACCCCGCCGTTATCGCCCCGGCCAGGGTCGCAAAACGCAAGGGCAGAACCGAGAAATTCAACGCCATCGCCAGCCACAGGTTCACGAGGCGGCGCAAGGTGTAATTACTCTGCCCTTCGGCGCGGGCCAGATGCGTTACCTGAAGCGTGCCGATCTTCTGCGTTACTTGCAGAATTAACCCATCAACATAAACGAACGGCCCCTCGTAGGCCGTGATCGTTTGCGCGACAAAGGCCGAGAGGCAGCGAAAAGACGAGAGATAAAGCCCCTTCGGCTTATCCAACAGTCGGTCCGCAACCCAGCCATTGAAGCGGCTGCCAAGGTTGCGCCAACTTTCGTGCTGCTTATCGGCATAGAAGGTATAGACCACCTCATGCCCCCCTAGGCGGCAGGCATCGTAGAGCCGCGCCACCTCTTCCGGGGGGTTTTGCAGATCATCGTCCATCGTAATGATATAAGCGCCGCGCGCGTGGCGAAAACCGCTCATCACGGCGTTATGCTCGCCATAATTGCGGCTATGCTCCACCACGGTCAGCGGCACGGTGGCGGTTTCGGCAAGGGTATGGCAAACGGCAAGGCTGGTATCGGGGCTGCCGTCATAGACCAGCACGATTTCCAGCCCGCCCTCGACGGTGAGGGCCGATAAAGCCTCTACCAGCCGCCCAACCGTGGCCGCGCCGTTGTAAACGGGTACGACAATGCTTAAACCCGGTCTTGTCTCACGCATCCTTGATCGCCTCGATCAATATCGACCCACCGAACGGTAGCCGCACGCCCGCCCGCAGCCAAGCGCTCTCCCACCCGGCGAGGCGGGAAAAGCTGGCATCGAGCAGCGGCGGCAGGGCGGAAACATCGCTGCCCTCGTTCCGCCACAGCTTGCGGCGCAGCACCATCAGCGGAAATAACAGAGTATTCCAATAGCTACTGCGAAGCGTGCGAAACCCGGCGGTTGCCAATAACGCCCGAAGGCGCGGCTCCGTATAGCGGCGGGAGTTGTGAACCGCCCGGTCATGCTCGGACAGCAGCCAATCATAGGCGGGAAGCGAGAGGAATAAGCGCCCGCCCGGCGCGAGCGCGGTGTGAAACTCGGCCAACGCCTGCGCCTCGTTCACCCCAGCGTGGCAGAGCACGTCCGACGAGGTAATGATATCGAAGCTCGCGGGGGCAAACGGCAGGCTATTGATCGTGCCGCGCACGAAAGGCCGCGCGCAACGCTCCCGCCCCCATACCGCTGCCTGCCCATCGAACTCCACCCCCAAAGCCTGAATATCGGGCCGATAGGCGGCAAGATACTTCAACCAACCGCCGGTTCCCGCCCCGGCATCGAGCAGACGCAAGGGGGTGGGCGTCGGCGCTGGTAGCCAGTTAAGCATGTTGCGGCGCAGGGCCTGAAACCACCAGAACTGGTCCTCGATTGCAGCCATGCGCGAGTATTCTACCGCCTCCATTAGACGCCCGCCGCCAAGGCTTGCCGGTGAGCGCGGAAACTATCGAAATCGCGAATATAATCTTCCGCCGCAAACGGATAATCGCAGAAGACCATCAGCAGCGCGGGCGTTGTGCGGTAATATTGTTCACCCCAAATGGTCGGCGGCATCAATACGGCCTGCTGCGGATGCGTGAGACGATGACGAACCTCGCCGCCCTCGTGATCGCGCCCAACGAACTCAACTTCCCCCTGAAGACACACGAGCACCTGGCTGCACCAACGGTGCGCGTGACCGCCGCCCGCAGTGTCGGCCTGATCGGAGGTAACCGTGAACACCCGCGCAATCGGAATCGGCAGATTGGCCCCGGTCTCGAAAATCGTCAGTACCCGGCCTGGAGCCGGGAACTGTGGGAATTTCAGCAGCCGGATTTGCTCCAACCCCGCCAGCGGGGCCGGTTTGGGCACAAGAGCCGGCGCAAAAGATGGCGGCGAGACACCCATTCAGCACGAACCTTTCTGCTTCTTCACACGACAGCCGCAACATCATGCCGTAAATTCGGACACGTGGGGATGAAAACTCTGTAATCCCGCGTGAAGGAGGTGTGTTTATGGCAGAGCGCAAGCTGCCGATTCTGTGTTTGCTGCTGGGGCTTCCCTGGCTTATCGCAGCATTCTTTCCGCCTCTGAACCACGATAGCGCGGCAGTGCTAACCTGGGCGCAGCGGATGGTGGCGGGCGAGCTTCTGTACATCGACCTGATCGACGTGAACCCGCCGATGATTTTCTGGCTAAACCTGCCGCCCGCCGCCGTTGCCGCCTGGACGGGCATTCCTGCGGCATCCTTGCTCGTGGCTTGGTATGCGCTCTTAGCCGTGCTGGGGCTTGCCCTCGCGGGACCAGCCTTCGGACGGCTGTTTTCTACACGCGAGCGCGGGGTCTTGATTGCGGCAGCCATAGGCGCGGTTGTGATTCTGCCTGCCCATAGTTTCACCCAGCGCGAACATGTGCTGCTGGCGTTGGCCTTGCCCTATCTGATCCACGCGGTTGCGCGTGCGGAAAGCTGCGCCAATCGGCTGAGTTGGCTAACGGCGGCGCTGTTTGCCGTGGCGATCTGCCTCAAGCCGCATTTTTTGCTGATCCCGGCTGCCATCGAAGGGTTCTTGCTGTTGCATCGGGGCGCTAGAGCCAGCCTGCGTGATCCGGTCGTGCCGATTATGGCGGGCATTGGTAGCGCTTATCTTGCGAGCGTGGCCCTCCTCACCCCCGCTTATTTCACCAGCATTCTGCCGATGATGGCGGAGCTTTATACAAACGCTCGCGCCGATTGGCGGGGGCTGTTCCTGGGGGATCAAGTTCTGCCGCTAGTGTTGGGAAGCCTTGTGCTGGGTCGCCTAACATGGCGGCACGGCCCCGCCCCGCGCCTGCTGTTGGTCTTCACCCTCAGCGCGGGCCTTGCGGGATTCAGCCAAATGAAGGGTTGGGACTATCATTTCATGGCGGCGCGCGGCGGGCTGCTGCTACTGCTGGGGTGGAGCTTCGGGCACTGGTTTCGGACTCCAACCCGCGCCGCAGTGGTAACCGTCGCGGCCAGCCTTGCCTATGCAAGCCTCCTCGGGTTGCCGTTTGCCGCCCAACGGAGTTTTGCCGACACGCCGGACGCGCGCCTGCGGGATCTGATGGAGCAAACCGCCCCCGGCGGCTCGGTGCTGTGGTTCACAACGTCGCTAAAGCCGCAGTTCTCGCTGCTGCAAACCACGCGCGGCCAATATGTTGGCCATTATATGAGCCTGTGGCCCCTGCCGGAGCTTTATCCCGCGAGCGCGCCTGCCGGGTTTCGCCCGTTAGCGGAGATCACTGGGATCGAGCGCACGCTGATCGCCACCACGGCTGCCGATTTGGCGCGCAAGCCCGATCTTTTAGTCTTCACCGATGGCGCGTCTGAACCCGGTTTCGGCACCCGCCCCTGGGATCATCTCGCCTATTTCCGCCGTGATCCCGGCATTGCCGCCGCACTCACAGCCTATGATCCTATTGGAAAAGTCGCGGGCTGGACGCTCTACCGCCGCATCCAGCCCTAACGCTTTACGGCTGGCGCACACGGCCTTCCAATTTCGCCTGAACCGGCGAGTTCTTGGCGATATAGGCCGCCACGCTATCTTCAAGGTTCGGGCCGAAATCATAGGCATCGACCGCGTTGGTCTTGAACATCGTATAGCCATCGCCGCCCCTGCGCATAAAGTCATTGGTGGCGACGGCGTAGGTGGCGTTCGGATCGAGCGGCTGGAACGCGCCATTGCGCTTCACCTCTACCGAAACGATACGGCTGCCCGCAGGCTTTTTCGGATCCCAGCTATAGCGCAGGTTGCTGGAGACCTGCGGGAAACGGCCCTGGTTTTCTTCCACCTTCGATACGCCGTTTTCAAGCGCGGCCACCACGTCTGAACCCTTCAGCTTCATCGTGGCGATGGTGTTTTGGAACGGCAGCACGGTGAGCACTTGACCCAGCGTTACGGGGCCTTCACCGATGGAGGCGCGCACGCCGCCGCCGTTCTGAATGGCAAACTCGGTGCCTTTAGATGCGGTGGACCAAACCAGCGCGTCTGCCACCAGATTACCCATCAGGCACTCGCCCTTGCGGCAGGTAGTGGCATCGAGAGCGACGCCGGACGTTCCGACCGGCTTATTCTTCATCTCGCTGATGGGCGCATCGAATTTATTGATTTCAGCGCGGATCGCTTTGTCTTCCGCAACCGACGCATCGAGCAAAATCGGCTCGCCCTCGTAAGCTGAAACCACGCCCTTGGCATCGAATGTTACGTCGAGGCGGCCAAGATACTGACTATAGGCGGCAGCCGTCACGATCAACGTGCGCCCAGATTTATTGTTAACGACAATTGGGTACGGGCCTTCAGCTTCTTTAATCTTATTCGATAGCAGGGTGTGGGAATGGCCGCCGACGATCACGTCGATCCCATCGACCATCTTCGCGATTTCCTGATCGCGCACCCAGCCGCTGTGCGTGAGGGCGATGATCTTATCAATACCGAGGCTTTTCAGTTCCGCCACGGCCTTTTTCAACGGGCCGTCTTCCTGAGCAAAGCTCACCGTTGGGCCTGGGGAGGAGGTGATGGGCGTGTCGTCGGTGGTGGCACCGATGATGCCGATTTTCTGGCCACCGCGCTCCACAATCGTATAAGGCTGGAACAGCCCTTGAAGGCGCGGCTCCTTACTCACGTCCACATTCACCGAGAGAACCGGAAACTTGGTACCTTTCAGAAAATCGGCCAATACACCGGGGCCATCGTCGAACTCGTGATTGCCGAGGGACATAGCATCGACATCAAGCAGGTTCACTGCCACAAGATCGGCCTTGCCCTTATAAACAGTGTAGAACAGCGAGCCTTGAAACTGGTCGCCCGCGTGCAGAAACACCGAATGCCCGCCTGCCGCCTTAACCTGCTTGGCAATTTCCTGGGCCTGATAGCCGACGCGCGCCACGCCGCCGAAGCACTTCTTCTCTTCTTCTTCCTTGGCCGAGCAAGTGGTGCCGAAACGATTGATCGGCAGCAGCCGCGAATGAATATCGTTGACGTGCAGAATCGTCAGTTTCAGCGGGGCCGGGGGTTGAGATTGGGCGAAGGCCCCTGCCGACAGAAGTGCGGCTGCCGAGGCGGTCAGCAGGAAAGTGCGAGAAAACAGCATGGCGACAGTGCGTCCTTCATCAGGTTACGTCCAAGATCATCATTCTATAGCGAGAGTCGATGACGCCTCAATGATCTGCTGCCCGATTTATCGTGACGGATTTTTTTGCGCGGCGAGGGCATCTCGCTGTAACCTTTGCGCCGTAGAGACCGAAACCAAAAGTGAATAGTCCAATTCTACGGGAGACGATCATGAGCACGACGGTATCGAAAAAGACCCTAGGTTTTGCCTCTGTCGCCGGGGCGGTCGCAATGGCGGCGGTTGCTTTTGCCGCAACCCCCGCCGCCGCGCAAGCGAAGGAGAAATGCTACGGCATTGCCAAGGCTGGGCAGAACGATTGCCAAACGGCCAGCAGCTCCTGCGCGGGCACCTCGAAGGTCGATAAGCAGCCGGATGCTTGGAAATATGTGCCTGCTGGAAGCTGTGCAGGGGCGGGAGGCGCGTTACAACCCAAGAAAGCCTAAGGGTTTCTGGGGTTCGTTTAAGGGGGGCGGGCTATGACCGATACAACGCTCGCCCCGCCTCGCCCAGAAAGCTACGTTGCGGGCTTAGCTGCCCACGCGGTTGGGATTGGGTTGCGGGCGGATCATCATGGGGATATTGCGGCGCTGTTGGCTGAACCCGGCGCGGCCCCGCCAGTAGGTTTTCTTGAAATTGTGGACTTCCTTGAAATCCATGCCGAAAACTACCTCCATGCCGGTAGCCCCGCCTATCGCCTGTTAGTCGATGTGGCCGAACGGATGCCGATAAGCCTGCACTGCGTCGGCCTCTCCTTAGGCTCTGCCGAGGGTGTGGATGAACAACACCTCTCTCGCCTTGCTGCCTTGGCGAAGGATTGCGCGCCGGTGCTGATCTCCGATCATCTGGCTTGGTGCCGGGTTGGGGGGCGCTATTTGAACGACCTCCTGCCCCTTCCCTACACATCGGAGGCACTCGAAACCGTCGCCGCCAATATCGACCGCGTGCAATCGCGGCTTGGGCGGCGGATTCTGTTAGAGAACCCCTCCACCTATGGGACTTTCGCTGAAAGCGCTTGGGACGAAGGCGCGTTTATGGCTGAACTGCTCAAGCGCACAGGGTGCGGGCTGCTGCTCGACGTTAATAACATCTACGTTTCCGCCCATAATCAGAACGTGAACCCAGAGGCTTGGCTTGCCCGTTATCCCCTCGCGGCTGCCGAAGAAATCCATCTGGCGGGGCACACGCAGCAAGAAGGGCTTTTGATCGACACTCACGCCGCCCCCGTCTGTGCGGCAGTTTGGCGACTGTATGAGGCCGTTCTCGCCAAGATCGGCCCCCGCCCGACGCTGATCGAATGGGATGCCGACGTGCCACCCCTCGCAACGCTTCTGGCCGAAGCCCAAGCGGCGCGGACGCGGATGCTTCCATGAGCCTCGCGGCCCACCAAGCGCGCTTCGCCGCCTATCTTTCTGGCCAAAGCGAGACCCCGCCCCTGGGACTGCTCGAAGGCGCGCGGGCGCAAATATACCGCAACACCGTGCGGCTATCGCTTACCGCCGCGCTGGCGGCGAATTTTCCGGTAACGCGAACGCTGGTTGGGGAGATGTATTTCGGCCAAGCCGCCCGGCAGTTCCTCCGCACTCATCTGCCAACGCGGCCCGATATGGCGTGTTATGGCGAGGCTTTTCCGGCGTTTCTGGCAAGCGCGCCGGGTATTGCCGATTACAGTTATGTGCCCGAAGTGGCCCGGTTGGAACGCGCGATGATCGAGGCGCTGTTGGCCGATCCTGCTGAAACGCTCAACCCTGCCGCCTTTGCCGCCGTTCCGCCCGATGCGTTTGCCCATCTGCGCTTCTTGGCCCATCCCAGCACGCGCCTCGTACAGTCGGTCTATGCCATTGGCGATCTGTGGCAGGCGCATCAACACCCCGTGCCGGACCTCGCGGCTATCAAGATAGACGCGCCCCAAAGCCTCGCCCTCGTGCGGCCACAGGCAACGGTTGAGTGGCGGTTGTTGGCGGCTGCGGATGCGCGATTTCTGTGCGCGCTGCTGTCCGGTGCCAGCATCGCTGAAGCGGTGGAATGGTTGCCCGACGACTTCGATCTAACCCAAGCCCTGCTCGGCCACCTTCAGGCGGGGGTCTTCACTCGGCTTTATTCCTAAAGAATGAGAGAGGTTTCAAGAATGCTTACAATCGCTAGAACGGTTGGCACCTGGGTAGAGCGCCATTTAGCCGCTCCGTTGGACCTGCTCGGGCGTTGGATGATCGGCGAGATTTTCTTTCGCTCCGGTCTCGTGAAACTCGCCTCGTTCGAAACCACGGTGGACCTGTTCCGGGAGGAGTATCGCACGCCGTTGCTCTCGCCAGAAGTCGCCGCCGTGCTGGCGACAGGGATTGAGCTGACAATGCCGATACTGCTCATCCTCGGGCTGTTCGCGCGGCTGGCAGCCCTCCCGTTGCTGGTGATGACACTCGTTATCCAACTGACGTACTTTTATCATAGCGAGCATTATTTTTGGGCCTTCGTACTGCTCGCCATCATCATTCGCGGGCCGGGGGCTTGGTCTATCGACCATTGGCTGCGCCGCCGCTTCGGGTAAAGAGGCTGGACGATGCGGCCCTAGGCGCGCAATGCTGCCCCTCATCAAGTTTATCTTGGCAGGTTTAACTCGGAGGTCCGATATGTCGATTTTGCTGATGCTGGTGGGGCGCACCTTGGGGGCAGACAAGGCTAACGCCTTGGCCGAAACTCTCTCTATTCACTCAGCGCTCCTAACCGAAGCAGGGCCGCGCGTGAGCCGGGCCGTGATGGCCCAAGCGCTCAATATGGTCCTGTTTGCCGATCTTATGGACCGCGTGCCAGCGGCAGCCGCCTACATCGCCGACAAGCGCGCCCGTGGCGAGAAAAGCATTCACGATCATGGCGCGGTTCGCACGGTCGATGGTCCCGCAACGGGTGGTTTGCCGCGTGGGGAGGCGGCGCTGGTGCGCCTGCTGACGCCGCTGGGGTATCGCCAGAACGGGCTGTATCCGCTGGATCGCCTGAAGATGACGGGCCGATCTTACGGTCAGGTCGATTTCCCCGAGGATATTGCTCAGTTCTTCGTGAGCGAGTTGCATGTTGACCGTTTCTCTACGGCCTTTGGGGCGGCGGTTGCCAATGTGCTGGCCGAGGCAGTCGATCCCCTCGATGCCGCGACCGTTGCCACTCTCGCCGCGTTCGCGCGGGACGGCGTGGTCGATCTCGATGCCGCCGCTGCCGCGCTGCCGGTCATCGCGGGGGCCTTCGATCGGCACTACCCCGCCCCCAGCCTTACCGACTATGAGGCGCTGAAGGCCGAGTCGGCGGAAATGGCCTGGATTGCCACGGAAGGCAATGCCTTCAACCACGCGACCGACCGCGTGCCGGACGTGGATGCCCTCGCCGCCGAACAAAAAGCCTTGGGCCGTCCGATGAAGGATGCGGTGGAAGTATCGGCCTCGGGCCGGGTTCGCCAAACCGCCTTCCGCGCCGCCCAAGTTCAACGCCCATTCCGGGATGCCAGCGGGGCCACGGTCATACGCGAGGTGTCAGGCTCCTTCTACGAGTTCATCACCCGCGATACCCTCCCGGATACCGATACCGGTACGAAAAAGCTGGACCTGGGTTTCGATAGCTCGAACGCCCAAGGTATTTTTAAGATGACCGCGACGGCTTGATTGACCTCGGGTTGCAACGGTCGGTATTGTTCAAATTATGCCCAGTCGTTTAACGCGCGCCCTCATTCAACTTGGTTTTTTCTGCCGTGAGCACTGAAACCTTCAGCCCGCGCTATCGGGATCTCGACGCTTGGAATCCCGATGAGATTCTGGGCGCGCTGCTCGATAGCCAGTTTTGCGCCGTCGCCGCCGTTAGTGCCGCGCTCAACCCGTTAGAACGGGCTGCCGTGGCGATTGCCCAGCGGCTTCGGAAGGGGGGGCGCATCGTCTACGTCGGCGCGGGCACCTCGGGCCGCATTGCAGTGCAAGATGGTGCGGAGCTGCCCCCCACTTTCGATTGGCCGCGCGACCGCGTGGTGTTCATCGTAGCGGGTGGCATGAACGCCCTTACTCAATCGGTCGAAGGCGCGGAAGACGACAGGGAAGCGGCAATTTGCGCGATTGAAGATGAAGGCATCGGCCCGGAAGACTCGGTGATCGGGCTGGCGGCTTCGGGGGCGACGCCCTTCACGGTCGCCGCCCTTCAAGCCGCCCGGCAGCGCGGCGCGCTGACCGTGGGGATTGCCAATAACGAGGACTCGCCTCTGCTGAATGCTGCCGACTATCCCATCTTGCTCGATACCGGGCCGGAAGTGGTGGCAGGCTCGACGCGGCTGAAAGCAGGCACGGCCCAAAAAATCGCCCTCAATCTGATCTCGACCGTGGTGATGATCCAGCTTGGCCGGGTCTATGACGGCATGATGGTCGATATGGTTGCGGTGAACGATAAGCTGCGCCGCCGTTCCGAACGGATGCTGCACCGGCTGACGGAGGCCCCGTTGGAGAGTATCCAGGCTGCCCTCGATGCCGCCAACGGCAAAGTAAAACTGGCGCGCGTGCTGCTGGAAGGGCTTGGCCTATCGGAAGCCCGCGCGCTGCTCGATGTCCACAACGGCCACCTACGCCCGGCCCTGGCCGCTATCGCTAGCCGCCGCACGGCTCCATGAGCACAGTCACGCTTGCCGTCCCGCGCCTGTTCACCGGCGAGGAATGGCGGGAGAATGCTTATGTAAGCGTTCACGACGGCGTAATTATCAGCGTTTCCGAAGCGCCGCCTAAAACCTGCACTCTTCTACACCTCCCCGCCGATCACCTGCTGGTGCCCGGCTTTATCGACGCGCAAGTGAATGGCGGCGGCGGGGTGTTGTTCAACGATACGCCCGATATTCCGACGCTAAAACGCATCGCCGCCGCCCACCGCCGCTTCGGCACGACGGCCTTTCTGCCAACGCTGATTTCCGATACGCGGGAGAAGATGCGCGCGGCGCTACAGACCGCGCGAAAGGCGATTGATACAGGAATACCGGGGATCGTTGGGGTGCATCTGGAAGGCCCGTTCCTCTCGCCAACGAAGCACGGCGCCCATGCCGCCGATGTTATCACGGCGCTGACTGAAGCCGATGTCGCTTGGCTCGCGCAGCCCTTCCCCGGCACGCTGTTGCTCACCCTCGCACCGGAAGAGGTGCGCGATCCCGGCTTTCTCACCGCGCTTCGTGCCGCTGGCGTGGTGCTCGCCGCAGGCCATAGCGCCGCCAGCTACGAGCAAGCCATGACGGGGTTCGACAGCGGCATGAGCGGTGTCACGCATCTTTTCAACGCCATGACGCCCCTAAGCGCCCGCGCGCCGGGGCTGATTGGGGCGCTGCTGGATCATCCCGATACTTGGGCGGGCATTATCGCCGATGGGGTTCACGTTCACCCCGCCAACCTGCGCCTCGCTTTGCGGCTGCTGGGGCCGAAGCGGTTACTACTGGTGACAGACGCCATGCCGCCCGTGGGCAGTACTCTCAGCCGCTTCACCCTCGGCGGTCAGCACGTAGAGGTTCGGGATGGGGTTTGCGTGAACGAAAGCGGCGGGCTGGCAGGCTCGGCACTCGATATGGCGTCCGCCGTCCGCACGATGGTGTCTCAGGTCGGTGCCAGCCTGCCGGACGCGCTTCGCATGGCCTCCACCACGCCCGCCGAGCGCCTACATCTGCACGACCGTGGCCGCATCGCTCCCGGTTTCCGGGCCGATATGGTCGCCCTCACGCTTGATCTCACTGCCGCCCGCGTGTGGATCGGCGGGCGGGAGGATTAGAGCAAATCCCGAGCGGGGGGACATCACCCGTCCTAAGCCTCGATCAGGTTAAGAGCGCTGGCGCGCGCAAGCGGGTAACGACATTGCGGATTATCGCCGGACCCGCGCCTGCCCCGAGCGACATGATCGATTCCGGGTGGAACTGCACCCCCGCTACCGGAAGGCTTTTATGTTCGACCGCCATAATCACCCCATCTGCGGTGCGCGCCGTCACGGTAAACTCGGCGGGCAAGGTTGCGGCGTCGGCGAAGAGCGAATGGTAACGGCCAATCGTCACTTCCTCCGCAAGGCCCGCAAACAGCAGACTGTTGGTTTCGACCGTAACCAGGCTCGGCTTGCCGTGAACGGGTTCGTTGAGTTGCCCCAACGCGCCGCCGAAGGCTTCCACCATGCCCTGCATCCCTAAGCAGACACCGAACACCGGCACCCCCGCATCAACCGCCTGCTGCACTAACCCCGGAATGCCGAACTGCTCCGGGCGTCCCGGCCCTGGCGACAGCACTACCAAATCCCAGCCGCCCGCCGCCAGCGCCATGGGCGCGTGGGTATAGCGCAACGTGGTCACGGTCGCGCCGGTTTGGCGGAAATAATCGGCCAGGGTCAGCACGAAACTATCTTCGCAATCGACGATGAGGATCTTGCGGTCCACCGGCGGCAACGGTTCGGCGATGGCAGGGCCGTTGTGCCCCTGCTTCACGGCCAAAATCGCCTTACGGCTGGCCGCGCCCTTCAGAATAGTTTCGCGCTCTTCAGCGTCGGGGTCGCTATCGTACAGTAGCGTCGCACCGACGCGGATCTCGGCTATTTCGTCCTTCAGGCGAATGGTTCGCAGCGTGAGGCCGGTATTAAGGTTGCCATCGAACGTGAGCCGCCCCACGGCCCCACCGTACCAACGGCGCAAACTTACCTCATTCTCTTCAATGAAGCGCACGGCCCAACGCTTCGGCGCGCCCGTGACGGTTACGGCCCAGGTATGGGTCAGGAACGCATCGAGCGCATCGCACTCCGGTCGCAAGGTGCCTTCGACGTGATCGACGGTATGAATGAGATGGCTGTAAAGCTCGATCTGCCGCCGCCCGATAACCTTTACGGAACCGGGAACGCACACGCGCGCCTTATCGTTGCGGTCAACATCGGTACACATCGTCAGCTCGGATTCGTCTTTTTTGGAGTTCAGCAACTCCAAAATCCGGTCGGCGTCCTCAATCGCGTCGCGACCGCGCGCAATCGTGCCGGAGATGGGGCAGGTTTCCACCCGCCGCCCTTCGACGCGCACATACATTTCCGGCGAGGCCCCGACGAGATATTCCCCATCAAGATTAAACAGAAAACCGTAGGGGCTGGGATTGATCTTGCGAAGCGCGCGGAACAGATCGCCAGGGGCCGCATCGCACTCTTCAAAGAAAGTTTGGCCCGGCACAACCTCGAACAAATCACCGCGCTGGAAGTACGGTAGCGCTTGGCGCACCAAATCGGCATAGCCCCCCGCCGGAAAATCGGAGGCTTGAGCAGGCTTACGCCGTGCGCCGCGATAATCAATCGCGGCGGTCTCGCGGGGCAGCCCTTGCGTGTTCAGAAGGGCTTTATCGGCCTGGCCCGCAAAATCATAGGTAATCTGCTGGGCTTGGCCGCGCTGATTGTCGATCACCACCAGTTGATCGGGCAGATACAGCACCATATCGCGTTGATCGTCTGGGCGGGGGCGCATCCTGTCCACTGGCTCGAACTGATAGATCAGATCGTAGCCGAAGGCCCCATAGAGGCCCAAATGCTCATCCTCATCGCTCTTGAAGGCCGCCAACAGCGCGCGCACGACCGAAAAGGCGGAAGGCTGCTGCGAGCGCTCTTCCTCAGCGAACTTCAGCGGTAGGGGAATTACGGCCCCATCAATCCGGTCTTCCGCTACCGATAGCGCCGTGAGATGGGGGTGGGTTTCTAGGGCCGGGCGCACGAAGCGCAGCAGCAACCGCCCGCGCTCGTTCAGTGCCATCAGAGTGAACACACGGCCTACGGTGACTATTTCCAGCGGCGGATTGGCGAAACCCAAGCTCCAGCGCTTATAGCGGCCCGGATACTCGTAAGCGGACGACAGAAGCCCGCCCCGCTGACTGTTGAGTTGGTCGATGAGCGCATCAATGGCGGCATCGAACGGAACATCGGTGATAGTGCGGGTAACAGTAACGCCGCCGTCGGTCGTATAGACGACCGGAACCGAGGTTTTAGACATGGCAGGCAGGCCCTTTTTTCGCAAAAAATGGTTTAACGAGTAATAGCGCGCTTACCCGCGACGCCATCGGCCCATACACCCTTGCGTGACCTGACCCACAGTCGGCTTCCTTACGGTTAAGTCTCTCTCGACGCAGCGTCGTGAGACAGATATACCCCTAGCATCGACTGCCTTGGCGGACAAGTGGGGTTTCAGGTGTCGTTTTGCGAAGATTCTGTTTTGAATATCGCTTGACTCATCAGTGTTACTCGATATTGTGCCGACCTCTTTGGGCGATCCCTTATTAGGACCGAGCGACATGGCAAAGCCAACTTCCCTGCTGATCAAGCTGGTTAGCACAGCGGACACGGGCTTCTACTACGTGACTAAGAAGAACCCGCGTAAGACCACGAACAAACTGGAACTCAAGAAGTACGATCCAGTCGTGCGGAAGCACGTCGTGTTCCGCGAAGCAAAAATTAAGTAATTTAAGCTGGTCACGCAGCTTGGAATCGAAAGCGCTGGTCTTGTACCGGCGCTTTTCGTTTTGGGGGACTGGTTATAAAAAGAGCGGAGGCTGTTGCCTCCGCTTTTCTGTGTTTACACTGCTGGCATTGAGGCTTCGACGCGGTTTCGGCCCGCTTGCTTGGCGCGATACATCGCCTCATCGGCCCGGCGCAACAGATCTGAGCCGGACGCTTCCCCAAAATCAGAGACGGAAACGCCGATGCTGATTGTCACCGAAAGTTCGCCTGCGGCGGCAACGGTAAAAGGATCGTCCTGCATCCGCGTTCGCAAACGCTCGGACACTTTCAACGCTACATCTATATTCGTATCGGGCATCACCACTACGAACTCTTCTCCGCCAATGCGGGCGATCATATCGAAGTGCCGTAAGGAGCGGCGCATACGGTTGGCGAACTCGATCAACACTTCATCGCCCGCTGCGTGCCCGTAGGTATCGTTCAAGCGCTTGAAGTGATCTATATCGCAGAACGCTAACGATAGGGGCTTCTTCACCTCGCTGGCGTTGCGAACCATCTGATCCAAATGCACATCAAGATAACGGCGGTTATAAACCCCTGTCAGCGCATCGGTTGAGGCGAGCGCGATGCTCTCTTCAAAATTGGTTCGCAGGCGCGTTTGATAGCGACGACGGCGAATTTGAGTCCGCACCCGCGCTTGTAGCTCTTGCCGCTCAATCGGGCGCATAACGTAATCATTTACGCCCAAATCCAGTGCCTTAGCAATTCTGCTTATATCTTCCTCATCTTCCGCCAGCAGAAGAATTGGTAAAGACCGCACGCTTTCGTTGACGTGGGAGCGGATTTGACTGCACAGACGTAACGCATCGCCTTCCATCAAAGTTAGCGAGATAATCGCCATATCGAAAACATTCGTGTTCACAGCAGCAATCGCGGCTTCGGTATTATGGATGGATGAGATGGAGTGTTTATCGGACTTAAGAATATTGACAATATTCTCAGCGTCGATAGCACTTTCTTCAACCACCAAAATCCGGCCTTCCGTCGCTACTTCCTGGCTCATCACGGGAGCGGGCGCGGCCAGACCGAGGCGGGACGAAGTTTCTTCCCGCACTCGCCACGCATCCATCAGGTTTTTCAGGCGAATGAGCGAGCGGACGCGCGCAAACAGCGGCACATCACGCACGGGCTTCGACAGAAAATCATCGGCCCCGGCCTGCAACCCCCGCACACGATCTGCGGTATCCGACAGGGCCGTGACCATAATCACGGGGATATGGGCAGTGGCGGGATCTTCTTTCAACTTCTCGCAGACTTTGAACCCGTCCATGCCGGGCATCATCACATCGAGCAGGATTAGATCGGGCGACTCACTGCGAGCAAGCTCCAACGCTGCCGGGCCGTTTTCAGCCGAGATGACGTCATAATATTCGCTCGTCAGTTTTGCTTCGAGCAGTTTGATATTCGGTAGAATATCGTCAACAACAAGGATACGACCCGGCATCAGCCCTTAACCCAAAAAGCGCTGTACGGTCTCAAGGAAGTTTGCAACCGAAATCGGTTTGGCAATATATGCCTCGCATCCCCCCTCGCGGATTTTTTCTTCATCCCCTTTCATCGCAAAGGCCGTAACCGCGATGATGGGGATGGATCGCAGATTCTCATCCTGTTTAATCCACTTAGTCACCTCAAGGCCTGAAACCTCGGGCAACTGAATATCCATGAGGATAAGGTCTGGCCGCTCCTCTCGCGCAATACGCAAGGCTTCCATACCGTCCCGCGATTGGAGAATGCGATAGCTACGCGCTTCCAACAAATCGTGGAAGAGCTTCATATTCAGTTCGTTGTCTTCAACGATTAAAACCGTCTTCATCGAAGTATGCCGAAGCCTCCAAGCGCCGGGGCACTGCGCCGCACGCACCCTGTGTATCACTGTAGCGACTCGCCACACGCAAAGAAACCATAACCTTAATATGTATTGAGACTAAGATGCTAATATGTCGGATCGTTTTGAAGCGAAGGCGGTAACGGGTTTCTGTCGGGATTGCCTGGCAAGCCCCCTCGCCGCCCCGGATGCCGCCGCACGCCTTCGGGCGCGGTGTGCGGTATGCGGGTCGCCGCGCCTGCGCTTTCATGCGGAGTGGCGTGATCTTACGATTGCCCATATCGACTGCGATGCGTTTTACGCCTCGGTCGAAAAGCGCGACCGTCCCGATTTGCGCCATCGGGCGGTGATCGTTGGCGGCGGGGAGCGCGGAGTGGTGGCCGCCGCCTGCTATGTGGCGCGAGCGGCAGGAGTGCGTTCGGCGATGCCGATGGGCCAAGCCCTACGCCTTTGCCCGGAGGCCACTGTATTTCCGCCGACCATGAGCAAATATAGCGCTGTCAGCCGTGCTCTGCGCCGCCGCTTTTTGGCGCTAACCCCGCTGGTCGAACCACTCTCCCTCGACGAAGCCTTTCTGGACCTCACTACCCCCGCGCACGCAACCGGGGTTCCCGCAGCGCTCTTGCTCGCCAATCTCGCGCGGGAAGTGGAAGCGAACCTGGGTATTACACTGTCCATCGGGTTAGGGGCGAACAAGCTGTTGGCTAAAATCGCCTCTGATCTCGATAAACCACGCGGGTTTGCCCTGATCGGGCGGGCAGAGGCGGCGAATTTTCTGGCACCGCGCCCGGTATCGCTGCTGTGGGGCGTGGGCAAAGCCCTCGCCGCCGCGCTGGAGCGGGAAGGCATTCGCACGATTGGCGATTTGGCGGCGCGGGAGCCGATGTGGGCAGCCCGCCGCTTCGGCCAAATCGGCTTGAGGCTTTCGGAGTTTGCGGTCGGGCACGACCGTCGCCGCATCACGCCCGACCGCCCGGCCAAAAGCATCGGGGCCGAAACCACCTTCCGCCAGGATCGCACGCGCCTTGAAGACCTCAGCGATGCCCTACGCCCGCTCGCAGAAACCGTAGCCCGGCGACTGCAAGCGGCAGATAAGCTGGCGGCAGGGATAACGGTGAAGCTGAAAACCGCCGATTTCGTGCAACGGACCCGCTCCACCAGCCTGCCGATGCCAACCCAGGAGGCGGCAGACCTCTGGCACGCCTGCGATGCGCTTTTGCGGGCCGAGACGATGAGCGGTGGTTTTAGGCTCATCGGCCTGTCGTGTGACCGGCTGATCGACGCAGGCGAAACCGAGCCGTTGGGGTTACTCGCCCCACCCGCCTCGGCGGCTCTGCCTTATAGCGTCGTGCGTTAAAGCGGGATGACATTTACCTGACTCTCTCGGATTCCCTTTTAGATGATTCTGTGATTCAAAGAGCCTCCTGATCAGTGGAGGTGCGCTTTGATGGTGAAGCCCTATTGAATGGACCTGCGGGAGCGGGTGGTTGCGGCGGTTTTTCAGGAAGGGATGTCGTGCCACGCAGCGGCGGCCCGCTTTGGGGTGGCGGCGAGTTCAGCGATCAAGTGGGGTGCGGCGGGTTCGGGAGACTTCACGCTGCGCTGACTTGGCGGAGCGTAGGGTGAAGGTCAATTCCTCGTACCGACCCTCTCGCCCGGCGACATCGTTATCATGGACAATTTAAGCATTCATAAACGCCCCGCCGTCCGCAAGGCCATTCGAAGCGCAGGAGCCAAGCTGGACACCCGCAATAACCGTGTGATTTTGCCGTCTCTTCGGGCTTTTGGGGCATTATCGCTGGTTTAGGCGTGTTTTTCGGTCGTTTTATACCCT
>JAYSQZ010000075.1:0-18386 GCA_043721315.1 Alphaproteobacteria bacterium
GGTCATGGCGCGCCACTGTTCTTATACCAACCGCGATGATCCAGCCAACCCCCGCCCAAGTCGAACCACACCCGATACTTGATTGCGAAAGTATCGAACGCGGTTTCACTTTCGATCTGCGGCCCTGCCGCGCCGGAGAGGTAAGCATACTCGAACCCTGGGGCTTGATAATTGTCAACAACCAAGTACCACGCCTTCGGGTCGGTCAGCCGTGGTTCCACGATTAGCGTAAACGCCCCGGCAAACGTGTTCACGTCCGCCGATTTAGTTGGCGATATTGCTGCCAGGAACTCTAACGCCTCGATTTCCATTTCTGGCGGTACGATCAAGGTGCGTGCCACCAGCGGGGTCAGCTTGCCCGTGGGCGTGGTCATCCGGTGGAAGTGCAACTTTGCCGCGCCCACCGAAGCCTTAGTAAGGGCAGCCCCCGGCGTAACCAGGTTACGGCGGGGGAGCGCGAACACAGGAACCCCATCGGCCATATTCGGCCCGTTGCCGCCCGCGCCTAACAGTTGATCGATCAGCCATTCATCCTGCCAGCGCGCGGCATCTTGCCCTAACTGCGTGCCGATTCCAGTAAGCGCGCCGAGGTTATCGTTCACGATCAGCTCGCGGGTAAGAGCAACGCCGTTCGCGTAAGTCGCCACGCGATACTTTTCTTGTCCTTCTTTCACGATCATTGAGGATTGTATTTCACCACCTTCCCCAACGCGCGCGAAGTTACCGCGCATGTCGAGAGAAACGCTGTGTTTGTCTCGGAAGTCGGTCGCGGTACTCTGGTTCATCAAGTCCCACAGAGGCGAACGCGCTTCGGCGTAAGACGCCCGCAAGGTGACGTGCAAGGCTTCTGCGAAGATCGGGCCGAAATCACCCGTGGTTAGGGCGCGCGTTAAAATTCCCGCGCGGCTGAGGCCGAGGGAGGACACGCCCCGGTTGCGGAGGATTGCCGCCGCGTCATCGGTGAAAGAGGTATGCGCCATAAACTCCCGCGCGCCTTCGGACGGGCGCAAGGCCAGATTTGCCCGGCAGGCAATCGCCTCGCCAAGGCGACGCGCGAACGTCGCGCTATAGTCTTGCCCAACGCTCGCGGGCGGGTTCTGGACAAGCGGCGCGCGAACGGCCCGCGCCATCGCAGCCGCGCGGGTTTGGTCAAGGTTTAGCCCAGCGCTGCGGGTTTCGAGAATGAAGGTTTCCGGCAAGCCGAAGGCCGTAGCAATGGCGCGAACTTCGACTTCCCCCGGCGCGGCGGTAGGCGGTTCGGCAGACCGGAAGCCGCAGTTGCTATCGGCGGGAACCGAGACAAGGCTGCCCTCGCGGGGGGTCCAAAGAACCGCAGTGCGGATTTCTTGACCAGATTGCGGGTCACGCGAGATTTCCCATTTCTCAACAGAGTAACCCACGGAGATTCCGCGAATGATTCCATCGTTAACATCGGCAATAATGCCCTGGACTTCCGGGCGATTACTGAACTTAATCCTAGCAATTAACTTGCCGTCTTCGATCCACGCCGCCGTAATAACGCCAATTACGTCACGTGCGCTTCCGGTACGGTGTGTATCAAGAATAGGCTTACCAACGAGGGCAGCACAATCAACCGAACCTTTATCAATCCGCAGGACTTCAAGATAACCGTCGCGTTGAATCATACCGCTCGTTGCTAGCACAATCTCGCGTTCGGCACCGTTGCCGCCGGGCGGTCCTGCCCAGGTTGAATCCCGCCGGATAAGTAAAGCCGCAGCTTCACGCAAGTATAGAGTTTTCATGGTGTTTCTTTCGGAGTTAGCCCAGCCGCGCCCGTGGGGTGCGGCTGGGGCGTGTATGTGTTAATCGCGGGCGGTATCGAGACCTTGCGAAAGCAACCATTCATCTTGCCAGCGCAAAGAGGAATGCCGTAAATCTTCGGAAAGCCCGAGCAGAGGCGCGTTAGCAAGCTCATCAAGGTTAATAGATACTACTTCGACTTGGCACAATTCTTGATAGCGGGTCATGGTGTTTCCTTCGGGGTTAGCCCCAACCGTGCCTCACGGGCGTGGTCGGAAGCGCGTTGAGTGTCAATGCTTTCAATGTCATAGCCGCGTTCGCTAACAGATTGCGCGCGGCTTTTTAGACCACCTTCGATTGCCGAGCGTTCGGCATTGATTTCTTTCTCAGGGTCAACCCACTCCCACGCCGGGGGGTGGAAATCGCAATCTAAGTAATCATCGGGGAACCGCGCAAAGTCGGGAGCAATAACCGCACCGCTGGCAATCGCCAGCGACACGAACTTTTCCCAAACTGGGCGGATGAGTTGCGGGATGATGATTTGATGCTGGATCATATCCAAGTAACGCCGCTGGTTAATCAGCGCTATTCTTGAACTGCTGTAGTTAGACCTTGACGTGTCGCCAGTTAGTTGTTCGTAGGTTAAGCCGAGGCTCGCGGCAAGTCCGGTTTGCAGGGCTGCCAAGTAAGAATCGTAAGATTCATCCGGGGACGGCGGGTTGCTGAAACTTACTTTCTCGCCGGGGTTCAATTCTAAATAATTACCGGGCAACATGTTCCAATCTATATTATCACTTCTTTCGTTTTCATCAGGATATATTCCATCTATGTTCTGTTTTTCAACAAAAGCACAGAACAAGCTGGCAGCTTTGAAACTATACAGCCTCGCATCTTGAAGATCACCTACATCAGTGAACTGATTGAAACTTGCCGTGAACCATGACAACCCGCGCACTTGACCCGGCACGACAGGGCGGAACAGATGCAGAATCTCCGAAGCTGGAACCCGGATCGTCTCGAACCCGGCTGCGTTATCCAACGGACGCAGGTGATAGGCCACCCGCTGACCCGTCGCATCAAATTCGATACCAGCCCGGATTTTAGCCCCGCCAGCTAGGTCTTGATCCAAAGCCGCTAGCAAACGCGGGTCGAGAAGTCTAAGCCGCAGTGGCACGCGTCCAGGCGCGGAGGGAACGATTTCCAGCCGCAAGAGCGCTTCGCCCGTGATGACCATTGACCGAACGGCGGCGGATTGAAGCCCGTGCCAATCGAGCAAGCCTTCTGAATCCGCAACCCGTGACCAACGATGGTAGTGTTTCAGCAAGGCTTCCCGTACGTTAGGCGACGGGTGCAGCGGTCGCGGGATGATCCCGCTCCCGATTAGTTGCGCTGGTAATTGATCCGCTGCCGTTGCGGCTGCGGCTTCGTTCACGACTAAGTTTTGAATGCGCGCCCGCAAGGTAGCGCTGGAACGCTCAATCTCCTTTGGTAGGTCGTTCATCAGGTTGGTAGTGGAGAAGCGATAGCCGCCCTTTGCTGCGTGAATATCACGCCGATGCAGCGCGGGCGGCGGCGCGGTGCGTTTGCCGAACAATGCCGAGGCTAGCCGGGCAAACATTATTTTCTACCGACGAAGAAGGTATGAAGGCGAACTGCCGACTCGGGGTAGAGGTCCATCAGCTTGGTCGCGGTGGACCGAATAAGCCGCGTGAGATTAACCAACCGCACCGCTGCCGCCAGCGGATCGCGCTGACCTACTGGCAACGCGCCCCAATGGTCTTTTCCCTCTTCGGGTTCAAACCATTGCGTGCGCTCCGCAATGTCCCGGCAATCTTGCCCACCAGCATCCTCGAACTTGCCGAAGGGGGTGCCGTGGTACATCGTGGTAGTGTCGTGACGCTGATAGAGAAGATTAAGTTTGCGTTCGGTGAGAACAGCGAAATCCGACAGAAGCACGTCCCCGACAAGCAATTGCGGCTGACTGACGATCAGGAAACAATCGGCCTCAAGATCGTAAAGCGCTGCCTTCTGATTTTCCCGAATAGTTTTTTCAGCGTTCTCAGGGTAGCGCTTCTCGATGTCGCGTTCGATTTCAAGCGCCAGCTTTTCGTGGAGAGCCACGTAGGTTGCTTGCAAAGCCGATAGGCCAAGCCCCACGAGCTGCCCGTAGAGCGCCAGTTGCACCATCATAATCGCCGAGGGGCGCGCCGTAGGCCGAACGTCAAACCCCGGAATCGCCGCTTCGGCCCGGCTTATCGCCAACCGAATAGCGTTATATTTCAACCCCGTAACGGTCTCAATATCGGCGGCGCGGTAGGGCCAAAGCGGATTTACCAGCTTGGTATCGTCATTCATCATTCCATCCAATCCATATGTTAAGCGGTCTGAGTGACCACAATATTAGGTCTAAAACTGAATTACAAGCAGAAAACATAATCAAGAACAACAACATAACGATTAAAAAACAATGACTTAGCCTAAATCTATCGGGGTTGCCCGTTACCCGTGTGCGAGGGGCCGGGGGAGGACCCACGCATCGGAAAATCTCCGGTGAACGGTCGGTGAACAGTTGGCTGTATAGTGGCTGTATAGTTGGCTGTATAGTTTAGATCAAACTATACAGCGATTATTTTATATATATCAATGTCTTAGCTAACGGCTGTATAGTCTGTATAGTTTTGGATATATTACGCATATGAGAGATAGAGAAAGCCCCATATATACATACGAGGCGGACCCTACGAAAACTATACAGACTATACAGCGGCCTTGATTTTATTGAGGTTTTTCGGCTCAAACTATACAGCCAACTATGCAGCCAACTATGCAGGAACCGCCCTATCGATCCTGCTGAGAGATTTTCCACAACCAAGTCGTATTGAGTTGCAGACCTTGCCAATGGCTCCCGGCCTCCTTACGGACCTTCACGAACCCCCGCAAGCGCAGCGCATTCCCGAAGGCAGTGGCGCTCATCACACTTCCGCCCGCCGTTTCGCCGCACCATTGCTCATAGCCTGTCATCAGCGTCTTTGCCGATGCACTGAAGCCCGGCCCTACTTCAAGACATTCGTCAACGAAATCGCCGAACGGGTTGCTATCAGACCGATACGCCTCCGTTGCGGCTATCCAGCGCTTGGGGATTTTCAACCCCTGGCGGTACCAATCGACAGCCCCTTGCACAGCCCAGGCGAGAATGCCCGGCAATTCGGCCATTAGTTTCGCTTTAAGGTCGGGGTCTTTTAATCGCTGCCCTGGCAAAATATCAGGCCCATCTACAAAAGTAACAGGGAAGTCAATCAAGCATAGTCGCCGCCAGATACCAAGATCATTGCCGCTAATATAAGGGCGGTAGTTAGTCCCCATCCATAACTTGAACTCGGGATCGAACTCGAACCAGTCCTTATGAAGAAACCGCGCAATAATCTTGTCGCCGCCCGTGATCGATTTCACTAACCCTTCATTTAGCCGCGCGCCTGCCGCCGCTTCCACGGTCTGCACAAACCGCGCGCCGCGCAACCGCGCAATGTCGGATGGAATGCCCCCGCCCCGGTCGCGTAGCATCAGCCCTTCAATCGGAACTTGTGCCGCGTAATCGCCTGCAAGCGCTTCAATAATTTGCAGCAGTGTCGATTTACCGTTCGCGCCCCCGCCGTAGAGAATGCCCATCTTATGCTCGCGCGTTTCGCCTGTCAGCGTATAGCCAATCCAGCGCTGTAGGCCGCCGATTACATCGTCGTCGTCATCCGCCTCCTGGTCGAGACTTTGATTGGTGATACTGCTGAGAAATTCCAGCCACGCGGGACAGGGGGCGCGGGGGAGATAGTCAATATTCGTCAGCTTGGTCAGGCGCAGCGCTGGATCATGCGGGCGCAACGCCCCGGTCGCCAGATCAATCACGCCATTCTTGCAAGCCAGTAAGTTCCTATGTGAATCGAAACTCTCCAGGGGCGCGTTAAGGTGCGGCGCGGCCATTTCAATTGCCCCCCGCACCTTGTGCGCCTCAGACGCCCGCCCCGCGAACTTAACCCGCTGGTCAGCAACCTTCGGGTCGTCGATAAATTCTCGTTCATCGAGAATCGCCGCAGCCGTCTCTTGCACGTCCAACCGAATGCGCTGTTCATCCACGTCCGGCTTCCAGCGCCGCCCATCCCAGGCCAGCCAACCGAACCCCGGCACATAATGATAATTGCCACCATAACGCGCAATGAAGCGCCGTGCGACGCCCGTATCGGATAATTGAAACAACGCCAATCGCTCGGCTAATCCCGAAGGATTTTCCCAGGCGTGCGCCCCATCCAGCGCCGCCCGCACGCCCGCACCGTCCGGCTGAAATTCGCCTGTTTTGGTCGGATTTCCGCCCGTAAACCCTTGATTTGTCATACCTGACTTTCCCTCTGGTCGGAGAGAAAAGCCAACAATCCTAAAGACCTAATGTCGTCTTTTAATCATGGGGTCTCGGGTTCGAATCCCGACGAGCTCACCATTGGGCCAAAACCCGCTAAGTCTCTGACTTAGCGGGTTTTTAATTGAGTTTAGATACTCCGAACCGCGCCTTTCGATGCGCTGGTCGTCATCGCCGCATAGGCCCGCAGTGCCATCGAAACCTTGCGCGGGCGCGGCGCGGCGGGCACCCAACCGAGGGCGTTGCGGGCTTCCCGGCGTTGGGCCAGAACGTGGTCGGCCACAACCAGCTGGATCGAGCGGTTGGGGATGTCGATGGCGATTTGGTCGCCCTCTTCCACAAGGCCAATCAAGCCGCCTTCCGCCGCTTCGGGCGATACATGGCCGATAGACAGACCGGAGGAGCCGCCTGAGAAGCGACCATCGGTCACGAGCGCGCAGACTTTATCGAGGCCCTTAGCTTTCAGATAGCTGGTCGGGTACAGCATTTCCTGCATCCCCGGCCCGCCACGCGGCCCTTCGTAGCGGATCAGCACCACATCGCCCGCAATCACATGACCGCTGAGAATGCTGCTGACCGCATCGTCCTGGCTCTCGAACAGGCGCGCCCGCCCGCTGAAGGTGAGCACCGAAGCATCGACCCCAGCGGTTTTTACGATGCAGCCGTCTTCTGCCAGATTGCCGTAGAGCACGGCAAGGCCACCATCTTTTGAAAACGCATGTTCGGCATTTCTAATCACGCCCGTAGCGCGGTCAGTATCAACGCTGGTGTAACGGCGCGCTTGCGAGAAAGCCACCTGGGTTGGTACACCGCCGGGGGCGGCGCGGAAAAATTCGTGCACGCTATCGGCAGAGGTTCGGACTACATCCCACCGATCCAGCGCCGCCGCGAGGCTGGGAGCGTGCACGGATCCAACGGAGGTATCCAGAAGCCCCGCGCGATCCAACTCGCCCAGGATCGCCATAATGCCCCCGGCGCGATGCACGTCTTCCATATGAACGTCGGACTTGGCCGGCGCGACCTTGCAGAGCACCGGCACCCGGCGCGACAGCCTATCAATATCGGCCATCGTGAAATCCACCTCGGCCTCATGGGCTGAGGCGAGCAGATGCAGAACCGTGTTGGTTGAGCCACCCATAGCAATATCGAGCGTCATCGCGTTTTCAAACGCGGCAAAGGTCGCGATATTACGCGGCAGAACCGCCGCATCATCGCCCTCGTAATAGCGGCGCGCGAGATCGACGATCAAATGCCCAGCGTCCACGAACAGGCGCTTGCGGTCGGCGTGGGTTGCCAGTGTCGAGCCGTTCCCTGGCAATGAGAGGCCGAGGGCTTCAGTAAGGCAGTTCATCGAATTGGCCGTAAACATGCCGGAGCAGGAACCGCAGGTGGGGCACGCCGCGCGCTCGATAGCCTGCACATCCTCATCGCTGATGCTGCTATCGGCAGCGGCCACCATCGCATCGACCAAATCGAGGGCTTTTTCTATACCGTTTATAACAACCTTGCCGGCTTCCATCGGGCCGCCGGAGACGAAAACCACTGGGATATTGAGGCGCATCGCGGCCATCAACATGCCCGGCGTAATTTTGTCGCAGTTGGAGATGCAGACCATCGCATCGGCGCAATGGGCGTTAACCATATATTCGACCGAGTCCGCGATGAGTTCGCGTGAGGGAAGCGAATACAGCATCCCGTCATGGCCCATCGCGATACCGTCATCAACGGCAATCGTATTGAATTCCTTGGCAACCCCGCCCGCCGCCTCAATCTCCCGCGCCACCAACTGCCCGAGATCTTTCAGGTGGACATGGCCAGGGACGAACTGAGTGAAGGAGTTGACGACGGCGATGATCGGCTTGCCGAAATCGGAATCCTTCATCCCGGTCGCGCGCCAAAGGCCCCGCGCACCCGCCATGTTGCGGCCATGCGTCGTTGTTCTGGATCTATAGTGTGGCATGGTTCACCCTTTCTTAGGACGCAAGGCCTAGTCTTCTTGCTGCTCGGCGAAACGCTGTTGCAGGGCGGCTTCAATTCTCGGGCTAACGAAACGGGAAATATCGCCGCCAAGCCGCCCGATTTCCTTCACGAATCGCGACGATACGAACTGCTGCCCGTCCGCCGCCATCAGAAACACGGTCTCAATGGCGGGATTGAGCTTGGAGTTCATCCCCGCCATCTGAAATTCATACTCGAAGTCCGATACCGCCCGCAGCCCGCGCACGATTTGCCCCGCGCTATGTTCAACCGCTAAGTTAATCAGCAAACTCGAAAAAGGCACGACCGTAATGCGGTCTTTCTCCGGCAAGCTCAGAACTTCGGCGGTCAGCAGGCTCACCCGCTCGGCAAGCGAGAACAAAGGCCCCTTGCCCGCGTTCTTGGCGACGCCGATGATTAACTTATCGCAGATGCGCGCCGCGCGCCGGATAATATCAATATGCCCAGAGGTAACGGGATCGAAGGTGCCAGGATAGACTGCCGTGCGTTGCACGATTGCCCCCGTCTCTAGTGCGCCCGAATGGGGCGTGGTGCTGGCCGACATCACTGGGTTTTCCTCCCCTTAGAGGCCGCAGGCTTCCTAGTCCCGTGCGGCCTCGCCCCGTTTGACTTTGTTATTGTTAGACCAGCAAAGATGGCGGCGCGGCATCGGTTGCGGGCGGCGTACTATCGTCACCCTCCTCGCCCGGCTCTTCACCAGTATCGTCAAGGCGGGTCACAGAGACGACACGCTCATCGGTTTCCACCTTGAACAGTGTTACCCCCTGGGTCTTGCGCCCAGCGATGCGGATGCCCGCCACCGGAATACGGATCAACTGGCCACCATCAGTCACGAGCATGATCTGATCGCTTTCGCTCACTGGGAAGGCCCCCACAACGGGACCGTTCTTCTGAGTAATATCCATCCCCGCGATGCCCTGCCCACCGCGCCCGGTTTTACGGTACTCGTAGGCCGAACTACGCTTACCAAAACCACGTTCCGTTATCGTTAGCAGGAACTGTTCAACGGCTTGAAGCTCCAAGAATCGCTCTTCCGAGAGGTTAACCGTTTCGGCCAGCAAATCGGTTTCGTCATCGCCAATGATCTCAACGCCCGCTTCGTCGCCTATGGCCCGGCGCAGGGCTGCGGCCCGGCGCAGGTAAGCATCGCGTTCAGCCGGGCTAGCGGGAACGGTATCGAGAACCGCCATCGACATAACAGCATCTTCATACGCCAAGCGAATCCCGCGCACGCCCGTCGAGGCACGCGACTGGAAGACGCGAATATCATCGACCGAAAAGCGAATGGCTTTGCCGAGGCGGGTAGAGAGCAGAACGTCTTGATCCGCCCGCGCCACCGAAACGCCAATGAGATCGCCCAAATTATTACCGTCTTCATCTTCAAGTTTCATGGCGATTTTGCCGTTCGACTTGATATTGAGGAAGTCCGACAGTGCATTGCGGCGCACTTCGCCCTTGGAGGTGGCGAAGAGGATCGTGAGGCCCTCGCGCTCGTCCACATCGGGCAGCGGCAGTACGGTTGCGATGCGTTCGCCCATTTGCAGCGCGGGCAAAAGGTTCACCATCGGCTTGCCCCGGCCCTGCGGCGTGCTTTCTGGCAAGCGCCAAACCTTCGTTTCAAACGCGCGGCCCTTCGTGGTGAAGAACAGCACCGGCGTGTGGGTATTGGCAACGAAGACGCGCTCGACAAAATCTTCTTCGCGCGTTGCCATCCCTGCCCGGCCCTTGCCGCCCCGCCGTTGCGAGCGGTAGGACGATAGGGCGACGCGCTTGATGTAGCCCGCGTGGCTAACAGTCACGACCATATCTTCACGTTGGATAAGCGCTTCGATGTCGGTATCTATTTCCGAATCGTCTATCTGCGTGCGGCGCGGGGTCGCAAACTCGGTTTTAATCGCCGTTAGTTCTGCCCGGATAATGTCCAGCACGCGCTCACGTTTGCCGAGAATATCGAGGTAGTCCTTAATCTGGTCGCCCAACTCCCCAAGCTCGCCCGCGATTTTATCGCGCTCCAGGCCGGTGAGGCGTTGCAGGCGCAGGTCCAGAATAGCGCGGGCCTGGATTTCCGACAGACGGTAGGTGCCGTTCTCCGACACGAGATGATCGGGGTCATCAATCAGCGCGATCAGCGGAGCCACGTCGCGGGCCGGCCAGTCGCGGGCCATTAATTTCTCACGTGCGACCACGGGGTCCGGCGCGGTGCGGATGAGCACGATCACGTCATCAATATTAGCAACCGCCATTGCCAAACCGGCAAGCACATGGCCGCGCTCGCGCGCTTTGCGGAGTTCGTAGGCCGTGCGGCGCTGCACCACCTCTTCCCGGAAGGCGCAAAAAGCGATGATAACTTCTTTAAGGCTCATCATCTCCGGGCGACCGGCATTGATGGCGAGCATATTGACGCCGAAGCTGGTTTGCAGCGGCGTGTGACGGTAAAGCTGGTTAAGCACGACTTCGGGCGTTGCATCGCGCTTCAACTCGATCACAACGCGCACGCCGTCGCGGTCGCTTTCATCACGCAGATCGGAAATGCCTTCAATGACCTTGGCATTCACCAATTCAGCCATTTTTTCCAGCATCTTAGCCTTATTCACCTGATACGGAACTTCCGTAATGATGATGGCCTGCCGGTCTTTCTTAAACGTCTCGATATGCGTCTTGGCGCGCATCACCACACTACCGCGCCCCGTGCGGAAAGCATCCATAATGCCGCCGCGCCCGAGGATAATCGCGCCCGTGGGGAAATCGGGACCGGGAATAATCTGCATCAGCGCTTCAACCGGAATATCCGGCGCATCCAGGTAGGCGATGCAAGCGTCGATCACTTCACCAAGGTTATGGGGGGGGATGTTGGTCGCCATCCCGACCGCGATACCGCCCGCGCCATTCACCAGCAAATTCGGAAATTCTGCTGGTAGAACCGTGGGTTCTACCTCGGTGTTATCGTAGTTTGCCTGGAAGGAAACCGTGTCGCGGTCAATATCGCGCAACAGATGATCTGCTGCTTTGGACAAGCGCGCTTCGGTGTACCGCATCGCCGCCGCGCGGTCGCCATCCATCGAGCCGAAGTTGCCTTGGCCGTCGATCAGCGGCAGGCGCATGGAAAACTCCTGCGCCATCCGCACCATCGCGTCGTAAATCGCCACATCGCCGTGGGGGTGGTACTTACCGATCACGTCCCCGACGATGCGGGCCGATTTGCGGTAGCTTTTGTTCCAATCGTACCCCTGCTCTTTCATCGAGAACAAAATACGGCGATGCACCGGCTTCAGCCCGTCGCGCACGTCGGGCAGCGCGCGCGACACGATCACGCTCATGGCGTAATCGAGGTACGAGCGACGCATTTCCTCTTCAATCGTGACGGGAACGATATCGAAAGCGGGGGGCAACAGCGGCGGATTGGTCAAAACAGCACTTCCCTAATCATCACATCAAAGACCGAGACCGGTCTGAAGTCGAGGCGCACCCTAGCAAGTCTTGCGGCGGGGAACAATCTTTACGCCCCTTTACGCCCGATGAGCGTTGACTTTAGAACGGAATTTCGTCGTCGATATCGCCGCCGCGCCCGAAGCCGCCACCACCGCCGAAGCTGCCGCCGCCTTGCGCGCCGCCTGTAGCCGCACCGCCACGCGGCGCGCTGGGTGCCCCGCCGCCGTAGTCTCCGCCCCCGTAATCACCGCCGGAGGAGCCGCCGCCGCCATAGCCGCCCTCACCACCGCCGCCTTCACCGCGCCCATCGAGCATGGTGAGTTCGCCGCGATACTGTTGCAGCACTACTTCGGTCGTGTATTTTTCCTGGCCGCTGCTTTGATCGGTCCATTTGCGCGTTTGAAGCTGGCCTTCGAGGTAAACCTTGGCGCCCTTCTTCAAGAACCGCTCGGCCACATCGCCCAGGCGATCGTTAAAGATCACCACGCGGTGCCATTCCGCCCGCTCTTTCCGCTCCCCCGTCGTCCGGTCCTTCCAGGATTCCGACGTTGCGATGGAAAGTTGAACCACTTTGCGGCCATCTTGCATGGTCCGCACTTCGGGGTCGCGCCCCAAATTGCCAACCAGAATGACCTTATTGACGCTCCCCGCCATGCCGAACCTCGTCTATTTTGCCTAACGCGACCCTGTCGCTCTCGGCTGGCAGCCTATAGAGGAACAGGGGGCGCTGTCACCTGCTCGCTTCGGACTCTTATAACAGAGTTTTTGCGCTTGCATGTACCTTTTTTGTTCTGTTAGATAGGCATTATGCATCAGAGAATCAGTGTGCGCGGGGCGCGCGAGCATAATCTGAAGAATATCGACGTGGACATCCCGCGCGATAGTCTTACCGTTATAACCGGCCTGTCAGGCTCGGGGAAATCCTCCCTGGCCTTCGACACGATCTATGCCGAAGGGCAAAGGCGCTACGTCGAGAGCTTGTCGGCCTATGCGCGTCAGTTCCTGGAATTGATGTCGAAGCCCGACGTGGATTTGATCGAAGGGCTGTCGCCCGCCATTTCCATCGAGCAAAAAACCACCAGCCGCAACCCGCGCTCCACCGTGGGCACGGTCACAGAGATTTATGATTACCTCCGCCTGCTGTACGCCCGCGTTGGCGTGCCCTACTCGCCGGCAACGGGCCTGCCGATTGAAAGCCAAACGATCAGCCAGATGGTTGACCGGATTCTAGCGATGCCGGAAGGTACGCGCCTTTACCTGTTGGCCCCGGTCGTGCGCGGGCGCAAGGGCGAGTATAAGAAGGAAATGCTCGACTATCAAAAGCGCGGCTTCCAGCGCGTGAAGGTCGATGGCGAACTCTATGAGTTGGATGCGGTTCCCGCGCTCAATAAGAAGCTGAAGCACGATATTGAGGTGGTGGTGGACCGTATCGTTGTGCGGCCCGATCAGGAGGATTTGGCCACCCGCCTCGCCGATTCCATCGCAACCGCGCTGGAGCTTGCAGACGGGATTCTCTACGCCGAGAATGCCGAAGACAACAGCCGCACCGTGTTTTCGGCGAAATTCGCCTGCCCGGTCTCGGGCTTCACCATCGACGAGATCGAGCCGCGCCTATTCTCCTTCAACAATCCGTTCGGGGCCTGCCCCACCTGCGACGGTTTAGGCGTAAAAATGCAGTTCGAGGCGGCGTTGGTTATCCCGGATGATAGCCTAACCCTGAGCACGGGCGCGGTTGCGCCCTGGGCGAACTCGACATCGCAATATTACGCGCAAACGCTAGAAAGCCTCGCGCGGCACTTTAAGATTTCACTCGCAACCCCTTGGCGGGACTTGCCGCAAGAGGTGCGCGAGACGATTTTGCACGGCAGCGGTAAAGTCGCAATTCCCTTGCGTTTTTCCGATGGCAACCGCGCCTATGAAACGAACAAGCCGTTCGAGGGCCTCTTGCCCAATCTGGAACGGCGCTGGAAGGAAACCGAAAGCGCTTGGGTGCGGGAGGAGTTGGAGCGGTTCCAAGGCTCGCAAGCCTGCGAAACCTGCCACGGCTATCGCCTGAAGCCGGAAGCGCTGGCGGTGAAAATCCACGAACGCCATGTCGGCGAAATCACGGCTCTCTCCATTGCCGACGCCGGGCGTTGGTTCAATGAGTTGGAGCCGCACCTTACCGCCAAACAGCAGGAAATTGCCGCCCGGATTCTGCGCGAGATTAAGGATCGGCTCGGGTTCCTCAATAATGTTGGGCTGGAGTACCTCACCCTCTCGCGTAACTCCGGCACGCTTTCGGGCGGGGAAAGCCAACGCATTCGCTTGGCCTCGCAAATCGGCTCCGGGCTGACCGGCGTGCTCTATGTGCTGGACGAGCCGTCCATCGGTCTGCACCAGCGCGATAATGAGCGGCTGCTGGGGACGTTGCGCCGCCTACGCGATCTCGGCAATACCGTCATTGTTGTCGAGCATGACGAAGACGCGATTATGGCTGCCGATTATCTCATTGATATGGGGCCGGGCGCGGGGGTTCATGGCGGCGAAGTGATTGCCGCCGGAACGCCCGCCGAGGTAATGGCGAACGAGAAAAGTACGACCGGCCAGTACCTTGCCGGGCATCGCCGCATCGAAATTCCAAGCACGCGACGCCCCGGCCATAAGGGCCAGAAGCTAGTGGTGCGCGGCGCACGCGGCAATAATTTGCAGAATGTGACGGCAGAAATCCCGCTCGGCACCTTCACCTGCATCACCGGCGTGTCGGGCGGTGGTAAATCCACGCTGATTATCGAAACGCTCTACAAAGCCCTAGCGCGTAAGCTGAATGGCGCGCGCGACCTGCCTGCCGACCATGATAGCGTCGAGGGCATTGAGTTGATCGACAAAATCGTCGAGATCGACCAATCGCCTATTGGCCGCACCCCCCGCTCTAACCCCGCTACCTATACGGGGGCGTTCACGCCAATCCGCGACTGGTTCGCAGGATTGCCGGAAGCCAAATCACGTGGCTATGGGCCGGGCCGCTTTAGCTTCAACGTCAAGGGCGGGCGGTGCGAGGCGTGCCAGGGTGATGGGCTGATTAAGATCGAAATGCACTTCCTGCCCGATATTTACGTGCAGTGCGATTCATGCAAAGGCCAACGCTATAACCGCGAAACGCTGGATGTGCGCTTCCGGGGCAAGTCTATCGCCGATGTTCTGTCGATGACCGTGGAAGAAGGTGCGGAGTTCTTCAAAGCCGTGCCTTCGGTACGCGATAAGATGACGACGCTGGAGCGCGTTGGCCTTGGCTACGTCCAGATCGGCCAGCAGGCCACCACACTTTCGGGCGGCGAGGCCCAGCGCGTGAAACTCTCGAAAGAACTCTCGCGCCGCTCCACTGGGCGCACGCTCTATATCTTAGACGAACCGACAACGGGCCTGCACTTTGAAGACATTCGCAAACTGTTGGAAGTGCTGCAAGCGCTGGTCGATCAGGGCAATAGCGTGCTGGTCATCGAACATAATCTGGAGGTGATTAAAACCGCCGATTGGATTCTCGATCTCGGGCCGGAGGGCGGTTCGGGCGGCGGGCGTATTGTGGCCCAAGGCACGCCGGAACAGGTGGCAGGGGTGGCCGAAAGCTACACGGGCCATTATCTCAAGCCCTACTTGAAGGCCAAGCTGGCAAAAAAGAAGCGGGCTTAATTTTTAGGGTTCCTACGCAGGGATCGTTTTACGGTCCCGTAGCGCTTATGTGTAAAGGTATCCCGGCAAGCTCGGGATAAAAACAGGGATGACCCGAAGCGCTAGCGCCGCTAGGCTGCAATCAGGTTTATCCGGGTGCGCGGAGCAGAGATATGCAATTTGTTTATGGACTGGACGACGAAAAAGACGCGAAGAAGCCGGAAGAGGCAAAACCCTCCGAGGCGATGGAAGAGCGGCTGTTCAAGGCTCGCTCGGTCTTCATCTTCGGCCCCATTGATATGAAACTGGCCCAGGCCGTTACGGCTAAGATGATCGCTCTAGCTCAAGAGAGTAAGGATGAAATTCGCATCTTCATCAACTCGCCGGGTGGCCATGTAGAATCCGGCGATACCATCCACGACGTTATCAAATTCGTCGATTGCCCCGTGAAAGTGATCGGCACAGGCTGGGTTGGCAGTGCGGCGGCGCATGTTTACCTATCCGCCAAAAAAGAAAACCGACTGTGCCTGCCAAATACGCGCTTCCTGCTGCACCAACCCAGCGGCGGCGCGGGCGGTCAAGCCAGCGACATTGCCATTCAGGCGAAGGAAATCATTAAGATCAAGGCTCGGATTCAAAAAACCATTGCCGACGCCACCGGCCAGCCGTTGGAAAAAGTGATCAAGGATACCGAGCGCGACCATTGGATGCCCGCCGAAGAGGCTGTGATTTATGGCGTCGTCGGGCGCATCATCAACAGCATGGGGCAGATTTAAGCCCGATGAGCATTGCGCCTGTTCATATTATCGGCGGCGGGATCGCTGGGTCCGAGGCTGCGTGGCAGTTGGCGCAAGCCGGGGTTCCGGTAGTGCTGCACGAAATGCGGCCCCATCGGCGTACGGACGCCCATCAAACCGATCATCTGGCGGAATTGGTCTGCTCCAACTCTTTCCGCTCCGATGATGCCGAGTATAACGCGGTGGGTGTGTTGCACGCCGAGTTACGGCAGGCAGGATCGCTGATTTTCAAAGTGGCGGACGCTCATCAAGTGCCGGCAGGCGGGGCGCTTGCCGTGGATCGCGACGGGTTTTCGGCAGCGGTTACGGCGGCAATCACCGCGCATCCGCTGATTACGGTCGAGCGCGGCGAGATTACTGGCCTGCCCCCCGCTGAGTGGGGGGATGTGATTATCGCGACTGGCCCGCTTACCTCCGAACCCTTGGCCGAGGCGATTCGCGGGCTGACGGGCGAAGAGAGTTTGGCTTTTTTCGACGCGATTGCCCCCATCGTTCATAAGGACAGCGTGAACTTTGATCTCGCTTGGTTTCAGTCGCGCTACGATAAGGAAGGGCCAGGCGGTACCGGCTCGGATTATATCAACTGCCCGCTGAATAAAGCGGAATATGAAGGGTTTATTGCGGCAGTTTTGGCGGGCGACAAGACCGATTTCAAGGAATGGGAGACGAACACCCCCTATTTTGAAGGCTGCCTGCCCATCGAAGTGATGGCCAGCCGAGGCATCGAAACCTTGCGCTTCGGGCCGATGAAGCCGGTGGGGCTGGATGATCCGCGCACGGGCCGCTGGCCCTATGCCGTCGTGCAGTTGCGCCAGGATAATAAGCTCGGCACGCTCTATAATATCGTCGGCTTTCAAACCAAGCTGAAATATGCCGAACAGGCGCGGATTTTTCGGATGATTCCGGGGCTGGAGAACGCCGAATTCGCCCGCCTCGGCGGCCTGCACCGCAACACCTTCCTTAACTCCCCGCGTGTGCTAGACGGGCAGTTGCGCCTGAAAGCCGATCCGCGCCTGCGCTTTGCCGGCCAAGTCACGGGCGTTGAAGGCTATGTGGAAAGCACGGCCATCGGGTTGTTGGTCGGGCGTTTCGTTGCCGCCGAAAAACTCGGTCAACCGATTGCGCCGCCGCCGGTCACGACCGCCCTGGGCGCACTGCTGAACCATATCACCGGCGGTGCCAATGCCGACACCTTCCAGCCGATGAACATCAACTTCGGTCTATTCGCCGATCTACCGCCGGTTCCGGGCGTAAAAAAAGCCCCCAAAGGTCGCGACCGCAAAGCAGCCCTCGCCCGCCGCGCGCTGGCCGATTGCGCGGCATGGCTGGGGTTGGAGAGCGCGGCCTAATCGTTCCGAGGCCGACACAAAACCTGCTATAGCGGGGTTTTTTAGCACGCACGTTTTGGAACTGGCTGGGAGACTAGGGCTCGAACCTAGATTGGCGGAGTCAGAATCCGCTGTCCTACCATTAGACGATCTCCCAACACGACGAGAGCCTAAGGCTTACTCGTATTGTGCTGAGTGACTAACACGGGCTTGGCGGTGCTGCCAACAAAAAATAACTTACCCCTGCTAAGATGTAATCCAACCTATAAAAAATAACGTACGATAACGGGAGTCGAATCGGTTTTTAAGGGAGATACTCAATGGATGATGTGACGCTTGTGACCCCGCAGACGGACGTAAGCCGCCGGGGGTTCGTCGTGATGAGTTCTCTGGCGGTGGGTTTTGCCCTTGCTGTGCAGCCTGTCCAGGCGCAAACGCAGATTGCAACGGATGCGACGGGCCTTGAGGCCGGGGAAATTTCGATCCCAACGGCGACCGGCCCGATCCCCGCTTATCGTGCCCAACCCCAGGGTGGCAAGAACCTGCCGCTGGTGCTGGTCGTTCAAGAAATCTTCGGCGTTCACGAGCATATCAAAGATGTGTGCCGCCGCTTGGCCAAGCAAGGCTATTGCGCCATTGCGGTGGAACTGTTCGCCCGCCAGGGCAATGTGGCGAATGCTGCGATGGAGCAAATCCGTCCTATCGTTGCCTCCGTTCCCGACGCCCAAGTGATGAGCGATCTCGATGCCGCTGTGGCGTTCGCCAAGGCCAGCGGGTCGGTCGATACCAGCAAACTCGCTATTACCGGTTTCTGCTGGGGTGGGCGTATTACCTGGCTTTATGCCGCACACAATCCGGGCGTGAAGGCCGGCGTGGCGTGGTATGGCCGCGTTGTGGGTGATAAGACGCCGCTTCAACCCGCTCACGCGGTTGATGTCGCCGATAAGATTAAGGCCCCCGTTCTCGGCCTTTATGGGGGTGCGGATCAGGGAATTCCGGTCGCCTCGCTCGACCAGCTTAAGG
>JAYSQZ010000076.1:0-54065 GCA_043721315.1 Alphaproteobacteria bacterium
AAGGGTATAAAACGACCGAAAAACACGCCTAAACCAGCGATAATGCCCCAAAAGCCCGAAGAGACGGCAAAATCACACGGTTATTGCGGGTGTCCAGGTGCATATTCGTACCAAGAGTTTGTTCCAAGGTATTTTCCCGTCAACTTCAAAGAAGCACTGTCTGAAAATTTAAGGTTATAGTCTTTATCCGCTCTGTAAACGGGGCCTTCTCGCCGACCCGTTAATAGATTCATACCCTCATACGTCGAATCCGCAAGAACTGATTCGACTTGAGTGACCATTGCATCAAACTCTCTGGATAGTTTTATTCTGTCCTTATTGCCACTTTTATCGTTAATTGCATCAATAAATCTATTATACAAAGGCTCACTCTTTGATGCGATAAGACGCCCTTTCATCTGCGCGAGAAGAGATTTGGCTGCCGCCGCACCCGACAGGGACACGTCGATCAATCCGAGTGCGGAATTGGAGGCAGCTTTATACGAGTCGAATTTTAAGGCATCTTCTTGAAGCGCTTTTTGCTTAAAGTAAAACTCAGGGTTATCTTGCACGCGTGAGTATTTTTTACCTGTTGTCAACCGATCGAAAGCCGATTCCACCGCAGATTTATTTTTATCTAAATTAGATATTTGTTTTAGAAGAGAGTTATTAAGTCGAATCTCCAAAATCCCCTCCCCCAAAATAAAATTTTAGCTGCGATATTATTTTTATCACAGCTAAATTTAGTAATCCATCAGTGAGTCATACGCAAATTGTCGCATGCCTGATTTTTATTGGAGCAAAATCCAAGCGGGTAACATCAGCGGGGGCGCATTGAGGTTTGGCGCAAGCGGCATCATCTACCCGGTTTTGGGCCTACCCGGTTTGAGAATTGTCGGGGTCCATCGTCGGCAAATCGCCCGGCTGGCAGTCTAAGGCTCGGCACAGAGTTGCAAGAGTTGAAAAGCCCACGGCCTTTGCCTTGCCAGTCTTCAAGTTCGATAATCACACGCCGCCCCTTGTTCTCATGCTTTCCTGAGACCGCCGCTTGTGGTTTGGTCAATTTGGTAACGGTGCGCGGGACAGCGCCCGAAAAATCGCTAAGGGAGACGGTCATGGCGCGGGTAGCATTAGTAACGGGCGGAACCAGGGGAATTGGCGCGGCAATTGCCAAAGCGCTCAAGGCAGCGGGCAATGAAGTTGCCGTAACGTACAGCGGCAATGATGAAGCGGCGGCAAAATTTACCGCCGAAACCGGCATTCTTGCCGAAAAATGGAATGCCGCCGATTTCGCGGCGTGTAAAGCAGGCGTGGCGCGGGTTGAAGCCGCGCTGGGGCCGGTTGATATTCTGGTGAACAACGCAGGCATCACCCGCGACACCACCTTCCACCGCATGACCGAGCAGCAGTGGGATGACGTGATCACCACGAACCTCAAGTCGTGCTTTACCATGACGCGCACGGTGTATGAAGGGATGCGCGAGCGCAGTTTTGGCCGCATTGTGCAAATCAGTTCAGTGAACGGTCAGCGCGGCCAATATGGGCAGGTGAATTACTGCGCGGCTAAAGCCGGGATGATCGGCTTCACCAAGGCGCTCGCCTTTGAGGGTGCCGCGAAGGGGATTACCGTCAACTGCGTCGCGCCTGGGTATGTTGATACCGATATGGTCGCCGCCGTCCCAGAAGACGTGCTGAAAAAGATCATCGCCACGATCCCGGTCGGGCGCTTGGGCTTTGCGAACGACATTGCCCGGACGGTGCTGTTTCTCGCGGGGGACGACGCAAGCTTCATTACTGGGGCGACGATTTCGGTAAACGGCGGGCAATATATGGTGGCGTAGCCTCCGTAAAAATGCTGCAACGAGAGCGGTTTGGGGGGAGGCTTCGGCCTCCCTCTTTTTATAGGGCGAGAGAATAATATGGTAGGGTCTTCGGTCGGTGCAGCCACACTGTTGGGCAGTGTCGCAATTCTTCTCTGGGGAAGCCTGGCGCTGCTGACCACGCTGGCGGGGCCGGTGCCGCCGTTTTTGCTGACCGCGATCACCTTCGGCCTCGCCGGGGTTGTCGGCACGGGCTTTATTCTGCTGCGCGGGGCGACGGGGCGGGCTGCCGTGGCGGCGTGGCGGCGGCAGACGGTGCTGGCTTGGGCCATCGGCGTTGGCGGGCTGTTCGGCTATCACTTGCTGTTTTTCGTGGCCTTGCGCTCGGCCCCTGCCGTACAAGCGAACTTGATTAACTACCTGTGGCCGTTGTGCATTGTGGTGTTCTCGGCGTTTTTACCGGGCGAACGCCTCCGCTGGTTTCACAGCGTTGGCGGGTTGTTGGGCCTTGCGGGGACCGTGTTGCTGGTGGGTGGCCCCGCGCTAGAGGTGCGTGCGGAGTTTCTACCCGGCTATCTTGCAGCCTGTGGCGCGGCCCTGTGCTGGGGCGGTTATTCGGTCCTCTCCCGCCGCTATTGCGCGGCCGTGCCAACCGATTTCGTTGCCGCCCTCTGCCTGGTCACCGCTCTTCTAGCGGGTCTGTGCCATCTGGCTTTGGAAACCCCCTACGTCCCAAGCGCGCAAGATTGGGCGATTATGGCGGTTATGGGGGCGGGGCCGCTGGGGGCCGCGTTCTTCTTCTGGGATATTGGCATCAAGCGTGGCTTGCTGCGAGCGTTGGGCGCTGCATCCTACGCCACACCGCTACTCTCAACCCTTGGGCTGTATTTGGGGGGGCGCGCGCACATCACGCTGGACGTTTTAGGGGCGGCGCTCTTGATCGTCGGCGGCGCGGTTCTGGCGGGGAGCGATGCCTTACGCGCCCCAAAAACGACTTCGTAAAAATGGCCCTTGAAAATAGCCCTTGAAAAGAGAATGGGCCGCTCGGCGTGCGAGCGGCCCTTCCCGTCCGGTGGGATGGGGGAACTCAGACTGCTTCGGACCTCCGAAGGCAAAAAGTGTCCCCGACAGCGCGGGCAGGCCTTAAAACAGCAGATCCTGCCAAACTGAAAATCCCTTGGTGGGTAGACACAGGATCACCTCCTTTCGGTTGTCGGTTGGAAACAACAAGATAGACTCTAACCAACTGAAGACTCAAGGGCAACAGGGCTTGGCTTTACGGTTTCGTGACAGGCTTGCCGCGCACAAAGCAGAACAAGATTGCCACAAACGCACCTCAGCCTATCGCCAAGCGCGAATGGTTCCGTTAATGTGCATTAAATCCGGTTCTTAGACAGCAGCGCTAGGCAGAGCAATGGTCACAGACGACACCCTTGAACAGAACATCCGCGCCGAATTCATCGACGAAGCACGGGACATTACGAACGAAATCGACGTGATGCTCGGCAACGTTCGCTCGGCCTCGACCCCGCAGGCCGAAGCAATTCAGGTGATGCGCCGCCATTTTCATAATCTGCGAATCGGGGCGCGCTCGGTTGGGCTTACGGCCGCTGGTGTGATTTTGCACCAGATGGCCGATTATATCGAAGGCGTGGGCGAGATCGGCGAGCGCGAGTTGGATGGCTTGCAAGCCTTCACCGACTTGCTGCGGGTCGCGCTCGATACAGTGCAAGACGAGAATCCCGTACAGTCTTTGCGCGAAGTGGTGCGCCAGCTTCCCACGGCCCGCACGTTCGATGTTAACGACATCAAGCTGCTCGACATTGTAATTCTGTTAGTCTCGCCGCAACGCTCTGCCGGGCGCATTGTGGAGCGGGAACTGATGGCCTGCGGCTACCGCGTGGTCAATGTGAGCAAGAGTTTCGAAGCGCTGGAAATGACCGTGCGCTTGAAGCCGGATCTCGTCATCGCCTCGGCCATGCTGGACGAGCTGACGGGGATTGATCTTGCCTGCGCGATTATGGCTATGCCGACGACGCAAGATATTCCCTTCGCCCTGCTCACCAGCTTCGGTTGGGGTGATCCATCCTTGGAAGGGCTGCCAACGCGGGCCGCCATTATCCGCAAGGGCAGCTACTTTGGTGATGATCTTGCGGAAGCCCTGTCCCGCTTTTCGATTACCTAAATGATTGCCCCGCCGGGCTTTGTTAGCCTCTCTGCGGCGGCACTCGCGGTCCTCAGCGCGGCTGATCCGGCGGAGAAAGTTCGGCTGACGCGCTGTGCTGCCCTGCTGTGGGCGAGCGGGACGCTGCCTGTTGGGCTGGCTTCTGCGGTGCCCGAACGCCCCGCCCGGCCAGAAACGCCGGTTCTCGTTTCCCCCAGCGCTATGCCGCATCGGCGGCTGACGCGCGGTGTGCGGGGGCGGGTAACACTTTTGCACGCACTGGCGCATATCGAACTTAACGCCATTGATCTAGCGTGGGATATTTTAGCCCGCTTCGCGCCGCAGTTTCCGCCCGCCTTTGCCGAGGATTGGCTGAAGGTGGCGTCGGAAGAGGCTGAACATTTCGCGCTTCTCGCCGCGCGACTGGAAGCGCTAGGGGCCGCCTATGGCGATCTTCCCGCCCATGACGGATTGTGGCAATCGGCGCAGGAAACCGCAGGCGATGCCCTTGCCCGTTTAGCTGTCGTGCCGATGGTGCATGAGGCGCGCGGGTTGGACGTAACACCCATGATGATCGGTAAACTCCGCGCGGTGGAAGATGAGGCTTCGGCCCAACTGCTGGAGACGATTTACCGGGATGAAATCGTCCACGTTGCTATCGGCAATCGCTGGTTTCTGTGGCTGGCGGCAGAACGCGGCCTGGCTGATCCGCGCGGAGCATGGCAAGCGCTGGTTCGCCAGCATTTCCGGGGGGCGTTGAAGCCACCATTCAATGAAGACGCGCGAGCAACAGCAGGGTTTCCAGGCGATTGGTACACCCCGCTTGCCGCCGTTGAGGACAGACCTGCCCATGTCGCATGACGATCTCGCCGATCGCCTCACCGAAGGCGAAGTTACCCGGTTTTGGCGCGTTCCAGAGAACGATACTGAAGTGCTGATGGCACGCTTTCGCCGCCATAGCTTTCCTAACCATACCCATGATCGCTACGTCTTCGGTGTCATCACGGGCGGCGTCGAGGGGTTTCATTCGGGCAAGGCGCGGCATTTTGCTATGCCGGGCAATCTGGTCATCGTGCATCCTGGCGAAGTGCATGACGGTTATCCCGCCGTTGAAGAAGGCTGGGCCTATCGCGTTCTGTATCTCGATCCGGCCCTAATGCTGCGTGCCGCGCAAGAAAACGGCTTTCGCCCCTCAGACGGTCTGCCAAACTTCCGCGATACCATCATTCAAGACCCTGCCCTGGCAACCCTATGTGCTGGCGTGTTCGCGCAACTGGCCGACGGTGAAACCCTGGAACGGGAAACCGCGTTGCTCTCCGTTCTTGCCGCCCTGGTGCAACGGCACAGCACGGGCCAGGTGCCAGCTTCCACAGCAACACAAGCATCAGCGAGGGTTCAGCGCGCGGCAGTGCGGCTGCAAGACGATCCTGCCGCCACCGTTTCACTCACCGACCTTGCGATTGAGACCGGCCTTAGCGCCTTCCAGCTTATCCGTGCCTTCCGCGCCGCCTATGGTCTGCCACCCCACGCTTTTCAGAAACTCGCGCGCTTGCGTCGGGCCGAACAAGGCTTGCGCCGGGGGGAGGCGATTGCCAGTGTTGCGGCAGACTGCGGCTTTTCCGATCAAGCCCACCTAACCCGCGCGTTCAAAGCCTTTCGCGGCGTCACGCCCGGTCAGTTCCGGGTTTTATCGCGCGCCTAAAAAACCCCTCTGTCCGCCGAAGCCGAAAGAGGGTGCCCAAGGTTAGGGAGGAACTGGAGCCAAATCACGTGGCCCCAGAGGTCTCTTAAGGGTTAGAGCCGCAAACGTGAAAGCGTTTGATGCTCTCGCTTTCTTTTAGCCCTCGCCGGGCGGGCGCGTCCGCGCCCTTGGCCGCCGCCTCAATGGCGGCTTTTAGAGCCGCGCCAGAGTTAAGGCGCGCGGCTCTAGAACTTGTAGCGCAGCGCCATCGACAGAATATCGACGGACCCATCGGTTAGGCTGGCGCGGGTGCGAGCGCCTGTGCTCGATGTCCCATCAATCTTAACGTCTTGCACAAAGATGTGCGCGTAAGCGGCATCAATCGAGATTTGATCGGTCACGTCGTAGCTTGCGCCAACCGACAGCCAAATACGATCGCCATCGGGCACACGGGTAGAACGATGCTGATCGGTCACGGGCGTGCGGTCAAACTGTGTGCCCGCGCGCAAGATAATCGCATCGGTTAGCTTGTAGTTAAACCCGAGCGCCAGCGAATAGCTGTTTTTATAGTCTTGCTGTTCTGCCGAAAACGTCGTGCCGTTCGACTTAATGTCGATCTTATCGAAATTACTCCAGTGGAAGTAATTGGCCTGTGCCAGCAATTCCCACTTCGGCGTTACGCGCCAAGCGGCCCCGAGACCGATAATATCCGGCGTCGTCACCGAAATTTCAGCCGGGCCGGAACGAATGGCCGAAGCACCGCGCACGAGGGCAAGATCGCCTTCCACGGTGTGCTTAATGCGGCTGCGATAGGTAAGCCCCACGGTCAACTCGTCCACCGGCTTCCAAGTTAGGCCAAGATTTGCCCCCACAGCCCAACCATTGGCATCGACCCGAAACAAGCTATCGGTATTGCTATTATAAAGACCGCCCACACCGCCAACGGAGGCGATGTAAGCCCCGGTTTGCGCGGCGCTGAGGCCCGAAAGCCCGGCAATAGCCGGGACAGCCGTCGTTAAAACGGCGCGGGCGCGCTGAATGTCGATACCACCGCCGACCGAGAATTTCGGCGAGACCTTATAGGCCCCGGCCAGACTGATGTTAATTGTTTCCAGCTTCGATTTTTGTGAATTATAGCGCCCAAAGAAGCCTTCGTCGTATTTACCAACGAGGCCGAACGGGGCATTCACACCGAAACCGAGACGCAGGTCATCGTTCACTACCCAAACGCCATAGGTGGCGGGGACAATCGCCGGAGAGTTAGGGTCATCACCATTCTTGCCAGTAATGGCCACGGTCGATCCACCGAGCGCGGCAGGCAAACGCGCGGACGAGCCGTCATTCCGAATCTTGGACCCCAGCAGCAGCAGGCTACCGCCTACCGAAGTCTGCGAGCGGGTGAGGTTGGTCATTCCGGCGGGGTTGGTGAACACAGTGCTGGCATCAAAGCCCGTGGCGTTTTGCCCGGCATTCGCCGCGCCAAGCCCGGAGATGCTTTGTTCTTGGATATAGAAAGAACCCGCCCAGGCGCTCGGCGCCATCACGAGAGCGGTTAGGGCCAGCAGCACGGAAGTCCGGCTGATCGGAGAACGCATCATCATTTCCTCCCAGGTTCTTATCTTGTTATTTTTTGTTTACCATGCCCTTTACGTTATAGGCAGCCCGCAAGTAGGGTCACAATGTCGCGGTTTGCGGTTTTTTTACGGCTTGTTACCGAAACAACACACCGTAAATAACACACTGGGCCTATGGAGAGTGAGGCACCACCCCATGCGCGTAATCGCGTGTTACCTGGGCAACCCGCGTTACATATCCCTTATACCACCGCTCCTTCCCCAGCCGCTGCGCGATGAGGTGTGCCGCAACCGCCTTCCACGCCACCATATCTGCCTCGCTCTGCCAATAGGAAACCGTGATTCCGCTGCCATCGGTGCTGCGTGCCGACTCCTCCCCAAGAAAGCCGGGCTGCTGTACCACTAATGCTTCCATCGTTTGCGCCATCGCCGCATAGCCTGCGGTATCATCGCTCTGCTGATTGGTGAAGATCACGGCCCAATAGGGCGGCTCGGGGGTTTTGGCGAAAATCATCGTTGGGAAACCGTCTCTGGGAGGGGCGGATAGCTGGCGCGCAATACCGCGAACCAGCCGGGGGCCTCGGCGATAACGAGGCGCACCAGGCGGCCCTCACGATCGGTTGGATAGAGGCTGAGGGTAACACTATCGTTCACATTGCCCCCAATCGCCCTAATCTGCTGGCCGCGCACCTCAACAACTAGATCGCAGTGCAACGGGCGCGGCACGCCTTGCTCGCCGCGCCTATCGAATAGGCTCAACAATCGCGCCTCTTGGGCGGAACGATCCCCGCAGATAATATCGCCCGGCTCCGGGGGCGCTTCCTCCAGCGCCTCGGCCTGGAAGCCGGGGGTGCCATCGAGCGCGGCATCGAGATAGGTGAAATGAGCCTCATGGCGCGGTAAATCAGTTGCCGGAACCCCAGCGGCACAAGCGAGATAGCCAATAAAAGCGGCGGACCAGGCTTGGCTGAACGGCGCATCCAAAGGCCCCGCCCGCCCCTCATTGGCGGCGGCCTGCTGGCCTAGGGGCGTCGGCACCGCGCGCCAGTAGCGGCGTAGGTTGCTGGCAACGCCGGGATCGGTTTCCTTAATCCCTTCGGCCAGAACTTCCCGCCGTCCGTTGGACCAATCAATCACGCCGCCGCCAAACTTCTGCCATTCGTCCAGTGCGGTGCTGACCATCCGCTGCCGCCGGAGCGCGAGGCTTTCTTCAACGGGGCAAGCGAGTGCCGTTGGTTGCCCATCGAAGGTTAAATTCATCTCGGCACACCCGGCGAGGGGGAGCAGGCCAAGCCCGAAAAGGAGCGCGCGCAACCGTGTCATCATGCTGTGGGTATAGGTGAAAATCGCTCGTTCTGCTACAGGCAAGGGCTGAAAGGAATTCGTCTATGGCCACCGCTGTTGCTTCCGAGTCTCAGATTTTCGACCGCCGCGCGCTGCGCCTGCACCGCGACCGCGCCGCCGCCGGGTTCGATGGGATTTTCGACTTTCTGACAACGGAAATCGGCGACCGGCTGCTCGACCGGTTGGACGATATTCGCCGCCGCTTCCCCCTTGCGCTCGATTTGGGCGGACGGACGGGCGACCTTGCCCGCTCCGCAAACGGGCGCGGCGGTATCGAAACGCTGATAACTGCCGATCTCTCGCTAAAAATGATTGCCCGCGCCCCTGGCCCGCGCCTAGTGGCCGATGAAGAGTGGCTACCGATTGCCGAAAACAGCCTCGATCTCGTGCTCTCGTGCCTGTCGTTGCATTGGATCAACGATCTGCCCGGCACGCTCATTCAAGCGAACCGGGCGCTGAAGCCGGATGGGTTGTTTCTGGGGGCAATCTTCGGCGGGGAAACCTTGCAGGAGTTGAAAGCCAGCCTCGCAGCTGCCGAGATCGCCGAAACCGGTACGCTCGTGCCGCGCGCCTCCCCCACGGTCGATATCCGCGACGCCGGACGGCTGATGCAGCGCGCAGGGTTCGCCCTACCCGTGATCGACAGCGACGTGCTCACCGTCTCCTACCCCAACATGATCGCCCTCATGCACGATTTGCGCGGCATGGGCGAAACCAATGCTCTCGCGGGCCGATCCCGCCGCCCGTGGCGCAAATCGACCCTTGCCCGCGCCGCAGCGGATTACGCCGACCGCTTCAGCACCCCGGACGGGCGCATCGAAGCCCGCTTCGAGGTGATCTTCCTCACCGGCTGGGCACCCGACGCGAGCCAACCGCGCCCCTTACGCCCCGGCAGCGCGAAAGGGCGACTGTCGGAGGCGTTGGGAGCGGTTGAGAGGAAGCTCTAAAGCTGGTTCAGCACGTAATCGGCGCTAGAGACCTCGAACTGGCCCGCCGCTTCGATGTTGAGCAGTTTCACCACACCATCTTCGGCAACCAAGGCGAAACGCTTGCAGCGCGTTCCCATACCGTAGGCGGAGAAATCGGCATCGAGGCCCATCGCCTTAGCGAAATCGGCGCTGCCATCGGCAAGCAGCAGCACAGTATCGTCGGCATTCTGCGCCTTGCCCCATGCCCCCATCACGAACGCATCGTTCACGGAGATGCAGGCAATGGTATCCACACCCTTCTCGGCGAAAGCGGCCGCTTTTTCGATGAAGCCCGGCAGGTGCTTGGCCGAACAGGTTGGCGTGAACGCGCCCGGCAGGCCGAACAGAACGACCTTCTTGCCGGCGAAAATATCGGCGGTGGTGATGTCTTTCGGGCCTTCCGCCGTCATCGTTTTGAGAGTGACCAGGGGAATCTTATCGCCAGTTGAAACGCTCATTGTATCCTCTTTCTTCTCAAGCCTCACTATGAGGCGCGGGTGAATTCTACAGCCTTAACGCGACAGCCGCGTGACCGGGTATGAATTTTGTGTCGTCTTACGCTTTCACCCCAGCAGCCTTGGTCAGCGCTGCCTGAACCGCCTGCAACGTCAGCAGTTCCGGCAGAATAATCCCCTCGGGCGCGCCGGGACCATAGACGATGTTGAACGGAATGCCGTAGCGGCCATAGCGCTTCAGCAGTGCCGCGATTTCGGCGTTCGGGCGCGTCCAATCGGCCCTGAAGGCGCGCACGTTGGGCGCGCTCAGGCCATCGCGCGCGGCCCCCCGATCTAGCACCGCGAGCTTATTGGCTTTGCACGTCAGGCACCAGTCGGCGGTAATATCGAGGAAGACGACCTGCCCCTCGGCGCGGGCCGCCGCAAGGCTTTCGGCAGAATAGGGGCGCCACACGGCATCCTCATTCACGCGCGCTAGGGGGGGCGGGGCGAGCCGCGCCGCTAAGGACGGCAGCAGCGTACTTCCCACCAGTCCCGCCAGCACCGCCACCAGAAGCCCCCGGCGCAGGCGCAGCATCGCCAGGATCAAGGCGAGCGCCATTGCCCCCACTAACCCAACCCCCAGCGGCGCGACCAGGGCCGCGAGAACCGTGAGCAGCCACAGCGCCGTTGCCAACAACGCCAGACCGAAGCCGCGCTTCACCCACAGCATCCACGCCCCTGGCCTTGGCAAGCGCGCGGCCCAACCGGGGAAAATCGCCAGCAGCAGAAACGGCGCGGCGAACCCCAAAGCCAGCGCCAAGAAAATCGCTAAAATCTCCAGCGGCCCTTGCCCCAGCGCGAACCCCACCGCCGTGCCAACGAAGGGGGCGGAACAGGGCGTTGCCAGCAACGTCGCCACCACACCAGAGAAGAAGGCTTCGCCCCGGCTGCCTTGGCCAAGCCCACCCGCCCCAAAACTCACCGCCCAGGAACTCACCGCGCCCGGCAAACCAATTTCGCGGTCGCCCAGCAACGAGCCTGCGAAGAGCGCCAACACGCCCACCATGCCGGCCAAAAACCACGGCTGCTGAAACTGAATTCCCCACCCCACCGCGCCGCCCGCGAGCTTCACCCCAATCGCGGCCCCGGCGAGCAGCAGAAAGCTGGCGAAAATCCCCATCGCCATCGCCACCAGATCGCCGCGCACCTGCCCCCGGCTGCGCCCACCACTGCCGACCAGCCCGAGAATTTTCAGCGACAGAACGGGCAGCACACACGGCATGAGATTGAGGATCAACCCACCCAGCAGCGCCGCCCCCACCATCAGCGCCCAGGAGGTGCCAACCGCAGGACTGAGGACGGGCAACACCACAAACTCAACCCGCCGCTCCCCCGCGACCAGGGTTGCCGTCAGCCCGTCTTTCAGCACCGCCTCTGCCGAAACGCCCTTCAGCGGTAGGGTGAGATCGAGCGCACCCCCCGCGCCGCTGATCTGCGGGCGCGGCGCGGTGAGGCTGGCGGGGCCTTCCAAGAATAGATCGAGCGATGCCTGTTCTGCTCCCGACAGCGGGGCCGCGAAAGTCAGGGCAAGGCGCAGCGTGGTGCCGTGAAGGCTCGCCGCCGTTACCGTCAATCCCGCCGCCTCAGTGGCAACAGGGAGTTTCGCCGCGCCCGCTGCAATAAGGGCGGCTTCCGGCGCGGGGTTGGCCGCGCCGGGCGGCAGCGTGAGCGCCAAATCGGCCCGGTAGGGGACGCAAATATCGGCACAGGCGAGGTAATCGACCGCCAATTTCAGCGACAGCGCCTGCCCGCTCTCGAGCAGCTTAGCCTCGATGGGCAGCAGCAGGGCGGTTTCATAGGCAAAAGTTTCGATCCCCAGCAGGGTGGTGCGGCGGGGGGGCGGAAAGCGCAGATCGGCGGAAATTAGGTTCTGCGTGCCGCTCCAGTCCAGCGTCGGCGGCAACCCCGCCTCGCCCGGCGTGCGCCAATAGCCGTGCCAACCGGGGGCGAAGCGAAACTCCAGCGCCAGCGTAACGCGGTCCACGCCGCCTATCGCCTCGGTGGCCGATAGCAGCCGCACAGCAGCGTTTTCGTCGCCCACCCACGCGGTCGCCGCCGCGCGCGCGCCGCCTGCCGTTGCAAGACAGAACAGCACAACCCAACAAAAGCGCTTCACAAAGGCCAAGGCGTATCCCATCTTTCACACAAGCACCGATGAACATTCCTGGATGATGTAAGCCCACCGTGAGCAATACCCAATACCTAACCGGCCAATTCCTCATCGCCATGCCGCAGATGATGGAAAAACCCTTCGCCCGGTCGCTGATCTTCCTCTGCGCCCATACCGCCGAGGGCGCAATGGGCCTCATCATCAACCAGCGCGCCGGAACGATGAAGTTTCAAGACGTGTTCAGCCAGTTGGACGTAGAGGCCGCCGCCGCAGACCTAGGCACCGCCCGCGTTAACTTCGGCGGCCCCGTAGAGCCGCGCCGGGGCTTCGTGCTGCACTCCACCGACCGGCTGGAGGAAAGCTCGCTGGCCGTCTCGGAAGACGTGGCCCTGACCTCCACCATCGACATTCTCCGCGCCATCGCCCAAGGCACCGGCCCCCGCCGCGCGCTGCTGGCCTTAGGCTATGCCGGGTGGAGCGCAGGCCAACTCGATCAAGAAATCCAAAACAACGCCTGGCTCTCTGTCGATGCCGACAACGCTTTGCTGTTCGACGCCAACCTCGACACCAAATGGCACCGCGCGATTGCGAAACTGGGGGTGGATATTACGATGTTGTCGAGTGAGGCGGGACATGCGTGAGGGGGGTGGACAGGGTGTCGGCTTATTGAGTGTAAAACCAAGGGCTGTAGAAAAAATAATCCCCATTATCGGGGTCTGAAAGACACTTCTCTACCGAAAATCGGTGATTTATGTCGGAATGAATATGGTGTATGTCATCAAGATATTTTTTATCCTCTTTTCGGTTACGATATAGATTCGCCAATGGGAATTCACCGATTTTTATATAGTTAACGGAAATTTTGATCAGGCATTGCGTTATTTTATTACAATTATCTTCTGTATTTCCCAATTTATCTATAAGATTCACTATATCTCTCTTAAAAAGATTTAACTGAGAGAATTCAAAATTCTTCTTCTCTAATGGCACGCCATCAAGATTAATGACTGCATAAACGGGTTTACCATCGAGATAGGTGCGCGGCTGGCAGACGCCCTCGAACTCCCGTGCCAGAATCGTCCGGTCAATTTCTGCTTCCGTGATCGGATCGATATTCGGACCGCCGTTAAAAGTTCGATAAGCCTCTCGGGGATTGAATTCAGCCCACACAAAAAAAAGCGGCATACAGCCGGAAAGCATTACGCTAGAAATGAGAAACAGAAAAAATTTCTTCATTTAAGCCTCACAATGAATTCATGAACAAAGGGCATCATATTATAGACAAGTTCGTGACCATCGTCTTTATGGCACTGTAAATTATGCCGAGGGTCACGCGCGCTTTCAATTGTCCATTCATCATCGACAAAGCCGCCCTGCTTGAGGTCTCCCCATGACCCGCCGCCGTTTCGTGCCACCCGATTGGACGTTATTGTCCTGACATCGGGGCAAATCGGTATTACCGGATTATCCCGAACGAAAACATTATACCAGCGTTTGGTCGTTTCCGGTCGTTCGGTGGGGCGCATTTCCACCGGCCCATCGCTATTGCCGAAACCGCCCGCACTCTTGCGTTGCGTGAAGGTCCCATTCTTGACCGGATCAAGGGTCACGAGAAGATCGAGAGGGGCACCGTCTTCGGCGAGGCGCTGGGCGACCTCATAGGCGCGGTAGCCACCCCAGCTATGACCGATCAGCCCCACCTGATGGTTGGGATAGCGTTTCCGCCAGCGGGTGATGTATCTGACGATGGCCGAATTAGCATCATTCGTAAAATAGGCTTTAGCTTGATGCCTATGGCCTTCACGGCAATATTTGGCAAATTCACGATACATATTTCGGTATTCTGTATCCAAAGCCCCACCAACGAATATAACAAGGGCCTTTTCGCAGTCGGTACCGATGTCACACCCTAAAGGGGGAACGCCGTTACCGTCGTTAATTTTAGGATCAACGATATCGACGCCTTCGGGCACTGGCGTGCCGGGCGTGACGGGGAATAACCCCTGTGGATTGTCGAATATTCCCATAAGTCTTCTCCTTCAAATAGACGGGGAGGCGATGGGGCCATAAACGATCTCGGGCGTCCACGGCACAATGATCTTATGCAGACCCGCCAGCCACCAAGCCCGCTCGGGGGGCGTGAGCACGGGCCAGAGCGCTCCGAGAACATCCTTATCCCACCAGCGCAGAAGGAGGGGATTTCCAGTTTCATCGCGACTAACCCGGCGATCTGCGAGACGCTGGGGGTGGATATTACGATGCTCTCCAGTGAGGCAGGGCATGCGTGAGAGTTTTTGTTCTTTTTATGTTCTTGATTTTTTAAATGCGCTTCGGTAGTGTTTTGGGTCTTCTTATGGAGCGTCCCATGACCGAAAACATTCTAGCCCGTAAGGGTGATAAGCATTTCTGCCCACAGCCGGGACATGGCATCACGCCTATAATCACGGGCGAAGAATGGGTTCGCGTGAAGGGTAGCGCTGTCGCGTGCACCGATGATGAAACTGGCTGTGATGCACGGTTAATCGGTAGCGCTGGATTTTTTCAAATTAACGGTCGCGCTATCGTGCGCCGAGGCGATAGTTCAGATCACGCGGGGCTGGTCACGGCAGGAGCAGCATTCTTTCAGGTGATTGATAGGACTGGGCTGCTAATTCATACTGGACTTGGAGCGGGAGCACTTAGCTCACCGGAACAATTCGTTGCTGATCATTGGGAAGACGCTAAACGAATTGCGGCTCAACTCGAAACCACGCCAATTATTGTTTTAGGAATTGCCGCTGCTGAAAGCGGCTGGGGCAAAAGTGATACGGCCAAAGACAATAATTTCTTTGGCCTACACGCGCCGCAACGGTATCAATCTGGCTGGCGCTGGAATAAACCTCAAGGAACTAGAGGAACAATTAAGCTCCCTATTTTTAACGGTTTCTATGATTCCGGTCGGGCGTTTGCTGACGGGAATGGTAGGCATATTCGCGGCGAGACGGACCCATTAAAAATTGGTACTATTCTTCAAGAGAAGGGCCGCTTCGGCGTTGACACGTCAACAGGAGGGAATGTTCCCACTTATGCGGCCTTTATTGCGGGGCGCATTGGTGATGTTCGCCGAAGGGTCGAGAAATTGGGCTTAGAATGAAGAGCGCGCTGCATTATGCGTCGCTTTTTCACTCTACTGCTTATCCTGATTTTTTCACCCGCCAGTGGAATAGATCGGTACGCTTTCCCAGAAAATGATCTTATTAAAATCATCAAGTTTTTCGCGCGAGAAACCGCTAACCCCCGCTATTACGCACTCGATTACTCGACGGATCGCGCAACGACGCTGATAACCGACGCGGGCGAGACAGATGCGTATATTGCGTTCAATCTGATTCCAACCGCCAAGGGCGCGCAGGGCGTTGGCCCGGCTTACTTTGTTAATATCGTGTCGGGGCAAATTTTCAGTCTCTCTGCGACGTGTACCCGTCACACCTCGCCCCGGCTCGAAACCTTTATTGCCAAGCACCGAGCAAAGCACCCTATTCCCGCCGATATTCTTGCGCGGCACCAAGCCCATTTCCGCGCCGTCAGCGACCCGCGTTCAGCGAACTGCCTTAGCAGCAGCCTACCCCCGTAACCCCGGCAACTCCGGCGTCCCAGGATCGCGCGGCGGGAAACGTAGCTTCTCCGCGCGGCTGAGGTCTACCGAGACAAGCTGGCTGATGCCGCGTTCGGCCATCGTCACCCCATAAAGCCGGTCCATCCGCGCCATCGTGAGGCGGTGGTGGGTGACGCAGAGGAAGCGGGTGCCGCTGGCGCTGGCGATATGGTCGAGCAGGCCGCAGAAACGGTCCACATTAGCGTCGTCCAGCGGGGCATCCACTTCGTCCAGCACGCAGATGGGCGAGGGGTTGGTGAGGAAGACCGCGAAGATCAACGACAGGGCGGTCAGCGCCTGCTCCCCCCCCGATAGCAGCGACAGGGTTTGCAGCTTTTTACCGGGGGGGGAGGCCATAATTTCGAGGCCCGCCGCTAAGGGATCGTCGCTTTCGGTTAGCTGCAAATGCGCCCGCCCGCCGCCGAACAGCCGCACGAAGAGTTCTTCAAAAAACCCGTTCACCTTATGGAAGGACGCCAGCAACCGCTCGCGCCCCTCGCGGTTGATGCTGGCAATCGCGCCGCGCAGCCGGTCGATGGCTTGCGTGAGGTCTTCTTTTTCGGTGCTGAGGGTGTCGATTTGCGTGGTGATCTCGGCCAGTTCCTGATCGGCGCGCAGGTTGACCGGCCCCAGCGCTTCCCGTTCCGCCGAGAGTTTTTCCAGGCGGCTGGCTGCGCTTTGGGCGGCATTGGCCACTGCCTGCGGTGCCAGGTCTGGGTCGAGCGCGGCCTGGGCTACCACCTCCTCCGGGCGGCAATCGAGCCGTTCGCGGATGCGTTCGGCTACCGCTTGCGCGTCGCGGATGGCGGCTTCTTGGGCAGCTTCTGCCCGAACCCGGCCTTCGCGCGCGCTGGAAGACGCGCCTTCGGCCTCCTTCAAGCGGCGGGTCGCATCGGACGTGCTCCGCTCCGCCTCGGCAAGGCGATCCGCCACAGCACGGCGTTTGGCTTCGGCGGTTTCGATTTCGGCGAGCAGCGCATCGCGGCGGTCAGCCAGATCGTCTGGCGCGTACGCGAGCATGGCGGCATCGGCATCGGCCTGGGCTTGGCGCGCGTTCAAATCGGCGAGCACGGCGGCGGAACTGCCCGAACGCCGCGCCCAATCGGCCCGCTCCCGCGCCACCTGCCCTTGCCGCGCCGCCCGCGTGTGCGCGTCGCGCTTCAGCCGATCGCTTTCACTCCGCAGGGCTTGCGCTTGCGCGCGCTGGCCCGTTGCCTCCGCCCGCGCGTCCGCGAGCGCGGCGAGCAACGGCTCGGGCGCGCTTAACCCGGCGCGTTCGGCTTCAGAATCCCGTTGATCGTCTTCAAGCGCGCCCGCTTCCGCCGCCAGCCGGTCCAGCGTATTCGTGAGGGCCGCGCGTTTGGCTTCCGCTGCCGACAGCAGGGCCGACTGCCGCCGATAGCTCTCCTGCATCGCGGTTGCGTGATCGGAGGCGGCTTTGAGGCGCGCCCGCGCCCCCGTTTCGGCCTCACGCGCCCGCGCCAAGGCGTCCGCCGTGCGCGCCTGGCGCTCTTCGGCGAAGAGTTCCTCCTCCTCCAACCCTGCGATATCATCGTCGAGACGGGTGAGGTGATTGCGGCGCTCCAGCCTGAGTGCCGCGCGGCTGGGGGTTCCGGCGGCAGCGCGGTAGCCATCCCAGCGCACAAGATCGCCTGCTGGCGTCACGAGCCGCTGGCCAATGCCAAGCTGCGGCCACAGGGCGAGGGCCGTGTCGAGATCCGCCACTACGCCCACCGCCATCAAGCGCCGCGCCAGCGCCTCCGGCCCGCCAACATAGGCGCTGAGGGGCCGCGTGCCATCGGGCAGCGAATCTGGGCGAAGCAGGCGTTTGCCGTCGGTCTGCTGCCAGAAAATCTGTGCGCCGCGCGGGGTGTCGGCCAAGCGCACCGGGGCTTGCAAATCTTCGCCCAAGGCCACCGCCAACGCGGCCTCGTAACCCGGCTCCACCGTAAGCGCGTCGATCACCGGGTCTTTCACCCCCGGCGGCAGATCGGCAGCGAGGGCGGCGGCAATGCCCGACCGTTCCGCCGTAAGCCGCGTCCGGCGGGCCGCCACCGCCTGCACCATCCGCTCCGCTTCCGCTTCAGCATCCTGGGCTTTGCGCTGGGCTTCGTCGGCTTTGGCGAGCGTGAGGCGGGCTTCTTCTTCTGCCGACAGCACGGTTTCGAGCTGGCTTTCAAGTTCCTCGGCATCCGGCAGGCCCGTGAGATCGGCATTGATGGCCGCGAGATCACCGCGCAGCGTATCTTGTTCCGCAGACAGGCGCGCGCTGCGGGCGGACAGCTCGTTCAGGTGGCGCTCCAACGTCGCGCGGCGCGCGTCGGTCTTCGCCAGGGTTTCGGTAGCGGCTTGAACGGCGGTTTCGGCGCGCTCTAAATCCGCCTCTTGTTCGGCCAGAAGCTCCAGGGTCTCGGTTAAGCGTTCGGTATCGACGGCGGCGTTTTCGGCGAGGCCCTCGGCTTCCTCTGTGAGGCGCGCGAGGGCGGCTTCGGCATCGCCCGCCAGGCTTTCCTCCCGCTCCCGGTCGCGGGCGAGCAAGGCGAGGCGGTCTTGCACCGCACGGGTTTGTTCGACAAGGCGTTGCGCTTCGCCATCCAGCGCGCCTTGCGCCGCGTGCAGCCGGTGCAGAGCGGCGGCGGCTTCGGCGTCCTCCTGGCGCAAATCGGGCAAGCGTTCGCGCAGGTCGATGTCGAGGGTGGTGAGTTCCGCCACGCGCGCCAGAGAATCAGCGACTTTCAGTTCGGCCTGACGGAGCACTTCCGCTGCTTTCGTGCGCCCCAGTTTGGCGTCGAGCCAGCGAATGGCCAGCAGCACGGTTTCCGCCGCGCGAATGGCCTCGGAAAGCTGGCGATATTTTGCGGCTTGCGCCGCTTGGCCTGCCAGCCCGTCGCGCTGGCGCGTGAGGGTTGAGAGAATATCGTCGATGCGCGCCAGATTGGTTTCGGCGGCGGTTAGGCGCTGTTCGGCCTCCTTCCGCCGCGCCTGAAGCCCGCCGATCCCGGCCGCATCTTCCAGAATCGCGCGGCGCTCGAACGGGCGCGCGTTAATCATCGCGGCAACCCGGCCCTGGCTAACCAAGGACGGGGAGTTTGCGCCCGTCGCGGCATCGGCAAACAGCATTTGCACATCGCGGGCGCGGGATTCCCGGCCATTCACGCGGTAGTGCGAGCCTTGCCCCCGGTCGATACGGCGGCTAACTTCCAGTTCGCTCGCGTCATTGAAAGCGGTCGGCGCTCTACGGTCGCTATTATCAATGAGCAGCTGCACTTCGGCGTGATTGCGCGCCGGGCGGGTCGTGGTACCGCCGAAAATCACATCATCCATCTCGCCGCCGCGCATCTGCCGGGCAGAGGTTTCACCCATCACCCAGCGCAAGGCTTCGACGAGGTTCGACTTACCACACCCATTCGGGCCGACAACGCCGGTCAGCCCGGTCTCGATGAGAAGATCGGTCGGCTCGACAAAGGATTTGAACCCGGCAAGGCGCAAGCGCGTGAACTGCATGGGCGAGACTTTCCCCGTTCAGCGGCAAAAGGCAAGAGGGGTGATCCGCTGAGGCGGTTTCGGCACGGCTGCTATGCGTGGAAAACGGGATGGGCCTTGCGAAAAATCCCCCGATTAGGTATTCTATTTTAATTATGGAAAAACTAACGTCCTCAAAAGACAATTCTCCTAGTTTCGCGCTAGGCATAGGTCGTGCGCGCATGGGGCATAATTCTGGAGTCAAAAAAAGCATGTATGCGATTATATTTGATCTAGATACAGAAAAATTACAACAACTTTACCCAAATAAAAGCTGGCAGAATGCTTATACAGACATTCGGAATTTTTTAACAAGTCGCGGTTTTGAGTGGATTCAAGGCAGTGGTTATTTTGGGGATGATACGGTGGATGCCGTTAAAACAGTGACTGCTGTGCAAAAATTAGGACGAAAATACCCATGGTTTATTCCCTCCACACGGGACATTCGGATGCTGCGTATTGAGGAGAACAACGATCTTCTGCCAGCCTTGATCGACACTGATTAGAGCGCGTTTTCGCTCTCATCGCCTGAGGGTAAACGCTCTAAATTTTGGCTCCAAGAATTACACTCAACGGCGGGGGGGACTATCCGCGTCCGTAGTGTTTCTGCGCCCACATACATCCCTTAGGACTCAAGTCTACCGCGACAATCCCGCCGCCGAGATCGCCGCGAGATACGCTTGCCACAGCGTCGCCTCCGCCCGGTGCAATTCCAGAAAATAGCGCCAGGAGTAAATGCCCGTATCGTGCCCGTCATCGAACACAAGGCGCACCGCATAATTGCCGATAGGCTCGATGGCTTTGAGCGTCACGCCCGATTTGCCCGGCACGAGCTGCTTTTGGCCCGGCCCGTGGCCCTGCACTTCCGCCGAGGGGCTTTCGACGCGCAAATATTCAGCAGCGAGCGTAATCATCTGACCATCGTCATAGCTAACGGTCAGGCTGCGCCGGTCGGGCGAGAGCAGCAGATCGGTTGGCCAGGGCGCGATCTTCGTCACGGGGTATCGTCCAGCGGGCGGGCTTCATCGACCAGCATGATCGGAATACCATCGCGGATAGGGAAGGCGAGGTGGGCCGCGTCCGAAATTAACTCCGCCCGCTCCCGGTCCAGCCGCAGCGGGGTTTTTGTGACGGGGCAGACGAGGATTTCCAGCAGTTTCGGGTCAACGCCCAGGGTATCGGCAACGGAAGTCATGGGAGAGTCCTTCTAATGTCGTAGGCCCAAATCGGGGCTAGAACCATCCTTATCCATCAACGCCATTTCGATCAGCGCGATCATGGTTGACGCGCGGTCTTCGGTATCAGCGCTTTCCAGCAACGCTTGCTTTTCGCTGGCGCTGAACGGGCAGACCATCGCCAGGGTCGTAATCAGCACGTCATCCGGGGCCTGTTCGACTGAACCCCAATCTGCCGCAACGCCGTGGTGCCGGAGATAGTTTCGCAATCCACGCAGCAGGCGGGCGCGGTCAAAATCTTGCGGCGCTTGATCGTTCAAATCGGGGGCGAAGGGCTTCCAATCGACCCGCATGGGCCGATAGCCCCGCCGCAAGGGCAACTCCTCCACCCCAGCGAAGCGGCAGACGCCGGTCAGCGTAATCAGATAGCGGCCATCGGCGGTTTCCTCGAAGGCGGTCAGCCGCCCCGCGCAGCCGATGCGGTATAGATCGGGGTGGCGGGAGCGGTCTTCGGCATCGAGCGGCTGGATTATGCCGATGAGCCGTTCCGGCGTGCCCAGGCAATCTTCCACCATCGCCCGGTAGCGCGGCTCGAAGATATTCAGTGGCAACCGCCCGCCCGGCAGCAGCAGTACGCCACTTAGCGGGAAGACCGGTAAAAGCTCCGGCAGGGTTTCGGGTTTCCAGCCAACCGTCATCGCGGCGCTTAACTGAACAGCAAGGTGGACAGGCGCCGACGCCCAGCCACGCTGATAGGATCGGTGAGACCGAAGGCTTCAAACAGTTTCAGCAACTGCTTGCGCCCGGCATCCTCGTTCCACGCCCGGTCGCGCTTGATGAGATCGAGCAGGTGATCCACCGCGCCTTGCTTATCGTCTTGCGCGTAGAGCAGGAGGGCCAAATCGTAGCGTGCCTGATGATCGTTGGCATCGCGGCCCAGGCGCGCATCCAGATCGGCGCGGCTGCCCAGTTCTGCCGTTTGTTCGGCAAGCTCGATACCCGATTTGAGCGCCAGCACATCGGCGTGGAACAGCTTATCTTTAGGAACCTGCGTCAGCACTTGCTTGGCCACATCAATTTGCCCTGCCAGCAGCGCCATGCGCCCCATCCCGGCAATGGCTTCGACGTTATCCGGCTCGACCTGCAAGATCTGCCCGTAAATCGCCTGCGCCGTCACCGCATCGCCCGCTGCCAGCGCTTCTTTAGCGTGGGCGAGTGCATCGGCGATTTGTGCGGCGGGATCATTCTCTGCCGCGAGCGCTGCCAGTTTCTTCACCCACGCCTTCACCTGGCTTTCGGGCAGCGCACCTTGAAACGCATCGACCGGGCGTCCCTCGAAGAAAGCATAGACCGTGGGAATGGACTGCACGCGCATTTGCGCCGCAAGCTGCTGGTTTTCATCGACGTTGATTTTCACCATCCGCACAGACCCTTTGGTCTCGGCGACGGCTTTTTCCAGCAGTGGCCCCAGGGTTTTGCACGGCCCGCACCAGGGTGCCCAAAAATCGACGACGATCACCGCCTCGCGGGAGGCTTCCATCACCTCAGCCGTAAAGGTGGCTGTGGTAACATCTTTTGCCGCCGGGGCGTTGACCGGGGCCGCCGAAGCGCCGAAAAGCGTTTGCATGGGGAAAAACCCTTCCCAGAGAGAATCCGCGCCCGCGCGCCGTGTCGCAGACTTAAAACTACCCCCCTCATGTGGCACGGGTGCGCCAGAGAGGCAAGGCTTCGAGGAAGGGCTTGCATCGCAATTTCCCCACGCGCCGCAATTTCTTCAGGAAGCCAAGCGAAAAAGCGCTTGCAGGAATTCCACCACACGCTATATTCCGCCTCACCGACAGCGCACGAAGCGTCGCTGGTGGCCCGATGCGGGAATAGCTCAGTGGTAGAGCATCACGTTGCCAACGTGAGGGTCGAGGGTTCGAATCCCTTTTCCCGCTCCAAATTCTCAAAAACCCCTGCCAATTTTGGTGGGGGTTTTTGGTTTTAGAATTGACGCTGCCTAAACCTTTAACCATACTAATCATAATGATCAATATGGTTGAGGTGTCGTCATGATTACCGAAGTCAGCGCGGTTGCGTTTCGGCAAAACCTGGGAGAAATGCTCAACCAGGTTCAGTATCGTAACGACAGCATCCTTATCAAAAAAGACGGTAAGACGGTCGCCGCCCTCGTCGATGCCGAACTCTTTGCGCGCATCCGCCGCCTGCGGGATCGTTTCGATGCCCTCAGCGACCAGCTTGCCGAGAGCTATGCCGATGTTCCTGCGGAAGTAGGGCTTGCCGAGATTGATGCGCTTGTCGCCCAAGAACGCGCGCGGTAATGCGGGGGTTGCGGGTTGTCCTGGATACGAATGTTCTTGTATCAGGAATCACCTATCCACGCAGCATTCCGGGGCAGATTGTTGGCGCGTGGCGGTATGGGGCCATAGAAACCGTGCTGTCGCACTACATTATAGAGGAAATGGTGCGGGTATTGCCGCGCCTGTCGCAGAATCGCCTCAGCCCGTCCGCCATTCGGGACTTGGCCGATAGCCTCCTATTTTTAGCCGATATTGTGGAGCCAGACGGCGGGCAAGAGGCAGTGTTGCGTGACCCTGCCGATCAACCCATCTTGGGAACTTTTTTAGCTGGGCGCGCGCAGTATCTGATAACGGGCGACAAGGATCTTCTGGCGCTGGCAGGAAATTATCCCATCCTCACGCCTGCCGTTTTTTGGGCAAAACATAGCGGTTAAAACGGCAGTGCCGAAAGTTTGCTATTCTTGTTAAGGGGTAACTCGTGAAGCGCAGGCCCCGGAGCGTCCAACATAATCTGCTGCATATCTGGCCAGCGCCACAGCAGAAGCGACGCGCGTTGGTGCATCAGGGTCTTCGCAAAACCTTTAGCAAAAACAAAACCGTGCAGGCCCGAGGAGCGCAGCGCCGCCCGCTCCGGCCTATTCTTCCGCAGTCGATCATCCGCCGTCACGAAAGCCCAATCGTCGGCCTGAGCCTTCAAAAAACCGATCCACTCAATATCGAGCGAATGTCGCCCTCTTGGAAGGGCCGAAATATCTTTGATGTGGTAGGCCCGGTGCCCGTAATGCTGGATGAAACCATCCAGCGTGGTCGCGAGGGTCGGAGAGGTGCAGTTATCGAAAAGCAGTTTCACGCCGCCACCCGTTGCTCCAAATCGCTCTCGAAAGCCATCGCCCGGCGAACGGCGGCAAGGGGCACGTCATAAGCAAGCGCCGCGCGTTCCGCCCCTTCCAACTGCCCCGCAGCGGCGAGAATAGCGGTTGGTACACTGCTTTCTGCCTCGATAGGCCGACCGAAGGCCCGTGCCGGATCGACGATGATTTTGCCCTTTTGGCCCAAAGGCCACCACTGAACCGGATGCCCCCTGTCGTCGAGATCGACCGTTTTTAACAACGGTGCAATAATCTGCTGAAACTCGAATTGACGGCGAAAGAGATTGAGAAGTTGTTGTTTTTCTTCTCCCGTCTCATCCTGTTGGATCACTTGCAGAAAAATATCCCGGCCATCGGTGCGAAACCGATCCGTGGAAAGCGGATACGCTTCCCCCAGAACGTCTCGTGCCAGAGTAACCGCCGTGCGAACCCGCTGCGGCGACAGCCCTGCGGCGATAAACTTATCGGCAATTCGCACTTCCATTAAGTCCCGGAAGCCTAAATAAAATTGCTCATCGTCTAAAGTCATCTGGGGCTGCCACAGGGGGTCGTAAAAACGACCCCGAACCGAATGACCGCGCAGCCACCGGGAAATCTTTTGAGGGGAAATACGAAGCAACTTACCCGCCTCGGCAGGCGTATAAAGCCCCATGCCAATCAGTTCATTCATGCTTCCCTCCCTCGGCTTTCAGTGAGTCACTGCAAGAACATAATGTCAACTGAGAGCCTGTTTGAAAATGCCGGGCGGGTCGATCCTGCGGGTCTTTTCAGGCCCTGGCCCCAACACCTGCAACCCATGCCCCAGCAGTACCCGCTCATCGAAAATAAAACAGCCGCCGTGCCACAGGCTTTGCTCCGGCGGGATTTTCTCTAAGTAGGCAAGAATGCCGCCTTCCAGGTGATACACGTCCGCAAAACCTTCGTTCAGCATGAAAGCCGTCGCTTTTTCGCAGCGGATGCCGCCAGTGCAGAATAGGGCGACTTTCTTGTGCTGTTTTGGGTCTAGCTTCTCGCGCACATAGGCGGGAAACTCGCCGAAGCTGCGCGTGCCGGGATCGACGGCGCGCTCGAAGCTGCCCAACCCCGCCTCGAAACTATTGCGCGTGTCGATCACCAGTACCTCGGGGTCTTGGATCAGCGCGTTCCAGGCTTCGGGGGCAACGTAGGTGCCGACGCGCTGGCTGGGATCGGCCTCCGGCACACCAAAGGTGACGATTTCGCGCTTCACTTTGATCTTGAGCCGACCAAAGGGCATAGTTTCGGCAGAGGAGCGTTTCCAGCGCAACTCCGCCAGCCCCGCCGCTGTGCGAATCGCGTCCAGCGTCGCCAGCAGCCCCGCTTCCGGTCCGGCAAGGGTGCCATTCAGCCCTTCGGGGGCGAGCAGTAGGGTGCCGTACACATTGTTCGCTTCGGCAATGGGTAGAAGCTGCGCTTTTAGCGCCGCAGGGTCTTTCAGGCGGAAGAAGACATAGAAAGCGGCAACGGTTAGTGCCCCCGCAGAAAGCCCGGTCCTACTCTCACTCATTCATCAAATTTCCCGCGCCAGCCGCCACTGAGGCCGCGAATAAGGTCTTCATAGCCTGCCGCATCGCTGGAAATCCGCCCGGTACGGCGGAAATAATCAATGATGACTAAGGGGATATTGAACTTGAACACGTCATCGGCGCGCAGCAGATCGTCGATATGCTCAAACGGCCAGCGGTAAAATGCCTCATGCTCGCCGTCGCCGCTGACCGGCTGAAAACCGCTGGGCACGGTAAGATCGAAGGTGAAGAGCACATGATCCCGCAATCCCTTGGCGCTTTCCATGCGGTAGAGCAAGGCCCCTGTCGGTTGCGCCTGGGCCGCGAGCGCGGGCAGCATCGAGGCTTCTTCCCCGCATTCTTTAATCAGATTTTCCAGCGGGGTGAGGCCATAAGGCTGGCCGCCCGCGACAAGATTATCGAGCTTACCGGGGGCCACCGCCTTATTTTTGGCTCTGCGGGCCACCCACATATCGCCTTCGCTCATGACGTTCAGATGAACGCCATAGGCGCGAATGCCCAAGTAATCCGCCGCCCCCCGGTCCACCAAGGCCACCGGCTCCTGCCCCCAGCGCCGCAGCACCGGGTAAAGCTCGCGGCGTTCTTTAGTAAGGTCGCGGCTCGCGACCAGCCGCCGCACTAAATCGGCCAAAGCCGCGCTGCGCGCCAGCCGGTCGGGCGGGGCGATGAGTTCCACCCAGTTGGGCGTAACCGTGAGTAGATCGTCTTCGACCATCAACCGGTCCAGCCGGTCACGGCGCACGGCCCCATAGCGCTGATGGCCGATGCGGAACGGCACATACTCCGCCGGGGTCCAGCGGTTGCAGGCGCTTAGGTGATCGAGGTAGGGGTCGAGTGTCCGCATCATCCGCGTGAACCTTTCTCCCGGCGTGCGCGGGCGGCCTGATCCTGTTCGTCTTGCAGCTTATGAAAGGCCGCAAGCCGAGCGGCGTCAAGCGACCCTGCTGTGACCGCAGCCTGCACAGCACAGTTAGGCTCCTGATGATGCTGGCAGTCGCGAAAGCGGCAACCAAGGCCGAGTTCCTCAATATCGGGGAAACCTTCACTCACCTCGGCGTCCCACAGGTGGAACTCGCGCATCCCCGGCGTGTCGATCAACACACCGCCGCTGGGCAGCAACATGAGTTCCCGCCGCGTTGTTGTGTGCCGCCCTTTGCCGTGATCGGAGACCGCACCGACCGACTGGCGATCGGCCCCAAACAACACATTCGCCAGAGAGGATTTGCCAACCCCGGAGGAGCCGACCAACGCCAAGGTTTCCCCCGGTTCAATCGAGGCACGCAAAGCGTCCAGCCCGGTTCCGGTAACAAGGCTGATCGGCCAGCATGGCAGATCGGGGGCCACCGCGCGGACTGCCGCGATGCGCGCATCGAGATCCTCGGCCAGATCGGCTTTCGTCAGCAACAGCGTCGGGGCCACGTCGGCATTGGCGCAGGCGGTCAGGTAGCGCTCCAGACGGCGCGGGTTGAAATCCTCGCTCACCGCCATGGCGATAAACAGGCGATCTAAATTCGCTGCCACAATCTGCCGCACAGCCCGCTCGCCAGCGGTTTTCCGCACGAAGGCACTGCGCCGGGGCAAGAGGGCGGCAATCGGGTGCAAGCCTTTTTCGGCAGGCAAGAGCGCCACCCAATCGCCGACAGCTAAACTCTCCCCATCGGCCCCCAAATCCCGCCGTAACCGCCCCGGAAGAAAGGCCGACACGGTGCGAAGCTCCCCCTTGCCCTCGCACAGCGCCTCATAGCCGCGCCGATGCTCCACCGCGATGCGGGCGGCAATCAGGCCAGAGGCACCGAGCGCGCGAAAGCCCGCATCAAGCGGTTTCGTCCACCCAAGGTCGAGAAGACTGCTCACGAGGCGCGCTGCACATCGACACCCCTGCGCGCGAGGGCATCGGCCCGCTCGTTTTCCGGGTGGCCGCTATGGCCCTTCACCCAGGTCCAAGAGAGTTGATGCGGCACCATCGCTGCCAACATCCGCTCCCACAGATCAATATTTTTCACGGGCTTCTTGTCAGCCGTACGCCAGCTATTCTTTTTCCAGGTCGGCATATATTTCGTCATCCCGTCGATCACATATTTGCTATCGGTAAAAATATCGACCGCTACGGGGCGTTTTAACGCCTCCAGCCCCTGAATGATCGCCATCATTTCCATGCGGTTATTGGTGGTATCGCGCTCGCCGCCAAAAAGTTCCTTCTCAGCACCGCGAAACCGCAAAATTACGCCCCAGCCACCAGGGCCAGGATTACCGCTGCACGCACCATCGGAGAAGAGGGCAACTTTTTCGAGCGGTTCGTTAGAGTCGGACACGGATTTTCTCAAATTCTGCACAGGCGGCGGCGAGGGAGAGGGGCATATTTTCAATCTTTTGCCGTTCTCGGCATTTTTGAGCGAAGGATTTTATAGCATCTCGGGTTTTTTTAATGTCTCGGTATTTATTCTTATGGTCTGTTTTCTCATCAACCACCGCAACTGTTAGAAAATGAATCCAACTTTCAATATTGAGCGCGGGTATGAACACACCGACACCATCTGTGTCTGGATAAGGTTGATCGTTTAGCTCTTTGCGTAAGAGATTCTTTTTTTGATCGACGCCAACCTCATCGGCATCCAAGACAACAATTAGAATACTAGATTTACCGTGGTTCTTACGACGCATCCAATAGTCTAGCTCACTCGGAAAGGCTTTGATAACGGCATTATCGCCCGCTCCGGCATTTCTTTCCGTAATACGAAAATTCATTTCACGGTTGCCGACGCCAAACCCTTTTAAAATCCATCGCACGAAATGTGCCTGTGCGTGATCCTCGCACAGCACAATGATCCGGTTATCTCCTGGCATTTTAAGACTCGCGCGAAAAACGATCGGAGAACAGCAACCCATGCCCCGCCGCAATCTCTTCGCGGGACTTTAGGCGCGTCTGCTGCCCATTTTCCCGTTCAAGCCAGACAATTGCATCATCCCCTTCGTAGTTCATGGTTTCGGGATGATGGGAAATGAGAATGATTTGGCCGTTTCCTTCCTCAATCCAATCCTCAACTTTGCGGAGCCAAGGTTGAATTTCTTTGAGAGAGATGAAGTTCTCGGGTTCATCGAATATTAGAGTTTGACTGGTTTTTATTTTAGTCTCACCAAAAACTAAAATGGCACATAAAACTATCAAAGATTTCTGTCCTTCTGACAGAAAATCAAAATCAATTGGGAACTTACCTTCAGAAAACTCACACATTATGCTTCTTCTTCCCTCGGAGCCACTCAGGCGGAAATATTTGAAACCAGGCATAAAACCTGCAATTTCGGTATATAGTTTATCTAGGGCCAATGGATTTTCAGCTTGATTGTGTCGATACCAAGCTGAAAAATTTTCACCATTTCGACTCAAAAAATCACTTTCTTCTTTAGAATATCCGTAAATAGAAAAGGGATTTATTTGATAATTAAATATTTTTTTTACGAAAAAATTCATAAAATCCTCAATTGATGGGCCAAGGGGTATTATAGAAATTTGAAAAAGTGATAAATTATTATCTTTTGCGTTAAAAATAGCATTTTCGCCAACTTCACTAATATCATACACGGCGACGCTACTATCTTCAAAAAATAAACGGCTTTCCCCATTAATTTCTAACATCTCATATTGTATTTTTGCTGCGTCACGTAGGGAATTTTGTTCAACAGAAAAAGTATATTTATACTCATTATCGCCAAGAGTAACGAAAATCCGAAACGTCTGCACAAGATTGCCATCGGTAAACTTCGACAGTGTTTCTCTCGGAAAGGCTTTATTTAGCTCCAGCTTCCCGCGCAGCATCAAACTAACCGCGTTCAAAACCTCAGTTATCGCCGTCTTCCCCGAGCCATTCGCCCCCACAATCAACGTCAACGGCTGAAACTCAACCGTGAAATCAACGAGCGTCTTATAATTGTCGACGTACAACTTCGTAATCATTGTGTCACCCCATAAGAGACCGCATCGCTGACATGCTGATGAAAGCGCAGCTTGGCCCAATATTCCATCGGGTCTTTCGGCTTCACCAGCGCCCCTGGTGGGCGGTTCAGCCAATCGTAGAGGCGGGTGAGCAGGAAGCGCAAGGCGGAGCCGCGACAGAGGATTGGCAGGGCGGCGATTTCAGCGTCGGTTAGGGGGCGCACGGCTTGGTAGCGGCGCAGCAGGCCCATCGCTTTGGTTAGGTTGAAGCTGCCATCCGCCTCGAAGCACCACGCGTTGAGGCAGATGGCGAGATCATAGGCCAGCGCGTCGGTGCAGGCGAAGTAGAAGTCGATCACGCCGCTCACCTTCTCCCCGGTGAAGAAGACGTTATCGGGGAAGAGATCGGCGTGAATCACCCCTTCCGGCAAATCTTGCGGCCAATGAGCCTTCAGGTACTCGAACTCTGCCGCCAGCGCTGCCGCCAAACCGGGGCGCACGGAATCGGCTTGGCTTTCCGTCGCGGCAACGAGTTTTGCCCAGCCGCCCAGCGAGAGGGAGTTGGCCCGGCGCAGCGGAAAATCCGCCCCGGCTTTATGCAGTTTGCCTAAAGCCTCCCCCAGTTCCGCCGTATGCCCCGGCACAATCCGGCGCGGCCAAACGCCGGGCAAGAAGCTGACCATCGCGGCAGGACGGTCGCGTAAAACGCGCAGGCGTTGGCCGCTGGCCGTGGTCAGCGGAATTGGGCAAGACAGGCCCCGCGCCGCGAGATGATCCATCAGGCCGATGAAAAACGGCAAATCATCCGGGTTCACGCGCTTTTCGTAGAGCGTGAGGATATAGCGGCCCTCGGTGGTATTGATGAGAAAGTTGGAATTCTCCACCCCCTCCGCAATGCCCATATAGGACGTAACCTCGCCGATGCCGTAATCGGCCACAAAGGCGCGCAACTCTTCATCGGGAATATCGGTGTAAACAGCCATTCGGAATTATCCCGCTAGCGCTTTGGGCAGTTTGAAGGTGATCGTTTCCTCCGTCACGCGAATCTCTCGGATCGTAACCGTGCGGTGCAGGCGCGCGGCGGTGATGACCTCATCGACCAGTACTTCCGGGGCCGAGGCCCCCGCCGATAGCCCCAGCGTGTGAATATCGGCAAAATCCGCCCAATTGATCTCACTTGCCCGCTGAATAAGCTTGGCGCGTGGGCAACCGGCGCGTTCCGCCACTTCCACTAAGCGCCGCGAGTTGGAGGAGTTGGGCGCACCGATGACCAGCAACGCCTCGCTCTGTTCAGCAATTGCCTTCACTGCCGCCTGCCTGTTCGTGGTGGCGTAGCAGATGTCGCCCTTGCGCGGACCTTGCAGCGCCGGGAAACGCGCCTCTAGCGCCGCCACAATATCCTTCGTGTCGTCAACCGAGAGCGTGGTTTGAGTGATATAGGCGATCTTCGCCGGGTCCAGCACGGCAACGCTCTCGGCCTCGGCCAGGTCTTCCACCAGCGTTACCGACCCTGCGGGCAGTTGCCCCATCGTGCCGATCACCTCCGGGTGGCCCTTATGGCCGATAAGCAGAATATGCAAGCCCGCTTCATAGTGCCGTTCGGCTTCCAGATGAACTTTGGAGACCAGCGGGCAGGTGGCGTCGAGATACATCATCTGCCGCCGCTCGGCTTCCGCCGGAACCGCCTTCGGCACCCCGTGCGCCGAAAAGATCACAGGCCGGTCATCGGGCACTTGATCAAGTTCCTTCACGAACACCGCGCCTTGCGCTTCCAGGCTTTCGACGACGAAGCGGTTATGAACAATCTCATGGCGCACATAAACCGGCGCGCCGAACTTCAGCAGCGCCTGTTCCACAATCTGAATCGCTCGGTCTACCCCAGCGCAAAAGCCGCGCGGCCCCGCCAGCAGAACCGTGAGCGGCGGAAGAGACTCTGTCATCGCACTTATCCTTAAAAGCCGCTGCACCCTAAAGCAAATCCCGAGCAGACGGAATCGTCTGCGACGACGCATTTGCGAAAAAACAATAATTCAGAGTGATTGGCGAATGCCAATCACTCTGAATCGCTTTGGGGCATCAGAACAAGCCTAACCCCCACGCGCCCCAGTAGGAAACAAGAGTAGGAAGCAAGAGTAGGAAGCAAGCGCGCGGGCTGCTATGTAAGGGGCCTTAGTTTTTGAAACAGGGGTGTTCAGCATGGGTGTGGGTTCGGCTCTTCGGTTCGGAGTTCTCGGAATGGCGTTGCTGCTAACGGCCTGTGCCGATCAGAAAACTGCCGCCACTGTTCCGCCCTGCCCGCGCGTTGGCATTCTTGCCGATGCGGCCCGCCTGACCGTGTTCCGCGAGGGGGCAGGGCGCGATATTACCGACGTGCAGTCTTTCTCCCAGGTTGCGGGTTTCTCCGGTTCTTGCTTCTATGAGGATAAGCTCCGCACTGTTTTGGTCGATCTGCGAATCGAGATTGCGTCCGAACGCGGGGCGGCGGCCAATGGCCCGCGCTTTGCCGAAGTGCCCTATTTCGTCAGCATCCTCGATAAAAACCGCGAGATCATCGCCCAGCAGGACTTCACGTTGCGCGCCGATTACCCGGTGAATAGCGTCCGCATTGGCCTGTTTGATGAAATCGAGCAGCGCATTCCCTTGAAAACCGGCGAGTTCGGCGATGCGTATGAAGTGCTCATCGGTTTTCGCCTCACGCCGGACCAGTTGGAATGGAACCGCCTGAACCGCCGCCGCTAACCCTGCTGGTTTGCGTCAATCGGCGTTTCGGGCGCGACCGCCCGTCTTGCGCCGCACGCGGATCGGAAAAGCTGCTGAAAGCGTTGGGGCCGAAACTGGCGGCGCTCGATCCGCCGATCAAGGTGATTCCCGCGCCGTGCCAAGGGCGGTGCAGCCGGGGGCCAGTGGTTCGAGTGATGCCGGCGGGACGTTTGTTTTTGGACGTTCATCCATCCCATAGCTCTGTGATACTCAATCACGTCATTACCGGAGGGCGCGATGATAGCTGACGCCAGTTTTTGGCTCGTCCTTGCCGCGATACTGAGTGCTATCGCCGGGCTTTTGCACGGAGCGATTATCATTGGCGGCCCCAACTGGTATCGCTTCTTCGGAGCAGGCGAGAAAATGGCGCGCGCAGCAGAGGCGGGAAGGTTTTTTCCGGCCCTCATCACGCTTGCCATTATGGCGGTCTTACTCACCTGGAGCGCCTATGCCCTGAGTGCGGCCAGACTGATTCCCGAGCTGCCTTTTTTATCGTTCGCCCTCAGCGCGATTACCGCGATCTACCTTGTGCGCGGTCTCGCCCTTATTCCGCTATGGCTTTCAAAACGCGCCGCCACGACCCAGTTCGAGATTTGGAGTTCCGTCATTTGCCTGGGTTATGGCGTTGTCCACGCCGTTGCCCTCATGAAAGTTTGGCCGACGCTCTAACGAATCCGCTGCAACAGATCGTCCAACTGTTCCAGCGACGCATAGTGCAGCACCATCTGGCCGCTTTCGCCTTGGGCCAGAATCTCTACTGGCACGCCGAGCTTATTGGCGAGGTCGGCTTCTAATGCCAGCGTGTCCGGGTCTTTCACACCCCCGACAGCCGCTTTCGGGCGGCGCGCTTTTGGAGCGGGGGGGGCGAAGATCGGCTGGCCCTCTTTCGCGCGCTGGGCCATTTGCTCCACTGCGCGAACGGAGAGTTTTTTGGCGATGATCTGCTCTGCCGCTTCCTCAGGGTTGGGCAGCGTCAGCAGCGCGCGGGCGTGGCCTGCGGACAGGGAGCCGCTTTCCACCAACTCGCGCACGGCTTCCGGCAGGTTCAACAGGCGCAGCATATTGGCGATATGGCTGCGGCTTTTGCCCAAGTGATTGGCTAGAACTTCTTGCGTATGGCCGAACTCATCCATCAGGCGGCGATAGCCTTCGGCTTCTTCCAGTGGCGTTAAGTCTTGCCGCTGGATGTTTTCCAGCAGCGAGACTTCCAGCGCCTGCCGGTCGGTCATATCGCGGATAACGACCGGAACTTCATGAAGCTGCGCCGCCTGGGCCGCGCGCCAACGCCGCTCCCCGGCAACAATCTCGTATTTATTATCCCCCAGCGGGCGAACGATGAGGGGCTGAACCACCCCTTGCTGCCGCACGGAGAGGATAAGCTGCTCCATCGCCTCCGCCTCAAACCGCCGACGCGGCTGATAGCGACCTGGTGTTAGGTAGGCGATAGGCAGGCTGCGGGGCAGGGGCGGCGCGCCGGTTCTGCCGTCGCCTGCCGGTTGATCCGGCTCATCATCGCCAAAAATCGCCGACAGCCCCTTGCCCAAACGCCGGGGCTTTTTTGCTTTATCGTCGATCATGCCGCGACCCATTCACTTTCTTGCTTCAACACTTCCCGCGCAAGGTCGATATAGGCGCGGCTGCCGGGCGATTTCAAATCGTAAATCAGCACGGGTTTGCCGTGGCTGGGGGCTTCCGACACGCGGACATTGCGGGGGATCATCGCGTCATAAACCAGCTTGCCCATATGCTCGCGCACGTCCGACGCCACAAGGTCCGACAGATTGTTACGCTTATCGTACATGGTTAGCACGATGCCTTGAATGACGAGAGTGGGGTTGAAGCTCTTCTTTACCCGCTCCACCGTTCGCAGCAAATGGCCCAAGCCTTCGAGCGCGTAGAACTCGCACTGCAACGGCACTAGCACAGCATCGGCCGCCACCAGCGCGTTGAGGGTTAGCAGGCCCAACGAGGGCGGGCAGTCGATAAGAATATAATCATAGGGCAACGGCTGTTGATCCAGCGCATCGCGCAATCGGTGCTCCCGCCGCTCTTGATCGACCAACTCGAACTCCGCGCCCGCAAGATCAACGGAGGAAGTGACGAGGTTTAGGCCCGGCACGTCCGTACCCACCGCAGCTTCAGCCACACTCGCGCCGTCGGTCATCACCTGATAGGCCCCGATTGACCGATAGCGCCGATCAATCCCGAAGCCGGTAGAGGCATTGCCCTGCGGGTCCAGATCCAATACCAGCACACGCTTTTCGCAGGCGGCAAGGGCCGTTGCGAGGTTCACCGCCGTCGTGGTTTTACCAACGCCGCCTTTTTGATTGGCGACCGCGATCACCCGGCCTAGAGGGGCGGCAGGGGCCGCCGAAGCGGTTTCAGGAGACATTCTCAACATCCTTGATCAATAAGATCATGGCCGACGGGTGGGTACGGCTCGGCGTGGTCGCCAGCGTAAAACGATAGTGCGGCTGAACTGCGTCCATTTCAGTCTGCCAGGATTCACCCTTCATAAACAATCCCTGCCAGCCGCCTGCGACCACCGACCGCCCAACGCGGTTGGCATAGGGTAGAAGATCAACAAGCGGTGCCAGCGCCCGCGCCGTCACAAGATCAGCCCCCAAGGAGGGCAGAGCCTCCAAGCGCTGCGTGTGAACCGTTACCGGCGCGCCCGTGAGCCGCGCGGCTTCGCGCAGAAAAATGCCCTTGCGACTATCGCTCTCGATCAAATGGGTTTCGATCCCCGTGAGGATCGCCAGGACTAAACCGGGAAAACCGGCACCGCTGCCCATATCGGCGATGCGCTGCGTTGCGGGCGGAACCAGCGGCAGAAGTTGCGCTGAGTCTTCAAAGTGCCGAACCCACAAATCCGCGAGCGTGGAGGGGGCAATCAAATTGATGCGCGGCTGCCACTTGCGAAGAAGGTCGGCATAGGTATCGAGGCGGGCGCGTGTTTCACGTGAAACATCGTTGAGAACTTCCCCCGAAACACTCACGCTGCCACCGGCTTTTGCTTCACGTATCGTAGCAACGCAATCACCGCCGCTGGCGTCACACCCGGCACCCGCGCCGCTGCACCCAGGGTTTCCGGCTTGGCCGCAATCAGCTTTTGCCGCACTTCCGCCGACAGACTGCCAACCTTAGTATAATCCAGATGGAGCGGCAGGCTCAGGGCTTCGTCCTTGCGGAAGGCGCGAATATCTGCCTCCTGCCGATCCAGATACCCGGCGTAGCCCGCATCAATCACCAATTGCTCCGCCACATCGGCGCGCACATCAGCCAGTTCCGGCCAAATCTCCGTAAGCCGCGCGATGGTGACGTCGGGGAAGCGCAACAGGTCCAGCGCGGTGCGGGCCACCCCATCTTGCGTGATGGTCATGCCACGCTTGGCAAGCTCGGTCGGCGTCATCTTGAGGCCCGTCGCAAGCGCGCGTGCCGACAGCAACGCCGCTGCCTTTTCGCCATAAACGTGAGCGCGGGCGGACCCGACAACGCCGATGGCCGTGCCAAGATTAGTGAGGCGCTGGTCGGCATTATCCGCCCGCAACGACAGACGGTACTCCGCCCGGCTGGTGAACATGCGGTACGGCTCAGTCGTGCCGCGCGTGGTCAGATCGTCGATCATCACGCCGATATAGGCTTGGCTGCGGTCCAGCGTAAAATCGGTCTCGCCGCCCCCAGCCCGTAAGGCGGCATTCACCCCCGCCATCAAGCCTTGAGCCGCCGCTTCCTCGTAGCCCGTCGTGCCATTGATCTGGCCTGCAAAGAACAACCCCGTGACGCGCTTCGTCTCCAGCGTCGCCCGCAACTCGCGCGGATCGACGTAATCATATTCAATGGCATAGCCGGGGCGGAGGATAACCGTCTTCTCAAGCCCCGGAATCGAGGCAACCACTAACCGCTGCACGTCTTCCGGCAGCGACGTGGAAATGCCGTTCGGGTAAACGGTGGGATCGTCCAACCCTTCCGGCTCTAGGAAAATCTGATGCGCCGTGCGGTCGGCAAAGCGCACCACCTTATCCTCAATCGACGGGCAGTAGCGCGGCCCCGTGCTAGCAATCTGGCCGCTGTACATCGGCGCGCGGTGCAGATTGTCGCGGATGATCTGGTGGGTTGCTTCGGTCGTGTAGGTGATCCCGCAGTCCACCTGCGGCGTGGTGATGCTATCGGTTAGGTAAGAGAAGGGGGGCGGGGGCGTATCGCCCTTTTGGCTTTCGAGCGCGGCCCACTCAATTGTGCGCCCATCAAGCCGCGCGGGGGTTCCGGTCTTCAGCCGCCCCAAGGCAAACCCGCGCGCGCGCAGTGCTTCCGATAATCCGAGCGCCGGAGGCTCGCCAGCGCGCCCTGCCGGAATCTGGGTTTCGCCGATATGGATTAGCCCATTCAGAAAGGTGCCCGTAGTCAGCACGACTGCGCCTGCGGTAATCTCCGCCCCATCGGCCAACACGATTCCGCTAATGCGCTCATCAACGCCAGCGGTGCCCGTGAAGCGCAAATCAACCGCCGCACCTGCCTGAATCGTGAGGTTCGGCGTTTCGGCAAGAAGCGCTTGCACCGCCGCAGCATAGAGCTTGCGGTCGGCCTGCGCGCGCGGGCCACGCACCGCAGGGCCTTTCGACTGATTGAGAATGCGGAACTGAATGCCGCCCCGGTCAATTGCCCGCGCCATGATGCCATCGAGCGCATCAATCTCGCGCACTAAATGGCCCTTGCCCAACCCGCCGATAGCAGGGTTGCACGACATCGCGCCCACTGTCTCTTTCCGGTGCGTGAGTAACAGCGTGCGCGCACCCATCCGCGCCGCCGACGCGGCAGCTTCCGTACCAGCGTGTCCACCGCCCACGATAATGACATCAAATTTCTGCATCATGATGCGGACCATACGCAAAACCGCGCGCTCCGGCAAGAGACGGACCCCTGAGGGAGGGGTGCAGTAACGGCATGGGCAAAGCCCCTCACTCACACCCTACGGAATAAGCACTGTTGCGCCCGTCGTGCGGCGTTCGGCCAGGGCGATGTGGGCTTGGGCCACGTCTTTCAAAGCGAAGGTTTGATTCACGTGAACCGTAACTTTGCCCGATAACACTGCCTCGAACAAATCATTGGCGTTCGCCAGCAACTCCGCACGGGTGGCGATGTAATGGCCGAGGGTGGGGCGCGTGAGGAATAGCGAGCCTTTGGCGGCAAGGGTCAGCGGCGCGATGGCGGGGACCGGGCCGGAGGCATTACCGAAGCTGACCATCATGCCGCGCGGGGCAAGCGCATCGAGCGAACCATCCCACGTATCTTTACCAACCGAATCATAAACAACATCAACGCCGCGCCCGCCCGTGATCTCCTTCACTTTTGCAGCAATATCGTCCTGGCCGCTCGCCAGCACGTGATCGCAGCCCAAGGATTTAGCGAGATCGACCTTTCCGGCGGAAACGGTGCCAATCACCGTCGCGCCCAACTGCTTGGCCCATTGCACGGCAATCTGGCCAACGCCGCCCGCAGCGGCATGGTAGAGCACCGTATGGCCGGGCTTCAGCGGGAAGGTTTCCTTCACCAGATACCGCGCCGTCATGCCCCCCAGCATGATCGCGGCGGCGATTTGGTCGCTGATGCCATCCGGCAGCGGCACCAATCTATTGGCGGGGTAGAGGCGCCTTTCGGCATACGCGCCGGAGGGGCCAGTGGCATAGGCTACCCGGTCGCCGACTTTTACATCGGTCACGCCAGCGCCAATCGCCTCGACGACACCCGCGCCCTCCTGGCCCAAGACGAGGGGCAGGGGCAGCGGATAGAGGCCGGTGCGCTGGTAGATTTCGATGAAGTTGAGGCCAATGGCCGTGTGCCGGATCAACGCTTCACCAGGGCCGGGGACGGGAAGATCAATCTCTTCCCATGTCAACACGTCCGGGCCGCCGAACGCGGTAAGGCGGATAGCGTGGGTTTTGGTCATACTGCGGTTGCTTCCCCGAAAGATTGCGCTGCGGCTATTGGACCGATAGTCTCGACATCGCGCAAGACCTGAAATTTAACAGGGTTAACCTGGGCGCGAGACCGCCTGGATCAACCCCTCAATCCCGAGAGAATAATGCCCCGTTTGCCGACCGATCCCGCGCTGTATTTCGAGGCGCATCTCTTCATGTGTACCAACCGCCGCCCGGATGGGCACGCGCGCGGTTCTTGCGCCGCCGCAGGCTCCGAGAAACTGCGCGATTACGCCAAGGCGCGCGCTAAGGAACTCGGTCTTAAGCGCGTGCGCGTAAACGCGGCGGCCTGCCTGGACCGCTGCGAATTCGGCCCAACCCTTGTGATTTACCCGGAAGGCGTTTGGTATCAGGCGCGCACTACCGCCGATATTGACGAGATTCTCGAAACGCACCTGCGCCAAGGCGGGCGGGTGGAGCGCTTAATGATTGCCCCCGATCAACAGCTCCCCGCACAGGACTAGACGATGGCCGATACGATCATCGCCACTGCCACCGCGCCGGGCCGGGCTGGGGTTGCGGTCTTGCGCGCCTCCGGGCCACAGGCGGGGGCTTTAGCCGAAGCCTTGACCCGCAAACCGCTGCCGCCCGCCCGCGCTGCCAAACTCACGGGGTTTCACGATCCCGCCGAGGGTGACTTGCTCGATACCGGTCTGCTGCTCTGGTTTCCCGCGCCGAATAGCTTCACGGGGGAGGATGTGGCGGAGTTTCAAGTTCACGGCAGCCGCGCGGTTTTAGCCGCCCTGCTAACCGCCGCGTGCCGCCTGCCGGGGGTGCGCTTGGCGGAACCAGGGGAGTTTACCCGCCGAGCCTTCGATAACGGCAAGCTCGATTTAACCGAAGTGGAAGGGCTGGCGGATCTTCTCGATGCCGAAACCGAAGCGCAACGCCGCCAGGCTGTGCGCCAGTTGGACGGCGCTTTGGGTGCGCTCATCACGGGCTGGCAAGCGCGGCTGATGCGGGCGCTGGCTCACTGCGAAGCCACCATTGATTTCGTGGAAGAAGAAGACGTGCCGGAGGATCTTCTCGCTGCGACCCGGCCCGATTTGGCGGCGCTCTTAGCCGAGATGCACACCCATCTGGCCGATGGGCGCGGGGAGCGGCTGCGGCAGGGCCTTAGTATCGTCATTCTCGGCCCGCCCAACGCGGGCAAATCCAGCCTATTGAATGCGCTGGCGCGGCGAGACGCGGCGATTGTCTCGGACCGGGCAGGCACAACGCGCGATGTCATCGAACTACATCTCGACCTGGGCGGCTATCCCGTAACCTTGGTTGATACGGCGGGCTTGCGGGAAACCGATGATCCGATTGAAGCCGAAGGTATTCGCCGCGCCCGCGCCCGCGCCGATCTAGCCGATCTAGCCCTCGTGCTGCTGGACCGCGCTGACTGGCCGCAGATTCCGGCTGAACTCAGGCCGTGGCTGACAGGGGGGGAGACGATCCGCCTGCTGACGAAATGCGATGTTGGGCAGAGCGCCGCACCTGGGGCCGAAGCCGCAGGCTGGCACCCGCTTTCAGTGCGCGATGGGGTTGGCTTTGATGGGCTGATGGGGCTGCTCACGGACCGGGCGGCGGCGCTGCTTTCGACCGGGGCCGACCCGCTCTTGACCCGTACCCGTCACCGGGCGGCTTTGTCGGAAACCTGCGAGGCGCTGCACCGGGCGCTCGCGGGCCACGTGCCGGAACTGATTACCGAGGATGTTCGCCTTGCTCTGCGTGGCCTCGGACGGATCATCGGGCGGGTCGATGTCGAAGATATTCTTGGGCTGATTTTCGCCGAGTTCTGCATTGGTAAGTGATGTTTCACGTGAAACACGACGCGCAGAAAGGGGCGCAGCTCACGCGCCCCCTCCGTGCCCCTGCAATGACGCGCAGTTTAGTTGATCGTGGTCTTCGGAGCCGGGACCGGAGCCGCGCCTTGGATGACCTTATCATCGGTCTTCTTCACGTCCGTCTTCACGTCGGCTTTAACGTCCGGCGTGACCGGCTTCACAACCGGAGCACCTGACTTGGTTTCAGTGCCCACAGCGGGAGCCGCCGCTTGAACCGGAGCCTGAACCTTCGGGGCCTGCAAGGTCACACCCGCAGCAGGGGCCTGAGTGGTTGCAGCAGCAGCCGCTTTCACCGGAGCGACCGGGGCGGTCGCGGGAGCGGTCGTCGCACCAGAGGCGAGGGCCATGCCCGACACAGAGAGAACCAGAACAGCAAAACCGGCAGCAATCTTCGTCATGGTGCGTTCCTTATTTGGGTTGAGCCTTACTTGGACTAGGCAAGTCATTGAAGGTTTTCTTTCGGAAGCTTCGGTCGTTTCCGCCGTCTTCCGTGCCACTAGACTTACCCCCGAAGACGCAACTAATCAAATTACAACGAGCAGAGCTTCAGTTTAGCTCCCCGTAACCTTATGTCTGGATTAAGGCAGGAGAGACTTTGCGGTCTCAATGAACCGACGCACCCGCTCAGGGTCTTTCACCCCCGCCTGCGTGCCGCCCTCGGTCAGCACTTCCGTGCCGCTCGCAACGTCCACGGCATAGGGCCGCACGCGGCGCACGGCCTCCGCCACTGTCTCCGGCGTTAGCCCGCCCGCCAGTACCAGCCGCCCAGTTGCGGCCAACGCCTCCACCGTCGCGGTATCCGCCACCACGCCCGAGCCGCCGTAATGACCAGCGGCAGCGCCATCCGCCAGAAACGCCACCGCGTCCCACCCATCCAACTCAGCCGCACGCGGCGGCGCGCGAAACGCCTTGATAATCGGCATGGGCAAGCCGCGATAACCCTCCGGCGTCTCATCGCCATGCAACTGCACCGCGCTCACCCCCGTTTGGTGCCACAAGGCCACAATCTCCGCCGGGGTCGCATTCACCGTTACTGCCACCGTCTGCACAAACGGCGGCAACTCCCGCCGCAATCGCGCGAGATCGGGGACGCTGATACAGCGCTTCGATCCCGGCCAAACAATAAACCCCAACGCATCTGCCCCGCACGCCGCCGCGTGCAACGCATCGCCTAACCGCGTGAGACCGCAGATCTTTACCCGAACCATGATGTTCCTTTCGGAAGGTTAGGGGCTTTGCCCCTAACGACCCCACCTAAGGGCCTTGGCCCTTAGTAATCCCATTTTCTTATTGAGGGAAAATGGGTGTGGTTGAGTAAGAAATAGGGATTCTCAAGGGGCAAGCCCCTTGAGTGGGGGCGTCGGGGGTGAAACCCCTGACCCTTAGCCCTGCCCCAGCAAATACCGTAACTGCGCCCCCGGCTCCGGCGCGCGCATCAAGGCCGAGCCAATGAGCACGGCGTGAGCACCGATACCGCGCATTCGGGCGAAATGGTCGGGCGTTTCCAGGCCACTTTCGGCAACAAAGCCGATGCTGGACGGCACGAGGGGGCGCAAGCGTTCGGCATTAGCGAGGTCGATGATGAAGGTGGTGAGGTCGCGGTTATTGACGCCGATCAATTCAGCCCCGGCCCTCAGCGCGATGTCCATTTCAACTTCATCATGAACTTCGACGAGCACATCGAGGCCATAGCTGCGGGCTTGGGCGAGGTAGTCGGCAGTGGCTTCCCCCAACACGGCAACAATCAGCAAGCAGGCGTCGGCCATCAGGCGGGTTTCGGCGACCTGCCAGGGATCGACAATGAAGTCTTTCCGCAGAACCGGGATTTTCACTTGCGCGCGCGCGGCCTGAAGTTCGGCATCAACCCCGTGGAACCAGTGCGGCTCGGTGAGGATCGAGAGGGCCGAGGCCCCTGCCGCCTCATACGACCGGGCAATCGCTACCGGGTCGCTATCGGCGCGGATCGTGCCGGCAGAGGGGGAGGCGCGTTTGATCTCGGCAATCACCCGCAGCGCGCCGGGGGCGGTGACGGCCTGAGTGAAGCCGCGCGTTGGCGGCAGGGTGGCAATCTCGCGTTCAATGTCGGCAAGGGCGCGTTGGGCTTTCCCAGCGGCCACATCCTCGGCCCGGCGGTCGCAGATCGGTTTCAGGCGGTTGGGCAAAGTGGTCATATTAAGCCTCGTTCTTGAGAGCGCGCAGCCCGTCGAGCTTCGCCAGCGCTGCACCGGAGGCAATAGACGCCTCAGCCAGCGCCACCCCGGCCTTGAAATCTTCAGCCAAATCAGCGGCAACCAGGGCTGCGGAAGCGTTCATCAGCACCGCCGCGCGGCCAGGATGATCCCCCCCACGCAAAACAGTGAGCAGGGCGGCGGCGTTCTCGTCCGGGGTGCCGCCTTTAATCGTGCTCAGGGGTTGTTCCTCAAAGCCGAAATCGGCGGGGGTCACGGTAAACTCCTCAATCGCACCGTGGCGCAAGGAGGCGACAAAGGTTCGGCCTTGGGGCGAGACTTCATCGAGACCCACTTCTGCGGAGATCACCAGCGCCCGCTCGCACTCAAGCCCGGCCAGCGCTTCCGCCATCACGCGGATTTTCGAGGGGTGATAGACGCCAACGCACTGCTTGCGAACGTGGGCGGGGTTGGTCAGCGGCCCCAGCAGGTTAAACAGGGTTCGCACGCCCAAGGCGCGGCGAATCTGCACCACCGCCTTGGTCGCGGGGTGATACAGCGGCGCGAACAGAAAACCGATGCCGATGGTCTCGATTCCCCGCGCCGTCGCGGCAATCGACAGATCAACCGGCACGCCCAGGGCTTCCAGCACGTCGGAGCTACCACTTTTGGAGGAAACAGCCCGATTGCCGTGCTTGGCAACGCTCGCGCCCGCCCCTGCCGCGATCAAGGCCGCCGTTGTGGATAGATTAAGCCCCCCCGCGCCGTCGCCGCCCGTGCCTGCCGTACACAGCAGCGGGCGCACCGTCAGCGGCAGTTTCAGCGCGCGCGCCCGTAAAACCGAGGCCGCGCCGATTAACTCTTCCACCGTTTCGCCCTTCACGCGCAGGCCCATCAGCAGCCCGGCGAACTGCACCTCGGGGCAGGTGCCGTCCATCAGATCATCGAGGGCGAAGGCGAGTTCCTGGCGGGTCAAATCCTGCCCATGCCCCAGTTTTTCCAACAGTTCCGTAATCATCGCCCCAACCCTATCTGTCTCAACCGGCCCGTGAAAAGGCTAAGACCTTGCCGGGTTGGAGGAGGGGGGTCAAGGGGCGGCAGAACGCGCTTTGCGGTCCAACGGGGCGCACCCAACGGCACGCTGGATGTACAAGGGAGTTTGCGGGGACCGACAGAAGCCATTCCAAACACGCAGAAAAATTTGCGCGTTCACGGGCGCCTGCGGGGTAAAGATGCGCCGAGCAACGCCTCGGTTAAGCGTTTCGACCGCTTCCTCACGGGCCTTCCGGTAAAGCACGAAAGACGGGTGCGTTAAAAAGGGATGATCGTGAGCCTCAAGGCGGCAGGTTGGATCGCAGCTTCGCGCGTCGGACCAACTCGAAACGGGGACTAAAATATGGTTTCCGGTAGCATCCGCATCGGTCGCTACAATAAAGAGATGCCGCCGATTAGGGTCTTGAGGAGGGCCAGACGGTATGAGGAGCGTGCCTTTCTTGACGATCATGCGCGCGCATCCTCACGCCTGCAAGGTCGTAAATATCTGATCAATATAGCGCTGCTCCCCAATAAGCTGCGCCTGTCCTTGAGGATCGGGATGGCCGACGGCAGTTAGAATGCGCGCCAAGGGGATTGGCCGGGAACTGGCTCCAGGGTTCTCCCATTCTGGCACATTCACAGGATCATGAGTCCAATCGCGTAACTGCCAGGGGGTCATCGCGCCAAACCGCTCCCAAACGGCTTCGAGGCAGATAAGATCAGCTTCGCTCAGTTCGTCCAGCGTCTCTTCCGTCACACCGGCGCGCACGGCGACCTGGTGATCTTCGCGCGCTTTTAGAATGTCGTCCCAGCCGTGCGTGTCGGGGCCTTCTTCGCCATTGATATAGTCGAGAGTAAAAGAGTTAACGGGTCCATGCCGCATCGACACATGAACCTCGTCGAGGATTGGAAATCCAAAGCGCGCCAAGCTCTCTCGGTCAGCGAGATACACCAGTTTCACAGCCTTCACGACTGGCAAACCATCGAGACCGGAACGCAACACAAAATAGGCGATGACTTGCGCCGCTTTGCGAGGATTATAAGATGCAATCAGGGTCATCGCAGAACTATACCGGAACAAGCTGTCTTTCTCAAGCCCCCGCCAACCCATCCATCACCCCTGCCAGAGCAACATCCCGCGCCGACAGGCCGTTGCACTCGTGGGTCGTCAGCAGCACATCGACGCGGTTATAGACGTTGGTCCATTCCGGGTGATGGTCGGCTTTTTCAGCCGCTAGCGCCACTTGGCTCATGAAGCCCCAGGCGGCAGAAAAATCTTTGAAGCGGAAGCTCTTCGTAATCGCATCGCGCGTCGGCTCGTGGGTCCAGCCAGGGAGATTTTCGAGGGCACCCGCCCGTTCGGCGTCGGTCAATGTGTGGATAGCCATTGTTCTTGATCCCCCCTCGCGACACGCCGCGTCAAAATGCGTAAAACATCTCTGTCATGCTTGAAACTGATCTTGCCCGCAAGCTGCTCGATTTCTACCTCGCGCTCGGGGTTGATGAGGCTATGGGCGATAGCCCGCTGGACCGCCGCCGGGCAGAGCCACCACCCCAGGCCGCGCGCCCTGTTGCCGACAATAGCCCGTCGCTCGCCAAGCCCGCGCCCCCACAGCCCGCCTCTCCCCATGCGCCGCGCTTGGCCTCCTCCCCACCGCTCGATCTCGCTGCCCTCTCGCCGGACCGGGGCCTAGCCGACGCGCGCAGTTTGGCTGCTGAGTGCCAGTCGATTGCCGCGCTCGATGCCGCCATTCGCAGCTTCAACGGGTGTGCGTTGAAGCAAACCGCCATGTCCACGGTCGTCTATGATGGGGCCATCGAGGCGCCCTTGCTGGTGATCGGCGAGGCCCCCGGCGGCGAGGAAGACCGTTTGGGTAAACCCTTCGTCGGCCCTGCCGGGCAGATGCTCGATAAAATGCTTGGCGCGATTGGGCTGGACCGCCGCCATGCCTGCATCACCAACATGATCTATTGGCGTCCACCGGGAAATCGCAAACCGACCAGTGCCGAGTTGGCGCTGTGTCTTCCCTTCGTCGAGCGCTTTATTTCCCTCATGAATCCTAAGGTCATCCTGCTCGCGGGGGCCACCCCGGCGCAAGCTCTGTTAGGCCGGGCTGACGGTATTACAAAGCTGCGCGGGCGTTGGTTTGATTGGACTGATTCAAGTGGCGCAACAATACCTATGCTGCCGTCCTATCATCCTTCATATTTACTACGCTCCCCTGGACAAAAACGCGATGCGTGGCAGGACTTTCTAAGACTGGCTGATAGATTAGAAGGTCTTATACAGTCGTAAAGAAACGGTAAATTCTAGCCCGTCGCCGCGTTAGTGTGGCGCATGACCCACACCTGTGGCGGATTTTCCTACTTGTCACGAAACTGTCTCCGGTCTATCTAAGCGGGACTATGACCAACACTCGCACGACTCAAGGGGGCTTAGGCACCTATGGGCGGGGAATTTTGCTTTTTGCAACCTCGCTAACGGTTCCCGTCCTGCTGCTCGGCCCGCTGCTGGCCTTTTCCAGGCCCTCGTTGAGCGCGGCCCCGAGAGGGCTACCCGATGAAGTTGCGGTCTATACGCCCGGCCCCACCGTCCCCGCCGATGAAACCACTCAAACGCTGCCCGATGTACTGCGCGATGGCGACGTTGTGCTGTACCGCAAGATTCTCGAAGCCCATGAGGCTGCCGACTGGCCCACTGCCGATAAGCTCATCGGCGCTTTGTCTGATCGCAGGCTCGTCGGCCATATTCTCGCCCACCGCTATCTGCAAACGCCCTACAAGGCGCGCTATGAAGAGTTGCGCTTCTGGCTGCTGTCGTTCATGGACCAGACCGAAGCGCCGCAACTCTACGCGCTCGCCCAAAGCCGCAAAACGAAACCCAGTGCGCTGGCGCTGCCGAAGCTCAAGCAAAACGGTAGCTTCCAGCGTTCCGGCGACGAAGATATAAGCTGGCGCGACAAGCCTTATACGTCCGCCAACCCCGGTAAAGCCTGGCCCGCCCTCAGTGCCAAACTGAAGCGGGTCGATAGTGCCGATGAGGCGCGGGACGCGCTGGCGTTGGTGGCGGCGGCAGAAGGCAGCGTCGATCCGGTCTTGCTGGATCAAGCCCGCGCCCGATTAGCGCAACTGCTGTTTCTGGCGGGGCAGGATAGCATGGCCCTCACGGTCGCCACTGCTGCCGTGCGCTCTGCCGAGAAAACCCCCGATGGGGCGTGGACGGGCGGTCTTGCCGCGTGGCGCTTGAACAAAAAGGCCGAGGCTCTGGGCCTGTTCGCACAAGTGTGGGATTCGCCCGCCGCGTCGGAATGGACCCGTGCGGGAGCGGCTTTCTGGGCCTATCGGTCGGCCAAGGCCATTGGCAAAACCGTGGAAGCCGATCAGTGGCTCGCCCGCGCGGCTGAAGCCCCCTACAGCTACTACGGCCTGATCGCCCGCCGCACCTTGCGCTGGGATATTTCGCTGGATTGGGAATTACCGAGCCTGACTGCCCGCGATTTGATTAGCCTGAAGCGTTTTCCCGCCGTTACCCGCGCCCTTGCCCTCACGCAGATTGGCCTGAAGGCGCGGGCGGAAGCCGAACTTCGCGCGGCACTGCCGCGCCTACCTGCCGAGCTTCACCTGCCCATGCTCACGCTGGCCGAACGCGGCGGTAGCCCCGGTCTGGCCATGAGCCTTGCAGGCTCGGTGCTGCGCGCGAAAGGCGAGCGTTACGACGCCGGGCTTTACCCCGTGCCGCATTGGACGCCGCGTCAGGGCTTCGCCGTCAACCCGGCCTTGCTGTATGCGATCGCCCGGCACGAATCCCACTTCACGGTAGCCGCCAAGAACCCCTCGGGCGCGCAAGGGCTGCTGCAAATCATGCCCGGCACGGCCTCGGCGATGGCCCGCAAGGGCGGCACGCCCGACGACGCCCAAGAGCTTTCGGACCCAACGGTGAATATGACGCTCGGCCAGCGCCTCGCCTCTACACTGCTACGGCACGAGATGGTGAAGGGCGATTTGTTACGCTTCACGGTCGGCTATAGCGCCGGGCTAGGGCTGCTCGAAAAAATGCTGCAAGGCCAAAGCACCAGCAAAACCGCGCTAACCGCCGCCCAGCGCGATCCACTATTGTTCGTCGAGAGCATTCCTTACGCCGAAAGCCGTAACTTTTCAAAACGCCTGCTGGCCAACTATTGGATTTACCAGAAGCGCCTGGGCCAACCCACCGATAGCCTCACCGCGCTTGCGGGCGGGAAAATCCCAACCTATCGTCCGGGGCAATATGCGCCGGTGGACTTGGCGGCGCGGTAGTTTGGTTCTTCCGACCCAACGGGGTCGGCAAGCGCGCATATTTCGTGTTGGAGGGGCGCTCGAGCTTATGCGAGGAAAAAGCCCCAGCGGCGTTTGAGCGCACTAAAGGAGAGAATAATGAGCAAAATCGACGAAACCCGCGCCTTCCGCCCGGTCAACATCGCCCTGCTCACGGTTTCCGACCGGCGCACGCTGGCCGAAGATACCTCCGGCGATCTATTGCAAGAACGCCTTACCAGCGCGGGGCATCTTCTGGCCGCGCGGGTGCTATTGAAGGACGATCTGGCCGCCATCATCGCGCAGCTCACCGCCTGGATCGACGACCCGCAGGTGGATTGCGTCATCACCACCGGCGGCACCGGGCTGACAGGGCGAGACGTGATGCCGGAAGCGTTTGCGGCGGTGGTGGAAAAAGACATCCCCGGCTTCGGCGAACTCTTCCGCTGGATCAGCTTCCAAAAAATCGGCACGTCAACCATCCAAAGCCGCGCGACGGGCGGCCTTGCACGCGGCACCTACCTGTTCGCCCTGCCCGGTTCTACCAGCGCCTGCCGCGACGGCTGGGACGAGATTTTGCGCTGGCAGTTAGATGCCCGGCACAAGCCCTGCAATCTGGTGGAGTTGATGCCGAGGCTGCGGGAGCATGAGCCAGTTTAGCCTCGTAATTTTTAAGGAACATGCCTATTGTAATGTCATGAGTGTTGTTCCCTTCGATACCCTTAAACTTGCCGATCGGCTTCAAGCGGGCGGTTTCACGCACGAGCAGGCCCGTGCAGCGGCTTCGGCGCTTGCGGAAGTTATGGGCGAGTCGGATCTTGTCACGAATCGGCATTTAGATGGCAAGCTGCTCGAAACTCGCGCCGCATTGGAAACGAAAATTTCCGATGCCAAAACCGAGACGCTCAAATTCATTCTTGGCACAGCAACCTTAAACATTCTGGCTGTGTTGGCGGGAATGTTCGGTTTAGCTAAACTGCTAGGCCATTAATCTTTCGATTAGGCCGCCCGTGGGGTAATTTTTTCCAATTCAAGCCCCAGTTTTTCGGCAGCGCGCTTCAGATCATAGCTTTCTTGAAGCCGCATCCACACCTGCGGGCCAGTGCCGAAGTAACGGCCTAAGCGCAACGCGGTATCGGCAGAAATACTGCGGCGGGCATGAATGATCTGATGAACGCGATCTTTTGGCACGCCAATCCGCCGGGCAAATTCGGCTAAGGACAGGCACAGCGCCTCGATTTCATCCTGCAAAATTTCGCCCGGATGGGTCGGTGGCAGCTTATTGTCGCCTGCGGGGATTGCGGTTGTTTCAGTCATCATCGCCCCCCTCAATCCGGTCCATATCCTCATCCGAAAAGCCAAAATGGTGGCCGATTTCGTGGATCAGTACGTGGCGCACGATGTCGGCAAGCGCCTCGTCCGTCTCGCACCAATAGTCCAGAATCGGGCGGCGGTAGAGGAACACCCGGTGCGGTTCGGGCGGCGCGTAGGTTACGCTGTGCAGCGGCAGCGCTATCCCTTGGTAGAGACCCAGCAAATCGAAGGGGCTTTCCAAGCCCATCTCTTCAACGACCGCGTCGTCTGGGAAATCCTCCACTTTCAGCACCAGATCGTGCGTGTATTGGCGCAACTCGGGCGGGATTTCCGCAAGCGCGGCTTCGGCGAGGCGGGCGATGGCATCGAGGCTGGGGGCGAATTGGGTCATAAGGCTCAATTTAGGGAAGCGCGGCCCCGGTTTCCAGCTCTGCCCTTGCCAGTAAGAGCAAGCTGTCGCACTTTAGAGGCTAGAGTGAAGATCAAGACGAAGCACACTCGACAAAAAAAGCATATTCCCTTAACGTAAAGGGAAAGAACAGGCTAGGGGGATCGGGGAATGACGCGGGACGTAATGCCCTATGACGTGGTGGTGGTTGGCGGCGGGCCAGCGGGGCTTTCCACGGCAATTCGCCTGAAGCAACGCGCCGCAACGGCAGGCCAGGAGCTTGCGGTCTGCGTCGTCGAAAAAGGCTCGGAAATCGGCGCGCATATTCTGTCCGGCGCAGTGTTCGAGCCGCGCGCGCTGAACGAGTTGTTCCCGGATTGGAAAGCGCGCGGTGCGCCGCTGAACACGCCCGCGACCGACGATAGCTTTCTGTTCCTTACCGAAACCGGCTCCTTCAAGCTCCCCACGCCGCCGCAAATGCATAATCACGGCAATTACGTGATTTCGCTGGGCAACCTCTGCCGCTGGCTGGGGCAACAGGCCGAAGAATTGGGTGTCGAAATCTACCCCGGTTTTGCCGCCGCTGAAGTGCTCTACGATGAAAGCGGCGCGGTGAAGGGTATTGCCACCGGCGATATGGGCGTGGGCCGCGATGGCGAACCGACGGCGCACTATCAGCCCGGCGTGGAACTCCACGCCCGCCAAACGATTTTCGCCGAAGGCTGCCGGGGGTCGCTGACCAAAACCCTGTTCGAGCGCTTCAATTTGCGCGACGGCGTTGATCCGCAAACCTTTGGCATCGGCCTTAAAGAGCTGTGGGAGATCGACCCCAGCAAGCACCAAGCCGGGAAGATCATTCATTCGATTGGTTGGCCCATGAAGGCCGATACCTATGGTGGCTCGTTTCTGTACCACCTTGAAAACAATCAAATCGTCGTCGGGTTCGTGATTGGGTTGGATTACACCAACCCGCACCTGTCGCCGTTCGATGAGTTCCAGCGCTTCAAGACTCACCCCGCCATCCGGCCTATCTTCGAGGGCGGGCGGCGCATTTCCTACGGCGCGCGGGCGCTGAACGAAGGCGGGTGGCAGTCGATCCCCAAGCTCACGTTCCCCGGCGGCTGCTTGGTGGGGTGCACGGCGGGCTTTCTGAATGTGCCAAAGATCAAGGGCAGCCATACCGCGATGAAATCCGGCATGGTGGCGGCAGATGCGGTGTTTGAATTGCTCACCTCCGGGTCGGATGGGGTCGAGGCCACCGCCTACCCAACCGCGCTCAACGCCTCTTGGGTGGCGGAAGAGCTGAAAGCAGTGCGGAATATTCGCCCGTCCTTCCACAAGGGCCTGTGGGCTGGGCTGGTGTATAGCGCGCTCGACACGTACCTGTTGCGCGGCAAAGCACCGTGGACCTTCCACAATCACGCCGACCATGACGGGCTGAAGAAGGCCGCCGACGCGCCGCGCATCGCCTACCCCAAACCCGATGGCAAGATTAGCTTCGATAAGCTCTCGTCGGTCTTCCTCTCGGCAACCAACCACGCGGAAGATCAGCCGATCCACTTGCAGCTAAAAGACCCGAGCACGGCAATTGCGATCAACTGGGCGCAGTATGAATCGCCGGAAACGCGCTACTGCCCCGCCGGGGTTTATGAAGTGCTGGAGGATGCGGCGGGTGGGGCCAAACGCCTGCAAATCAACGCGCAGAACTGCGTTCACTGCAAGACTTGCGACATTAAAGACCCAACCCAAAACATCAACTGGGTAGTGCCACAAGGCGGCGGCGGGCCGAACTATCCGAATATGTGACCGCGTGGGCCGGGATTGTGTCAGTCTCGGCCCTCTTTCTTATGGCGCAAGCGGCTCCAACCGCAGGCCCTTAAAGTATTATTCTTAATAATTTCTTCTCTCAAGATGAGGCGCGTGGACTATAAACCCAGAGCCTGCTGGCAACGAAGGATACAAGTGGCACCAGAATTACCATTCCTGGCAGCGAAGCCGCCCACGGCCAGCCATAACTAGCGACTAGGCGCACATTCAGGGCATTCAGGGCGAAACCGAACAAAGACATCCCAATAAAGCGGGCCGCCATACGCCAATCAGGGGCTACTCGAAACGTCAAGCGCGCGTTACCGACATAAGAAATAGGAACCGCACAACAGAAAGCAAGAATATTGGCAAAATCAACTAACAGACCAAAACTTGCTGCAACCGAAAAAACGATAGCATGAACAATGGTCGCTAGAATACCAATTGCGCCAAAGGTGCTTAGTTGACGGAAAAACTCAATTCTGCGTGACATTATTTTGATCTTTCCGGTAAATCGACCTAACCAGATAAATCGGGCGGCGCTTCACTTCGGTGAAGACCTGCGAAAGATACTCGCCGATTACGCCGAGGCCGATCAAGATGATCCCGTTGGTAAACAGCATCACTGTCATCAACGAGGCGTAACCCGGCACGCTGCGGTCGCCAAGAACGAGAACCTTGAAAATAATGAAACCGCCATAGACCAGCGCCCCAAGCGCAATAACGACACCGATCAAGCTCCAAACCCGCAGGGGCAGAGAGCTGAAAGAAATAATCCCATCCATCGCAAACCGTAACAGCTTGCGGTACTTCCACTTCGTCGTTCCGGCGTGCCGCTCTGGCCGTTCATACTGAATCGCGACGGTCCGAAACCCAACCCAGGTGAAAATTCCCTTATTGAAGCGGCTCCGCTCCGGCATAGCGCGGATTGCCTCAATCACACGGCGGTCCATCAACCGGAAATCCCCCGCATTGGTCGGGATGGTTATTTCCCCCAGAAGATTGATAACACGGTAAAATGCCCCCGCCGTTTTGCGCTTGAACCAGGAATCGCTGGCGCGCAGCGACCGCACGGCCAAAACCACCTCGGCCCCGCGCCGCCACTGGCTCAGCATCTCCGGGATCAACTCGGGCGGGTCCTGCAAATCGGCATCCATCGGAATTACCGCGCGCCCAACCGCCTCGAATATACCGGCGGTTAAGGCCGCCTCTTTCCCGAAATTACGGCTGAGTTCAACGATGACAATTTCTGGATAAACCGCCTGAAGCGCTTGCAGGCGAGAAACGGTTGCATCGCTGCTGCCATCATCGACGCACACGACCTCAAAAGTTACTTCGACCGCATATAAAATGGGCATCAGAATTTCAAATAGCTGATCTACCCCATCAGCTTCATTCATCATTGGAATGACGATTGATAGGTCCGCCATAACCTTAAATTCCTAACATCAGTTTACGTTATTCAGGACGATGTGCGTATATCAAAAATTATTTTTGCTTGCAAGCCAAAGCCATTTCAGGAATAATATCGGCATGTGATTGATTGTTAATAAAAATCTTAACCTTTTTTTGAGAAAATCTTATGAAATTTGATCATTGTAATAATTCAGAGAATTTTTCCAAAGTTTTTATTTTCTTGAATGCTTTAATTATAGTGATTCATTCAGCTTTGGATATTTTCAAAATTGAAAATCCATTATATTTTTGTTACCCGTTTGCTATTTTAGCGCTAATTGTTTTAACTTGGGCGATTGTGTTAAAGGTTTATGAGGCGATAAAGATATCTCAGGGCAGAATATCTTCGCTTTTGGCGTTACTTTTAATCACGTGTTTGGCGTTAGTTGCTTTCTTAACTGTTGCCCTGCCAGATTTTTCATGGGACGGGCAGGCTTATCATCTACCTAGCATACTTGCTTTAGAAAATGGTTGGAACGCTTATTGGTCGCCACCGACCGAATTAATGTGGACCGAGCTTTACCCGCGCGGTTATTGGATTTTGAATGCTATCTACGGGGGCGTTTTTGGAAATATCGAGATTGGTAAAATCGTAAATTTTTTATTTTTGACCTGTGCAATACTAATTTACTCAGGATTAAAAAATAAAAAAACTGGGAGCTTCATGCAATATTTGTGTTATTTAGGATTATTTTTGTCTAATGTTGTTAGTCAATATCTAACTAATTACGTCGATATATCTATTTATATATTGTTTGTAATTGCTGTGAGTATGACGGTATTATCACAGCATCGCATGGTAAATTGGATGAATATAATCAGCTATGCAGCTCTTGTAATCATAACTGTAAATATAAAAATATCTGGTTTGTTTTTCGGTTTTCTAATGATGATCCTTTATCTATTAGTTCTTTGGCGGCAAGAGGGGTCGATAATCCGATGCCTAAAACCATACGGGCTGCTTGGAGGAAGTATCGTCCTGATTGGTCTTTTCCTCATTGGATGGCAACCTTTCGTGACTAATGTACAAGTCTACGGGGGATTGGCTGGTCCAGACCCAAAGGTAACGCTTTTTACAACAGCCCCTAGCAATCTACGCGACGATAATAGACTGGATAATATTGCTTATTCTCTATTCGGTGTTTATCGTAATACTGAGCCGGGCGAGTTTGCTCAACTGAAGCCTCCTTTTACGTTTGATATGAGTGAGTTTGATACGAACCCAACCGATCCACGCAGCGGCGGCCATGGCCCCCTTTTCGGATCAGTCTTAATATTAGCCTTAGCGTTGAGATTAACGGTAGGATTTATCTATCGCTTGAAGTTGAATCGGTTGGATGGTGCGATTCTTATTATTTTTGTTGCCTGTTATGCAATGCCTGGATCTTGGTGGGCGCGTTACTATCCAATCATCTCAGTCCTGCCGTCATTACTCATGATCCGCGCTTTAGACGCTAATCGTCGGTGGATCGGTGCCGTTAGCGTCGGGTTAATCGGAATACTGGCTATTAATTTTATTCCTACTATCTTACAATCTCGGATCACGATAAATCACGCTCATTATATTCGCGCCGAAATGGAGAAATTAAAAAAACAAAATATATCACTTGTAATTTTTCGCCAAGACAAGCAAGCCGATATTTATAATGGAACGCCGATTATTTGGTCTTACCGATTGGCGCTCTGGGGTATTTCTTCCAGGCTCACTACCAATTTAACCGATTGCCGTGAAACGGTGTTGGAAATTGCGGCAACACGTCTCTGTAAAACTTTCTGAGATCTAAGAGGCTGTTTGGAAATTCGGCGGCTGAGAGATTTTTGGAACCTGGACACCCGCAATAACCGTGTGATTTTGCCGTCTCTTCGGGCTTTTGGGGCATTATCGCTGGTTTAGGCGTGTTTTTCGGTCGTTTTATACCCT
>JAYSQZ010000077.1:0-123793 GCA_043721315.1 Alphaproteobacteria bacterium
GAAGCCTTTATCAGCCCGCGCGGTAATCAGGCGGGAGCCGAAGCGCTGACTGACCAAGGTGGCATCGCCCAACAGTTCCACCGAATAAACCGCTTGGTGGAAATGGCCGTGCGCCGGATCGGTGAGGCGCAAATCTTCGGCGCGAATGCCTAAGACGACACCTTGGCGCGACCCTTGGAAGGGCAGAGGCACGCTCACCCCCTCCGCGCGGAACTGGCCTTCGACAATATCGCCGTCGATCAAATTCATCGGCGGCGAGCCGATAAACCCGGCGACGAACAGATTGGTGGGGTTGTTGTAAATATCGGTCGGCGTGCCGAGTTGGCGGATGCGGCCTTTTTCCATCACGGCCACCCTGTCGGCCAACGTCATCGCCTCTACCTGATCGTGAGTGACGTAGATGGTGGTCACGTTCAGTCGGTGATGCAGGTGTTTGATTTCGGCGCGCATGGTGATGCGGAGCTTGGCATCGAGGTTCGACAGCGGCTCGTCCATCAAGAAGCAGTTAGGCTGGCGCACAATCGCCCGCGCTAGGGCAACGCGCTGGCGCTGCCCGCCGGAGAGGGCTTTTGGTTTGCGCTCCAGAAACTCGGTCAACTCCACCATCTCGGCGGCTGCGCGCACTTTGGCGTCATGCTCGGCGCTGGGAATGCCGCGTACTTTGAGCGGAAAGCGGATGTTTTCATAAACCGACAGATGCGCGTAAAGCCCGTAAGACTGAAAGACCATCGCAATATCGCGGTCTTTCGGCTCCAGATCGTTTACGCGGCGGTCGCCGATATAGACATCGCCGAAGGTTGGATCGTCCAGCCCCGCGACCATTCGCATACTGGTGGTCTTGCCGCAACCGGAGGGGCCGAGCAGCACGATGAACTCGCGGTCGGCAATATCGAGCGAGAGGTTATCCACCCCCACGAACGATCCCCAGCGCTTAGTGATATTGGAAAAACGGATAGATGCCATCGCGGTGCTCCCTAACCCTTGACCGCGCCCTGCACCAACCCGGACACGAGTTGGCGCTGGAAGAACAGCACAAGGAAAATCAGCGGAATAGTAACCGAAACTGCGCCTGCGATGCCCTGCATCAGCTTATAGGCGTCGTCATCGGCGTTGATGTAGGCCGAAAGGCCAGCGGTCATCGTCTGCTTATCGGCATTCATCAACTGCGAAGAAATAAGGAAATCATTGTAGGCGAGCAGGAAGGAGAACAACCCGGTCGTCACAATCCCCGGCCACATCACCGGCACGATAACGCGGAAAAACGCCCCTGCCCGCGTGCAGCCATCCACCAGCGCCGCTTCGTCCAGATCCTTCGGGATATTGGCAAAGAAACTACGGAGCATCCAAATCGTGAAGGGCTGGTTGATCGCGACGAGAACGATGATGAGGGTCTCGTAGCGGTTCCAAATACCAAGCTCGGCAAACGCCAGTTGATAGCCGGGCAGCAGAGTAGAATGGGGCAGAGCGCGGAACACCAAAGCCACCATGAGCAGCCAGAACCCCAGATTGCCCTCGTAGCGCGACAGGGCGTAGCCTGCGAGGCACCCGATGCTCAGGGAAACACAGAGCACGCCCAAGGTGACAATCACCGAGTTGAGGAACTTGACGTAGAACTGATCGACGACCCAAAGCTCGTAGTAATTCTCTAGCGTAAACGGCGCGAGCAGTTGCGGCGGCACCGAAAAGGCATCGACCGGCACCCGCACTGAAATAAGCGCCATCCACAGGAATGGGAAAGCCGCGAGGATCACCCACAGTCCCAGGCCGACAGTGAGCAACCCGGCCAGCGAGCGACTGGATTTGCGCGCCATAGTCACGCTCCTTCCCGGTGCGTCCGCCACGTGCGGAGAATAAGGGGGATCAACAGCAGCAGAATACCCACCACGGTCAGCAGGGCCGCCGCGCTGGCCTTATGGAAATTTTGCTCACCGTTCAGCAGATAGTAAGTGAGATACTGTAGGGAACTCGCGCCTTGCCCAGCAGAAAACACCAAAATCGGCTCGAACACTCGGTAAGCATCCATAATGTGAATAAGCGTAACGAAGCTGAACAGCGGCGCTAAGTGCGGCATAATCACATAGCGCACACTCTGCCAGCGCGACGCACCATCGACCACTGCGGCCTCTACGGCATCCTGCGGCACGGTCTGCAATCCGGCATACAGCACGATGAAGGCAAAGGGCACCACGTGCCACAGCCCGTAAAGAATCACCAGAAACCCCGTGGTGAAAGCGTTTTGCAAAAAGTAGATTTTTCCAAAACCCAGGGATTGCAGCATCACGGTAATCACGGCGTTATCGAGAAACAGCCATTTGATCGAGAGCGCCCCCACCACGGGGGTAATCACGAAGGGCAGCAAGGATGCGAAAATCAGCGGGCCTTTCAGCGGCTTCACAACGGCATGGACGCCGAGAGCAATCAGAAAACCGAAAATCAGCACCAGCGGCGTTGTGATCGCTGTGTAAAACAGCGTGAAACTGAGTGCGCCCCAGAACGACAGGTTCGCAATATCGCCCCACACGCCGCCCACCTGCTCGGGCCAGGATTGTGGTGCGCCGGTTATGGGATTAGTGCTGCGGTCAGCGGCAAAGGCCCGCTCCATCCCATCGACATCCAAGACCGACAGGAAGTTTTTAAGACCGTAAAACTCCCACACTTTCACCGGCTTGCCGGTTTCGTCCAGCACGGGGCGTGGTTGCGTGCGGACAAACGTGCCGGTCGGCGTGTTCTGCTCGACGCGCACCATTTCCGTCTTGGTGTAAGAATTCCACAGGCTAAGGCCGACTACGCCGACCAAGGGCAGCGCAATGAGCAAGATCATCGCCACCACCGAGGGTAGGACAAATCCGATGAGAGTTTTCAGGCGCATGGGCGTGGATCCCATCCTTCTCGATGCACGGAGCGGCATCGAGCCTAAAGGAAAAACGGGGAAGACGGCGGGAGAAAGCCGCCTTCCCACGAGGGCGCGAACTAGGGAGGTTAAGCCACGCCTATTTCAGATAACCCTTTTCCTTGGCCGATTGGGTATAGGCGCGCGTGGCCTCAGAGAGTGCCTGTTCCGCCGTTTTGCGCCCCGCAAGATAATCGCCTACCTGCTGCCCCAACGCGCCAAGCACGAGGGCGAAGTAAGGCTCAGTGGGGAAACCGGGGGCTTTTGCGGCCACCGAGTCTTGCACACCCTTGGCGTATTGGCTGGTCGAAATGCCAGGGCGTAGCCAGTTGGCAAGGTCCGGCGCGGCCTTCATTGTTTCCAGCTTGGTTGCTTCCATCAGCAGCAGAAACGCCGTTTCGCGGTCGCCCTTCATGCTGCGCGGCATGATGAACGCATCCCAGAACTGCGTGGTTGCGGCAGGCGATCCGGCCAGGGCCGCAGGGGCGGCAGCGAAACCAACCTTGCCGACGACCTTCGAGACCTTGGCGTCATCCATCGCCGCCGCGCGGGTGGCCCACAAAATCCCGAGGGCCGTAGTCCCCTGCTGGAAGGCGGTTGTCACGTCCCCCGTAGCGAGACCCAAGGCGTTCGGGGACATGTAACCCACGAGATCTTTCATCGTGGCTAAGGTTTTCAGCGCTTCCGGGCTTTGGAACTTCGCCTCGGCAGAGCCATCGGTGAAGAATTTACCGCCTTCGGACAGGTAAATATTGGTGAACTCATTCGCCAAATCCCAGCCGGGCTTATAAGCGGCGGAGAACGGGTTTTCGACAGCACCAACCTCTTTCAGCTTTTTGGCGGCGGCCAGAACTTCCGCGTAGGTTTTCGGCACGGGGATATTATGCTGCTCCAGCAAATCCTTGCGGTAAAACAGATGCTGAAGGTTGGTTTGGAAAGCGATCCCATAGACTTCTTTGCCGATGGTAATCAGCATCGACGGATGAATATCGTATTTCGCCTGATATTTCCCGACTAGATCGGTGATCGGTTGCAAACTGCCATTGGCAGCAAGAGTGGTGAAGGAGGCCGTGCCGACCTGCGCTAGATCGAACGGCGACGCCCCAGAGCCGAACGCCTGTTCCACCTCTTCCCTTAACTGAGACGTTAGCTTGACGTTTACCGTTAGCCCGTCCTTGGCGCACGCCTTCATCGCGGCGGCCATATGGTCCAGTACAGGGAAGGAGTTGGCGAGCACATTGATGGTGCCGGTGCGGCCCGTAAAACCGCAGTCCGCCAGCGCGGGGGTTGCCGCGAGAAGGCTTAGGGCGGCCCCGCTAAGGAGGGCGGATACTGAAACTCTTTGCATGAAACTATCTCCGGTTAGCCGCCCTCAGGCGGATCAGACTGCGTCCCTGTTCGGAAAATCGGCACCGTTTACCGGTGTCCTTTAGGCGGAAAACTAAAACCACCATCTCACTTACCTCAAAACGCTACGGGATTTTGACTACGTATGCAAGAGCGATCAGCGTGGTTTTTAAGGTACTCGTTTGGTATCGTCCCCGTGCAGTGGCGCGTTCGTAAAATGCGAGATGAAGGATCAATATAAGCCTCATCCAGACGCTCTCCCCCCAATTCTGCCACAGCTCCAGCGCCCTTTGGGCATGGCATTTAGAGACGAATGCAAGATTATAAAGCGCTGTTTCATCCTCCATTCCAGCGGGGTGAAGGGAGCGGGATAGGGCCTTGTTTTCGTCGGTGGATTAACGGCTAGTTCACAAGGCAGAACCGCAGAGTGAATAAGTAGGCTAAAATGACGAGCGCGATGAAAACGGCTGATTCGGAGTGGATGCGCGCGATTAACCGCTTCCATGTGCTCGATTGTTTGCGACGGCACGAGCCGATTGCCCGAATTGAACTCGCGCACCGCACGCGCCTGTCGCCTGCCACGATTTCGGTGATTGTGCAGGATTTGCAAACCGAAGGTCTCGTGACCCTCGCTCAAGAGCAAGAAGAGATTAGCGGTCGCGGGCGGCCTAGGGTCATGTTGCGCTTGCGTGCCGATGCGGCGGCGGTCTTGGGCGTCAATATCTCCTCTGATCGGCTGACCTTCAGCGTCGCCAACTTGAAGGCGGAGGAGGTTTACGCTCTGTCTCTGCCAGCGCTGCCAAAGCGGGACGGGGTGGCGGCGACCTTGGCCCTTATCGAGGCGGGGCTGCGCCGGGTAAGTGAAGAAGCCGCGCTGCCGCTCAATCAAATCGCCGGGGTTGGCATTGCACTGCCGGGTATAATTGATGCCGCCAGTGGCATTTGCCATTGGAGTCCGCTGTTTGGCGATGGGCCATTGCCCTTGGCCGAGTCGCTCAGCCAGGCCCTCGGAGTGCCTTGCGTGATGGATAACGAGGCACGCCTCGTGGCGTTGGCCGAAGTCTGGTTCGGCGCGCCCGATCAAAGCGATAATTTTTTGGTGGTCACACTCGATCAGGGCCTCGGCATGGCGATTGTCACGGGGGGTGAGATTTTGCGCGGTGGCTTCGGCCTTGGAACCGAGTTCGGCCACACACGCCATCGGGCCGAGGGGCCGCAGTGCCAATGCGGCAAACTTGGGTGCCTTGAAGCCTATACCGCCGACTATGCTATCGCCCGCGCCGCCGCGCCGTTTCTACCGAACCAACCGGGAGCTTCGCCGCGCGACCGATTGGAGCAGGCGATTGCCGCTGCCCACGCGGGCCGTGCGGACGTGCAAGCGGTTTTTGCGGAGGCAGGGGCCGCGCTCGGTCAAGCCCTTGCGAACGTCTGCAATCTGTTGAATCCAACGCGGGTTATTCTAGCAGGGTCCGGCGTGCGGGCGGGGGACTTGCTTCTAAAGCCGCTAACAGCCGCCTTCGATGCCGGGCTGATTGCGCCGCTGGTGGGGAAAATCCCGCTCCGACCGTTGCCTGATGGACTCGATTTATGGGCGCGCGGGGCGGCGGCGTTGGTGGTGCGCGGGCTTTATTCGGCCCCCTGGCACCGCCGAGCGTAAGATCGGCCTCCGATTAAGTCTCCGAGCGTAAGATCGGCCTCCGATTAAGTTTTCGAGCGTAAGATCGGCATTCGATTGATCAGAGAGCGCTTGCAATCGGCGTGAAGTGGTTTTACCATTTATTTTAGCATCCAAAATAAATTGTGCGCTGCACGCAAATCTGGATGAACGGCAGTGGTTTTACCCGCTACCGCAATGCCTAAAAAGGCCCCAAAGAGGGCCGCCAACTGGAGGAAACGGATATGAGCTTGAAAACACTGGCCTTAGGTCTTGCTGCAGGCGCGTCGATGCTGGCTTTGGCGAGCGGCGCGCAGGCGCAGTCGAAACTGATCGTGGGCGTGTCCTGGTCCAATTTCCAGGAAGAGCGCTGGAAGATTGATGAAGCCGCTATCAAAAAGCAACTCGCCAGCGTGGGTGCGGAATACATTAGCGCCGATGCTCAGTCGAACCCGCAAAAGCAGCTTGCCGATGTGGAAAGCCTGATTGCGCGCGGGGCTAAGGCGCTGATTGTGTTGGCGCAAGACGCGCAGGCCATTCAACCCGCCGTGGCCAAAGCCAAGGCCGAAAAAATCCCGGTCCTTGGCTATGATCGCCTCATCGAAGTGCCGGGCGTTTTCTACCTCACTTTCGATAATATCGAAGTGGGCCGGATGATGGCGCGCGAAATTCAAAAGGCGAAACCAACCGGCAATTACGTCTTCATCAAAGGCTATAACGCCGATCCCAATGCCGATTTTCTGGCGATGGGATCGAAAGAAGTGCTGAAACCCGCCATTGATAAGGGCGATATTAAAATCGTTGGGGAGCAGTACACGGATCGTTGGTTGCCGGAAAACGCCCAGAAGAATATGGAACAAATTCTGACGGCGACTAATAATAAGGTCGATGCCGTGGTGGCCGCGAACGATGGCACGGCAGGCGGCACGGTCGCCGCGCTCACGGCACAGGGGCTAACGGGGATTCCCGTCTCCGGCCAGGATGCCGACCAAGCCGCGCTCAACCGCATCGCGCGCGGTCAACAAACCGTGACGATTTGGAAAGATGCGCGCACTCTTGGCCAAAAAGCGGCTGAAGTGGCGGCTGAACTCGCCAAAGGCACTGCGATGGACAAAATTCCCGGCGCGTTCAAATGGGCCGACGGCCCCAACAAAGTCTCGCTGGATACGATTCTGCTAAAGCCGGTTCCCGTGACCCGCGACAATCTCGATGCGGTGATTACCGCTGGTTGGAGCACGAAGGAACAAGTCTGCCGAGGCGCGACGGTCAATCCGCCGGCTGCGTGTAAGTAAAAAAAGACGATATCGGGGGGCCTTCGGGCTTCCCGACACCCCAAAAGAAATGTTCGGCAGAGAGCGGCTTCCATGACGCAAATTTCTATCCGTCGCCTCGCGGCGGCAACGGGGATCGACACCCGCCTGCTGGCAATGGCCGGGGCGTTGGTTGTCATCGCGGTGATCTTCAATAGTTTCACGCAGGGCGCGTTTCTGTCGCCGCGTAATCTGTGGAATTTGGCCGTTCAAACCTCGATGGTCGGCATTCTCACCACCGGCATGGTGTTGGTGATCGTCACGCGGAATATCGACCTGTCGGTGGGATCGGTCTTAGGGGCTATCGGCATGTTTGCCGCCGTGGTTCAGGTGCAGATTCTGCCGCCCGATGTGTGGTGGAATACGCCGCTAACCATCCTGTGCGCTGTAGCGGTGGGCATTACGATTGGCGCGTTTCAGGGCTTCTGGATTGCCTACCGCGCCGTGCCCTCCTTCATCGTGACGTTGGCGGGCCTGCTGATTTTTCGCGGCGTTGCTTGGATGATGACCGAAGGCCGTACGATTGCGCCGATGGAAGAAAACTTTCAACTGCTTGGCGGCGGGTTGCGCGGCAGTATTGGCGCATTCTGGAGTTGGTTTTTGGGCGGGCTGGCGATTGCGCTGGTGTTGTTCCGCATCGTCGCGTCGCGTCGGCGTCGGCGGAGTTACGGTTTTGCGGAAAAACCGCTGTGGGGCGATCTGCTTACAGGTGGCCTGTGGGTCGGGGCGATTCTCGCCTTCGTGCTGACGATGAATGCCTATAATCGGCCTGGCACGCAGATTCCGCAGGGGATTCCCATTCCGGTTCTGCTGCTGATCGGCACAGTGCTGATTATGGAAACGATTGCCCGCACTACCCGCTTCGGTCGCTACGTCTTCGCGTTCGGTGGCAACCCAGAGGCCGCGCGCCTCGCCGGGATCGACGTGCGGAAGCTGGTGCTGTTGGTGTTCGTTATCATGGGCATTTTGGCAGCGGTGGCGGGAGTTTTGGCGACCGCGCGGCTCAACGCCGGAGTGAATTCCACCGGCACCTTGGCCGAGCTTTCGGTGATTGCGGCGGTCGTGATCGGTGGCACCAGCCTTGCGGGCGGCGCGGGGTCGATTGCAGGGGCCATTTTGGGCGCGATCATTATGCAGAGCCTGGAGAACGGCATGGTCCTGCTCGGGCTTCCCAGCGCCTTGCAGCAAGTCGTGATCGGCTCGGTGCTGATCCTCGCCGTTTGGGCCGATGTCGTTTACCGCCGCCGTGTGGCGTAAGTTAGGAGCGTTTGGCTATGCGAACCCCCCTTATCGAAATGCGTAACATCCACAAGCAGTTCGGCGGTGTCGTCGCGCTTGATGACGTGTCGGTCACGCTGCATCGAGGCGAGGTCGTCGGTCTGCTCGGGCATAATGGCGCGGGCAAATCGACGTTGATTAAAATTCTCTCCGGGGCCTATGAGGCCGATGCGGGCGAGATTTTGGTGGATGGCAAACCCGCCACTATCCGCTCCCCGCGCGACGCGCGCGCTAACGGTATTGAGACGATTTATCAAACCCTGGCGCTGGCCGATAATCTCGATGCGGTGGCGAATGTGTTCTTGGGCCGCGAGATTGTTACCTCCCTCGGGCGGCTTAACGATGCGGCGATGGAACACGCTACCAGCGACGTGCTCGCCAAGCTGAAAGTCGTCGATCTTAAATCGGTGCGTGCCCCCGTTAGCAGCCTTTCGGGCGGGCAGCGCCAATCTATTGCGATTGCCCGCGCTATCCATTTTCAAGCGCAAATCCTAATTATGGACGAGCCTTGCGCCGCGCTTGGGCCGCAGGAAACGGCAATGGTGGCCAACGTCATCCAGGAGTTGAAGCGTCAGGGCTTGGGGATTTTCCTCATCAGCCATGATTTGCACGATGTGTTCGCGTTGGCAGATCGGCTTACCGTCATGAAGGGCGGGCGCGTGGTGGGGGACTGCCACACCGCCGATGTTACTCAAGACGATGTTCTCGCCATGATTATCACGGGCCGCCCGCCCGCGTAAAACCGCCCGTTTTATTTCAGGTCCACGTCTGCCCGGCTTCGGGCTGAGGAGAGTTTTTATGTCCTATTTTGCCGATCTTCCCGCCGCCCAGTTTGAAGGGCCGGACAGCCGTAATCCGCTGGCCTTTCGCTATTATCAGCCGGAACGCTTGGTTCTGGGCAAGCCGATGGTGGAGCATCTGCGTCCCTCGGTGTGTTACTGGCATAGCTTCTGCTGGCCGGGCAGCGATGTCTTCGGTGCAGGCACCTTCAACCGTCCGTGGCACGGGCTGCCCGATACGCTGGAAAGCGCCAAGCTGAAGGCCGATGAAGCCTTCACCTTCTTCGAGAAGGCCGGCATTCCCTATTTCGCCGTCCACGATGTCGATGCCGTCTCCCTCGGTGCCTCGTTGCGCGAAGGTTGGTCCAACCTTGATGCCATTGCCGATTATTTCGCCGGGAAGATGGAAAAAACCGGCCTGAAACTGCTGTGGGGCACCGCTAATCTCTTCTCCCACCCGCGCTATCAGGCGGGCGCGGCGACCAACCCTGATCCTGCGGTTTTCGCCTATGCCGCAGGGCAAGTGCGCGCAATGTTAGACGTAACGCACCGGCTCGGCGGCGGCAATTACGTGCTCTGGGGTGGCCGCGAAGGCTATGACACGCTGCTGAATACCGATATGCGCCAGGAACTCGATCAATTAGGCCGCTTCCTGACGCTGGTGGTCGAGCATAAGCACAAAATCGGCTTCAAGGGCACGATCTTGCTCGAGCCGAAACCCTGCGAGCCGACGAAACATCAGTATGATTTCGATAGCGCAACAGTTCATGCTTTCCTGGCTAACTACGGTTTGCTGGGCGAAGTGAAGTTGAATATCGAGGTTAATCACGCCACCCTCGCCGGCCATAGTTTCGAGCATGAGATTGCCTATGCCCTGGGGCATAATCTGCTTGGCAGTATTGATCTCAATCGTGGCGACCCGCAAAACGGCTGGGACACCGACCAGTTCCCCGCCGATTTGCAGGAAACGACACTGGTGCTCTACAGGCTGTTGCAGGCGGGCGGGTTGGAGACGGGCGGGTTCAATTTCGACGCTAAAGTGCGCCGCCAATCCATCGACGCGGTTGATATGCTGCACGGCCATGTCGGCGGGGTCGATCTCTTAGCGCGGGCGCTGTTGAATGCCGAACAGATGATTCTCGACGGCCAACTCGCGGCCTTCGTTCAAAGCCGCTATGCGGGCTGGAAGCAGGGAATGGGGACCGACGTGCTCGCGGGCAAGCTGTCGCTCAACGACCTCGCCGATATCGCCGCCCAAACCCCCGCGCCGCAGCCCGTCTCCGGGCGGCAGGAAATGCTGGAGAATTTGGTTCAGCGCTTCGTTTAAGCAAGGGGAAGTATCGTGTTTCTGGGGATAGATCTTGGCACCTCCGCGCTGAAAGCCCTGCTCGTCGATAGCGAGGAGCGGGTGATTGGCGAGGCCAGTGAAGCGCTGACCGTGCAACGCCCGCAACCGCTCTGGTCCGAGCAAGACCCGGCGGACTGGTGGCAGGCGTTGGACCGGGCGCTGCGGCGGCTGCGGCAGGATCATCCTCAGGAAATGGCAGCGGTGAAAGCCGCTGGCCTCTCTGGGCAGATGCACGGCGCGGTCTTGCTCGATGGGAAGGACCGCGTGCTGCGCCCGGCAATTCTGTGGAACGATGGCCGTAGCAGTGCTGAATGCGTGATATTAGAAGACCGAGTGCCAACGTCGCGCCAGATTACGGGCAACCTCGCCATGCCGGGTTTCACTGCGCCGAAGCTGCTGTGGGTACAGCGGCATGAGCCGGAGATTTTCGCTCAGGTCGTGAAAGTGTTGCTGCCGAAGGATTATTTGCGCCTGCGCCTAAGCGGCGAGTATCTCTCCGACATGTCCGACAGCGCGGGCACGCTGTGGCTCGATGTTGCGGCGCGCGCGTGGTCGCCTGCGATGGTGGCGGCCACGGGCCTGCCGCTGTCGGCCATGCCCGGCCTCGTCGAAGGCACGGCCCCGGCGGGGAGTGTGCGGGCGGACCTCGCGCAAGACTGGGGCTTATCGCCCGGCGTAATCATCGCGGGCGGGGCTGGGGATAATGCGGCGGGGGCGGTTGGCATTGGCTGCATTGAACCGGGCAGCGGTTTTATCTCCCTCGGCACCTCCGGCGTTTTGTTTGTCGCGACGCCCAACTTCGCGCCAAACCCGGCCCAGGCCGTGCATAGCTTCTGCCATGCGGTACCGGGGCGGTGGCATCAAATGGCGGTGATGCTCAGTGCCGCCTCTTGCCTCACCTGGGTTAGCCGGGTCACGGGGGCCGAGAGCGAAGCCGCACTGCTGGCGGAAGTGGACGCTGAAACGACTGCGCCCGGCTCGGTATTGTTTTTGCCCTATCTCTCCGGCGAGCGCACCCCGCATAATAATCCGTACGCCACGGGCCAATTTTCCGGCCTGACCCACGCCACGCGGCGCAGCGATTTAGGCCGGGCGGTGCTGGAAGGTGTCGGTTTCGGCTTTGCCGATGGTCTCGGGGCGCTGGCGGCGGCGGGAACCAAGGTTGACAGCCTGTCTGTCATCGGCGGCGGCGCGCGCTCGCGTCTCTGGGGCACGATTCTGGCGTCAATCCTGGGTAAACCGCTCGACTACCGCCACGGCGGCGACCTTGGCCCAGCCTTCGGCGCGGCGCGGTTGGCACGGTTGGCGGTCACGGGGGAAGACCCGCGCGGCCTGTGCCTGCCGCCATCGTTGGAGCGGACGATCTTCCCGAATCCTGCTTGGCAAGATGCCTATGCCGCTCAGTATCAGGCCTTTCGGGCAGCGTATCGGCCTTCGGAATTACCCGATAAATCGCAAGAGTGACGGTTCTTGTCGGTTTATTTAGAAACGGCGACAGGGTCGTTTGCCTGCGCCGATCAATTGATAGCGACGAGTATGAGGCGACGGCTAAGGAATATCGTTTAGGCACTGACGGCCAACATGTCCTTTGGCCCCGGTCAGATCATGCAGATCATCAAAACCCTATCGTTCTGAACCAACACGAAAAATATTCTGAATGGGGGGACGATCTAAGCTCAAGCGAGAACATTATAATTGCAGGGAAAATCATAGCGTCATTCAAGCTAGAAACAAAATAACAACATCTCATAAGTTTGTTGGCGGAAATATCTCAATATTTGAAATGTCTTGACGTATATTGAACATTCTCATCCAAAGGATGGCGACAAATAAAGAATTTGTTAATGGTGAGTCTAAACTATTTTTTCCGTTATTTAGTTTAACACCATAAGCAGCCAAAACAGTAGTTAAGTCGAATTTTTTCCTGCGGGGGTTTTCATCAGCATATGTTTCAAGAGTACAAAACGGCCTGTCTTTCTGGAGCAGAATTATTTTACTCAAATCGTATCCAGATAAATAAAACTCCCTACTCAAGGCATAAACTTCTTGTTCAACATTATGAGCAATTATTCTATCAGTTTTAGACAGAACGTCATATAAATACGCGGAATGGGTTGAGAATAACAAATCTTGACTGTTGCCGTTATTTAAAATTCCATCAGAATTTGGATTGATAAAACGCAAATGAATATTATTATTTTGAATAATACCATCTTTAATAAATACAATACCTATTCCGATAGCTCGCCCATTAGCAGCACCGCTATCACACCAAACGCTTAAAACCGCAAAAGTTTTACCACCGAATGCACTGCTTATCCTACGGTTATAAACTTCATCAGATTCATAATACATAATTTTCCCCTGTTAATTATTAATTTTTCAGAGACGCCGAGAGCGTCCGCTTCACGCAATCCTTCCAGCCTGCATATTTGCGCGCGCGCACCTCTTCGGGCATTTGCGGCGTGAAGCGGCGGTCTAGCGCCCAAGCGCGCGCGAACCCGTCGAGATCGGGGTAGAGTCCGGCTTGCCGCCCGGCGAGATAAGCCGCGCCGAGGGCGGTGGTTTCCAGAATGACGGGCCGGTCCACCGGGGCTGCCAACAGATCGGCCAGGAATTGCAAAGTCCAATCACTTGCCACCATGCCGCCATCAACGCGCAGCACGGTTTCGCCCCCCTCGGTATCGGCCCCTTGCGCGTCCGACCAATCGCCGCGCATCGCTTCCAGAAGGTCGCGGGTTTGATAGGCGACTGCTTCCAGCGCTGCCCGCGCCAACTCCGCCCGCCCAGTGCCGCGCGTGAGGCCGTAGAGCGCGCCGCGTGCATTGCTATCCCAATAGGGCGCACCGAGGCCAACGAAGGCCGGAACCAGATACACGTTTTCCTCATCAGACGCCGAGGCCGCGAGCGCGCCGGTTTCTGACGCCGAGGCGATAATCTGCAAGCCATCACGCAACCACTGCACCGCAGCGCCAGCGATAAAGATGGAGCCTTCCAGGGCATAGGTGCGCTTGCCGTCTAACTGATAGGCAATCGTCGTGAGCAACCGATTGCGCGACATCACGCCCTGATCGCCGGTATTGAGCAGCGCAAAGCAGCCCGTGCCATAAGTGGATTTCATCATCCCCGGCTTAAAGCAGGCTTGCCCAACGAGCGCGGCCTGCTGATCGCCCGCTATCCCAAGCACCGGAATCGCCGCACCGAACAGGCCAGGGTCGGTTACGCCGAAGGGGGCCGCAGAATCCCTCACTTCCGGCAAACCGCTGCGCGGCACGCGGAAGAGTTGCAACAGCGTTTCGGACCATTCACCCGTATGAATATCGAGCAGATTTGTACGGGAAGCGTTGGTTGCGTCGGTGGCATGTACGCGCCCGCCGGTCAGCCGCCACAACAGGAACGAATCGACCGTGCCGAACGCGAGTTTTCCCGCGTCAGCATCGGCCCGCGCGCCGGGGACGTTATCGAGAATCCAGGCGATTTTGGTTGCGGAGAAGTAGGAGTCGATTCGCAACCCCGTGCGCGCCTGCACTTCCACCGTATGCCCGTCGCGGGTAAGGTCGGCGCACAGGTCTGCCGTGCGGCGATCTTGCCAAACGATAGCGTTATAGGTGGCTTTACCGCTCGCCCGGTCCCAGACCAAGGTGGTTTCGCGCTGATTGGTAATGCCGATCCCGGCAACTTCAGCCGCGCTTATGCCCGCTTTGGCAAGGCAGGCTTTGCAGGTGGCAACCACGCTCTCCCAAATCGCTTCAGGATCATGCTCGACCCAGCCGGACGCCGGGAAAATCTGAGGGAACTCCGCCTGCGCGCTGGCAATGCTGCGCCCCTGAGCGCCAAACAGAATTGCCCGGCTCGATGTCGTGCCCTGATCTATTGCGAGAATATAACCCTGCACGCTTGCCCCCTTGTTGCGTATCGCTCCTGACCGGAGCCGCGTCTTAGCAGAGAATTTATCGCTAAAAGCCTGAGATGCCAGAGAAATTTCTAGCCCCGGATTAAATAAGCCAGTGCGGGCAAGCCTAGCGATGCCCCAGAAACAAACAATAAACAAGACACCGCCCGGCGAAATACCGGCGGCGACAGCGGCGGCGGGAATCTTCGGGCCAGCGCCGTCGCCCCCATCACCACCGGCACGGCCAACAGGCACGGCCAGTAGGCGGCGTTGGGGATATTCCCGGCCAGCACCACGAGCGCCAGCCGCAAGACCGCGTTCAGCCCGAACACGGCAACCAGCGTTTCCCGGATCACTTCTATCGGCAGCGGCTGGCGGTAAAAGTGATAAACCAGCGGTGGCCCTGCGGTGGAAAACATCCCGCCCATCAACCCCGATAGCACGCCGACGATGATGGTTTTCAGCGGCCCTGCTGCCGCTTGCGGGCCTTTCGAGGGTAACGCGAGTTGCAGGCTGGACAGCATCGTGATACCGCCGAGCAGCAATTTTAGCGCCTGAACCCGCGTATCGGCCAGCCATTCGAGCAGCAAATAGCCAAGCGCAAGCGCGGGGAGCGAACTGAGCACGACGATGATCCAAGGCCGTTTCGCCACATGCTTCCAGCCGCCGGTTGTCAGCATCTGGCTGGCGTTGGTGAAGGTCAAAAGCCCAACGAACACCGCCGCTTCCGGCAAGGGCATCGCGCCGATAAGGGCTACGCCCGCCATCGTAACAAGACCGAAGGCAAAGCCGGTCACGGTTTGCAAATAGGCCGCAACCGCCGTGACCGACAGAAAGGCGATCAGTTCGGCAGCACTCATGACAGGGCCGACAACTCCTGGAATAACCCAGCGTGCAGGCTGCCCCGGCGGTAGAAAATCGCAGGCTCGCCCAAGGGGGCCGCCACAGTAGCGTCCGCGCCGCCGGCAAGGGTTTTACCGCTCCACACATGGACCCAATCGGTCCCGTTCGGCAGATGCACCGTGCGGGTTTCTGCCCCGGCCTGCCAAACGGGGGCGACCAGCAGGTCGGGGCCGTACAGATAAGCGTCTTGAACCGCGTAGCAGGCGGCATCCTCCTCGAAATGCAGAAATAGGGGCCGCTGCACGGGCAGGCCGGTTTCAACCGCTTCCGCCACGAGGGTTTTCAGGTAAGGCACCAGATGCCGCCACAGCTTTACCATCGCCGCGAAATGGGCCAGCACGTGCGGGTCTTCATCCAATTGCAGATTATCGCGGGGCCGATTGCCCTCGTGGGTTCGCATAACGGGGGTGAAAGCCGCCATTTCTGCCCAGCGCATCAACAGTTCCGGCGTGCGGATATTGCCGAACAGGCTTGTGTATCCGCCGATGTCGCTATGGTGATAGGCATTGCCCAACAGCCCGGACGACAGCGCGCCGCAGATTACCGTGACTAGCCCATCGTGGCGGGAGAAATCGACCGACTGATCCCCCGCCCACAGCAGCGGGCAGTGGGCCTGTACGCCCGTAAACCCGGCGCGCATGAAGAAAAGCGCCTCCCCGGTCTGCCCTCGTTTGGCGACGGCACGGGCATTCACTTCTGCCCATAGCGTCGGCCAAGCGTTGTGCATCAGCGTCGCGGGAATGCCGTTGGCGAGGTGTACGTCGATGGGCAAATATTCCCCAAAATCCGCCATCCAGCCCGACAAGCCAAAGTCGAGCATATTTTGCCCGATCACCGTTTCCTCGAACCACGCAGCGGCGGCGGGGTTGGTGAAATCGACAACGCCGCAGTCGAACTCACCGAAATCGACCAGGGCCGTCTTGCCGCTGGCGTCCGTGGCGAAAAAGCCCTGCGCCTCGGCGTCCTCGAACAGAATGCCGTCGTTACAGAGGTACGGGTTCACATAGCCCATAAAGCGAATGCCCTCGGCCTTCAAGGCTGCGATTTTCGCGTTGAGGTTGGGATAATGCTGCGCGTTAGCCCGCCAATCCCAGAATAATCGCTTGCCGAAGGAGGTTTCGCGCAAGCCCACCCAATCTTCGCACCAAAGCGCTGAGACGGGCACGCCCGCCGCACGGATTTTCTCTAATCGGGCGAAGGAATTATTGCCGTCCTTCAGCCCAATGATCGCGCCGTTATAAACCCACTCCGGCAACGGCGGCTGCCGCCCGAAACGCTCGGAAAGCTGGCTAACGATTCCGGTGAACCGATCCGCCGCAAAAAGCTCGATCCTGTCAGGCACGGCCCAGGCTTCAAGTTCGTGATAGCCAGCGTGGCGGAAATCGAAAGCGGAATAGGCCGTGGTTTCCAGGTGAAGGGCGTATTTGCGCGACGAAAGATAGGTTGGTTGCGGGTAATTGGTATTCCAATAATCGCCGCCCGCCCTGCCCAGTGCATCGGCTTTGAAGGTGATCTCGCTGCTTTTGTCGCGCCCTACGCCCGGCTCGGAGGTCCAGAGCGGAAAGCGGCGGCCCTTGAGATCGAAGTAGGACATTTGCTCCCCGCCGCCCCACACATGCTCGCCGGGTTCAGCCACCAGGCGCAGCCAGAAGCGGTTTAGGCTCGGGTCACTGACGGTAGGGACAAGCTGAGTGCCGATGGCCTGGAGCGTCGCCAGCGGCGGCACGCCCTCAGCGGTGGCAAAGCTCACGCGCCAGCCATCCCCTTCGGCCACGACCGTTGCCACGGGCAGCGGCAGGCGCGCGGTGAGAGTATCCTCAATGTCGAAATTGCCCCGAACCATGTCCATCCGCGCCTCCCCGCGCCCAACGAATAGGCAGGGGGCATCGGTGCGGTGGCGCAGAATCAGGCGGCCCCCAAGGGTAAGATCGAAGCCATCGGACAGGGCAATAAGACGCATCGTCAACTCTCTCTAATTCTGAGTAAGGCCCGCATCAATGATGAAGTTCGCACCCGTGCAGCCGCCGCTTTCGTCTGAGGCCAGGAACAGCGCCATGCGCGCGACGTGGGTCGCGTCGAGCCGGAATTTTAGCGCTTGCTGATCAATGAAGTTCTGGTTCGACTCCGGGGTTAGCCAGAGTGCCTTTTGCCGCTCCGTGAGGATAGCGCCCGGCACGATGCAGTTCACGCGAATCCCGTCCGGCCCCAACTCCCGCGCCAGCGTTCGGTTCAGCCCGTTAATCGCGGCTTTGCTGGTGGTATAGGCCACCATTCCCGGCATTCCGCGCATCCAGGAGACCGAGCCGAGCAAGATGACCACACCGCTGCCGCGCGCTTTCATGCCCGGCGTAACGGCTTGCGTGGCGAAAAACTGGTGATCGAGGTTGAAGGACAGCATCCGCCGCCACGCCTCCGGCTCGACATCGCCCATCCCCTGCCGATCGTCTTTTCCAGCGTTGTTGATGAGCGCATCAATGCCGCCGAGCAGGCTTTCGACCTCAGCGATAGCCGCGCGTAAGGCGGCAATATCGGTGAGATCGCAAGGAACGAACTGCGCGCCTGTTTCAGCCGCAAGCGCCTCGCCTGCGGCGGCGTTAAGATCGAGAAAGGCAACGCGTGCGCCTTGGGACACGAAGGCGCGCACCATCTCTTCCCCGATGCCCGACGCGCCGCCGGTAATCAGCACGCGGCGGTTTTGGAGCGAGCGGTAGGAAACCGACCCATAAGTCATCATCTGCTCCTAATAGACCGAGGCGATGGGGCCGGCCTGGGCCGGGGCGGTACCGCGTAAATCGCCAAGCCAGTCCGCCGCGCGCCCGGTCATCATGCCAAGGTCCGAGGCAATGGCGGCATAATTATAGCCATAACTCAGAAAGCGGTGGACCATCTCGGGATTGGGGCCGACGATGCCGATGGGTTTGCCTGCTGCCCTAGCCGCTTTCGCGGCAAAGGCAATCAGCGCCTGCACGTCGTCGTGGCCGATATTGCCGATGAACCCCATCGCTGCCGACAGATCACCAGGGCCGACGAAGAGGGCATCGACCCCTGGCACCGCCGCGATTTCCGGCAGGCGGGCAATCGCTTCCGGCGTTTCCAACTGCACGATAACGCAGGCGGCGTCATTCGCGGTTCTAAGGTAGTTCGGGATTTGCCCATAGGCGGAACCACGGTGGACTGCTGCAACCCCGCGCACCCCTTCCGGCGGGTAGCGCGTGTAGGAAACGGCGGCCTGCGCCTCTTCCGGCGTTTGGATGAAGGGAAACATTAGCGTGCGCCCGCCCGCATCCATCACGCGCTTCACCAGCACCATATCGTTCCAAGCAAGGCGCACCACGGGTTTGCAGGGGTGCAGCCAACGGCGCGCAGCAGATGCGCCATATCGCTGACCTCGATCGGCACATGCTCCAGATCCACCACGAGAAAATCGAAGCCGACATGGCCCATCGCCTCGGCAGTGGCGGGGGCCGCCGTCATCAGCCAAGTGCCAAGCGGCGCAGAAGCGGGCGGCGTTTGCAGCCAGGATTTGAAACGATTGGTGAGCGTGGGCATCGGCCTATCCTTAATAGATCACTGGGTCGGGCACTTTGGCCGTTCCCGTGAGAAAATCGAAATCGCAGCCCTCATGGGCCTGGGAAACATGACGCTGATAGAGCGCGGCAAACGAGCGCTCGTACCGATAGGCTTTCGGCACCCAAGCCGCTTTCCGGCGGGCGATTTCGGCGTCGTCAACCAGCATATCGAGCGTGCCTGCGGTAACATCGAGCCTCACCAAATCGCCGGAATGCAGCAGCGCGAGCGGCCCGCCCACGGCGGCTTCTGGCGAGATATGCAGAATGCAGGTGCCGTAATGGGTGCCGCTCATGCGCCCGTCGCACAGGCGGACCATATCGCGCACGCCCAGCTTCAGCAGCTTCTTCGGGATTGGCAGATTGCCCCATTCCGGCATTCCCGGCGCGCCCACCGGCCCGGCATTGCGAAGCACGAGAACGTGGTTTTCGGTTACGTCCAAATCGGGATCGTCCAAGATCCGGTTCATCTCGCCGGGATCGTCGAACACGAGGGCGGGGCCGGTATGGTGCAAGAATTTTGGATTGGCGGCAGAGGATTTCATCACCGCGCCATTGGGGGCCAGATTGCCCTTCAAGAGCGCCAGCGTGCGGCCTTTTTCAAGGGAGACGACGGGATTGTCGAAACTGCGAATAACATCGTCATTCCAGCACGGCGCGTCTTTCAGGCTTTCACCCAGGGTTCCGCCTGTGACCGTGCGCGCAGTAAGATCGAGATGATCTGCCAGTTTCGCCAGCAAGGCCGATAGCCCGCCTGCGAAGTAGAAATCTTCCATCAGGTATTCGCCGGACGGAAACAGGTTGGCCAGCACTGGAATGCGGCCCGCCATCGCGTCCATATCCTCCAGCGTTAGGCTAATCCCGAGCCGCCCTGCCATCGCCACTAGATGTACGGCAGCGTTGGTGGAGCCGCCCAACGCCATATAGGCCACCAGCCCATTCAAAAAGCTGGCGCGCGTGACGAAATCTGACGGTTTCAAATCCTCCCAAATCATCGCGACGATTCTGCTGCCGCAGGTGGAGGCCATGCGCGGGTGGCCGCTATCGCACGCGGGCAGGGAGGAGGCACCGGGGAGCGTGAGGCCCATCGCATCGGCAATCGAGGTCATGGTCGAAGCCGTGCCCATCGTATTGCAGGTGCCTGCCGAGCGCGTCATGCGGCTTTCAAGATCAACCCAATCGTCTGGCGTAATGCTGCCCGCCCGCAACTCGTCCCAATATTTCTTAGTATGGGTGCCTGCGCCGGTCTTCTGGCCGCGCCATTGCCCGTTGGACATTGGCCCCGCCGGGCAAAAAATCACCGGAAGATCGACCGAAAACGCCCCCATCAGTAAGCCGGGAGTCGATTTATCGCAGCCGCCCATCAACACCGCCCCGTCGATAGGGTGGGAGCGCAACAGCTCTTCTGCTTCCATCGCCAGGAAATTGCGGTACAGCATCGTCGTCGGCTTCACCATCACTTCGCCAACCGAGAGCGCGGGCAGTTCCACCGGATAGCCGCCCGCCTGCCACACGCCGCGCTTTACTGCTTCGGCGCGTTGGCGCAAATGGGCATGGCAGGGACTCATATCGCTCCAGGTATTGAGAATGCCGATAACGGGTTTCCCCAAAAACTCCTCCCGCCGCATCCCCATTTGCTGCGTGCGCTGGCGGTGAGCGAAACCGCGCATATCGTTGGAAGCAAACCAGCGCTGGCTTCTCAGGCTTTCAAGCGAACGACGGGTCATCCCAACTATCCTTTGATCCCGCCGGAGGTGAGACCGCTCACCACCCGCTCTTGGAAAATCACGATCAACACCGCGACGGGTACGATCCCAACGATGAGGGCGGCGGAAATCACTGGCCAGGGAAAGGCAAACTCGCCTTGATACAGCGTAATCCCCACGGGCAGCGTTCGCAGTGCCGGGTTGGAGTTGAAGGAGAGGGCCAGCAGAAACTCGTCCCAAGCATTCACGAACGCCAAAATTCCTGCCGTAAACACTCCCGGCGCCGATAGCGGCACGACCACTTTGAACAAAGCACCTAAGCGCGTGCAGCCATCGACCATAGCCGCATTCTCCAAATCGCGCGGAATGCCCTCGAAGAAGGACACGAGGATGAGCGTGCAGACCGGCAGACTGAGTACGATGTACGGCAAAATCAGCGCGGCCCAGGTATTCAGCAGCCCCAGTGCCCGCATAATCTCGAACAAGGGCACCAGCAGCGTTACCAGCGGAAAGGTGGAAACGGCGATGATCGCCGATAGAATGAGGTCGCGGAACCGCAAGTTCAGCCGCGCTAACGCATAGGCGGCGAGCGTGGCGACGAACAGGGTCGCGAGCGTCGAGAGCAGCGCCACCATGAAGCTATTGAACAAAAACAGCAGCAATGGTTGATCGGCAAAAGCCCGCAGATAATTCTCCGTCGTCGCTAAATCCGGGAACCAGGTGATCGGCTTGCGGGTTAGCTCCGGCTCACCTTTCAAGGAGGTGAACAGAATCCACAAGGCCGGAAACAGCCCGTTGATAATCAGAATGCCACCAACCGCGAGGCGCAGCGCGCGGCCCGAAAGGAAGCTGGTCGCAGGGGATGCTGTAACACTGGTCATGATGGGGGCCAGCCTTTCTAGCGCGTGCTGCGGATGAAGCGGAGGTACACCATCGTTACCGCCATCGAGAGCAGGAACATCACCACCGCCAAGGCCGAGCCGTAGCCGAGATCGAGGAAATCGACCGTGTTCTGGTGGATGTACATGGCGAGGGTGGCGGTGGAACTGCCGGGGCCACCGCGCGTCATAGTGTAGGGAATATCGAAGGTTTGCAGCGCCGTAATCGTGCGGAAAATCAGCGCGACGATGATGGACGGCTTCAGCAGCGGTAGCGTGATTTCAAAGAACTGGCGCACTCGGCCCGCGCCATCCACATCGGCGGCCTCATACAGCGAGCGCGGAATGGTTTGCAGCCCGGCCAGAATAATCAGCGCCATGAAGGAGGAGGTTTTCCAAATAATTGTGAGGCAGATCGCCGCCATCGCCCATTCTTCGGAATTGAACCAGATGATGCCCTTGATGCCAAAGCGGCGCAGCACATCGTTCACCACCCCATACTCCGAATGGAAGAACCACGCGAAAATCAGCCCGGCGAAGGATAGTGGCAAGGCCCAAGGGATGAGGAGGGACAGGCGCACGGGCCATTTACGCTCGAACGGCAAGTTCGCCATGAGCGCCAACGCCATGCCCACCAATAAAGCGCCGGGAACGGTCACGACGGTAATCAGCACCGTGTTCTTCGTCGTTTGCCAGAAAATCGGGTCTTCCAGCAGCAAGCCGTAATTCTCGAACCCGGCGAAGCTGGCGGGCAGGCCCGAGGTAAGCGACAGGTTGAAAAAACTGGTCCAGATCAGCCGCCCGACCGGATAGACGATAATCAGCGCCAGCAAAATCGCCGCCGGGGCCAGCAGCAGCGCCGCAAGCTTGGTTTCGCTGAGGTCTAAAAAGCGCGTCAACGGGGACGTGCGCCCTTCGCGGTTCGGTTGGGCGGTCATGGGCGGCTCGCACGGTAGGAGCTTCGGGAAAAAGCCCCCGCCACTCCGAAGAGGGCGGGGGAGGTCAGGAGGGCTAGGCCCTCACCGGCTTAACGCAACACGCGCTGAAGCCGGGATTCCATCTGCTCGACGCCCTTATCCGGGGTCATCGTGCCAGCGAGCACGGCATTGACGGTGGTGCGGATGATTTCGCTCACCTCGTTATAGCGCGGCGTTACCGGGCGGGCTTTGGCCGAGGTCACGACCTCTTGGGCCGAGCCGAACCACGGCACGGCCTTCAGAACATCCGCATCTTTGTAGAGTTCCGGGAACACGGGCAGCAACGAGGCGTTGATCGCCATAAATTCCGAGATTTTCGGGCTGGACAGATACTGCACCAGCTTTTGCGCTTCGGCTTGGTTCTTGGAGTAAGACGACACGCCCCACTCCCAACCGCCGAGGCAGCTTGCGGGCTTGCCGCCATCGACGGCAGGCAGAACGGCTACGCCAACCTTATCTTTCACGGCAGACGCATCGGTTTGGAACTGCCCCCAGGCGTAGGACCAGTTGACCGCGAACAACACTTCGCCGGCTTGGAACTCTTTGCGGGTATCGTCGGTGGCGACTTCGGCGATATTTGCTTTGGCAACGCCGCTATCGACAAAGCCTTTCCATAGGGCGAGCGACTTGGTGGCCGCATCCTTATCGAACGTCAGCTTGCCGTCGGTGACTAAATCCTTACCTTGGCTCCAATAGGGCAGCAAGAAAGTGCAGACTGCGCCTTCAATCGCTTTACCTTGGAACGACAGGCCCTGAAGCGCGCTCTGGCGGCCCGCAGCGGGGGCATTTTCGGCGTCCGTCACCTTTTTAGCGGCAACCGTAAGCTCGCTCCAGGTTTTCGGAACGGCAATGCCGTGCTTTTCCAGCAGATCTTTGCGGTAGTACAGGAACATCGCATCGGCGAAGGCGGGTAGGGCCACCACTTTACCGTCGATGGTGTTAGCGCCAGCATAGGCGGGCAGATATTTGCCCATAAAGGCTTTGGTATCCCCAATCGCGCTATTGAACGGCGTCGTCCAGCCCGCAGCGGCAAATTGCGCCGGGCGGATCACGTCCAAGATCATCACGTCGAGCGAGCTATCTTTGGCCGACATCACTGTGTTGAGGTACTGGGACTGCAATTCCGAGGTATTGCCGCCGGTTTCCAACACGACCTTATTGCCGGGGTTTTCGGCTTCGTACATGTCGAAGGCTTTGCGCCACACTTCCGGGCGGTGCTGGCTGGACACGAACACGCGCATGTCTGCTGCCAAAACAGACGAGGCGGCAAAACTAAGGGCCGTAAAACTAAGGGCCGTACCCGCGAGCAACAGGGAAAGGCTTTTTTGCAACGACATGGGTCTTCCTCCGAAAAAAGCGGCCTCTTAAGCGATGGGCCGCATTGGTAAAGAGAGTTAGGCGGCTTTTGCCGCGTTCAGGGGCGCGATCCGCAGCGAGCGTTCTGTCGTGGGATCGAACAGATGCAAGCGGCCCGGCTGCACCCCAATACTTAAAGTTTCGCCGACTGCCGGATGCGCGTCCGGGGCCATGCGGACGACGAGCACGCCGGAGCCGACAGATAGATGCACCAGCGTGTCCGACCCCAAAGGCTCCACCACCTGCACGCGGCCATTCAGCGCGTCTGCGGCGGCAGGGCCGACGCTGAAATGTTCCGGGCGAATGCCAACGATCACGTCGCGCCCGTTAAAGGATGCCACCTCTTGCGCCTGCGCTTGTGGCAGGATCAGCCGGTCGCCGGTTTCAAAGTGTAGCGTGTCGCGCTGCAACCCGGCCTTGATGAAATTCATCGCGGGCGCGCCGACGAACCCGCCGACGAACACCGAGTTCGGAGTGTTGTAAACCTCATCGGGCGTGCCAACCTGCTCGATATCACCGCCGCGCATAATCACAATCCGGTCGGCCAGGGTCATCGCTTCCACCTGATCGTGGGTGACGTAGAGAATGGTGGTGCCAATCGCCTGATGCAGCTTTTTGATTTCGGCGCGCACTTGGCCGCGTAGCTTGGCATCGAGGTTCGACAGCGGCTCATCGAACAAAAATACCTGCGGGCGGCGCACAATCGCCCGGCCCATGGCCACGCGCTGCCGCTGCCCGCCCGAAAGCTGCCCCGGCTTGCGCTCTAGCAAATGGGCGATACCCAGCATCTCGGCAGCGTCCTGCACGCGCGGGCCGATGTCGGCAGCAGGAATGCCGCGCACTTTGAGACTGAAGGCCATGTTCTCGAACACGGTTTTATGGGGGTAGAGCGCGTAATCTTGAAACACCATCGCAATATCGCGCTCGCGCGGGGGCAAATGGTTCACCAGCTTATCGCCAATGCAGACTTCGCCGCCGGAGATGCTTTCAAGCCCCGCCAACATCCGCAGCGTTGTGGATTTACCGCAGCCGGAGGGGCCGACGAGCACGACGAACTCGCGGTCTGCAATCTCAAGGTTGATGCTTTTGACGATCCGAAGCGCCCCGTAAGCCTTCTCCAGATTGCGAAAACTGACTGACGCCATCCCCATCCCCTTTATGGCCGATCTTGCCCGGCTTATCTGCTTCTAAAAATAATAGCGCTACGATTTTAGAGGCGCAAGCCCCTTACTGAATTTTAGTCAGAAGGGTCTCTTTCAGTTTTATTGCATCGCAAAAAAATCAATTTAACAAAGAGGTTTAGGAGTTTTCTATACCACCTCTTGACGGCTTAACCGAAACCAATGAGAATCGGTTCATCATGGATCATAGCGCTATTAAATCTAACTTTACCGAAGCTGATGCCGGGGGGCGCGTGCGCCGACAGCGCCGCAAAATGCAGCGCGTTACGATGATGGACGTGGCGAAGCGGGCGGGGGTATCCTCTTCCACCGTTTCCCTCTATCTGCGGCGGCCCAATGCGGTCTCGCCAACGGCAGGGCAGGAAATAGCGCAGGCGATTGAGGCGTTGGGCTATGTGCCCAATTTAGTCGCGGGCGGGCTTGCCGCTGCTGGCAGCCGAGTGGTCAGCGTTATCGTGCCGTCGATCCGCAATGCGTTTTTTGCTGAAACGGTGGCGAGCCTGCAAACCGAACTTGCTGCCGAAGGGCTTCAGGTCATGCTCGGTCACTCGGAATATTCGGAAGGGGACGAGGAAGCGCTGATCCGCACGGCGCTCGCGTGGGCACCCGCCGCAATTGTGCTCACCGGTCTTCGTCACAGCAAGGCCGCGCGCCACTTGTTGACCAGCGCCGACGTGCCGGTGGTGGAGATGTGGGAATTGGGGCCGCACGCCCCCGTCGATATGGCTGTTGGCTTCTCCCATGCTGCTGTGGGTGCCACGGCGGTGCGGCATTTTGCCCAGCAGGGTTTTACTCAGTTAGCTTTCCTCGGCGCGCGCCTCTCGCAAGACCGGAGAGCCGCCGCCCGTGCTGAAGGGTTTGTGACCGAAGCCTTGCGCTTGGGCCTGCCCGAACCGCAGATTATCAATCACCCAGCGCCCGCTACTGCCGAAGCCGGGGCGCAATTGCTAGGGCGCGTTCAAGCCAGCTTACCGAGGCTTCAGGCCGTCGCGTGCTCCAACGATCTCATCGCGCTCGGCGTGTTGTTCGAATGCCAGCGCCGGGGGGTTGCCGTGCCGGGAGACCTTGCTGTTATTGGCTTCGGCGACCTCAGCTTCAGTTCCACCAGCAACCCGCCGCTGACCACCATCCGCCCCTCTGGCGATCTGATTGGCCGCGAAGTTGCGCGCCTCATCAAAGCCTGCACAAAGGGAAACCGCCCGCCGGAAGCCGATAGGATCGTCGATACCGGGCATCTGCTGGTAGAACGGAAAAGCGGGTAAGATGTTTGCCCGGCTTGAGGCAGTAGATCCCCGCAGAATCAAGCCTTCCCTTTGCAGCATTTTTCGCCTACTCGAATTGGGCGAGGACGGACGTTTGCAACCGGCCTGAGTTTAGGGAGAGATAGACCATGCGCGCGGTCCTAGAGCAGTTGGAAGCACGACGGGCCGAAGCGCGGGCAGGGGGCGGGGCGGGGCGCATCGAGGCGCAGCACGCCAAGGGGAAGCTAACGGCGCGGGAGCGGCTGGACGTGCTGCTCGATGAAGGCTCGTTTGAAGAATACGACATGTATGTAACCCACCGGGCGACCGACTTCGGTATGGCCTCCCAAAAGGTCGCAGGCGACGGGGTTGTGACCGGCTGGGGAACGATCAACGGTCGGCAGGTCTATGTTTTCAGCCAAGATTTCACGGTATTGGGCGGCTCCTTATCCGAAACCCACGCCGAGAAAATTTGCAAAATCACCGATATGGCCTTGCGGAACGGTGCGCCGATTATCGGGCTGAACGATTCCGGCGGCGCGCGCATTCAAGAAGGCGTGGCGTCGCTGGCAGGTTATGCCGAGGTGTTTCGCCGCAATGTCGATGCGTCCGGGATTATTCCGCAGATTTCGGTGATTATGGGGCCGTGTGCGGGCGGAGCGGTTTACTCCCCCGCGATGACCGACTTTATTTTCATGGTCCGCGATTCATCCTACATGTTCGTCACTGGGCCGGACGTGGTGAAGACCGTTACCAACGAAATCGTGACGGCAGAAGAACTGGGCGGGGCCAGCACGCACACGCGCAAATCTTCGGTGGCCGATGGCGCGTTTGAGAATGATGTCATCGCGCTGGAAGAAGTGCGGCGATTGTTCGATTTTCTGCCGCTGAACAACCGTGAAAAGCCGCCCGTCCGCCCGTTTCATGACGATCCCAAGCGGCTGGAAGCGCGGCTGGATACGCTGATTCCCGACAGCTCCAACAAGCCTTACGATATGAAGGAACTCATTCTGGCGCTGGCCGACGAGGGTGATTTCTTTGAAATTCAGCAGGATTTTGCCAAGAATATCCTTATCGGTTTCCTGCGCCTGGAAGGCTCTACGGTCGGCGTGGTGGCCAATCAGCCGATGGTGCTGGCAGGGTGTTTGGATATTGACTCGTCCCGCAAAGCCGCGCGTTTCGTGCGTTTCTGCGATGCCTACTCCATTCCTATTCTAACGCTGGTGGACGTGCCGGGGTTCCTGCCGGGCACCGCGCAAGAATATGGCGGGGTGATTAAGCACGGCGCAAAACTGCTGTTCGCCTATTCAGAAGCCACCGTGCCAATGGTAACGCTGATTACCCGCAAGGCGTATGGTGGGGCCTATGACGTGATGGCCTCCAAACATATCGGCGCGGATATCAACTATGCGTGGCCAACGGCGGAAATCGCGGTGATGGGCGCGAAAGGCGCGACCGAAATTCTCTACCGCGCCGAGTTAGGCGACCCGGAGAAAATCGCGGCGCGCACTCGGGACTATGAAGCGCGCTTCGCTAACCCGTTCGTGGCAGCAGAACGCGGCTTTATTGATGAAGTTATTATGCCCCATTCCTCGCGCCGCCGTATTGCCCGCGCCTTTGCGTCCTTGCGGAACAAGAGTGTCGAGCGGCGCTGGCGCAAACACGATACGATTCCCCTATAACTCAAAGTCTGGCAGCGCGATGTTCAAGAAAATCCTAATCGCCAATCGCGGCGAGATTGCCTGCCGGGTGATCCGCACGGCCAAGAAAATGGGAATTGCCACGGTCGCGGTCTATTCAGACGCCGACCGCGACGCGATGCACGTGCGGGAAGCCGACGAAGCGGTTCACATTGGCCCGGCTCCATCGAACCAATCCTATATCGTTATCGAGAACATTTTGGCGGCGATCCGAAAGACCGGGGCCGATGCGGTGCATCCGGGCTACGGGTTCTTGTCGGAAAACCCAGTGTTTGCCGAAGCCTTGCAGTCGGCGGGCGTTACTTTCATCGGCCCGCCCGTGCGCGCAGTGCAGGCGATGGGCGATAAGATCACCTCGAAGAAGCTGGCGGCAGAAGCGGGCGTTTCCACCGTTCCCGGCCATATGGGCCTGATTGCCGATGCCGACGAGGCGGTGCGGATTTCCCAAAGTATTGGCTATCCGGTGATGATTAAAGCCTCGGCGGGCGGTGGCGGCAAAGGGATGCGGATTGCCTGGACCGACGCCGAAGCGCGGGAGGGTTTTCAATCGTCGAAAAACGAAGCCCGCGCGTCCTTTGGCGACGACCGGATTTTCATTGAAAAATTCATAACCGACCCGCGCCATATCGAAATTCAGGTGTTGGGCGATCAGCACGGCACTTTGCTGTATTTGGGCGAGCGCGAATGCTCCATTCAGCGCCGCAATCAGAAGGTGATCGAAGAAGCGCCGTCGCCGTTTCTCGATGAGGCCACGCGCCAGGCGATGGGCGAACAGGCGGTCGCGCTCTCCCAAGCCGTCGGCTATTTTTCGGCAGGCACGGTGGAGTTCATCGTCGATGCCGACCGCAATTTCTATTTTCTGGAGATGAACACGCGGTTGCAGGTGGAGCATCCGGTGACGGAACTCATTACCGGCATTGATCTTGTCGAACAGATGATCCGCGTTGCTTCGGGCGAAAAACTCAGCTTCGGGCAGGCAGATGTTAGGCTTAACGGCTGGGCGATGGAAAGCCGCCTTTATGCCGAAGACCCGTACCGCAATTTCCTCCCCTCTATCGGGCGGCTCACGCGCTATCGCCCCCCGGTGGAGGGCCATCAGCCCGATGGCACCCTCGTGCGGAACGATACGGGCGTGTTCGAGGGGGGTGAGATTTCGATGTATTACGATCCGATGCTCGCCAAGCTCTGCACCTGGGGGCCGGATCGACGGGCGGCAATCGAGGCCATGTCGGTGGCGCTCGATACCTTCGAGGTTGAAGGTATCGGCCATAATCTGCCGTTTCTGTCGGCAGTGATGCGGCATGAGCGCTTCCAAGCCGGGCGGCTGACGACGGGGTTTATCGCCGAAGAATTTCCCGAAGGTTTTAAGGGTGTTACGCCGAACCAAACCGAAGCGCGCGCGCTGGCCGCGATTGCCACGGTCCTTCACCAAGCGGTGCAGGAGCGGGCGGCGGATATTTCTGGCGCACTCCCTAACCATCGCCGGGTGGTGGGCCGGTCCTGGGTGGTGAGCTTGGGCGAACAGCGGTTTTCGGCTCAGTTCGAGCCGCGCCAGGGGGGGGCTTTAATCACCCTCGATGGGGCGCAAACCTTGTCTGTTCAAACCGATTGGGTGCCGGGGCGGAGCCATGCGCGCTTCACTGTCGATAGCAGCCCCCTCGGCGTGAAGGTCGATTCTGTGCCGGGCAACGGCGTGCGCCTCCGGTTGCGCGGCATTGATTTGGTGGCGCGCGTTCGTAGCCCGCGCAGTGCCGAGTTGGCCGCGCTGATGCCGGTAAAACTGCCGCCCGATACCTCTAAAATGCTGCTCTGCCCGATGCCCGGCGTGATAACGGCGATCACCGTTACCGTGGGTGAAGCGGTGGAAGCGGGGCAGGCGTTGGCCTCGGTCGAAGCGATGAAGATGGAAAATATCCTACGCTCGGAACGGACGGGCGTGGTTAAGCGCATCGCGGTGGCCGTGGGCGAAAGTTTGGCTGTCGATGAACTCATTATAGAATTTGAATAGGCGCAGGTTTTTTTGGGGAGGGTAGGCGATGACCGAGAAGAAAACTGTGCAGGATTGGGAAACGCTCGCAGAAAAAGAGCTAAAGGTTTCGCCGCACACTCTGATCTGGCACACGCCGGAAGGTATCGACGTTAAGCCGCTCTACACGAAGGACGATCTGGCCGGGATTGACCATCTCGATGGATTGCCGGGGTTCGCGCCGTTCCTGCGTGGCCCGCGCGCCACGATGTACGCGGGCCGTCCTTGGACGATCCGGCAGTATGCGGGGTTTTCGACAGCGGAAGAATCCAATGCCTTTTATCGCAAGAATCTAGCGGCGGGGCAAAAGGGCCTGTCGGTCGCGTTCGATCTCGCGACCCATCGCGGTTACGATTCCGATCACCCGCGCGTGGAAGGCGATGTGGGCAAAGCAGGCGTTGCTATCGATTCGGTCGAGGATATGAAAATCCTCTTCGAGGGCATTCCGCTGCAAGATATGTCCGTGTCCATGACGATGAACGGCGCGGTTATTCCGATTCTGGCGAGTTTTATCGTCGCGGGGGAAGAACAGGGCGTGCCGCGTGCCGAATTATCCGGGACCATTCAGAACGATATTCTGAAGGAATTCATGGTTCGCAATACCTATATCTACCCGCCCGAACCTTCGATGCGGATTATTGCCGATATTATCGAGTTCACCGCCAAGGAAATGCCGCGTTTCAACTCGATTTCCATTTCCGGCTACCATATGCAAGAAGCCGGGGCGACCCTGATGCAAGAGCTTGCCTTTACGCTTGCCGATGGGCGGGAGTACGTGCGTGCAGCGCTGGCCAAGGGCTTGAGTGTCGATGAGTTCGCCGGGCGTCTATCGTTCTTCTTCGCTATCGGCATGAATATTTTTATGGAAGCCGCCAAGTTGCGCGCGGCCCGCCTGCTGTGGTCGCGGATTATGGCGGAGTTCGCGCCGAAAAAAGCCGCGTCGCTGATGCTTCGCACGCACTGCCAAACCTCCGGCGTGTCGTTGCAGGAACAAGACCCGTATAACAACATCGTTCGCACGGCCTATGAGGCGCTGGCGGCGGTGTTGGGCGGAACCCAGTCGCTGCACACCAATTCCTTCGACGAAGCGATTGCGCTGCCTACCGAGTTTTCGGCGCGTATTGCCCGCAACACACAGCTTATTCTTCAGCATGAAACCGGCGTAACCAACGTGGTCGATCCGCTGGCGGGGTCTTACTACGTCGAGTCGCTCACCAACGAGCTTGCGACAAAAGCCTGGGCCTTGATCGAAGAAATCGAGGCGATGGGCGGCATGACGCAAGCCGTGAACGATGGTCTGCCCAAACGCTTGATTGAAGAAGCGGCAACCCGCCGTCAGGCGGCAGTCGATAAGGGCGACGAGGTGATCGTTGGCGTCAACAAATACCGGCTGGAGAACGAGCAGCCCATTGATATTCTTGAAATTGATAATACCGCCGTTCGTATCGCCCAGGTAAAACGAATTGAAGACACCAAGCGCCGCCGCAACGCAACGCAAGTGGCCGAAACGCTAACCGCGCTGGAAGAAATCGCCCGCACTGGCGACGGCAATCTGCTTGCCGCCGCCGTTGAAGCCGCCCGCGCGCGCGCCACGGTTGGGGAAATTTCCGACGCGATGCGCGCGGTCTTCGGCACTCATTCGGCGACGCCGCAGGTGGTCACGAACATCTACGGTAAAGCCTATGAGGGCGAGCCGGAAATGACCGTGCTGGTGGAGCGGTTGGAGAGTTTTGCCAAGGAAATCAAGCGTCGCCCGAAGCTGATGGTGGCAAAACTCGGCCAAGATGGGCACGACCGGGGGGCGAAGGTCATCGCTTCCGGCTTCACCGATATTGGCTTTGATGTGGTGATGGGGCCGTTATTTCAAACACCGGAAGAGGCCGCCACTCTGGCCCTTGCCCAGAACGTCCACGCTATCGGCGTCTCCTCGCTCGCTGCCGGGCATAAAACGCTGCTGCCGCAGTTGATTGAGCAACTGAAGGCCAAGGGCGGCGGCGATATTGTCGTGATCTGCGGCGGGGTTATTCCGCGCCAGGATTATCAGTTTTTGCTCGATGCCGGGGTATCGGCGGTTTTTGGCCCCGGTACCAACGTGCTGGATGCGGCGCAAGTGGTGCTCGATCTGATCGCAAAGAAGCCGCGCAATATGTAGCAGTCTCGTGCTTGACGGAGGCTTAGGCACTGTGCCTTTTAGCGGCAGTTAGTTTTGGGGAAGGCTCACGCTTATGATAACTCGAATTGAAACCGATAGTTTTGGCCCTATCGAGGTCGATGCCTCGGTCTATTGGGGCGCGCAGTCGCAACGGTCTATCGGGAATTTCAAGATTGGTTGGGAAACCCAGCCGATCCCGGTGATCCGGGCGCTCGGCGTCATCAAACGCGCCGCCGCCGAAACCAATCACGCTTTAGGCAAGCTCGATACCGGCGTGAAGGACGCGATTGTGGCGGCGGCCCAAGAGGTGATCGAGGGCAAGCTGGACCGGCATTTCCCCCTCGTCGTCTGGCAAACCGGCTCCGGCACTCAAACCAATATGAATGCCAATGAGGTCATCTCGAACCGGGCGATTGAAACTTTGGGCGGGGTGATGGGGTCGAAAAAGCCGGTGCATCCGAACGATCACGTCAATATGAGCCAATCTTCCAACGATACTTATCCAACGGCGATGCACGTTGCGGCGGCAGTGCAGGTGATCCATCACTTGATCCCAGCGCTGCGGCACCTGCATTCGGCCCTAGCGGCCAAGGCGACGGCCTGGGCGCAGATCATCAAGATCGGTCGCACGCACACGCAAGACGCGACGCCGCTGACCCTGGGGCAAGAGTTCTCCGGGTATGCTCAACAGGTGGAAAACGGCATTTTCCGCATCGAACAAACCTTGCCGTTGCTAATGCAACTGGCCCAGGGCGGCACAGCCGTCGGAACCGGATTGAATGCGCCGGTGGGGTTTGCCGAGGGTGTGGCCGCGCGGATTGCGACGCTGACCGGCTTACCCTTCACCACGGCCCCGAATAAGTTCGAGGCGCTGGCCGCCCATGACGCGCTGGTCATGAGCCACGGCGCGCTTAATACAGTGGCGGCGAGCCTGTTCAAAATCGCCAATGATATTCGCTTCCTCGGCTCCGGTCCGCGCTCTGGCCTTGGGGAGTTGGCCCTGCCGGAGAACGAACCCGGCTCCTCCATCATGCCCGGTAAGGTTAACCCCACGCAGTGCGAAGCCTTGACGATGGTCTGTTGCCAAGTCTTCGGCAATCAGGCGACGCTCACGTTCGCGGGTAGCCAGGGGCATTTCGAGCTAAACGTCTATAACCCGGTCATGGCGTATAATTTTCTTCAGTCGGTGCAGTTGTTGGGCGATGCTGCGCGCTCCTTCACCGATCACTGCGTGGTGGGGATTACGCCGCGCACGGAGAATATTCAGGCGGCGCTGGACCGGTCCTTAATGCTCGTCACCGCGCTTGCGCCGAAGGTTGGCTATGATAGTGCCGCCACAATCGCCAAAACCGCCCATCACAACGGCACTACTTTGCGGCAAGAAGCGGTGGGCGGCGGCTATGTGACCGAGGCCGAGTTCGATGCGCTCGTGCGCCCAGAAAAGATGATTGCGCCCGATCCGGTGGGTTAGCTTTTCAGGCTGGCGCGTTGATTGAGCCAAACACTCCCCAAAACCACCCCCACCCCGGCCAGTTGCGCCGGGGTGAGCGTTTGGCCGAGCACGCTCCAGCCTAACAGCACCGCCATCAACGGGCTTAAGAAACCCAAAGGCGCGACAATGGCGGGTTTCAGATTCGCGATCCCCCGAAACCAGAGAATATAAGTGAGCGCCGCACCGATGAGGCCGAGGTAGGCGAAGCCGAGGATGTTTTCCGCCGTCGGCATCGGCAGGCTCGGCTCGAAGATCAGCGCCACCGGCACTAAGAGCAGCCCGCCTGCGGTCAGTTGCCAGGCGGTAAAGGTGAGCGCGGAGACGGGCGGTCGCCAGTAGCGCGTGAAGACGGTGCCCGCCGCCATCGACAGCGCCCCGCCTAAGCCCGCAGCAACGCCGATGGGGTCGAGCGCCGCTTGAGGTGTCAGCACTAAGAGCGCCACCCCCGCGAGGCCGACGAGGCCAATGATAATCGAAATACCCCGTATGGGCGCTTTGAAGAACAGCCGTTCCAGCCCCAGCACGATCAACGGCTGCACCGCCCCCACCGTCGCCGCCACGCCGCCCGGCAGCCGATAAGCGCTGACGAAGAGCAAGGCCCAAAAAATCGAAAAATTTAGCGCGCCGAGAATGAACACGCGGCCCCACCAAATCCCCTGAGGTAACTGTCGAACGATCAACAGCAGCAGCAATCCCGCTGGTAACGCACGCAACAGCGATACCCATAGCGGATGATCGGGCGGCAGCAACTGCGTCGTTACAATATATGTGCTGCCCCAAATAGCCGGGGCGAGAGCAGTTAGCATCAGGTCGGTACTGCGCGGCATGGGGGATTCTCCTTCTCAATAAAAACCCCGCCGGACCAAGTGTCGGGCGGGGTTTTTTAGCATCCGGGGCGCGCTTAGAACTCTTCAGCGCGCGGCGGGATGATATCCGGCCCCCACTCTTCCACTAAAGTTTCCTGGCGTTTTTGCAGCGAGGCGATTTCTTGGCGGTCGCGGAACGCGGTCATCCGCAACACCAACTCCGGCGTCCAGGAGAACACCAGCCAGCCAATCGCCGCCGCGCCGTAAATCACCAGCCAGGAGAAGGGGTTAATCATGATGTGTTGCAGGGCAATACCGGTTTGCCCATCGACGAACAGCTTGACCACCCAAGGCACTAACCCGCAGAGATTAAACCCGCCAACGCAATAGGCCGCATATTTTTCTGGGCGGCGGTCGATAACCAGCGCTACCAGCGTTGGCAACATGCCCAGTATCACCAGAATGGCAACTTTCCAGGCAAACACCATCAGCACGGGTACTATGATCCAGGCGAGAAGCGCCCCGGAGGAGTTTTTTTTCTTCTGCCCACGGTTCAAACCTGGGCGTCGTAGCATATCAGCCATCGGAACAGCCCCCTAGATCATCGTCGCGAAAATGGTTACTGCGGTCACGATACTGACCAACAATCCACCGGCTGCCGCAGCCAATTGTTCCCCAAAGTGGCGAGACTCGTCGTCCCGGCGCGGCTTTTCGGTTTCAAACTGCTTTAACTGATACTCAATGGCGCGATATTCCGAGGTGGCTTCATTAAAGCCGCGCGTATCGGAAGCGCGTTCTGCCTCATCATCGACAATCGACAGCAGCTCGGACATCTGTCCATCTGTTGCTGCGCGGCGCACCCGTTCACCAATTTTCTCGCGGCGCTTGCGGTGATGGAAGGAGCCGACAACGCCCCCCAACATGCCCGCAAGCCACTGCGCCAAGGCAGGCGCGGGGCCGCTATTGGTTTGGTCCTGCACGGACGCCAGAACGCGCAATGTTGCGAGCGCGCGCGTCGCGGGGTCGGGGTTTTGAAGCGCTCTTACCACATCGTCGTTCATTCGCCGCGCACGCGCAGCGATGAAGGCGACGATGTGCCGGTCCAGCGGCGACTCTGGACGGTTGGAACGGCGGGCCATCCGTTCCAATGCCGGAACGATATGGGAAAGGTCCGCAACATATTCCCGGTTAAAGATTGGGCTGTGGCAATGCTCGCCGGGGTTCAACTCGTACAAGCACCGCTCAACACCATAACCGATGGACGGATTATCAATCATCGTTGGTAGTCGGTCGAGCAGTTGCACCGCGCGCAAATCTTCTGCACGGGGCTTGGCTTGGGACGAAATCCAATGGACCGGTAAGCGCGAAGAAATCACTTCGGCGATAAGCTGACGGCGCTCGCGGTGGTGCATTGCCGAGGCGAGGGCGGGACCAATCCCATCGACGCTAAGACCGAAACCACGATAGCGAATGGGAGCGGCAGGATCGAGCGGCACGCAGGCGCGGGCCACCAAACGATCTTCGGATCCGCGCCCAGCGCTAATGTGATTAGCGGTAGAAGAAACTGCTTGCTGCATCGCTTCAGCGCGCGGCTCGTCGTTCAAGCTGCGGCGCAACCATGCATCAAGCTGTTTCGAGCGCACAACCGTAACGGCGTTAATATAATCCTTCGCCAAAGCATTCGCGAGGCTGCGGGTATTGAAATATTCAACCTCGTTAAACACGAAAGGCCGCGACGCCCGCTGCGGCAGCTTCGGCTGCTTGGGCGATTGGCGCCGCCCGGCGATCCACATGTCCAGGTCTTGCAGGCCCCAACGCTCGCGCGGATCATCGGTGAGCAGGCCGCGTAGGGGTTCCATCAACGCCAGCGGAATGCGTGCTTGACCGACGAGGGTGGCGTAGGTTCCGAACTCAATCTTATTCGCCAGAACCCGCTCTTCATCAAGATCCGAGACCGGATTACGGCCAAGGATTAAGAACAGCATGGTTATGCCGAGCGCGTAAAGATCATCAATACTACTACTGTTGCCACGTGCCGTTGGGTGCGCCATCGCGCTTTCAATAGGCTCGAACACGGCGGGTTGATCGAAAGCGGGCGGCGAAGAAACGCATTCCCCCAACACCATCGACCGGCGACCGGCATCGGCATAAAAAATATTATTCGGGCGAATTGCGCGATGCGACAGCATACGCCCGCTGAATTCCCGCATGGCGGGCAGCAACGAGGTCAAAAAACCTGTAATGAGTTCTTCTTCTTGCAGCGGCGCTTGCGGAACCTTGAGATCAGGAAAAACCCGCACGCCGCCGGGGCGCTCAAGCACAATGGCGAAGCGGTGCCGCTTTTCAGGTAGCCAATAGATTTTACCCCATTCGGCAACCTTCAACAAACCGGGCACGTTGAAGTTCCGCATCGTTTCTAACATGTCTGTTCGCGCGGGCATTTCGGCAGGCGGCAACAGCGCGTAGAAAGGTCGGGCGGTATCCGCTTTCAATTGGGCATGGAATGCAAGTGAATCACCCGAATCAAGCTGGGGCAACGCCTGATCTGAATAGATCATGAAGCGTTGCTTTAGCTCGACAACCGCGTCCGAGCGACCTTCCGTTTCCTCGTCTCGTTCATCCGCAGCAGCAGACGCTACCGCGCCTTGCGGTTGTTCGAGATCAAGCATTTCAGACTCAGCCAAATCCATCGTGTGCCACTCATTCTGAGAGGCGGCGAACGGCGATAACCGTCTGCGTGCCACATTCTACCCTGACGGCCAAACTAGATTTCCCGACATTATGCGGAAACTTAGCAGACCCTTACGGTCCTATTCTCTGTGGAATCGCCGTAGGTTCCAACAAGTTTTTCGTGTCAGAGCGTATTACCTAAAATCTGACACGAAATAAGGGTTTGCGATGGGGGTTTGCGGGGCCATCTTACGGATGGAAGGGGTCACGCACCAAAATCGTGTCGTCTCGCTCCGGGCTGGTGGAGAGTAAGGCGACCGGCGCCTCGATCAATTCTTCTAAGCGGCGGATATATTTGATGGCGGTTGCGGGCAGGTCGGCCCAGGAGCGCGCGCCTTGCGTGCTGTGGTCCCAGCCTTCCAGCGTTTCGTAAATCGGCTCAACCTTGGATTGTGCGCTGGCGAGGGCGGGGAGATAGTCTAGCTCTTCCCCATCCAGCCGGTATCCGGTGCAGATTTTAAGGTCTTTGAACCCGTCGAGCACGTCTAGCTTGGTCAGGGCAATGCCGGTGATCCCGCCGACTTTGATGGCTTGGCGCACCATGACGGCATCGAACCAGCCGCAGCGGCGTTTGCGCCCAGTGACGACGCCGAATTCCTTACCCGTCGCGCCAATGCGCTCGCCGATTTCGTCGGTAAGTTCGGTCGGGAATGGGCCGGAGCCAACGCGCGTGGTGTAGGCTTTGGTGATCCCCAATACATAAGACAGCGCCGATGGGCCAAGTCCCGACCCAGCGGCGGCTTGCCCGGCGACAGTGTTGGAGGAGGTAACGAAGGGATAGGTGCCGTGATCGACATCCAGCATCGCCCCTTGTGCGCCTTCAAACAGAATGCGCTTGTCGGCCTTATGGGCGGCGTCCAGCAAGCGCCACACTGGCCCGGCGAAGGGCAGCAGGCGCGGGGCGATGTCGAGCAACGGCTGAAGCACCTCGGCCTTGTCCATTTCCGCCGCACCCAGGCCGCGCAGCAGCGCGTTATGGTGGGTCAGCAACCGGTCGAGCTTCTGGCCCAGTTCCGCCGGATCGGCCAGATCGCAGACGCGGATGGCTCGGCGCGCAACCTTATCTTCATAAGCCGGACCGATACCGCGCCCGGTGGTGCCGATTTTAGACGCGCCGCTGGCCTCTTCCCGCGCCCGGTCAATCGCGCCGTGCAGCGGCAGAATGAGGGCGGCATTATCGGCAACGCGCAGGTTTTCCGGCGTTAGTTTTACGCCTTGGGCCGCGATGCGCTCGATCTCCGCGAGCAAAGCCCAAGGATCAATCACGACGCCGTTGCCGATGACGGAGAGCTTGCCGTGCCGCACGACGCCCGAGGGTAACAGCGAGAGCTTATAAACCGTCCCGTCGATTACCAACGTGTGACCGGCGTTATGGCCACCTTGGAAGCGCACGACCACATCGGCGCGCTCCGATAGCCAATCGACGATCTTGCCCTTCCCCTCGTCCCCCCACTGGGAGCCGACTACAACAACGTGGCTCATGCGCGTTCCTCAAGCTCGATGATTTGACCGCCCCGGAAAATTGCGTGGCAGTTTAGGCGCTTTGCGGTTTCGTCAACCGCTTCCAACGGGTCCAGCCCGGCAATAGTCACCCAACCCTCGGCGCGGGCGCTGCGGCCCACATCGACCGGGGTTCCGGCGGGTAGGTACAGGCGTTTGCGCGGCGGCGGCGCAGGAACGGCGGGCAGAATCGCATCCATATAGAGGGTGACGCCGGTGGAGGCTTCCGCCTTCCCCTGCTGCGGCCCTGCTTGATAGCGCCCGCCGCGCCCAAGTTCTCCCCGTACATTCCGGGCGAAGAGCGTGAAGCCGACGCCGGTATGATACTCGAACCCGCGCCCTTCGATGGGGTCGATGGTCAGGCCCACCTGCGGCACTTGCTGAAGCAGCGCGGTTGCGACATCGGCTAAATCCTGGCGCAAGGGCTGCACGGCATCGGGTAGATCAAGCGAGGTTAGCAGCATCAGGGCGGCGCGGGCGGGGCCGGTGGCGGCGAGCAGCCCGGTCAGCAAATGAGCCAGCGGCCCGGCTTGAGCGGCGGCGGCGGCGGCATCTTTCCGGTCCAGCGCGGCGCGCACGGCTTGGCGCTGGCCTGCGGGTAAAGCGTAGAGATCGAACAGCTTTGGCACTAGGGCTGCCACCGTGAGATCGACCGTTAGCCCAACAACGCCCAGACCGCTCAACCCTTCCAGCGCACACCGGATCACTTCAACGTCGGCTGAGACCGAGGCCGCGCCGATAAGCTCAACCCCAACCTGAGTGAACTGGCGCTGGGGTTGCAACTGGCTGCCCTTCACGCGCAGCACGTCGCCGGCATAAGCGAGACGAAGCGGGCGCGGGCGGTGGGCGAGGCGGCTGGTGGCGATGCGGGCGACCTGAATGGTCATATCGGGCCGCACACCCATCATGCGCTGCGACACTGGGTCCATCAGCCGAAACGTTTGCCGGGCAACGCTGGTATCGGCATCGGCCAGCAACGACTCCTCGAACTCAACCAGGGGCGGCTCCACGCGCTCATAGCCCTCATCGGCAAAACCGCGCAGCAGGGCCACCACGCAGGCGGCTTGATGTTCGGCCTCCGGCGGTAAAGCATCGCGCAACCCCGTCGGCAGCAGCGTCGGGGCGGAGGGCGCTAGAATGGGGGGCGCAGGCGCAGGAGGTACCGAGGCGTTCGACACGGCAGACCAGTCGTAAAATGAGAAATCACGGGCGCGACAGATAAGCCGATGCGTGGGTGCTCTGCCAAGCAAAATCCGGCGCTTACCCCAACATAGGCGGCAACCGTGCCCCGAAATGAGGCTGGATGCCTTTCGGCCACCGGGCAAAGGGGATCACGCCGTCCTGGCTCGCGGCATAGAGCCGCGCGAAAGCCACTAGCATCGTAGCGCTGGCCAGGGTTGGCGGTAGGCTATCGAACGCATAGCTCCACTTACCCTGGGCAGTCAGCCCGGCGGAACACGCGCGGTCGCATTGCAAAAGGCAGCCGATAGGGCGAACGCGAAGCTGAGGATCGTCGTCGGTGACGGCTTCCAGGAGGCGCGCGAAGGGCAGACCATCGGTTTTTTCGGCCTCATAGGGGCCGCTGCGGTCGAGACGGCAGGAGGTGCAAACGGAAAGCTCAACGGTCATCTGTCATCTCAATCGGATGGGTGGGCACCAGCACCGGCACGGGGCCGCTGAGGTTGCGGTGAAAGCGCGTGCCGAAACTCGTCTCTAGGAGGGGCGAGGCCAGAACGTCGAGGCATGGCCCGGCGATGGCGACATTTCCTGCGTTCAGCAGCGCGAGATGATCGCAGAACCGTGCCGCGAGCGAGAGGTCGTGCAACACCACGATAACGGTGCGCCCAGCCCGCGCCTGCGCTTGAAGCACGCTCAGAATCCGCACTTGATGGGCGGGGTCAAGGGCCGCGACGGGTTCATCCGCCAGCAGCACGGGCGCGTCGGTGGCAAGCGCGCGGGCCAGCAGCGCACGGGCTTTCTCCCCGCCGGACAGGGACGGGTAGGGCCGCTCCGCAAGGTTGGCACAGGCGGCATCGGCGAGGGCTTGAGTAATCGCAGCCCGATCTTGCGGCGTTGGGTGATGCAGCGGCGAGCGCCAGAAATCGGCAGATTGCGGCAGACGGCCCAAAGCAACTAACTCCCGCACGCGCAACGGCCATGCAACGCTGCCGCTTTGGGGGAGGTAGGCGATTCGCTTGGCGCGGGCGGCGGGGCTGAAGCCCGCGAGCGGTTGGCCTTCCAGAAAAACCTGCCCGGTTTTAGGCGTTTGCACCCCCGCCAGCACGCGCACCAGTGTGGTTTTGCCGGAACCGTTGGGGCCTATAATCCCGGTCACGCGGCCCGGCTCTGCCGTAAGCGACACATCAATCAGCGGGCGTTGGTCGTCGAGGGTGACGGAAACGCCTTCCGCGCGGATCACGCTTCGCTCCGATAGCGCCAAAGGAGCGCGATGAAGGCAGGGGCACCGATGAGGGCAGTGACAACGCCCAACTGAAGCTCGCCGCTGCTGGGAATGATCCGCACAGAAAGATCGGCCAGGGTCAGCAGCAGTGCCCCACCTATCAGCGAGGGCAGTAGGATCGCGCCCGGCGACGGCCCGGCGATCCAGCGAATGAGGTGCGGCACGACAAGGCCGATGAAGCCGATACTGCCCGCAACCGCGACCGAGGCTCCCACGGATAGGCAAACCCCTGCGATCAGTCTGGCTTTCAGCCAGCGCAGGCGGATACCGAGGCTGGCCGCCGCCTCTTCCCCCAAGGTCAGCGCATCAAGGTCGCGCGCACAGGACAGTAACAATCCCCAGCCAACCGCAATGAACGGCAGGACCAGCGCAAGATCGTCTAGCGACCGATCCCGGACAGACCCCAACAGCCACAGCACCATTTCTGAAATGGCATAGGGGTTGGGGGCAAGGTTCAGCACCAACGCGGTCAGTGCGCCGCCGAAGGAGGAGAGGGCGATTCCGGCGAGGATCAGCGGCCCCGTGCGCGCGTCGCGCTGGGCAAGGCTGAGGAGGGCAAGCGACGGAATCGCAGCCCCCACGAGGGCGGCAACGGGCAGCGAGACGGGAACTTCTGCTGAAAAACCGAAGTAGAGCGCGATCACGGCCCCCAGTGCCGCCCAACTGGAAACGCCGAGCAAACCGGGTTCCGCGAGCGGGTTCCGCAGTAGCCCCTGCAAAGCCGCACCAGAAAGGCCGAGACTGCCGCCGATCAACAGCGTGAGGGCGGCGCGCGGCAGGCGGATTTCCTGCACGATCAACGCGGCCTCCCCCTGCCCAACGAGGCCCGCCAGCACTGTGGCGGGCGGGAGGGGGAGCGCCCCCCAGAACAGGCTGAGGCTGAAGGCGGCGAGGGCCGCCGCCCCCAGCGCCAAAAGGCTGCTTAGCTTTATGATTGGCCCTCGCCGGGCGGGCGCGTCCGCGCCCTTGGCCGCAGCCTCAATGGCTGCTTTTAGAGTCGCGTCCGATTTATCGTCCACGCCTCTAGAACTCCGCCTTCACGCCCACATAAGCCGAGCGGCCAGGGGCGCGGTAGCGGGCGGTTTCGCGGCCATCGGCATCGAACAGATTATCGGCCCGCAGATAGAGTTGCGCGCCGTTGGTGATTTTGTAGGACGTCCGCGCATCAAAAATCAGCCCTGGCGGAATTTTGTCGGCGCTGAAGCCATTATCCTTCTGTTCCGTGACGAAGCGCATCGCGCCGCCCAACTGCCATTTCTCCGTCATCGCGTAGTCGGCGGTTAGGTTCAGCGTATGCTTCGGGCGGCGGGGGAGGCGCAGATGGGTCGTGCCATCTTCCGCTTCCAAGAAAGTATAATTGGCGGCAACGGTCAGGTCTGGAACGCCGGTCCAGGTTGCGCCCAACTCTATCCCGCGCGTCGTTGCCCGGCCCACGTTCCTGTAGCCCGCGCCTTGGAACTGAATGAGGTTGCGGTAGCGATTGTGGAAGATACCCGCTGAGAGGGTCAGCGTCTTGCCCACTTCCTGCTCGATCCCGGCATCGAAACCCCGGCTGTTCTCAAGCTGAAGGGCCTTATTACCGAACTGCGGATCGAAGCGCTGGAATAAGGTTGGGGCTTTTGCGCCCGTACCGTAGCTGCTGCGAAGAGTGGTGCCGGTGCTGGCGACGCGGTAAGCTGCTGCGGCGCGGTAGGTGCCCTTGCCACCGAAGCTCTCCACATCATCATACCGCCCGCCGAGAGTGACGGTGAAGGCTTCCGTCGCTTTCCACTTGTACTGTGCGAAGGCGCTTTGGGTATCTTGGCTAAAGCGCGGCCCGGCCTTGCCCACGATCGTGGTCGTGGCTCTATCGGTGCGGGTCGCAAGCCCGCCGGTCAGCACGTCCTTATCGAACAGGGTTAGGTTGCCCTGATACTCTGCGCCAAAACTGCGGCCCTCGTAGCGCGACGTGCGGTAGAAGCCCAAAGGCTCGTCGTAAGCGCGGTCGGTATCGCTGCCGGTGAGGGAGAAGATATTCTCGAACGTGCCGTCCAGCAGCGTCAGCGTGCCATCGACGCGCCCGAAGAGTTTTTCGGTGGCGACCGAGGCCGGCCCGTCGCGGGTAGCGCCGGGGTCGAAATCGGCATCGAGCTTTTGATAACCGCCGGAAACGCCCAAGCGGAACTGCTCCGAAAACCGATAGCCGCCCCGCCCGGTTAGGCTCAGGTGCTCCGTGCCGTCTTTCTCAGGCCCTGCGTAAATGCGCGAAAAGCCTTTGGTTTGCGTGTGGGCAGCCGTGAGGGCGTAATCAAACCCGTCCCGCGCGCCCGAAAGTCCGGCTTGCTGACGGAAAGTTTGATAGCTCCCGGCCTCAACCAGCCCGGTAATCTTGACGGGGCCACGGCCTTTGCGGGTGATGATATTCACCACGCCGCCCATCGCGTCATTGCCGTAGAGCGCCGACTGCGGCCCGCGCAGGATTTCGATGCGCTCGACGCCATCGACGGTAAGCCCGGAGAAATCGTAGGCCGCGCTGATATCGGCACTATCGTTAACGCGCACGCCATCGACGAGCACCAACACTTGCCCGGTCTCAGACCCGCGAATGCGTAAGCCCGAGGTAGAACCGAAACCGCCATTGCGGCTAATGGCAACACCGGGGGCGCGTTTTAACAGGTCCAGCACTTCGACCGCGCCGCGTCGTTCAATCTCGGTTGGCGTGATGATGGTTACGGCGCTGCCGGTTTCCGCTGCCCGGCTGGGCAGGCGTTGGGCGGTAACATTCACCGGCTCCAATAGGGCAATTGGCCCTTCGACGGGCGGCGCGCCGATGCCTTGCGCGAGCGCGAGGGGGGCGAGCGCGGGGAGCGCGAGCAAGGAAACAGACACAAGCAACCATGAGGACAAACGCATAAAAGCGCTCCTTTTCCGAACAGCAATTGGCCCCGCAAGCGTTTCGGCTTGCGAGGGGCGCAATCGCATAACGGTTGGAGCCGTCCCCTCAGCACACCCCGGCTGGTGGTTGCGACGCGCGCGCGTTGGATTGGCAGGTCTCCTGGCTGATACGTCATCGCCGCCTCCCCATCTTCCCGAACGCTTGGCGCCAGTGATGTTGGACCTTGGGAAACCCAAGGCGGGTGCGGCTCGGTATCTACAGTTGCGGGGGCAGCTCGGCTTCGATTTTCGTGGCGAAAACCTGTCCGAATTCCCTTTTCACGCCCAGCGATGGGCGACCGATCCTGCGGCGAACCCTAAGGAGAGCAAGTTCTTCCGTCAAGGGCTACAAAGCTGCGGCGAAATTGTGGCGAATGCTGTACAAAAAGTCGGGTAGTGACGCGAGGGATGCGATGGCAGCGGCGAATCAAGATCAACCTGTAACCGTAATCGAGCAAGAAGCGCCGGACGGTGGGGCGAACGACAATCGCCCGACTGTCGGGCTTCGGCTGCGACGGGGCCTCAAGAAAATTTTCGGGCAAGGCCGCTGGCTGGCGCTTGTAGTGCTGATGGGGTTGATCGTTCTACGGGGCTATGATCCGCAACCCGTGCAGATTTTGCGCCTGAAAGCCTTCGACATTTATCAAAATCTCAAGCCGCGCGAAGCGACCGATACACTGGTGACGGTGATTGATCTCGATGAAGATAGTTTGGCCGACATCGGGCAATGGCCCTGGTCGCGCGGGCTGATTGCCGAGATGGTAGAAAAGCTGACGGCGGCGGGCGCGATTGCGATTGGCTTCGATATTGTTTTCGCCGAACCGGATCGGCTCTCGCCCCCCCGTTTGGCCGACGCGCTGCCGCCCGAATATGCCGGAATCGCCGCTCAACTGCGCGATCTGCCGGATACCGATAAACGGCTGGCGGAGGTTCTGGCGAAAACACCGACCGTGCTGGGGCAGACCGTGGCCGATGATGTTCGCGGTCTTAACGTGAAGCCGATTGCTGGGATTGGGAAAAAAGGCGCTGATCCGGCGCTGTTTCTCTATCAATACGCGGGGCTTGTCCACAATCTTCCGGTGCTCGAGTCCCATGCGGTCGGCAGCGGCCTGTTTAATTATTCGACTGATGGCGACAATGTGGTGCGCCGGGTTCCTGCGATGGTTTCCATCGGCGGGCAAGTTTATCCGACCCTTTCGATGGAGATGATCCGAGTGGCGGCGGGCTTGCCGAATTACATCGTTACGACCGATTCTCACCTGGGGGTTCAATCGATTCTCGTGCAGGGGGAAAACCCCATTCTGATTCCCACCGACGCCCAGGCAACCCTGTGGCCGCATTACGCCGTAAAAACCTCTGCCCGGTACCTCTCGGCGCGGGAAGTGGTGAAGGGCACGTTCGATCCCGCGCGAATCGAGAATAAGCTAGTGATTTTCGGGGCATCTGCCACAGGTCTGCGCGATCTTCGGACCACGCCAGTTGATGCTAACGTTCCAGGCGTTGAGGTTCACGCGCAACTCTTGGAGAGTATGCTGACGGATACGCTGCTGACCCGCCCAGCAACCGCTTTGAGCGATGAATTGGTCGTGATGCTGCTGTGCGGCCTAATCATTATCCTCGGTATGCCCTTCCTCGGCGCGCGCTGGACGTTGGTACTGGTCGGTAGCGTTACGGCGGCGGTTATCGGCTATTCTTGGTACATGTTTTCCGAGCATCGTCTCTTAATAGATACAACCGCGCCCGTAATGGCGGCCCTAGCTGTCTTTATGATCGGCACCTATGCGAGCTACGCGGCGGAAGCGGCGCAGCGGCGGCAGATTCGCAATACCTTTGCCTTCTACCTCTCGCCCGCGATGGTAGATCGGCTGGCCTCCGATCCCAATCAGTTGAAGCTCGGCGGCGAAACGCGCGATATGACGCTGTTGTTCACCGACGTGCGCGGTTTCACCACCATTTCAGAAATGTTCGATGCCCAAGGCCTAACCGCCTTCATGAACCGCTATCTTACACCGATGACCGATATTGCCCTGTTGCACGGGGCCTACATTGATAAATATATCGGCGATGCAATCATGGCCTTCTGGAACGCGCCGCTCGACGATGCCGAGCACGTGCGCCACGCCTGCCAGACGGTGCTAGATATGCGAACCTCGCTGGTCGTGCTGAATAACGAGTTGAGGGCCGAAGCCGAGGCGACCGGCAAGCGCTTTATTCCCATCAGCATTGGCATGGGCCTCAATACCGGCCCGTGTGTCGTGGGGAATATGGGTTCGACGCAAAAATTCAACTATTCCACCTTGGGCGATACGGTGAACTTGGCCGCCCGCCTGGAAGGCCAATCGAAACCATATCATCTCGATAACATCATCGGCGCTGCGACGGCGGCGGCGGCGGCGGCTGATTTCGCGCTGCTGGAAGTTGATCTCATTCAGGTGAAGGGCAAAACCGTGCCCGTGCGTATCTTCACCCTTATCGGCGATTTGGCGTTGAAGGGCAGTGACGGCTTCCAGAAACTGACAGAAAGCCACACCCTTCTACTGTCGGCCTATCGTGGGCAGCGTTGGGATGAGGCGAGGGGGCTGATCGAAGCGTGCCGCACGCTGTCGGAGGGGCTGTCGTCGCAGCCGCTCTATAGTGCTTACGTGGAACGCATCGAAGAGTTCCGCCTCAACCCGCTGCCCGCCGATTGGGACGGCGTTTATGTGGCGACGACGAAGTAGCCAAGCCTTCCGTTTCAGCGAAAACCGTTTTATGAAGTCGATCACGCGCGCTCGCGCCCTAGCAGGAGTTGGAAGAGATGGCCGGTAAGGTTGAAACGCGCTTGAAAGAACTGGGCATTACGGTTCCCGCTGTAGTGCCGCCCGTGGCGAATTACGTGCCGGGTGTGATCTCGGGCAATTTTCTGTTCACCGCAGGACAACTGCCGATGCAGGACGGTAAGCTGACGGCGGCGGGTAAGGTTGGCGGTGACGTGTCGATCGAAGCTGCTACCGAAGCGGCACAGCTTTGTGCGTTGAACGTTCTGGCGGTGGCGAAGGCGACCTTGGGTAGCTTGGAGCGGATTAAGCGCCTCGTGAAAGTCGTTGGCTTCATCAACGGGGTGCCGGAGTTTGCCGATCACGCCAAGGTGATGAACGGCGCGTCGGATTTTTTCGTGTCGGTCTTAGGGGAAGCGGGTAAGCACGCGCGCTCCTCCGTCGGCATGGGATCGTTGCCGCTAAACGCATCGGTTGAAGTCGAGGCGATTTTCGAGATCGAATAAGCCTTTCCGCGCGGCGGCTTGAGTGCCGCCGCGCGGTCATCAAACCTTTTCTGCGTTGAGTGCGCTTGAGGCGGTATAGCGAATATCAGATCAGACCAAAAACTATTCAGAAAAGGTTATTTTAATTATATTTGTCATAATTTAACGACAATTTTCCCAAAATTACGCCGTCTTCTACGTCCCAGAAGTGCTTTTGTATGATTGTTTCAAGGAAAATTTTGAAAATGTGTTGATTGGATGACGGGTATCCCATTCTTATGTTTCTTGGGAAACCGTTGGCTGGGTGCCAGATGCGGTTCGGCTTTCATTTGGGGAAAAACAATAATGAAGACTTTCGCTTTAGTGGCCGCCCTGCTGGCGGGCACTGCGCTGGCCCTTCCGGCCTCGGCGGTTCAGTTCAAGATGGCCCGTGGCCAGGATGCAACGACGCTTGATCCGCACGCTCAAAACTCGGGGCAGAATTTCAATCTGTTGCACCAGATTTACGAGCCGCTGGCCCATCGCGATAACGACGCAAAACTAACCCCGGCGCTGGCAACCTCCTGGAAGATTACCGCCGATCCTACCGTGTGGGAATTCAAGCTGCGCCCCGGTGTGAAGTTCCACAATGGCAATGCCTTCACGGCGGACGATGTGGTTTTCTCCCTCATGCGCGCCAAGGGCGACAAGTCGCAGATGAAAGGCTTGCTGACCAGCATCGAGTCGGCAACGAAGGTTGATGATCTTACCGTCACGATTAAAACTAATGGGCCGAACCCGCTGCTTATCAATGACCTGACCAATATCTTTATTGTCGATAAAGAATGGGCGGAAGCGAACAATGTGGTGAATTCCCAGGACTTTAATGCCAAGGAAGAAACCTTCGCCGTTCGCAATACGAACGGTACTGGCCCGTTTGTGCTCAAATCCCGCGAACCCGATGTTCGCACGGTTATGACCGCTAACCCCGCGTATTGGGGCAAGGGCCAGTTTCCGCTGAAGGTGACGGAAGTGACCTACTCGGTGATTGCCGCTGCGCCGACGCGCGTTGCCGCCTTGCTTTCGGGCGAGGTTGATTTTATTCAAGACGTGCCGGTGCAAGACATTGCCCGCATCTCCGAAACCAACGGGCTTCGCGTTAACTCCACCGCTGAAAACCGCTCGATCTTTTTCAGCTTGAACGTCGGCGATCCCGACCTGAAGTTCGATACGGTCGAGGGCAAGAACCCGTTAGCCGATTTGCGCGTGCGCCAGGCTATCGATTCCGCGATCAACCGCATCGCGATTCAAAAAGTTGTGATGGCAGGCCAGTCCACCCTGTCGGGCACGCTGCTGCCGCCAGGGTCCGATGGTTACTCGAAGGAACTGGATACGGTCACGCCGAACGACGTGAACAAGGCCAAAGCCTTGATGAAGGACGCCGGTTACGAAAGCGGCTTCGGCATTACGATGCACTGCCCGAACAACCGTTACGTCAACGATGAAAAAATCTGCCAAGCCGTTGTTGGAATGCTCGGCCAGATCGGCATTAAGGTAACGCTGGAAACCCGCCCGATGGCCCAGCATTCGCCGCAAATCATCGAGGGCGCGATCGACTTCTACCTCCTCGGTTGGGGCGTGCCGACCTTCGATGGCGAATATGTGTTGAAATTCCTGTACCACAGCCGCGAAGGCAAGGGCGCTTACGGTAGCTACAATCCGAAGTATTCGAACCCGGAACTCGATGGTCTTATCAAGGCACTGGCCACCGAGACGGATAAGGCCAAGCGCGATGCAACGATGGCCAAGGCGCTGAAGATTGCTAAGGACTCGCTGGTCCATATTCCGGTTCACAACCAGAATATCGCCTGGGCTATGAAAGCGGCTTATGACATTCCGGTGCAGACTGAAAACACCCTTTACATCAAATATGTCGATGTAAAGTAACGTGCGGTAGGTTCCGTGCGGGCTGACCGGGGGCCGATGGCCCCCGGTTCTCATTAAGCTACAGAGGTGTTGATGCTTGCTTTCGTGCTTCGTCGGTTATTCCAGGCGATACTCGTCATGCTTGTCGTGGCGCTCGTTTCTTTTTCCCTGTTTCGTTTCGTTGGCGATCCGGTTTCCGTGATGGTTGGCCAGGAAGCAACGCAGGAGGACCGGGAGCGGATGCGCCAGGAGCTTGGCCTGGACCAGCCTTTCCCCGTGCAGTTTGCGGCCTATGTGGGGCGCATTGTGCAGGGCGAGTTTGGGATTTCCTACCGCGTGGGCCGCCCGGTGCTTGATCTCATTCTCGAACGCTTGCCCGCCACGTTGGAATTGGCTTTCTGCGCCGCGATTTTCGCGCTGGTCTTCGGGGTGGGGTTTGGGGTGTTCACAGCGTTGCGCCGCACCCGCTTTTCGTCGAAGGCGATTATGACCTTCTCGCTCATCGGGGTGTCGTTGCCGACGTTTCTGATCGGTATTGGGTTAATCTATCTCTTTTCTGTTGAATTGAAGTGGCTGCCGTCTTTCGGGCGGGGGCAAGTAACCGATCTTGGGTTCTGGACGACGGGGTTTTTAACCCTGTCCGGGTTGAAATCAATGGTTCTACCAGCGATTACGCTCGGGCTGTTTCAGATGACCCTGATTATGCGCCTCGTGCGTTCTGAAATGCTGGAAGTGCTGCGCGCTGATTACATCAAGTTCGCGCGGGCGCGGGGTTTATCGGATCGTGCCGTGCATTTCGGCCATGCGCTAAAGAACACGCTGATTCCGGTCATCACCATCATGGGGATCAAACTAGGGTCGTTGGTGGCTTTCGCGATTATTACCGAAACCGTCTTTCAGTGGCCGGGGGTGGGGTTCTTATTCATCGCTTCGGTTCAGTCGGTCGATATTCCGCTGATGGCGACCTATCTGCTGCTGGTGGCGCTCTTCTTCGTCACGATCAATCTGGTCGTCGATATGCTCTATTTCATCGTGGACCCGCGCCTGAAGTCCGGCGCGGCCCTCGCCCGTCATTAGCGCATTTTCCGTTCGCCTTAGCGCCCGGTAAACGCTCTAATATTTTTTGTTTCAGCAGATGCGTCGTCGCAAACGCCTTCGTTTGCTCGAGATTTGCTCTAAGGGTTAGACGCCATGCGCGATACGCCAACCGCCCTTCCTAGGGTCAGCTTGCAGCAGAAGCTCTTTAGACTTTGGGATTCTGACATCGCCTATTCCTTCCGCCAGTCGCCCGTAACGATGGCGGCGGGGTTTGTGGTGCTGCTGATTTTCATTGGGGCCGTGTTCGCCCCGCTGCTGGCGACCCAAAATCCCTTCGATCCGTCCGGCTTGAACCTGATGGATGGCAAGACAGCGCCGATGGCCGTTAATGAGTTTACGCAGAATGTCTATGTGCTGGGCACCGACGATCAGGGCCGCGATATTCTCTCGACGATTCTCTACGGCTCCCGCGCGTCCTTGCTTGTCGGGTTCGCTGCCGTTGGTCTCGCCATGCTTATTGGGGTAACGCTGGGGCTGATTGCCGGCTATAGGGGCGGGATCGTCGATAGCATCATCATGCGAATTGCCGATATTCAGCTCACTTTCCCCTCGATTCTTGTGGCGATGCTGATTTTTGGCGTGTTTCGGGGCGTGTTGCCCGTGCAAAGCCATGCCGCCCTGGCGGTGCCCGTGTTGATCCTCGCTATCGGTTTTTCCGATTGGCCGCAGTATGCGCGCACCGTGCGCGGGGTGACGATGGTGGAGCGCAATAAGGAATATGTGCAGGCCGCGCGCGTGATCGGGCTTGCGCCGCTAACCATTATGATCCGGCATGTGTTGCCGAACGTCTTGGGGCCAGTGCTGGTGATCGGCACGCTCGGATTGGCGCTGGCGATTATCGCCGAAGCCACGCTGTCCTACCTGGGCGTCGGTGCGCCACCAACCCAGCCGTCCTTGGGTACGCTGATCCGGGTTGGTCAGGAATATATTGCGTCTGGGGAATGGTGGATTTTGTTCTTTCCCTCTCTCACGCTGCTGGCCTTGGCGCTATCGGTCAATCTGTTAGGCGATTGGCTGCGCGACGCCCTTAATCCGAAACTGAGATAAGCCATGACCGAAACGTCTGAAGCGCTGCTTGAGGTGCGCGATCTGGTGGTGGAATTCCCCACCCGGCGCGGCATTTTGCGCGCAGTCGATCAAATTTCCTTCTCCCTCCAACCGGGCGAAGTGCTGGGGTTGGTGGGCGAATCCGGCGCGGGCAAGTCGCTGACCGGCACCGCCTTGATTGGCTTGCTAGAGCCGCCGGGCCGTATTGCGAGCGGCACCGTTCGCCTGAAGGGCCAGCAGATCAATGGTCTGCCGCCCGAGGAGTTGCGGAAGATTCGCGGGCGGCGCATCGGCATGGTGTTCCAAGACCCGCTCACCTCGCTCAATCCGCTGTACCGCGTTGGCGAGCAGTTGATCGAGACGATCCGCACGCATCTGCCACTGTCGGAGGCGGACGCGCGCCAACGGGCGGTTGATCTGCTGATCGAAGTGGGGATTCCGGCCGCAGAGCGGCGGCTGGATAGTTACCCGCACGAGTTTTCTGGCGGGATGCGTCAGCGCGTCGTGATCGCCCTGGCCTTGGCTGCCGAGCCGGAGTTGGTGATTGCCGATGAGCCGACAACGGCGCTCGACGTATCGGTGCAGGCGCAGATTATTGCTGTGCTCAAACGCTTGTGCCGGGAGAAGAACACTGCCGTCATTCTCATAACGCACGATATGGGCGTGATCGCCGAAACGGCAGACCGAGTGGCGGTGATGTACGCAGGCCGCATTGTGGAAATCGGCCCCGTGCGGGACGTGATTAAATCGCCGCGCCACCCCTACACGAAGGGCTTGATGGGGTCGATCCCCGATCCCGAGGCCGAGGCCGCGCGACTAATCCAGATTCCCGGCTCCATGCCGCGCCTTACCCATATCCCCAAGGGCTGCGCTTTTAACCCGCGCTGCGGCTTTGCCAACGATCAATGCCGGACAGAACGCCCCCCCGTGCGCGCGGTGGGTAAGGGGAGCGTTGCCTGTTTTCTCGATGAAGCTCAATTGACCGCTTTAAGCCTGGAGACGCGCCGATGACCGCCGTTGCATCTGCATCCCACTCGGACGCCGCGCCGCTGTTGACCGTCGAGGGCCTGCGCTGCGTTTTCGACGTATCTAAACCCTGGCTAAACCGCGTGCTGGAAGGCGCGCCGAAACAATCGCTCCAGGCGGTTGATGACGTTAGCTTCTTCATCCCCAAGGGCGAAACTTTCGCGCTGGTGGGCGAATCGGGGTCGGGGAAATCCACCATCGCCAAAATGATCGTGGGGTTGCTGCGCCCAACGAACGGCGAAATCCGCTTTGATGGCACCGATATTACGAAAGTCGGCAATGCCGCCGAGATGCGGCGGTTGCGGCGGCGGTTCCAGATGATTTTTCAAGACCCCTACGCCAGCCTAAACCCGCGTATGCGCGTCGATACGATCATTGCGGAGCCGCTACGGGCTTTCGGCATTTTATCCGAGGACGGGGCCATTGCCACGCGGGTTGCCGAGCTTTTGCGCCTCGTGCGGCTCGATCCCGCCGATGGGGTGAAGTTTCCCCACGAGTTTTCGGGCGGGCAACGCCAACGCATTGCCATCGCCCGTGCGCTGGCGGGTAATCCTGAGTTTTTGGTCTGTGATGAGCCGACATCGGCGCTCGACGTATCGGTGCAGGCACAAATTCTGAACCTAATGAAGGATTTGCAGGCAGAGTTTGGGCTAACCTACCTACTGATTTCCCATAATCTTGCCGTTGTGCGGCACATGGCGACGCGGGTGGGTGTGCTCTACTTGGGCCGTTTGGTGGAAGTTGCGCCGTCGCGCCAGTTGTTCACCGCGCCGCGCCATCCTTATACGCGGATGCTGCTGGATGCCGTGCCGGACCTTGCTATGAGCGGGCGGCAGCGGTTGCCGGTCCAAGGGGAAATCCCCAACCCAATCACCCCGCCGTCGGGGTGCTTCTACCATCCCCGCTGCCCGTTGGCGAACGACCGGTGCACGCAGGAACGCCCAGCGCTTGTGCCTGCCGCCGAAGGTTATGTTGCCTGTCACGCCGTTGCCGAGGGCAGGGCGGCTTAGGGGAGAGCTAGGGGGCCTAGGGCGGAGCGTGAAATCGCGCTTCCGTCCGAAGCAAAACCGCTTTAGCGTTCTTGACCAGTTGGTCAGCCCATGCAGAGTAAGGATGCGATGATGCCCGATGATACCCGTTCTAGCGTGAACAACCTGCGCCCCTTCTGGATGCCGTTTACGGCCAACCGTCAGTTCAAAGCCGCGCCGCGTATGCTGGTGAGCGCTGAAGGCATGTACTACACGACCGATGACGGGCGCGAGATTCTCGATGGAACGGCGGGGCTGTGGTGCGTAAACGCAGGGCATGGCCAGAAAAAAATTGTGGAGGCCGTACAAAAGCAGGTGGCGATTCTCGATTACGCGCCAGCCTTCCAGATGGGGCATCCGGGCGCATTTGAGTTAGCCTCGCGCTTGGCCCAGCTTGCGCCGGAGGATTTGAACTCGATCTTCTTTTGCAACTCGGGGTCCGAAGCCGTCGATACGGCGATGAAGATTGCCATTGCCTACCACCGGGTGCGCGGCGAGGGCACGCGCACGCGCATTATTGGGCGCGAGCGCGGCTATCACGGCGTTGGGTTCGGCGGGATTTCGGCGGGCGGGATCGTGACCAACCGCAAGTTTTTCGGCTCGTTGCTAACGGGCGTCGATCATCTGCCGCACACGCACGACATCGCCAAGAACGCCTTTTCGCGCGGGATGCCGGAGCATGGGGCCAATCTGGCCGATGAGCTGGAGAAGATTGTTACTTTGCACGACGCCAGCAATATCGCTGCTGTGATTATCGAGCCGTTGGCCGGGTCCACCGGTGTGCTGGTGCCGCCGAAAGGCTATCTCGAAAAAATCCGCGCGATTTGCACTAAGCACGGCATTCTGCTGATTTTCGATGAAGTTATCACGGGTTTCGGGCGCTTGGGCACGGCGTTCGGGGCCGATAAATTCGGCGTGGTGCCGGATATGATGACCACGGCCAAGGGCATTACCAATGGCGTTATTCCGATGGCCGCCGTCTTCGCCCGCGATGGGATTTACGACGCCTTTATGAATGCGCCGGAAAATACCATCGAGCTTTTTCACGGTTATACCTACTCAGGCCACCCGATTGCCGCCGCCGCTGCAATCGCCACGCTAGACGTGTACCGCGATCAGCAATTATTCGAGCGTGCCGCCGAGATGGCCCCGTATTTCGAGAACGCGCTGCACAGCCTGAAGGGCACCAAGCACGTTATCGACGTGCGGAATCTCGGCCTCGTCGGCGGCATCGAGCTTGAACCGCGCGCGGGCAAACCAACCGCGCGCGCCTTCGAGACCTTCTTGAAAGCCTATGAAGCAGGCGTTCTCACTCGCACCACCGGCGACATCATCGCCCTCTCGCCGCCGCTGATTATCGAGAAACACCAAATCGACCGCATCGTCGAAACCTTGGCGAAGATTCTGCCGACGATTGAGTAAGAGGCTGTTTGGAAATTCGGCGGCTGAGAGGCTGCTGACGGAATGCCCTGTGTCGTTCGGCGCTCGGCTTTTCGTCAGCGGTTTTATCTTGATGAATGTTTCTCGAAAAACTATAATTATTCTAAGAATAAGTGTAATGATATGTTTCTAAATTAATTTAATGAAATTTTAGGATTTAATCTATAATCTTATTGGCGTGATGAAATTCTGGAGATGAGAAATGCTCATCAGAGTTAAAGTATATATTGCTTTGGCCGTAGTAACATCCTCTATCCTTATCGGGTACGGGGCTAATTTGTTCGCACGTCAGCAAGAGCAAATTCTTATTGATGAAGTCAGAGATATTGCTGTAGTACAAAATGCGACTAATTTTGCGTTACACAACTCTGTAACAGAAATGAAATTTCACCTTATCCAAGTGCAGCAATACCTAACAGATGTTTCGGCAACGCGAGATGCTGAAGGTTTGGAAGAGGCAGAAACGCACGCTCAATCGTTCTTTTTAGATATACAGACGGCTGAAACTTTAGCGGGCACCATGAATGCAAAAACTATTTTGGCGTCTCTCAGAAGAATAAAAATAGATTTCCCAGTTTATTACGATCTGGGAAAAAAAATGGCTAATGCTTATTTAGAAAATGGCCGCGTTGCCGGGAATGCCCTAATGGAGCCGTTCGATGAGAGCGCTAAGTCGATTACGGCAGGCATGACCGAGCTTTCTATGATAACGAACAATATTCTTATCTCAAACTCTAAGATAATAGACGTTAAATTCTCCAATCTTGCGGAGTATAGGTTTCATTTCCAAACAGTCTTCATGATTATTGGCGCAATTATTCTTATTTCGTGCCTTGTTTTGGGTTTTGGTTTTATGTTTTGGGTTGTTCGCCCGATCAGTCGGCTTAAAAATTCTATGCGCCGGGTTGCTAAGGGCGATATAGATTTTGAAATTGTGGGTGATAAGGTTCGCAACGAAATCGGCGCAATGGTGAATGCCTTGCGGATTTTCCGGGCAGGCGAGATTGATCGTCGTGCGCTCGTGGCGCTGCAAGCCGAGCGTGAGGTAGAGGCCCAGTTGGAAAAGCAGGCGATGATGGACAGCTTGGCGGAGCGGTTTCAAGAATCGGTTGGCGGTCTGATTGCCCGGCAGGCGCAATCGGCACATGAGTTGGAAACGGTCGCGCAATCAATGGTTTCAGCGAGTGAGAACGCCCGTAAACAGTCGTTCATCGTCGCCGGGGCGACCGAGCAGGCATCTTCCAATGTCGAATCGGTTGCCTCCGCCACTGAAGAACTTTCGTCCTCGGTGGCTGAGATTGGTCGCCAAGTTGAAAAATCGGCTTCTATTGCGGCGCGGGCCGTGGCCGAAGCCCAAAAAACGGATACAACGATCCAAAGTTTGACCTCGGCGGCCCAACAAATTGGCGATGTGGTGAAGCTCATTCAAACGATTGCCGGGCAAACCAATCTGCTGGCGTTGAATGCAACTATTGAAGCTGCCCGCGCGGGCGAGGCCGGGAAAGGTTTTGCCGTTGTTGCTAGTGAAGTGAAGGGGCTTGCCAATCAAACCGCCCAAGCGACAGAAAGCATCATTCAGAAAATCAACGAAATTCAGGCCGCTGCCGATAACTCCGTGAAGGCGCTGGCAACAATTACCAACACGATTCACGAAATAGATGATGTAACGGCAACCATCGCCACAACAGTGACGCAACAGTCGATGGCAGCCCATGAAATTTCGCGCAGTGTTACCCAAGCCAGCGCCGGAACGCGGGAAGTCACGGCAAGTATGGTTCACGTCACCAAGGCATCAGAACATACCGGGACAGCGGCGCAACAGGTGCTATCGGTCGCAGGCGGGTTTCTGGAGCAGTCCGAAAACCTACGCCGACAGGTCGATCATTTTCTCTCCAGCGTTCGGGCGGGTTAGCCCGCTTTCTGTTTAGCTATCCCGCGACGGATCGGCGAAACAACACCGTTCAGCCGCGCGCATAGGCGTATGAAAAACCCTACCTGGGCAGCTTTGTGGGCATCTGCTAGAACACATTAGAGTAGGCGTGAAGGGGATCGAGTGTGACCAGCGTTCAGGATATGGCGGAAGGGCAGGCAAACCCTCTGCTCGCGCAAGCAACGCGCAAAAAAAACCTGATCGGTCTCACCCGCGAGGAACTGAAGGCAGAGATGTTGGCTTTAGGCGAAGCCCCGTTTCGCGCCAAGCAACTGTGGCACTGGCTCTATCATCGCGGCGAAACCGATTTCGAGGCGATGACAACGCTGCATAAGGACTTTCGCCGCCGCCTCGCCAATACCTACGAGGCTCGCCGCCTGGAAAATAAGGTGGATCGCCTCTCCGTCGATGGCACGCGCAAGTGGTTGCTGCGGATGGATGACGGCAATGAAATCGAAACCGTTTATATCCCGGAAGAAGATCGCGGCACCTTATGCGTTTCTAGCCAAGTCGGCTGCACGCTGTCGTGCCGCTTCTGCCATACTGGCACGATGAAGCTGGTCCGCAACCTGGACCCTGCCGAAATCGTCGGGCAAGTCATGCTGGCGCGCGACTGCATTGGCGAATGGCCCAGCCCGCAAGATGGCAGGATGCTCTCCAACGTGGTGCTGATGGGCATGGGCGAGCCGCTGTATAATTTCGAGAACGTCAAAAAAGCCATGCAGATCGTCATGGACCACGAAGGCATTGCCTTGTCGCGCCGCCGCATCACGCTGTCCACGTCTGGCGTCGTGCCGATGATCCGCCGCACGGGCGAGGAAATTGGCGTGGCGCTGGCTATTTCGCTGCACGCGGTGCGCGATGAGGTGCGCGATATTCTAGTGCCGCTGAACAAAAAATATCCGATTGCCGAGCTTCTGGACGCCTGCCGCACCTATCCCGGTGCCAGCAACGCCCGCCGCGTGACGTTTGAATATACGATGCTGCGCGACGTGAACGATAGCGTTGCCGACGCTAAGGAACTCGTTCGCCTGCTGGGGGGAATTCACGCCAAGGTGAACGTGATCCCGTTCAACCCCTGGCCGGGCGCACCTTATGAGTGCTCGACCGATGCCCAGATTGATAAGTTCGTGGGGGTGTTGAACAACGCGGGCTATGCCTCGCCCGTTCGCACGCCGCGCGGGCGCGATATTGGCGCGGCTTGCGGTCAGTTGAAGTCGGAAAGCCAGCGCGTTCGCCGCACCCAAACCGGCTTCGCGCCTGCCCCCGCCGCACCGGGGCCGGGCGTGGTTCTGCCGGGTGCTGCGGCGTAACAACCCCCTTGCACGTCTCGGACGGCTCCCCCATCTGTGAGAGAGCGGCATTTGAGGAGTTTTTATGGACCCGTTGACCCTATTGGGCCTTCTAATCGTGGTGCCGACATGGTTCGCCTATAATCGGGCGGGCCTGTCGCCGTTTTTCTCTCTTATCGTGCTTATTCCCCTGATCGGGCCGCTGTTGGCGGTAGCGGTTCTCGCTTTCGCCGCTTGGCCGAAGATAGAGGGCGACACGCAACTTCAGTATCGGCGGCTCAAATGATCGAAGGGTTTTTCGCGCTGATTCTCAGCTTGATGGGGGCCGTGTGGGGGCTGGTGATGCTGGCCTCTACCGCTCTGCTCTTCATTCTGTTCATTCCGCTGCTGCTGCTGTGGGGTTGGATGCTTGTGCGGATTTTGCAGCGGGCAGGCTATTCCGGCTGGTGGGCGCTTATCGGCTTTACGCCGTTGCTGCCGATTGCAGTGTGGATCTTCGCGTTCAGTTCTTGGCCGGCAGCCCAGCGGACGGTAGTGCTGATGCCGCCGGAGCGGCGATATTAAGGGCGAGTTTCACGCGATCTTGCGGCAACCCGAGCGCGGCAGCGTAACTCTCCACCAAGCGCCCTCCCAGCGGTTGAACCTGAGCCTTGCGGGCTTTATCGGCCTCCACAATGGCGAGTTTTTCCTCTCTCGTTAAGGGCAGGCCGCGTTCTTTTTCCAGTTTTGGAAACAGCGACGACCCGTCGAAACTGCCCACCTGTTCCAGCGGCGGTAGAAGTTCGGAAACGCGCCCGCGATAAAGCTGTGTGATTGCGGCCAAGCGGTCAGCGTAGCCATTCTGCGTAATGCGCGCTTCGGCCATCACTTGTTTCCACGCAGCTGTGATCGCCAACCACTGCGCTTTATCCACAGGTTGCCCCAGGGCGGCTTCCAGGCGCGCGCGCGTCTCGGCGAGGGGGAGTAATCCCGGTGACGCGCTCATCGCGGCAGGTTTTGCGGCAGATGACGGGGAGGGGGCGGCAGGCAAAGGGGCTGCGGGCAGCGCGGAGCGCGGCACCCCTCCCGCTCCCGAGGGGGCTTGCGCTAGAGCCGGAAGCGCTAAGAGTGCCAAAAGCAGCACGGTTTTCATCATGATGGGGCCACCGCGCGGATTAGCACGCGCCGCCCGCTTTCCCGCCGATCCGCCGGATCGAACCCGCCCACGGTCTCGCCGCAGGCTTGGAACTGATTGAGCTTTTTCTCATAGCAAATCCGCACCTCTTCTAACCGCCCGTCTCGACCAAGATCGAGGCGAATATGGGCAGGGGTAAGGCCGCGTGCGGTATTGGCTGTGATAAAAGCCTCGGCGATGTCTGCCACCGTGCGGCTGCCCCCTTTGCCAAAGTCGGGCAAGATCAGCCCCGCCATCAGCCGTTGGATTTTATCGAGATAGGCGTCGGGCGTCGCTTGGTCCGAACAGGTGCCGTGCTTGGCCCATTGGCATTGAACCAGCCGCTCGCTCGGCATCAGGCAGAGGGCGCGGCGCAGCGTGTTTTCCACGACCGGCGCCGTAGGTGTGCAGAACTGCGGCCAGTTGCTGCCACGACCGGGGCCATACTGCGGCCACAGCCCATGCACCACGAACCCGAAGCGGTTGCGGCGGCATTGCAAATCGGCACCGCCCCGGTCCCGCACTTGATCGCAGTAGGCTGGGGACCAAGACAGGGCGAGCACATAGAAATCGAAATCGCCCGGTTGGCCGCGCGCCGCAGCCTCCCCCTCTCCCCGGCCTCGATCCGGGCAGGGTGCGGGCGTGGACAGCCGCTCGGGAAGCTGGCAGTGGGGCTGTTGGGCAAAACCCGGAGGCGCAAGGCTCACGAGCAGCAGCAGCAGGAGCAAACGAAGCATAAGATTAGTCTAGCGCTTTTCACGAAGCGCGAACAGCATGGCGGTACGTTTACGACGAAATCCGCGTGTTTCCCGAAGACGCGCTTGGGTTTTCTCGTGGGTCTGGTACCTCGAACCCATGCCCCACGTCATCCCCCTTCCGGCCCCCCGGCAACCACCCTTCCGCCACCAGTGCGGGCCGATAGGTGCGCCCAACGGGTACGCGCCGTCCATCGGTGAGAATCAACTCCCAGCCGCTTTTACCGCGTTCGGCCCCGGCAAGCGCCGCGCGGGCCACCCACCAACTTCTATGAACCTGCGCTCCCGGCACCGCCCGCAACTCCGCCACGGCATCGCGCAAGCGCATCAAGATCAGGGCGTTGCCCAAGGATGTATGAGCGCGCAGGTAATGGTCTTCCATCTCAAGGCACAGCACCTGCGTGCCGAGAGTTGGCGGAAGCCGATCAAAGAAAGGCGATGTTTCGGGAGCAGGGGCAACGGTTTCGGCAGGCGGGCGGGCCGTATTTTTGGGGCGAGTTTGGAAAAACCACGCCGCGCTGGTGCCAATCAGCATCAACACGGCCACATTGGGCAGTTCCTGCCAGAAGCCCATTTCGGCGACGACCTTCGGCGGCGCAATCAGCGGCAACAGCAGTTGCACAACGAGGGTTAGCAGCGGCGTTACCAGGGCCGTCGCCGTCAGCACATAGACCGGGCCGGAGTGACCCCGCCAGCGGATGGGGAGCAGCAGCGTGGTCAGCGCCGACAGGCCCGTTCCCGCCACGACCGAGGTGATCCAGAACATCAGACGATCGGGTAGGGGCGCGCCATAGCTACCGAACGGCCCGAGAAATGCCAGAAACACCCCAACCCCCGCCGCTACGACAAAGAGCATTCTGAACCTTGCTGGAGATAGTTCCATGACCCTCGATCCTCTTACCCTGCACGTCGCCAGCGCGGTTTTGGCGCTCGGATGCGGCGCTATCCTTTATGCTCTGCCGCGTAAAGGCAATGCCTGGCACCGCCGCTTGGGCATTCTCTCTGCCTTCGGGCTATTCGTGACCGGGGCAACCGGGCTGCTGCTTTATGGGCTAACCGGGGGGTTCAATTTTCTGCATGTTCTGTCGCTGGTAACGCTGGTGGCCGTGAGTATCGGAACTTTCGCGTTAATGCGGTGGCGGCGCACGCGCAACCCCACCTGGCTGATTATTCATTACCGCAGTATGTCTGGCGCGTACACTGGGCTGCTGATCGCGCTGGCGCTTCGAGTGCTTCCCGGCATTCTCGGTGAGAGCCTGCGGGAGATCATCTTTCCGGCAACGATTGTGCTGTTGATTGTCACTCAGGGCGGGATGGAGCTTCTGGATCGGCTGATCTGGCGGCCCACGTATGCCGGCGCGGCCAAGCCGAGTAAACTCTAACGCTCTTCCCAGCGCTTATAGGCTGCCGTGGCAAGAACCCAGGGTTCGTAATACAGGCCGTTGCCGAGATGCTCTTGGGCGAACTGTTGCGCTTGGAATGTCACTTGAGCGGCCACAAGGGCGAGGCCCTTGGCGCGGCGGCGCTGGCGCGGGTCGGCTAAATCTTCCTGCTCGCTGTCAAGATCGAAGGTGGGGCGAGCCGTGTGTGCCCCCGCCGTCGCCTCTTCGGTGCGTTTCTCGTCCTGATGCTCTTCCGCCTCCGGCTGACGGCGGCGAATGGGCCGGGCCGGGGCGACCGGCTGGTAGGTGATGGGGGTGATCGCGACCATCGTAGCGCCTGCCGCCCGGCTGGAGACTTAGGGCTTGTCGGCTTTGGTGCCGGGGTTTAACCGTTCAATCTGCGCTTGCAGCGCATCCAACTGCCGTTTTAGGTCCAACACCTGAACGGGTTGGCCTGCCGACGCGGGACCCGCTTGCGGTTTGCCGTCACTGCCCACGCCCGGCGCGCCGAAGGGGGTGAACATCCGCATCGCCCGCTCGACCATAGCAATATTCTGCTTGCTCATGTGATCGAAAGAGCCAAACGGAAACAGGCTGCCGAAGGATTCTTGAAAATATTGGCGCATTTCCCCCTGATTGCGGGCGAAGCTCTGCATAGCCGTTTCAAGATAGCTTGGTACCAGCCATTGCATATTATCGCCATAAAGGCCGATCAATTGACGCAAGAAGCTGATGGGGAGCATGTTTTGCCCCTTGCTTTCCTCTTCCACAATAATCTGCGTGAGCACTTGCCGAGTGATGTCGTCGCTGGTTTTAGCGTCATAGACGACAAAATCCACATCGTCCTTCACCATTTGGCACAGGGTATCGAGTGTCACATAGCTAGAGGTTGCTGTATTATACAGGCGGCGATTGGCGTATTTCTTGATCGTAATCTGCCGCTTAGAATCGCTTCCCGTTGCTTGGGCCGATGCGTGCGGGGAAACCGATTGCGGGTTTGACATCACGTAACCTTCCCTTTGGGCGTCTCTCATTTTTCGTTAGCGAAGAGTGTAGCATAGATTCGCGTTCGTCAAACTGCCGCATTGCACAAACCCCAATCAGGCGCGCGGGGGGCGCCCTCCTCCCTCAGGCAGGGGGGAGGGCAGGCACATTATTTCTTATCGGCTTGAATAGAGGCGCTCACGATTTTATCCGGGTTGGCGACCACGCCGTTGCGGCCAGGATCGCCCTTCCGCAATTTATCGACGGCATCCATGCCCGACGTTACCCGGCCCCAGATGGTATATTGCCCATCGAGGTTCGGCGCGTCCGAGAAGCAGATGAAGAACTGGCTATCGGCTGAATCCGGGCTTTGGGCGCGGGCCATTGAAACCGTGCCGCGCCGATGCTTCTCAGAGCTAAACTCGCGCGGTAGCTTCATGCCTGAACCGCCCATGCCCGTGCCGGTAGGGTCGCCGCCTTGGGCCATGAACCCGTCAATCACGCGGTGAAACACCACGTTATTGTAGAAGCCCTGGCGCACAAGCTCGCGAATACGCGCGACGTGCTTGGGGGCTAGGTCCGGCCGCATTTCGATCACGACCGGGCCTGTGGAAAGCTCCAGCACGAGGATATTTTCAGGCGCGGGAGCCGCCATCGCAGGCAGCGCCAGCAGCGATAGGCTGACGGCCCCCGCGAGCAGCAGGCGGCGGGAGAGGTTATTCAGCGACATCGGCGGCCACCTTCAGCGAGACGATTTGATCCGGGTCTTTCACCGAACCCGAGCCGGGGGCACCGCGCTTAATCGTGTCCACATGCTCAAGCCCGTCGATCACTTGGCCCCACGCCGTATATTGCCCGTTCAGGTGCGGTGTTGTGCCAAAGCAGATGAACCATTGGCTATCGCCGCTATCCGGGCTTGCGGCGCGCGCCATGGAGCAGGTGCCTTTCACGTGCTTGCGGTCGTTGAACTCCGCCTTCAGCTTCTTGCCCGAGCCGCCCGAACCGCTGCCGGTAGGATCGCCAGTTTGCGCCATGAAGCCTTCGATAACACGGTGGAACACGATGCCATCGTAAAAGCCTTCGCGAACCAATTCTTTAATCCGCGCCACATGGTTCGGCGCGCTCTCCGGGTAAAGCTCGATGGTCACGCGGCCATCTTTCAACTCCAGAAACAGCGCATTTTCGCGATCATTTATTGAGTGGGTCATTTCAACATCTCACAGATTCTAAGGTTATTCTATCGAGTTCACAAAACTCTGGATATTTGGTTGTTGTCTATCCAGTTGGGATTGATTGACAACAATCTTTCTACCCGTAATTTCGTAGCGACCTGCTGTTAGTTTGTTGATTGGTATTCCGAGTGCACCCGAAACCACAGATGCCGTATTGGCATCATTGATTTCATATTGGAACATCTTCCTGAAATCTACCCTGTTGCTGGGGGCGGGTCCGCCTTTAGGATGGATATAGAATTTTCCGGAGTTGCTGGTCCAGACGGACCAGATTTCCTGACCAATATCGGTGACAACGGTCTTAAACGCGCTGGCTGATGAGTTATTCATTTGAGTTAATCTATTTCCAACGTAACAGTATAACTGCGGTACTGACAGCCTCCATCTTTCCGAATTCAGGTGAAATTCAGATTTTGCGGACCCCGGCATTCTTACAATACCGTAGATCAGTGACAAGACCGCTTTGACGGCTCGTTTTGATGAACCATCAGCAGAAAATGGAATTATTAATCGGTCTGATGCTGACAAAGCAAGTTCTGTATGGATTGTAAAACTTGGATTGCAGTCAATGAAAACCGTAGAGTTTTCAACATTCCAAGACTTTCTGACGTCAGAAATTAAATCTGACAACCAAGTATGCACAGTTCTCCAGGCGTCCTGAGGGCCTGGATTGCACGCGCCTGATATCCTACTAGACTGTAACTCCAAAGTCTCATCACCTACAACGAGGTATAGATTTTCAGGTGTATTACCATTGAAATTCTTAACATTCGTAAGGTAGCTTGCGCCACTTAAAGGATTTACGTAAGGGCTAACAATTCTATCTTCAATATATCCAGATATTGTCTTTCTAGGGATCTGTGTGGAAAGAATTTCAAGGTTCTTTTCACCATCAATCATTCCGCCAAGCAGCATACTTGAGGAATTGGCTTGTGGACACATGTCAATTACGAGAATTTTTTCATTTGGGTGAGTGCGCGCATACTCGCACGCAATCTGAAATGTCAGATAACTTTTCCCAACTCCCCCTTTATTATTCCAAAGTGCATAAATAGCCATCTCACACTCCATAGCTCAGTTAGGCAGCTCAAATTGGCACACAAAGACCGCTTACTGTTACGATAAATCCACCACTCGACATAATTATGAAAGGGTTAGTCGGTCTTTAATGCGCTGAAGCCCAGGTCTGGCCGACCCCGGCTTCACAAATCAGCGGCACTGATACCACAGACCCGGCGGCGTTTTCCATCACTGGGCGCAGCATGGCAATGGCGTCCTCGATATGGCTATCTGGCACCTCGAACAAAAGCTCGTCGTGAACGGTCAGGATCATTTTTGCCGGAAGTTTGGTTTCGGCGAGCGTCGCGGAAACCTTAATCATCGCGCGCTTCATGATGTCGGCGGCGGTGCCTTGCAGGGGGGCGTTGATGGCTTGGCGTTCGGCGAAGCTGCGGCGGGCGGCGTTTTTATCGGCAATTGTCGGTACCCAGCAGCGCCGCCCGAACAGGGTTGTGACGAACTGATGCTCTTTGGCGAACGCCTTCATTCGGTCCATATACGCCCGAATACCGGGGTAGCGCTCGAAATACGCCCGGATGAACGCCTGCGCTTGGCCCTGGCTAACGCCGATATTCTGGGCAAGGCCGAACGCGCTCATGCCGTAAATAATGCCGAAGTTGATGGCTTTCGCCTTACGCCGGGTTTCCTTATCCATCGTCTCCAACGGCACATCGAACACCTGGGAGGCCGTAAGGGCGTGAATATCCACGCCAGCAGCGAAGGCTTCTTTCAGCGCGTCGATGCCCGCGACTTCGGCCAACAGGCGCAATTCGATCTGGCTATAGTCGATGGCAATCAGTTTATGCCCGTCCGGCGCAATGAAGGCTTCGCGGATTTTGCGGCCTTCTTCAGTGCGGATAGGGATATTCTGCAAATTCGGATCGGACGACGACAACCGCCCCGTGGTGGTCAGCGCCAGGGCGAAGCTGGTGTGAACCCGGCCTGTGCGCGGGTTGATTTGTTCCACCAGGGCGTCGGTATAGGTCGATTTCAGCTTCGCCAACTGCCGATAATCCAGCACCAGCCCCGGTACTGGGTGGGCGGCGCGCAACTCTTCCAGCACGTCTACAGAGGTTGAATAATTATCGGTTTTGCTGGTCTTGCCCTGGTCGGCGAGGCCGAGTTTGCCGAACAGGATTTCGCCTAATTGCTTTGGCGAGGCGATGTTGAACACTTCCCCCGCCGCGTCGTGAATCTGGCTTTCCAGCACTGCCATGCGTTGCCCGAAATCGGTGGACAGTTCGCGCAGGCGGGTGCGGTCCAGTAGCGCGCCAGTGGTTTCCATCGCCGTGATGATCGTTGGGATGGGCCGGTCGATGCTCTCGTAAAGATGCACTTGCCGCTCCAGCAGCAACCGTGCTCTCAGCACCGAATGCAGGCGCAGGGTAACATCGGCATCTTCGGCGGCATAGGCGAGGGCGCGGTCCAGCGCCACTTCGGCAAAGCCTATCCGCTTCTTGCCCTTACCGCAGACTTCCTCATAGGAAATGGTCGTAATGCCAAGGTGGCGGTCGGCCAACTCGTCCATTCCATGCCCGTGCTTGCCGCCATCGAGCACATAGGACAACAGCATCGTATCGTCGTAAGGCGCAATCGCCACGCCGTATTTTTCGAGCACGACCATATCGTACTTCAGATTCTGGCCGATTTTGAGCACGCTTTGATCGAGCAACAGCGGTTTCAGCGCGTCCAGCGCCTCGATCAACGGAAGCTGCTGCGGGCGGTCGCCGCCGAGATCGAGTTGCCCGCCGGGCGTTCCGTGGCCGAGCGGGATATAACAGGCTTCCCCCGGTGCGACCGCCAACGAAATGCCGACGAGGCTTGCGGAGGCGGCATTGAGGCTGGTCGTTTCCGTATCGAACGCCACAGTGCCAACCGCATGGGCGCGGGCGATCCAATGGTCCAGCCGGTCGCGCGTTTGCACAAGTTCGTAATTCCGGGGAGCATCGACGGGCATCGGCAGCGTTACACTGCCGGAAGCGGGAGCGACGGTGGGGGCGGGCGTGGCAGCGGCGCGGGCAACGGCGAGTTTCACCCCCTCCGGCCCGAGTAGTTTTGAGAGCAGCGAGCGAAAATTCTGTGTAATCAGAAATTCTTTCAGCACGTCCGCATTGGGCGTGCGCTTATCAAGCTCTGGCAATGCCACCGGCAGGGGGGCGTCTTCGCGCAGGCGCACAAGTTCACGCGAAATGCGGGCAAGATCGGCATGGTCGATCAGGCTTTGGCGGCGTTTGGGTTGTTTGATTTCCCCCGCCCGCGCCAGCAGCGTATCGAGATCGCCATAAAGATTGATCAGCTCGGCGGCGGTTTTCTGGCCGATACCCGGCACGCCCGGCACATTATCGGTGCTATCGCCCATGAGCGCCTGCACATCGACAACTTTTTCCGGCGGAACCCCGAACTTCTCCAGCACTTCCGCCACGCCAATCGGCTTGTTCTTCATCGGATCGAGCAGCGACACACCGGGGCGAATAAGCTGCATCAAATCCTTATCGGAGGAGACGATAATCACATCGCCGCCTTCCGCGATTTCGGCGGCGGCATAGGCGGCGATCAAATCGTCGGCCTCGAACCCCTCAAGCTCAATCGCGGGGACGTTGAAGGCGCGCGTCGCCTCCCGGATCAGCGCGAACTGTGGGATTAAATCCGCCGGCGCGGGCGGGCGGTGCGCTTTGTACTGCGGATAAAGCTCGGTGCGAAACGACTGGCGCGACACATCGAAAATCACCGCGACCCGCTCGGCCCCCGCATCGCCCAGCAACCGCGCCAGCATATTGGTGAAGCCATAGACGGCGTTCACCTGCACGCCATCAGGGCGCGACATGGGCGGCAGCGCGTGATAAGCGCGAAAAATAAAGCCCGAGCCATCGACGAGATAGAGAGTCTTGCCCGTGATTGTGTTCTGGGTCACGGAATTAATGGCCCGCGTGGCTTTTCGCGCCCTCTCTCAGCACATATTCCCGCCCGCAGTAAGGGCATTCCACCCGGCCCCCCGCCTCGATATTGAGATAGACGCGCGGATGCCCCAGCGCCCCGCCGTCGCCATCGCACGGGATAGTGGAGGTATCAACCAGAATGGTTTCGACCGGCTTATGGGCGGCAGTCATGGCGGAATCTTTCCTCGGGGGCCAAAGTTGGTAGGATCATAGCGGAGCTTGAGGCGGGATCAAGGGGCGTCGGCAGGGTCTGACCACCAAGCCACGATAAGTTTCAATCTAACCAAAGTCTTAGCGTCAAACGTAAAGCGCTTACGGCTCCAAGCACTCAGAAAATAGGCGTTGGCTCGATAAAAACTTTCCCAGTACGGAGCCTCGTGAGCCTCTAAATCCCGGTGCGGCGGGAGATTAGGTGCTAAATTATAAAGGGAGGCCAGATAAGACTCAGCGAACAATAAAAAACGGCTCTGCCCACGACGCCTAGATTGACCGCCGCGCAATCTTATCATGCCGGGCTGACGCCCATAGGCTTCTTCATAAAGCGTGTATGCTTTTTGCCGTTGAGCCAAGGTAATATGAGTGCCAATACTGAAGGATAGCGCCAAAATATCAGTTAATAAAGAAAGATCTTTTTTGGAAACCATCTCATCTTTACGCGCCTCAATAATTACATTTTCTAATAAAAATTTAAGATAAAATCGACTTAGAAATGTATTTTCAACAATAGACTTCAATGTATGTAAACACGTTATGTGCTCTATTTTCTTTTGTTGCAAATTAAGAATTGCCGCGTTTAAGCGTGTGAGAAATTGATGTTTTGCCCCGTAAGATACTCGAAGAGCAAGGGGAGGGGCTGTACGGTATCGCCAAACCCCAATAATTCGCCGAGAGAACCGCCGGCCGCGATATTTCAATCGGGTATAATTCTCCTTTAGTTTTAATCTTAAATTCCGCAAATGAGACGGTATTTTTATTATTCGTCTTGTATAGTTACCAATAGCCTCGATTGAGAGACCGAGGAAACCGAAATCTGGAGAAGCTGGCCGTTTGTTTTGGTCTTGCAAATTATCCCAGATAACTTTCCAGGAACGGCGGGAGTAAACTAAAGAGTAAATTTCCCAATAGAAATCATCTGAATTAAAATTTTCTGCGCCCGGAACTGCAATATTGTGAATTTTATCAAGCCTATAAGTCCGTACTTCCTCTTCCTCCAAGTCAATGCCGGTTAGGTGTATGTTTCCGTTGCGGTGAAGACGGATTTGATTTAACCAAAGAGTACGGTCGATGTCATGATACTCAAATGAAATTTCAACCCCAATTCGGTCCACCAAGAGGCCCCAGTCTGTAAAACCACCTGCCCAAGGAAAAAATCCCCAACGCGCCAGACGAACACGCAGACTAGCACTCAATGTACGGAGTATCGGCCAGCGCACTCGCCCATCAAGAGCTGTAATTATAGGAAGAGAACCGCGTGTTTTATTTAGCCATAGAGAAGTTAATCGGTTAGATTTCTCATTATATGTGCATAAAACTATTTGAGATTCCGCAATTTCACTACGGAGTAAAGTTTCTGCCCAAAAATAAAATGAGAGACGATAGAGCCACGGATGAACGCGCTGTACAGTATTTGAAAGTGTTGATCTTTTAATTCTATAGATATGCTCCCAAATTTTCACATGAAAGTAATTTTCTCCAACTTGTATAATTTTTCCTATACCAGGGCGATTGGTATCGTAGTTTAAGCTCATATAATCTAGGGATTTTGCAATGCGATTTCGGTTAATAGAAGATTCTAAGAATATATAATCTCCTTTATTCAATTGAGATTTTGATGTTTCTGAAATAAAAATACTCACTTTTGCGACCAATGCCTAAACCTCCCCTAACACCGCCGCCGTCGTCGTGATTGTGCAATACTCCCCGTCCAGGTTGGCGAGGGTGAAGGCGTGGACCTCTTCGGCGGTGCGCTCCACGCGGTTCCAATCTTTGAGGCCGAAGGTGAAGCAGCCGTCTTCGACCAGAAACGTGGTGAAGCCCAGGTTTCCGGCCATTCGCACGGTTGCTTCCACCGAATTATTCGTGACGACGCCGACCACCACCAGCGCCGGGTGCCGCCCGGTTAGTAGGCGCGCGTCAAGGTCTGTGCCGATGAAGGCGCTATTGGTGCGTTTGGCGATCACCAACTCGTCCGGCAGCGGGGCGGTTTCCGGCTTAAAGTCATGCCCCGGTTGCCCTAGCCGATAGTGCGAGGTGGGGGAGGATGAATCGTGCCGCACATGCCACACGGGCCAGCCGTTCTGCCGCCAATGGGCCAGCAACCGGGCGATATTGGCTTCGGCCTGCGGATTGTTCCGAAGCCCCCAAGAGGGGTGATCAATCGCTTGTTGCAAATCAATCAGCAACAGAACGGCGGCGGGCGGAGGAAGCGTGCTCATAAGGTGAGGATTACCCAAGTGCCCGCCCGGCGCAAGCCTCTGTCAACAGTTAGCCCTGGTTCTGGCCCTGGCGCGCAGCAAGGGGAGCAGCAGGTCCAACGTCGGCGTCGGTACGTTGGCCAAGCGGGCGAGGTCTTGCACGGCGTTCAACTGTGCGTCGATTTCCAAGGGCCGCCCGGCTTCGAAATCTTGCAGCATTGAAGCGCGGTGTGTACTGCCGGTCATGGCTTTCAAGCGGGCTGGAATATCGGGCGCAGCGGTCACGCCCAAGCCCGCTGCCACCGCGCCAGTCTCGGTTAGCAGAGTTTTATAGAGCGCCAAAAGGTCCGCATCGGCAATCACGTCGCCTTCGTTGGATTGAGTGAGCACGCCCAGGCAGGAGCCTGCGACGTTCAGCGCTACTTTCATCCAAACATTGATGCGAATATCGGCGGTGGCGGCTACCCCCTCCAGTCCCGGTTTCAGCGCATCCACGATGGCGATTAGGCGCGGGGTTAGCCCCCCGGCAGGATCGCCTAGCACGAAACTGCTGCGCGGCCATTTGCAGTGAATGACGCCCGGCGCGACAATCGTGTTCGGTGATTGAATAACGCACCCGAGCGCCCGGCCCACGCCCCCGTCGCGCCACAACACCCCGCCGGGATCGAGCCGCTCTAGCGGGCGTTCGGCCAACGCCGGGTTCGGGTGCTGGTGGAAATACCACCACGGCACCCCGTTGAGGGCATAGACGATCACCGTTTCTGGGCCGGACAGTGCCGTCAAGGCAGGCACGACGCTGGTCAGGCTATGGGCTTTGACCGTGCTGATAATCACGTCCTGCGGGCCGAAATCCTCCGCCCGGTCAGAGGCGGGAAGGCGCACAGTGAAATCCTCGGCATCGGTCGTCAGGCGTAAGCCGTTCGTCTGGATCGCTGCCAAATGCGGCCCGCGTGCAAGGGCCGAAACCGCCAGCCCTGCCCGCGCCAGATGGGCCGCGATATGCCCACCAACGGCACCCGCGCCTAGAATAGTGATCTTCATTGAAGCCTCATCTCCATCACCACTCACCAAAACGCGCCCTCGTTACGCCGCAATCCCGCGCGGCGCATCGCCTTGAACCGTAGTGCGATAGAGAGTGCGGCGCAACTCCGCCGGGCAGCCCGTGGCGAGGTGAAGCGTCTGGCGATTGTCCCAGAAGATCATATCATGGGGGTGCCACTTATGGCGGTATTGGAAGCGCGGTTCGGTGGAATGGGCATAGAGCATGGCTAGCAGCGCGTCGCTCTCGTCTTCCGGCAACCCGAGAATATGGGTCGTAAAGCCTTCACTCACGAACAGGGCGCGTTTGCCGCTTTCCGGGTGAACACGCACGACGGGATGCACCACGGGGGGCACGCGGGCGGCCTGTTCGGCGGTAAGGCCGGGGCGCAGATCGCCGTTCAGTTTTTGCTGCTTCACATTGCGGGCAAGGTAGCTGTGTTCGGCAGAAAGGCCATCAATACGGGCTTTCACATCGTCCGGCAGCGCCTCGTAGGCCGCGACCATATTCACGAAAATCGTGTCGCCACCCTCGGCAGGCCATTCCTTAGAGTGCAGGAGCGAGCCTAAGCTGGGCAAAGCCATATAAGAAAGATCGGAATGCCAATATTTTCCAGCATCGCCAAGGCCCAAGGGCTTCCCGTTCTCGACGACGTTGGAGACGATGAGAATTTCCGGGTGGCCCGCGAGATGAAAATGGTGTTGCACATGAATTTCGAGCGGCCCAAACCTCCGGCTGAAAGCAATCTGTTGGTCTGGCGTTAGCGCCTCTTGACCGCGAAAGACCAGTACGGCGCGCTCGGCCAGACGGCGGCGAATGCTCAGAAAATCACCATCGCTTAAGGGTTGCGCCAAGTCTAGGTTCAGAATTTCAGCGCCTAGAACGTCAGGCAAATCACGAATTTCAAAAGAAGTGCTCATGAGTGTTTCTCCCCCGGTAGTCGTATTGATTTATTTTTGCGAGGGTGTGAACCCAAAGCCCTCAGGACAGGCGGCAATGATAATCACCAGAAGCTATTCTGCAAGAAAACTTAGCGCTCTGCGCTCACCCTCCTATCGGTTAAGGAGAAAGCAGGGGAAGGCGCGCGTGCCATCGCCCCAGCTAACACGCTGAAAATGCGTGGATCGGTGCATTGCGCCACATTGAAGCGTAAAAACCCAGCCGCCGATTGCGCCGCGCTAAACACATTCCCCGGCGCGAGAATCACCCGCTCGCTGAGGGCTTTTTGCGAAACATCGGCAGCATCCAGCCCGTCAGGCAACTGCGCCCACAAAAACATGCCGCCACGCGGTTCTACCCAGGGCAGGATCGCAAGTGGCTTTAGGCGCTTGATCGTTAGCGCCATGGCGCGCGCGAGGCGGGTTCGCACGCTTTCCATATGCTTACGGTAGCTGCCGTCTTTCAGCACCGCCAGCACTAGTTCTGCCCCTAAACGCCCGCCCCCGAAGGAGATCGCGATTTTAAGATCAATCAACGCTTCGATCCACTCGGGTTTCGCCGCGATATATCCGCAGCGCGCCGCCGCCGACAGGGATTTGGAGAAACTGCCGATCCGCACGACCCGATTTAGCCCATCGAACGCCGCGAGGCGCGGGGCCGGATCAGGCTCGAAATCGGCGAAAATATCATCTTCAGCGATGGTGAGGTTGGCAGCGTCCGCGAGTTTCAGCAACCGATGCGCCACCAGCGGCGACAACGTAGTGCCCGTGGGATTATGTAAAGCCGAGTTGGTGATATACAGGCGCGGGCGGTGAGCGGTGAGGGCGGCGGCGAACGCTTCCACATCCGGCCCGCTCGGCGTGTAAGGCACGCCGATAATCGTGGCGCGATGGGCTTTGAGCAGGGCGTGAAAATTGAAATAGCAGGGGTCATCGACTAACACGCAATCGCCCGGCTCCACTAGAAACCGGCACAGTAAATCAATCGCTTGCGTGCCGGATTCTGTGAGCAGAATTTGATCCGGGGGGGCCTCGATCCCTTGATCGGCCATGCGCCGCGCCAGCAAAACCCGCAACGCTGGCAGCCCCAAGGGGGAGCCGTAATCGGTGAAGGGGCCAGCATCCTCCGCCCGCGCCAACCCCCGCAGCGCACGGCGCAGGCTTGCTTCCGGCAGCCAGTCCGATGGTAGCCAACCGCAGCCCGGTTTCAGTACCTCCGGCCCGGCATCGAGCGACAGGCGCGATACCCAGAACGGATCAATAGCGCGATCTAAACGCGGACCAATCTCGGCCAAAGTGAGCGGAGCCACAGTTCCCGCCACATAAAAGCCCGAGCCGGGGCGGGACCGAATCGCGCCTTCTGCGCTTAAACGGTCATAGGCTTCCACCACGGTCGATTTCGACACGCTCAAGGTTTCCGCCAGTCCGCGAATAGAGGGCAACTTCGCCCCCGGTGTCAGCGCCCGCGCCGCAATGCGCCCGCGCACGACCTGCATGACGTGATCGACCAAACGCGGATTGGGGAGGGCTTCCATAGGTTTTGTATCCCTAATCTTATCAGTACAGTTCAGAAAAATTGTACCAAACTGTCTCTAGCCGTACTAGCGCTTTCCAGCGATACAGAAGGGGTATGCGATGGAAGGGGTTCGGTGATGGATAAAAATCTCGACGGCTGGTTAAGCGGCTTTCTCGGCATGTTGATTTTCAGTGGCTCGCTGCCCGCAACCCGCATCGCGGTGGCCGATTTCGATCCCGTCTTCCTAACGTTCGCGCGCGCCACTATTGCCGGGTTGTGTGCGGGCGGGGTGCTGCTGCTGTTTCGTCAAGCGCGGCCCGCCAAGGGCGATCTTCTGTCGCTGCTTATCGTGTCGCTCGGCGTGATTATCGGCTTTCCGCTGCTCACGGCGTTGGCCTTGCAGCACGTCACCTCCGCCCATTCGATGATCTTTGTCGGGCTATTGCCGCTCTCCACGGCGATTTTTGGCGTTTTGCGCGGCGGCGAGCGCCCGCGCCGGGTTTTTTGGCTGTTCTCCGGTCTCGGCAGTGCTTGCGTGGCGGGGTTCGCCTTCTTCCAAGGGGGCGCGGGATCAATGGTAGGCGATGGGTTTATGCTGGCCGCGATTATCGTTTGCGGGCTTGGCTATGCCGAAGGCGCGGCCTTGTCGCGGCGGTTGGGCGGCTGGCAGGTCATCTCCTGGGCGTTACTGCTCTCGCTCCCCTTCATGGCGACCGCAGCCCTACTGCTGCAACCCGCCGACTGGAGCCGCATCGGCACGCCTGCGCTGTGGAGCCTCCTGTACGTGTCGCTGTTCTCAATGCTGATCGGCTTCGTCTTCTGGTATCGCGGCCTCGCCTTGGGCGGCATTGCGGGCGTTGGGCAGTTACAGCTTCTCCAACCCTTCTTCGGGCTGACGTTGGCCGCGACCTTGCTGGGCGAGACGGTGGCTTGGCCGATGGTGGCGGTTACGGGTGTCGTGGTGCTGTGCGTGGCGGGGGCGAAGCGATTTGCGCGTTAGCTGTTGGAATAAAAGCCAACGGCGCGAGATAAAAGCTCCTGTGTTTCGCCCTTAAAGCAATCACTATAAAGACGATCCTCGCGAAAGAGTTCGGGGACGGTTTCGGAGCTATTGAGGCGCGCGGCGATCTCAACGTCTGAGTCATAACCTTTATCTGCAAGTTCTTGTCCCGAATCACAACTGAGCAAAATATCTAAAAGTCGGTTTTGAACGGCTAAAAAAGCGGCTTCGCAAACCATCGCTTCAGAGGATTTTTGACACGTCAAATGTTGAAGAATCGCCCCTGCACCCAAATAATCTTCCAAGGCAAAGCGGATCGTGCCGTCCGGCCAACGCTCCCCCGCAGGTATCAGCATCACATTCCCGCCGCGTATCTTCAGAGAGACCGCGACGGCTTGGGCATTCAGAAGGCAGCCAATCAGCAGGCAGTTGCTTTTGGCTAGCAGCGATAGACGGGAGCCATTGGGCGAGGGTAAAATCAAACGGTCTAGCTCCGCCGGTTTGATAAAGCTGGCCGGGGAAAGCGTGTATCGCGCGTCCGCTGCACGCCGTTTTCCAGCCATTTCAATGCCCGTCGCCCGGCTGAATTTTTCGGCTAAATCGCTGTAAAAAAAGGGATAAACCGAAATCCCACTTTCCACGGCGAGCGTGCAGGCAGTTGAAAAAGACAAAACATCGATTAGCACGCTGGTTTCCACCGAGGACGACGCACCGTGCTCCCCCCATTCTAAATCGACAAACATAGGTAACCTCCCAACACGTGTGCTTTTTGCGGTGAACCTTGCCCCCTACCCCTCAACCCCCACCGCCTCCGTCAAACGCGCATGGCCGTCGCGGGCGAGGCGTTGATCGAGGTCCACCAAAATCCGGCGCACGGCCCAGGGGCCTTGATAGACGAGCGCGGTGTAGAGTTGCAGGGCGGAAGCCCCGGCTTTCACTTTCGCGTAGGCATCGGCACCGCTGCTGATCCCGCCGACGCCGATAAGCGGCAAGGTGCCGCGCGTGAGCCGGAAGACTCTCCGCAAAAGCTCCGTTGAAGCCGTCAAGAGCGGCGGGCCGGAGAGGCCGCCGCGTTCGCCCTGCTGCGGGCTTTTGAGCGTATCTGGGCGGGCGAGAGTGGTATTGCTGAGGATGAGCGCGTCGATACCCTTGTCCAGCAGCACCTCCAGCACGGCATCCAGCCCCGCAGCGTCAATATCTGGGGCGATTTTGGCGACCAGCGGCGGGCGCGGGAGGCCGGGGGTGGTGAACAGTGCGGCCAGGCGGTCCAGCAAATCGCGCAACGGGCTGGGGCTGAGGAACATCTTGCCGTTGGCGGTATTCGGGCAGGAAATATCCAAAGTTAGAAAATCGGCGTGGCTGGCAAAAGTGCGGGCGAGCCGCACGAAATCATTGGCGGGATCGGCGCTATCGGCATTGGAGGCGAGATTAACGCCAACGATTTGGCCGGGGGTTCGGCCAGGGGTTTTGCGGGCGGCAAAGCGGGCGGCGACCGCCTCCATCCCATCGTTATTAAAGCCCATGCGGTTGATGATGGCGCGGTCTTCCGTCAGCCGAAACAGGCGCGGGCGCGGATTACCCGCCTGCGGTAGGGGCGTTACGCCCCCAATTTCGGCAAAGCTCACGCCTAAGCGCGGAAACTGATGAAACGCCTGGGCATTCTTATCGAACCCTGCCGAAAGCCCCAACGGATGCGGCAGATCGCGCCCAAAAATACGGGTCGCGAGGCGCGGCAACGGCGGGATCGGCACTTGCGGCACGGCCCCCGCCGCCAGCAGTTTCAGCGTGAGGCCGTGGGCATCTTCCGGGTCCATCCGGTGCAGAAACGGGCGGGCGAGCGGGAAGAGGTCGATCATGCCGGAGCATCCTCAGGGAGAATTTGCGTCAGCAGCGCGTTCAGCCGCTGCCGTCCCGCGTCGGTCGCGGTTAGGTGGGTGGCGCTGTGAGCCAGGAAGCCGCCCTCGATCATGCGCGATAGCCCGCCAGCGTCCAAGCTCCCGTCGGGGCGTTGCCCGGTTTCGCGCAGGTAGCGGGCGAGGGGCACGCCTTCGGCAAGGCGCAGGCCCATCATGGTGAGTTCGGTGAGCCGATCCGGCACGGCGACAGCATCGACTTCGGTGAGGCCGTCGTTGCCCGCGTCTAAGGAGGCCAACCAAGTTTCCGGGACTTTTTGCGCGCGGGTCGCGAGTTTGCGGCCCAACGGCGTGCCGTCTTCCAGCGTTAACCGACCATGCGCGCCGGGGCCGACACCGAGGTAGTCGCCGTAGCGCCAATATAGAAGATTATGGCGGCTTTCTTGCCCTAGTTTGGCGTGATTGGAAATCTCGTAAGCGGGCAGCCCGGCGGCCCCTAGCAGCGCTTGCGTCGCCTCGTAGAGATCCCCCGCGAGGGCATCATCGGGCAGGGCGAAATCACCGCGTGCGTGCGCGCCATAAAAGGCAGTACCGGGTTCGATCGTGAGTTGATAGAGCGACAGGTGCCCCACGGCTAAATCCAGCGCCTGCTTCAGTTCACGCTCCCACGCCGCAACCGACTGGCCGGGGCGGGCGTAGATGAGATCGAAGCTGAAACGCGGAAAATGCTGTGCGGCCAGGGTAATCGCCCGCCGGGCTTCGTCGGGGTCATGGGTGCGACCCAAAAAACCGAGCGCATTGATCTCCAAAGCCTGCACCCCGATGGAGAGGCGATTGACGCCCGCTGCGGCATAGCCCGCAAAATTTTCGGCTTCGGCAGAGGTTGGATTGGCTTCTAGGGTGATTTCGGCATCAGTTTCGAGCGGCCACAGCCGGGCAATCGTGTCGATCACGCTGCCAACAAGGCGCGGCGGCATCAGCGACGGGGTGCCGCCGCCGAAAAAAATCGAGGAAACTCGGCGCGTGCCTAACCCTTCCGCCTCAAACCGGGCCTTTTGCCGGACGAGGCTGGCGACGAGGCCGTGTTCCCACGCCTCTACCTCAATTTTCTCCCGCACATGGCTATTAAAATCGCAATAGGGGCATTTAGAGCGGCAGAAAGGCCAGTGAACATAAACGCCAAAACCGCGCGGATCGGGCGGCAGGCTCACGCGAAAACGGCTTTCACCAATGGCTCGAAGGCGCGCGCGCGGTGGCTCATGGCGTATTTGGCGATGGGGTCCATCTCTCCGAAGGTTTGGCTATGGCCCTCGGGAATGAAGATCGGATCGTAGCCGAAACCCTTGCTTCCCCGTGCCGGGAAGGTGAGCGTACCCCGAATGATGCCTTCAAAGGTTATGATCTCCCCGGTCGGCCACGCCAGCGAGAGCGCGCAGTGGAAGGCCGCCTTACGGTCTGGAGTATCGCCCAACTCAGTGCGAACCCGGTCCATCGCCACGCCGAAATCCTTGCCCGGCCCGGCCCAGCGCGCGGAATAAATGCCAGGGTTGCCGCCGAGTCCCGATACCGCGAGGCCACTATCATCGGCCAGCGCGGGTTTGCCCGAGCCTGCTGCTGCGGCGCGGGCTTTCAGTTCGGCATTGGCGATAAAGGTTAGGCCGGTTTCCTCCGGTTCGGGCAGCCCCAGCGCGCCAGCAGCGACAACGGGCACGGCGAACGGGCGTAGCAGCTCTTCGATTTCGCGCAGTTTGCCGAGGTTATGAGTGGCGAGAACCAGAGTGTCGCCGGGGGTCCAAAGGGCCATTCTAGGGTCTCCACGCAAAAGGCAGCGGGTCTATATCAGCTTCTGGGGGAGGGGCATAGGCATACGACCCATGCCGCCGAGGCATCTCGACGTGGCTGCGGGGAGCGGGCAAGAATATTGTATGAGTCCATATTTCCGCTTCAGCTTGTTCTTCGCCGCCTTCTACAGTGCGTTCGGGGTGGCGACGCCGTTTCTGTCGGTTTGGTTCGATTATCGCGGCCTCACCCCGTCCGAAATCGGATTGGTGTTTGCCGTCGGCATGGCGGCGAAAGTGCTGTGTACGCTGATGGCCGGGCAAGTTGCCGATCAAATCACTCGCAAACGCGACCTGATTAGTCTGACGCTGCTGGTCGTGATTATGGTGATGATTTTGCTCGCCAACGCCTATTCTTTTTGGATGATCTTGCTGCTTTCAGCGCTGGCGACGGCCTTGCAGTCGGCAGTCGTGACGGTGACGGATGCGGTAGCCTTGGCGGCAGCGCGGACTCAAGGCTTGAGCTATAGCCGCGTGCGGCTCTGGGGGTCAGCCTCGTTTCTCGTCCTGGCACTGGTGATGGGGCAGGTTTTAGAGCAGACCGGGCCTGCACCGATTATCGTCATCACCGCCGGTCTGGTCGCGCTGGGGCTTATTGCCAGCCGAGGCTTGATTGATCCGCCGATGGCAGCCCCGCACGCCTCCTCCAGCCTGCATGATATGGTGACAGGCTTTGCCGTTCTCTTGCGGATCCGGTCGCTGCGCCGCCTGTATCTCACGGCGGCACTGCTTCAGAATTCGCATCTCTTCTATTACGCTTTTTCGTCCTTACACTGGCAGGAGATGGGCCTGAGCAAAGACCAAATCGGGGTATTGTGGGCCGAGGGCGTGGTATTTGAAATTATTCTGTTCGCGATTGTGCCCCGATTCGGAATATTGCGACGTCCTGTAGCGTTGCTTATGGTCGCCGGGCTGGCAGGTGCCTTTCGATGGGCCGTGCTGGGGACGACGAGCGATTTCACTGTGCTAGTTTTCGTCCAGGTATTACACGGCCTCACCTTCGGTGCAGCGCATTTGGGGGCTATGCAACTCCTCAGCGAATGCAGCCCGCCGGGGCTTTCCGCCCGCGCGCAAGGGCTTTATGCTGCCTTGCCGCTGGGCATTGGGGCGGGGTTGGCCTACATGCTCGTCGGCCCGTTGTATGCTACGTTTGGCGGTGCCGGATATTATGCGATGGTGCTGTTCTCGGCACTGGGCGTTGCGGTTGCCTTCGGGTTGCGGGGCCGGGCGGAATAGAGCTGCGTCCGATTTATCGTCCGCAGCTCTCGATTTTTTTAACCCTCGCCGGGCGGGCGCCTCCGCGCCCTTGGCCGCAGCCTCAATGGCTGCTAAAACTGCGTCCGATTTATCGTCCGCAGATCTAAGCCCCGCAATAACGCTGCGGCCCCACATCCAGGTGCAGATGATCGCGATGATCGCGGTCGGCGTTCGGTCCGAGAACCACGCTGAACAGGCTGCACGCCGAGCGCGTCGCGCGGCGCAAGAACTGGCCCTTCGGCCCTTTATCGGCCCAATCGGTTTCGACGCGAATGCGGGTGCCGTCGGTTAGCTCCACGCCGATCAGGTCGATAGCGCGGCCCTTGGCGTGTTCCGATAGTCGGGCACGGTTGTTGCGGATACCCCGGCAGTTATAAGAGCCAACGTGATCGACACGCTTCACTTCCTTCTTAAATAATTCTTCAGCAAGAGGCTGTAGGATTTCAAATTCAAAACGCGCAATAGCATAGGCAAGATCGCAGGTAACGACCGTGGGGCGGCTTAGAACGAGCGTGGAGCGTTGTAGTTTTACGCCATCCACCACGCCGCAGCCATCGGGTGTGGTAAAGCTGGTGATGGGTTCAAAATCCCAGCCGACTTCCGACAAATTGGCTTGGCACGCGAGGTAGGCTTCGCTGGCGCTTTCTTTTGGCGGTGGCGCCGGGGGTAGCTCGCGAGGGGCGGAGGGGGGCCTTTGAACGCAGCTGGCAACAAAGGCAACGCCGATTAAAAAGCAACCGGCCCGGTAATATTTTTGTAACAAACGTATCCAATTTTTGTTCATTTGCTCATAATCTTTCGTCTGTTCGTGGCGACGACGAATCGCCAATTATTTCAGTTTCATTTCTCTGAAAGGTAATGTATCGACTTTTTAAGTGACAGGGAGCTTTTTCCAAAATCTCGGCAGTCTCGTGCTTAAAATAGTCGGTAAAAACCGAAATGCACGGAAAAGATCGGGACGGAAGCGGCACAGTTTGTGCGTACAATCCATTTAGCGCGCCAGAAGCGCGTTAAGGCTCCGGTAGTGGGTATCGATGACCGTGGGGGTAATCGATTCTGCTGGGGTTTTGGGCATCGGGGAGATAAGGGATGACGTCTTTTTGGACCTTAACCCGCAAAGTCGCGGTGATGCTGACCCTTGCCGTGCTGCTGAGTTTTGCAGCACTGATCGCCCTACAAATTCGCGCAACGCAGGCGAGCTTGCTCGAAACCTTGCGTTCGGAGGCGACGATTAAGTCCGAGATGCTGGCGGTTGCCGTGCGAACGGCGATTGCGGGCGGTGATGGCGCGGGGGTTGAAGCGGAATATCTGCCGCTGGCCAAACGCCCGGATTCGACTTTGGCAAGCGTGGCTGCCTTCGATCTCGACGGAAAAATTATCATTGATTATCACGATGAGACGAAACGACTAAAACCCTACCCAATAGAAAAAGTTTTCGCAGGCGCGCTGCCAACGCTGAAACAACTGCGAAGCGCGGTGCTTGTGACCGAGGATCACATGATCATCGTGTCCCCCGTAACCAACCGGCGCGGCGATGATTTGCGCGGCGCGATTGCGATTGCTTGGAGCCTTGATGCCCAGAACCGCATGATCCAAGATTCGGCGATGAATAGCAGCATCGCGGCCCTTATTATCATGGTGTTGCTGGTGGTGGCGCTGGTGGGCGTGATTGGCTGGATGATCTCGAAACCGCTGCGCCGCATTGTCGGCGTTATGCAAGATTTGGCTAATGGCGGGCGGCACATGGAAATTCCTAGCCAGGGCCGCCAGGACGAAATTGGCGCGATGGCTCGATCGGTCCAAGTCTTCAAAGACAATGCGGATCGCATGGATGGCCTTCAGGCAGAACAATTGCGGCTGGAAGCCGATGCGGCGATGGCGAAACGCCAAGCGCTGCAAGAACTTAGCAGTCAGTTCGAGGCTTCGGTTGCCGGGCTAGTCGGTTCAGTTGAAGGCGCGGCAGAACAGATGATAGGCCAGTCGCGGCAAATGGCTACCCTTGCGGACGCTGCCATTGACCATATCAGTTCGATGACGTTAGCCGCAGACGATACGACACGCAATGTTCAGTCGGTCGCGACGGCAGCCGATCAGCTAGAGCAGTCGGTGCGAGCGATTTCCCACCAAGTTCAGCGCTCGGTAACAATGGCGGGCCAAGCGGTCGTCAGTGTCGATGTAACCACAGGGCAAGTACGCGGCCTTGCCGATGCAGCCCATCGCATTGGAGAGATCGTTCAGCTTATCAATGCGATTGCCAGCCAAACCAATCTTTTGGCGTTGAATGCGACCATCGAAGCCGCCCGTGCCGGAGATGCGGGCAGGGGCTTTGCTGTCGTTGCGTCCGAAGTCAAAAATCTCGCCACGCAAACGGCCAAAGCAACAGAAGATATTCAAGCGCAAATCGGTGCCATCCAAACCGCAACGGGCAATACGGTCGATGCGATTGAAACCATCGGCTCGATCATTCGCTCGATGAACGAGGGCGCTATGACCATTAACGCTGCCGTATCGCAACAAGGCCAAGCGACTCAGGCGATTGTTCAGAATGTGCAGCAAGCGGCGATGGGCGCGGCAGGGCTGACGCATCAAGCTCAAGTGGTGACAACCGAAGCTCAATCCACGGGCAGTGCAGCGCAGCAAGTTGTGGTGGCTGCGGCATCTATCAACACGCAAATTACGGTGATGCGACACCACGTTGATCAGTTCTTATCGCAAATACAGGCAGCATAAAAAAAGAACACCGCAGCCAAAGAGATAGAGATCAAGAGGCTAGAACGGAGTGGGCGTTAACCAGTATTGCTTTGGCACCTTAAGTCTCTGCCGCGCACATAATCCTTGTTGCGAGTTCAGGGCAAACCTAAGGACGTTAAGAGGTAATACCTAGACAATTGAATTTTACTCCTGTAGGAACTCTTAATACGAGTTTCATGGGAGGGAAGCATGACGCAAAAGATTCAGCGGATGAGTGTTGTATCAGCGCTGATTCTGTCGTTCTGCGTCCTTCATGCTGAGGCTAACGCTAAAACTCTCGCAGCCCCCACCGACGAGCGCACGGTTGCGGCGAAAGCTGTCGGCAACCCTGTTGACGCCAAGCGAGTTGCCCCAAAACCAGCGGCTTCTAAAACAGCCTTAAAGCCTGCAAGCGGTAAACCGATGGCCGCAAAGCCATCGCCTGCTAAAGTACCCCCTAGCAAAGTATCTCCGGGCAAAATATCTCCGGGCAAAGTACCCCCTGGCAAAGTTACGCCAGCGCAGGCTGCACAAAAACCTGTTATTAAAACCAGTACTGAAAAATTGCCAGTTGTTCTGATGGCCGCCAGCGCTACGCCAGCGCTACCGGGGTGTGTGCCCAGCTTAGTTGATGCCGATTTTCAAACCCTCCCCGTCACCGCGCTTGAAGGGCTTAACCGTCGCCTGGAAGTATTAGGCTTAACCCGAGGCGAAGCTGATCATTCCGTGCGAACGCTGACCGAGCGCGCTGGGGGGATGATTGCGGGTGGTTCGGTGATCGTGGCCCGTTATGTCGATAGTTGTGATCCGCGCCGGGTGCAGGTGATTTCCGTTTCCCTCGCGCTGGATGGGCCAACATCTTTCACGTGGTTGCGCGGCCACAATGCCCCGCCGGTGATCGTGGCTGATGCTGTGAAGCCGATGCCCGAACTTGCTGAGCCTGCTATTTCTGGCCCTGTTACGGTTTCAACGCCCGTTGAAGCCACGCCGGTCGTTGCGGTTGTGCCCCCTATCGTTGTCCCTCTCGTCGTTGTACCGCCCGTTGTGGCGGTTTTGCCGGAAAGTCCGGCTTCAGCCGACGACAGCCGGGCACCTCCGGTCACGACGGTTGCAGGCTTTTCGGTCGGCTCCTTCACCACGAAACCCGAAGCCCCCCGCCGGACTTTCAATGATACCCCGCCGGACCAAATGCCGCTCGGCTTCCATCTGCGCGTTGCCGGCCAAGTGGCTGATGGTGATTTGGGGCCGGCTCTGAGCGCGGCGGGCCTACCATTGCCGGTCGTGCAACAGGTGCTTGATAGTTTTGCCGCCGATGGCAAAATGCCGCTTGCCGCAACAGAGGATCTAACCTTCGATGTGCTCTACCGGGCGTCGTCGGATAGTGCGGTCGATCCTGTGTTGACCTCGGCTGAACTTAGCCACGGCAGCCAAAGCCGTCGGCTATATTATTACGTGCCGGAAGAAGGCACCGCGCATCTCATCGACCAGCAGGGCCGGGTGCGCCTTGCCCAAGGCCCCGATTTTATTCACCCGATGCCGGGCTATCGCATGACCTCCGGTTTCGGCTGGCGGCAGCATCCGGTACTGCGCGCGCGTAAATTCCACAAAGGAGTGGATTGGTCGGCCCCGCGCGGAACGCCGGTTGTGGCTGCGGCTGAGGGCATGGTGGAAACAGTTAAATTCCATCGCGGCTATGGCAAATACATTCGCATCGCTCACGATGACCGCACGGAAACCGTTTATGCCCATCTCGATCAGTTTGCTAAGGGCATAAAAGTTGGTCAAGTGGTGCGGCAGGGGCAGGTGATTGGCATGGTCGGGCGTACGGGGATTGCCTCGGGCAATCATCTGTACTTCGAGCTGGTCGTCGATGGCCGTCATATCGACCCACTGCGGAACGTGCCCGCGCTTGTGCAAGATCTGTTGGCCGAGGGCAAGGATAAAGAGGATCAGCAGCGGTTCGTGTCGTTCGCCGATACGTTGCTGCAATCGGTTCCGGCAACCGCCACAGCTTCAGACGCGCCGCCGGCCTACCGTACCGCCCGCACCGAACCTGCGCCGGGCGATATTCCGTAATCTCTTCCCGTTAATTTTTTCTAAACGCAACAGGCCGTTACCTTTCCTTGGTAACGGCCTGTTTGCTGTTGAGGTAGAGTTACTTGCTTATTTTTTAACCATAGCCTATTTTTTAGTCATGCCTCGACGAACTTAGGCGGAAGTGTGGCTGATTTGCTCGGGTTTCGTACTGCGGCACGCTTTTTGATTATAGCGCAACCGATGCCGTTCCAAACGGTGTGATATGGGAGAAGCCGGGCTATGAAACTGATCACTGCGATCATAAAGCCGTTCAAGCTGGAGGATGTCCGCGAAGCGTTGACGGCGCTTGGCATTCAAGGGCTAACGGCGTCGGAAGTTAAAGGGTTTGGGCGTCAAAAGGGCCAAACTGAAATCTACCGTGGGGCAGAATATGCGGTGAGCTTTCTGCCCAAGGTAAAGATTGAAGTTGCGGTTACTGACGAGCTGGAAGACCAGGTGGTCGAAGCGATCCAAAAAGCCGCCCACACGGGCCGCATTGGCGACGGCAAGATTTTTGTGCTCGACCTTAGCCGCGCTGTGCGGATCAGGACGGGCGAAACCGATGGGAACGCCCTGTAATGGCGCCGTCCTCGTCTGGTTTCACCCCCCTCGACGTTCGACAAGAAGGAACCTTCCCGATGCAGGAAAGCGTTAAAAAGGTTGGCCGTGGTCTGGCGGCCCTTGCTGCTGTCGCTCTTGCCACCGCGCCCGCCTTGGCCCAAGACGCGGCAAAAGCGGAAATCAACTCGGGCGATACGGCCTGGATGCTCGTTTCAACCCTGCTGGTGTTGATGATGACCATTCCCGGCGTGGCCCTGTTTTACGGCGGTATGGTGCGTAAGATGAACGTGTTGTCCACGGTCATGCAATCTTTCACCATTACCTGCATTGTCACTATTCTGTGGGTGGTGATTGGCTACAGCTTGGCGTTTTCAGACGGCAGTGCCTTCATCGGCGGTCTCTCCAACGTCATGCTGGCGGGGGTTACGCTGGAAAGCGTGAATGCCTTGGCGGCGACTATCCCGGAAACCGTCTTCCTCACGTTTCAGATGACTTTCGCTATCATCACCGTCGCGCTGATCACCGGCGCGGTGGCGGATCGCATGAAGTTCTCGGCCCTGGTGCTGTTCTCGATCTTTTGGCTGCTGCTGTGCTACGTGCCGGTCGCCAAATGGGTTTGGGGCGGCGGCTTCTTGGGGGCTGCGGGCGTGCTCGATTTTGCAGGCGGCACTGTCGTGCATATCAATGCCGGGGTTGCCGGTTTGGTGGCGGCGCTGGTTTTGGGCAAGCGGCGTGGGTATGGCACGGAAATGTTCCTGCCGCATAACCTTGTGCTGTCGGTGATTGGCGCATCGCTGCTATGGGTGGGCTGGTTCGGCTTCAACGCCGGGTCTGCCGTCACAGCGGGCTTCAGCGCAGGTATGGCGATGCTGGCGACCCAGATTGCCGCTGCGGCTGCTGCGTTGGCGTGGATGTTTGCCGAATGGGCGATGCGCGGGAAACCTTCGATCCTGGGGATTATTTCGGGCGCTATCGCCGGCCTTGTCGCTATTACCCCGGCGGCGGGTTTTGTTGGTCCGGGTGCCGCTATCATCATCGGCCTGGTCTCTGGCGTCATCTGCTTCTGGTCGGCCACGAGCCTTAAGAACGCGCTTGGCTACGATGATAGCTTGGATGCTTTTGGCGTTCACGGCGTCGGCGGTATCATTGGGGCCATTCTTACGGGCGTGTTTGCGAGTGCGGCCATCAGCGGCAGTCCCGAAAAGGCCGGTTTGCTGGATGGTAATGGCGGTCAGGTGCTGTTGCAGCTTTACGGCGTTGGCGTGACGGTAGTGTACACCGCCGTCGTCACCTTCCTCATTTTGAAGGTGATCGACCTTATCGTCGGCCTGCGTGTCGATCCCGATGCGGAACGTGAAGGGCTTGATCTGCGCCTGCACGGCGAATCGATCCACTAAGAGGCTCTAAGCCAATCCACCCTGTTGAGACGCCTGAGAGAGCCGCGCGAGCGGCTCTCTTTTTTTGTTCAGCAAAGGCTCGTCGCCGGTGATCCCACCCGCTTGGCCGATAGGCTTCCTCCCTATCGGCTTCCTGATTAAGGATGGGTTGACGGTCGCGCCTGTCTTACGCATCATACGCACCGAAAATCAAATTAATGCATTACGTTAAGTTAAGCTATTTTTGTGTTGTAAGACAAAGCGCTGAGTGGCATTCTTAGTCTAACGTCATAAAGCGCCGCAGGGGTGTTTTGGCGGTTTGCGGACTGGAAGATGCTTAATAATCGACTCGATAAATTAGGGGATTATCCGTTCCGGCGCTTGAACGCGCTGTTGGCGGACCTTGCCCCGCCGAGCGATTGTGCGCCGCTCCTGCTGTCCATCGGCGAGCCGCAGCTTCCCGCGCCCACGCTGATGATGTCTGTCCTCACCGAAACCCAAGCGGGTTTCACCAAATATCCCCCCGCCGCCGGTGCGCCCGATTGGCGGCAGGCGGTGGCCGAATGGTTGTCGCGCCGCTACTGTTTGCCGAACGGGTTTATCGACCCAGACCGCCATGTGGTTCCAGCCCCCGGCACGCGGGAAGCGCTGTTTTTGTTGGGTCTCACAGCAATTCCAACGCAGAAGAACGGCCAAACGCCTGCGGTGGTGATGCCGAACCCTTTCTATCAGGTCTATGCGGGCGCAGCTGTTTTGGGCGGGGCGGAGCCGGTGTTCGTCGATGCGACCGAGGCCAGCGGCTTTTTGCCCAATCTCGACGCGCTCACGCCGGAGCTTTTGGCGCGCACGGCTATCTTCTACCTCTGCACCCCCGCCAATCCCCAAGGCACTGTTGCGCCGCTGCCTTATCTGCGCCGCCTGCTGGCCCTGGCGCGGCAGTATGATTTCGTTCTGGCGCTTGATGAGTGCTACGCCGAGATTTATGCCCACACGCCGCCGCCGGGCGGGCTTGACGTGGCGCTCGAAACCGGTTCGCTCGATCATCTGCTGGTGTTTCACTCGCTGTCCAAACGCTCCAGCCTGCCGGGGTTGCGCTCAGGTTTCGTTGCGGGCGATGCCGCGCTGATTGCGGCGCTCACCCGCGTTATGGAATACGGCGGGGCGGGAATGCCGCTGCCAATCCAGGCCGCCGCTGCCGCCCTGTGGCGCGACGAGGCCCATGTGGAGGCCGTGCGTGCCGTCTATCGCGCTAATTTTGCGGCCGCCGAACGGATCATCGGCAACCGCTGGGGGCGCTTCACGCCGCCGGGCGGGTTTTTTCTATGGCTGAATGTGGGTGATGGCGAAGCGGCCACGCGGGCGCTGTGGCAGCGCGCGGGGCTTAAGGTTCTGCCGGGCCGCTACCTTGCACGCGATCAGGCGGATGGCCACAATCCTGGCCATTCCTATATTCGCGTGGCCTTAGTCCATCCGCCGGATGTTACCGAAGTTGCGTTAGGGCGCCTTGCTGACTGTCTTCACCGCCAAGAGGGGCAAAACCCATGACCGATTTCGCCAGTGGCAAGGGCCGGGCCGCCCTCCTGCCGGTTGGGGCCGATAAGTTCATCGTGCGCCGGGTGGAAGAGACCAGTGGTCTGCTGCTGCTGCTGCTCGCGGCGGCACTCTTCCTCGCCTACCTCAGCTATTATCCGGCAGACCCTTCACCGCTCAAGGCGACAGGCGGGCCGGTACGGAACCTGCTCGGCCCCTTTGGAGCAACGGTTAGCGATATTGGCTTGCAAACCCTCGGCCTCGCCCATCTTGGATTGATTGGCATTCTGGCGGCCTGGGGTTGGCGCTTGTTTGCCGATCATGGTTTGACAAAAATGTGGCTGCGCGTTTCGCTACTGCCGCCAACGCTAATTTGCGCGGCGCTCGCAGCGGGCGCTTTGCCGTACGGGTTTGCCTATGGTTTGCCCGCTGGGCCGGGCGGAGTGATTGGCGAGTTGGCGTTCAAACCGATTGTTGCTTTAGGGCCAATGATTGGCGGGGCCAGCCGCTCCACGATCGGGCTGGTCGCGGCGGCTTTCACTGGGTTCCTCGCTATTTGGGCTTTGGGGTTCGGCGGGCGCGAGTGGCGCGAGATTCGCAAACAACTGCACCAAGTCCGCGCCCGCGCGCAGGGCCTTCAGCTACCGTCGCGTCCCAGCTTTGATCTACCGTCGATTTCCGTGAAGGTGCCGCCGATTGCGTCCGGTCTCGGGGGATTGTTGAACCGCAAGGGCGGGGCCAAGCCAGTTAATCCGTTCTTGAAAACCGGGCCGGAGTCTCAGGCTGAACGGGCCGAGCCGCGCTTCGGGCGTCCTGTTACCACTGCCGCTGCCCCGCGCGCTGCCATCACGCCCGATGCGCTGGTTAATGCCGATGCGCCCGCGTTCGTTACCGCTTCTCAGGCGGCAACGGTTAAAGCGGCACCGATGGTAGCCCCGAAACCCTCAACCGAAACCGTCACGCACAAGCGCAACGCTACGAAGATCGACAGCAAAGCGGGCGGCTTCCAGCCTACCGCCTATCCCGGTCTGCCGGAGCCGTCGGGCGATTATGCGCTGCCGCCGATTAATGTGCTGCTGGAGCCGCCAGCGGAAACGGCGATGCCATCGCCCGCCGCCTTGGAGCAAAATGCGCGGCTGCTCGAATCGGTCTTGGAAGATTTTGGCGTGCGCGGCGAAATCGTTAATACGCGCCCCGGCCCTGTGGTCACGATGTACGAACTCGATCCCGCACCGGGTACAAAATCGGCGCGCGTTATCGGGTTGGCTGAAGACATTGCCCGCTCAATGGCCGCGATTGCGGTCCGCATCGCTACCGTGCCGGGCCGCACTGTTATCGGGATTGAAGTGCCGAACGCCCGACGCGAAACTGTGTTCTTCCGCGATGTGCTGACCCACCCCGATTTCGCCGATCCCACCCGCCGCCTGCCGTTGGTGCTGGGGAAGGATATTGGCGGCACGACGGTTGTGACCGATCTTGCCAAAATGCCGCATCTGCTGATCGCGGGCACGACTGGCTCAGGCAAATCGGTTGGCATTAATGCCATGATCCTGTCGCTTCTGTATCGGCTAACGCCCGAACAGTGCCGCCTGATTATGATCGACCCGAAGATGCTGGAACTTTCGGTTTATGACGGCATTCCGCACCTGCTAACCCCCGTTGTCACCGACCCGAAGAAGGCCGTGGTGGCGCTGAAATGGGCCGTGCGCGAGATGGAAAACCGCTACCGGGCGATGGCGAAGCTCGGCGTGCGGAATATCGAAGGCTATAACACCCGCTGCGCTGAGCTTACCGATAGTGGCGCGTCGCGCTGCCGCCGCGTTCAAGTTGGCTTCGATGACGTGACCGGCACGCCGTTGTTTGAAGACCAAGCGCTGAACCTCGACCCGCTCCCCTACATCGTTATCGTCGTCGATGAGATGGCCGATTTGATGTTGGTGGCAGGCAAAGAGATTGAAGCTACGATTCAGCGCCTCGCACAAATGGCGCGGGCAGCGGGCATTCACTTAATCATGGCAACGCAGCGGCCTTCGGTCGATGTCATCACCGGCACGATCAAGGCGAATTTCCCCACGCGCATCAGCTTCCAAGTGACCAGTAAGATTGATAGCCGCACGATCCTGGGCGAATCCGGGGCCGAACAACTGTTGGGCCAGGGCGATATGCTGTATATGGCGGGCGGCGGGCGGATTACCCGCGTGCATGGGCCGTTCGTGTCCGACTCGGAAGTAGAGCAAATCGCTCAGTTCCTGCGCGGGCAGGGCGAACCCGCCTATGTCGATGCCGTGTTGGAAGAGGATGAGGCGGCGGCTTCGGTGAGCAGTGGCGAGACTGAGAGCGACGGCGACGGGCTTTACGATCAAGCCGTGGCGTTGGTCGCGCGCGAGCGCAAAGCCTCGACGAGTTTCATTCAGCGTCATCTACAAATTGGCTACAACCGGGCGGCGCGTTTAGTCGAGCGGATGGAGGCGGAAGGCGTGGTCAGTGGCGCAAACCATGTCGGTAAGCGGGAAGTTCTCGTGCCGAAGCGGTGAAGTAGCATTCATTTGCTCCATGAAAATGAGGTGGTGGCAGGACCTGTTTATTCCGCCGCTTCTTCGGTCACGAAATTGCCCCGATACCCGAGTGCGGCCAAGGCGCGGTCGATTTGGTCCATTCGGCTCGCGTGCAGAACCGATAGGGTGCGGTAGGCGACCGAGGGTGATGCACCGATATGCTGCCCGAGTTGCGCACGATTTAAACCGCCCGCAACCCGGAGATTGTTCAGCGCAATTTTGGCCGCGACCAAAGTTCCTAGATCAAACTCGACGCCGGGGGCGGGCTGGGGTAGCGGAATGGGTTGATCCGTATCGATCAAGATTTCTAAGATCGCCAGCAGCGCACTGCGGCCCATCCGCAGGGCTTCCTCCCAGGTTTCGCCGTCGCTCGTAAGATTGGGGAAATCGCCACTGGTGATCAAAAAACCAGATTCGCCACCGGGCTGCGGTTCGATTTGGAGCGTATATCGTGCGTGCATGGCTTTAGCTTTCAGCAGGGTAGAGTTAAAAAAGAAAAGAGGAAAGTGGTGGCTCTTTATTTAAGGCCCAGGTCCTTCAGAATTTTATACCAAGTGCCTGTGGCTATTTCTCGCTTTCTACTGTGCATCGGGAAGATGGTTTCTTTGCCGTTTGCAGGGTTGGTGAGGCGTTGGTGTCCTGTACCTTTAAGGGTTCTGAATAAAATACCGTGGGCTTTTAGGTATCGCTCGGCTTCGCCTACCGTCATCCGGGCCTCCTTGCTTCATACATTCAATTTAGCAGAAGTGCGAATTTGAGAAAAACAATACTTCGCAAAAATGCCAAGTCGTCATCGTCGATGAGATGGCTGATTTGATGATGCCGAAGCGGTAACGCCGCGCCCTGCACCGCAAACTGTAGTGAGCAATGCGCTCACTACAGTGTAATATATTGATTTTCCTTGATAAACTATTAGTTTCCCCTGAGAGTATCGCGATAAAACACGCGGGGGAAAAAAGAATGCGTCGTGAAGGCTGTACCCGGATTGTAGCGACCTTAGGGCCGTCCAGCTCAAGCCCGGAGCGGATTGCCGCGCTGATCACCGCCGGAGCAGACGTTTTTCGCCTGAACTTCAGCCACGGCAGCCACGAGGATCACGCCGAGCGGTATCGCACCGTGCGCGCGGTTGCAGCAGAACTGGGGCGACCCATCGGTATTCTCGGCGACTTGCAAGGGCCGAAGCTGCGGATTGCGACCTTCGCGGACGGCAAAATCGAGCTTACGGCGGGCCAAGCGTTTCGGCTTGATCTGGACCTAACCCCCGGCACGCAAACCCGCGTTGGAATGCCCCACCCCGAAATTTTTGCCGCTATTGGGCTGGGCCAAGATCTGTTGCTGGACGACGGTAAGGTTCGCCTGCGGATCACTAAATCCGGCACCGACTTTGCCGAAACCGAGGTGATTACGGGCGGGGCTTTATCCAACCGCAAGGGCGTGAACGTGCCCCATGCGGTGATTGATCTGGCGGCCCTGACCCAAAAAGATCGCAACGATCTGTCCTTCGCGCTGGAATTAGGCGTTGATTGGATTGCGCTGTCCTTCGTGCAGCGCCCAGAGGATGTGGCCGAAGCGCGCAAGCTTATCGGCGGGCGCGCAGGTATTCTCTCGAAGATCGAAAAACCCTCCGCTATCGAGCATCTCGACGAGATTATCAGCCTGTCGGACGCGCTGATGGTGGCGCGCGGCGATTTGGGTGTGGAACTGCCGCCGGAAGATGTTCCGGCCCTGCAACGACGCATTATTCGCGCATCGCGCCGTGCGGGCAAGCCGGTTGTCGTGGCTACCCAGATGCTCGAATCAATGATCACCGCACCAACCCCAACGCGCGCCGAAGCCTCGGACGTGGCGACCGCCGTGTATGATGGTGCCGACGCCGTGATGCTGTCGGCGGAAACGGCAGCGGGGCAATATCCCGTTGAAGCCGTTAGCATTATGGAGCGTATTATTCGCCGCACCGAGCGCGATAGCCTCTATCGCACGCTAATGATGGCCGAAGTGCCAACCCACGACGAAACTGCCTCCGATGCAGTGGCGGCAGCGGCGGCGCAGGTAGCGGAAACCATCAAGGCCGCCGCGATCGTTACCTTTACCTCCTCCGGTCTCACGGCGCTGCGGGTGGCGCGGGAACGGCCCAGCACGCGGATTTTGGCGCTAACCTCGCGGGCTGAAACGGCGCAACGCCTCTCCCTCGTCTGGGGTCTGCATCCGGTGGTATGCGACGATTGCCGCGAGTTCGATGATATGGTCGCTATCGCCTGCCGTGTGGCGCGCGACGTGGGCATTGCGTTGCCGTTGCAAAAGCTCGTCGTTACCGCAGGGGTTCCTTTTGGCACGCCGGGGGCTACGAATATTTTGCGTATCGTGCGGGTTGAGGCGTAAGATAGAACTCTTAAATTCGACCGAGGTTTTATCGAATGTCCTACCCGCCAATGCCGAACCCGCCCGCAGCCCCTGACAGAGATGCGTTCGCAGATGAGCTTGAGATGAAGCTGAACGGCGTCGATGGCAGCGTGCGGGGGGCGTTGGTCAAGCAGATCAATAAGATTCTGGAAAAGAACCCCGAAGCCTTCGTGAAGAGTATGCGGCACTGGCTTCACGAAGGGCGGGCAAGCGAGGATTAGAAGGGGCTAATCCGAAAGCGCGCCGCCGCGCAGCTTATCGAACAAGCGCCCGAGGAAATCCGCGCAGGCATCTAGTTGCGCCGGGTCGATAAACTCGTCGGGCTGATGGGCTTGGTCGATGGAGCCGGGACCGCAGATGATCGTATCCATCCCCTCTTGCTGAAACAGCCCGGCTTCGGTCGCGTAGGAAACCGCAATCGCGCGGTTGTTGCCCGTGAGGGTAAGGGCCAAGCGTTCCAGGGCGGAGGTTTGATCGGGCCGCAGGGGTGGCACGGTGGCAATCGCGCGAATCTCGATGTCGGCATCCGGGTGCTGGGCTTTCAAACCAGGGCGGATTTCCGTTTCCACTGCACCATAGATGCGCCCCAGAATAGCGTCGGCGTTATCCCACGGGGCGAGGCGCAGATCCCAGGCGAGGCGGCAGCGGCCCGGAATAATATTGGTAGCGGTGCCGCCGTCGATCATCGCAACGGTTAAACTGGAGCGGGGCGGCTCGAAATCGGCGCTTGGCACCTGCCGGGTCACGGCGGCCTGATCTTCCCGCTCGATCACGGCAATCAGCTTGGCGGCGGCGCTGATCGCCGAGGCCCCCCGATGCGGCTGGCTGGAATGGGCGGGAACCCCGGTAATCAGGGCTTCCAGCACATAGCAACCCTTATGGCTGTTGACGACCTGCATCAAGGTAGGCTCGCCAATAAGGGCGGCGCGCGGGGCGATACCGTCGGCCAGAAGATCAATCAGCAAGGACGGCACGCCCTGGCAGCCGGTTTCCTCATCGCAAGAGAGGGCGAAATGCAGCGGCACGGGCAGCGGATTGGCAACAAGGGCAGGCACTTGCGCTAAGGCGACTGCACAAAACCCTTTCATGTCCGAGGTGCCGCGCCCGTAGAGCTTGCCGCCCCGTTCGGTCACGGTAAACGGATCGCTGGTCCAGGGTTGCGCCGCCACGGGAACCACATCGGTATGCCCAGAGAGCACCAACCCGCCGCGCCGGGTTTCGCCAGAGGTCGCGGGGATGGTGGCGAACAGATTGGCCTTATGGCCGTCTACCGAGCGGCTAAGGCGCCACGGCACGCCCCACCCCTCCAAATAAGCCCCGACGAACTGAATGAGATCGAGATTGCTCTCGGAGGAGACGGAGGGGAAGGCGACCAGCTTCTCCAGCAGAGTACGCGCGCTTAAATTTTCTCCGGTCGGCACGGGGTGTTTCCTTTCCGCAAAACCGAGCAAGGGGATGCCCCTGCTCGGTCGTATTTAGAGCGTCTTGCGTAAAGGTTGACGCAAGACGCTCTAGTTTTATCTTAGCCCTCGCCGGGCGGGCGCATCCGCGCCCTTGGCCGCAGCCTCAATGGCTGCTTTTAGAGCTGCGTCCGATTAATCGCACGCAGCTCTAGACTGCGGAAGAGCCTAACCCCGGTTGCGCGATGAGGGCGAGAAATTCGCGCCGGGTTTCGAGATTGCTGCGGAACGCCCCCAGCATACGGCTTGTCACCATCGCCACGCCCGGCTTATGTACGCCGCGCGTTGTCATGCACTGATGCTGGGCTTCGATAACCACGGCGACGCCTAAGGGTTGCAACACTTCATCCAGCACATTGGCGATCTGCGCGGTCATTTTTTCCTGAATTTGCAGGCGCTTGGCGAAAACTTCCACCACACGCGCCAGCTTGGAAATGCCGACCACGCGGTTTTTTGGCAGATAGGCGATATGGGCCTTGCCGATAATCGGGGCCATATGGTGTTCGCAGTAGGACTCGAACCGAATATCGCGCAACAGCACTATTTCGTCGTAGCCATCGGTTTCCTCGAAGGTGCGCTGAAGCATCTCGCGCGGGTCGATCTTATAGCCAGCAAACCATTCCTCGAAGGCGCGCGTTACCCGTGCGGGGGTATCTATCAGCCCTTCGCGGGTGGGATCGTCCCCAGCCCAGCGCAGCAGCGTGCGAACGGCGGCTTCGGCTTCGGCGCGGCTCGGTTTCGGCGCTGCTGCGGCAGCGGTGGTGATTTGCGCTGCGGCGATGTCGGTCTGCGGGGTCGTAAAGGCGTTCACAGTATATCCTTTCGTCGAGCCTCTGAGCGCCGGTAAGCGGCTCGGCGGCACCGGAGAATCAGCGGCGTTTCCGCTGGAGGCTCTTCTGAAATGGCGTATCGGCGCGCGATGTCAAGCGCGGAGGAGGGGCGAATGAACAGGGCTAATTAAGCCGAACGGCTTGATGGGGCGAGTCGAGCGAGAAGGCCGGAACGTCGATCAGGAAGCGCTCGCCATCTTCAGCTTCCATCTGGTACGTGCCGACCATAATGCCCGACGGCGTCTGCAAGGGGGTGCCGCTGGTATACTCGAAACTCTGCCCAGGCTTCAGCACGGGTTGCTCGCCAACCACGCCCGCGCCCTGCACCTCTTGCCGCCGCCCGAAGCCATCGGTGATCTGCCACGTGCGGCTGAGCAGTTGAACCGTGCGGTTGCTGCCATTGTTGATGCGGATATGATAGGCCCACACAAACCGGCTATCGAGCGGCTCGGACTGATCCTCAAGATAGGTCGGCTGCGCCGTAACGGTGATAGCGTGAGTAGTGGCACTGTACATTCGCGTTAAATCTCCATACCCCCAGCGCGCTAACCGCCTAGGGGCGTTCTTACCTGAAGCGAGATTAGAGCAAATCCCGAACCGGTGGTATCATCCGTGATGACATATTTGTGTAAAAATTTGAGGGCTGAGGCGTTAAAGCGCTTGTTAAGCTAAAGCGCGTCACGGGCGGTTCCATCCGCTCGGGGTTTGCTCTAATCAAGAAGAACCCCAGAAGGATCGAAGAAAGGGAACGGCCCCGGATACTGGCCGATAGCGGCGCGATGGGAGAGGAACCCCTGCCCGGTCCAGCGGTGCAGGTCAAAGCCGGGCGGCTCCATCGTGAAGCCGCTTTCGGCATCAGCGCGCAGGTCGAGCGTGACCTGATGCGCCGGGCTGGAGCAGGTGGAAACAATGGCGCGCCCCATCAGCGTCGTGATCGGGCGGTGCAGGTGCCCACAGATCACTCGGCATACCTGCGGGAATCGGTCGAGCAGCGCCGCGAAATCGTCGGCACCCGTCAGCCCAATGCGATCCATATGACCGATCCCGGTCTGGAAGGGCGGGTGGTGCATTGCAATCAGCGTCGGCCTGTCGCTCGCGCTCAGGACTTCTTCCAGCCACGCCAGCCGCTCGTAACATAGCGCGCCCCGGCTTTCCCCCGGCACCAGCGTATCCAGCCCAATCAGGCGCACTGGATACGCCTCGATAACCCAGTGCAGAAACCCAGTTTTGGGCATATAGGAATGGTCGGGGAAAGCCGCGCGCAGCGTGTCGCGGCCATCGTGGTTGCCGGGTATGAGATACAGCGGCATCGGCAACCGGTCCAGAAATGCGCGCAGGTGCCGATATTCCTCCGGCTCGCCGAAATCGACCAGATCACCCGTCACTATAACCAAATCCGGTACGGTTTTCAGCGCTAGGAGGCTGTCGATGCAGTCGGCCATGAAGCGGGCCGTATCGACCTTGCCATACGCGAGCTTGCCGGGGGTTTTAACGTGAAGGTCGGTGATTTGCGCGATCAACATCAGGTAGATTCCGGCAGAGCGAAGAGGTGGTCGGGGGCGACGGTAAAGCGCAACTGGTCGCCCGGCGCGCTCGTGTCCTGGGCAGGGGCGTCAAGCGCTAGCGGGCGTTGGCCTGGCACGTCGAGCATTAGGCGCACTCGGTCGCCGACAAAAAAGCGGGTGGCAACCGTCGCGGCTAAGGGGCCTAAAGGATCGAGCGTTACCGCTTCGGGCCGAAACAGCGCCTCGCCGTGCAGTGGGGCGTTGGGCCAGGGCAGCGCGCCGAGCGGCGTTTCCCAGAGCGCACCGGCTTTGCGTCCGGGAAGGATGTTCAGCGTGCCGATGAAGTCGGCCACGAAGCGCGAGGCCGGTGCCGCATAAATCTCGCGCGGGGTGCCGATTTGGGCAATCTTGCCCGCCGACATGACGACAATACGGTCGCCGAGCGCCATGGCTTCGGTTTGATCGTGGGTAACGAAGACCGATGTAACGCGCACCTGCCGCAGTAACGCCGCGATTTCGGTCCGCAGAGCATCGCGCAATTTGGCATCCAGCGCGGTCAAAGGCTCGTCGAGAAGCAGTACGGCGGGATCGACGGCAAGGGCGCGGGCGAGGGCAACGCGCTGGCGCTGCCCGCCGGAGAGTTGATCAATGCGCCGGTCGGCCAGCGGGGTAAGGCGCATCATCGCCAGCATTTCATCCACTTTGGCGCGGCGTTGGGCGGGAGCATCGCCGCGCACGCGCAGGCCGTACTCGATATTGCCGCGCACGCTCATGTTTGGGAAAAGGGCGTAGGACTGAAACACCATTCCCACTTGGCGCTTTTCGATGGGCAGGGCGGTTACATCGCGCGCACCGAACAGAATTCGCCCGCCGGTGTCAGGGGTCTCCAACCCGGCAATCAGGCGCAACAGTGTCGTCTTACCGCAGCCGGAAGGGCCGAGCAGCACGAGCGTTTCGCCGGGGTGAATATCGAGATCGAGCGAGGCTAACGCCTGCGTACCATCGGGAAAATGTTTCCCGCAGCGCTCCAGGCGAATGCCGAGGGGGGTGCCAAGGGAGGTAGTTGTCATCATGGGCGGGACTCCAGGCGTCTGGCGGCCCACTGCAAGCCCAGCAGGAGCGGCAGAATGAGCAGAAGAAACAGCAGCGTGTAGGCACTCGCGACTTCAAGCCGTAAGGAGGCATAGGCATCGGCCAATCCCACCGGCAGGGTTTTGGTGAAAGGCGTGTGCAGCAGCCACGTCATATTGAACTCACCCACCGATAGAGTGACGACCATTAAAGACCCCGCCAGAATCCCGCCGCGCGCGTTGGGCAGGGCGATGCTGGTAAAGCGCCGCCACGGTCCGGCACCAAGGCTGGCGGCGCCTTCCTCCAAGGTTTTCAGATCAATAGCGGTTAAGACCGCCAGTACTGAGCGTACCATGAACGGCAAGGTGAACAGCACATGGCCGATCAGAATAAACAGGCTGGACGTGCGTAGGCCACTCCAGGTGCCATAGGCGGAAATCAGCGCGAGCGCGGTGGCAAGGCCGGGAATGGCGACGGGCAGCATCAGCAGTTCTTCCACCCAGCGCGTCCAGCGTTGGCCGCTGCGTGCCAAAGCATAGGCGAGGGGGACACCGATCACTAACGTCACGCTCAGGCAGGCGATGGCAAGCCCGATGGAGCGCAGAATCGTGTCGCCATACTCCAGCGCCACTTTCTCGACCCAGCGCAGCGTGAGGCCGCTGGCAAGGCCCAGGCGATAATCTTCCGTCACGCCTGCCGTGAGCGAGAGCAGAATTGGGACAGCCACAAAAGCGCAGGTAAGGAGTGTTACGGCCAGTTGCAGCCAGAAGAGTGACGCGCGTTTCATCGGCTCATGCTCCTGCCGCTACACTGGCCCCGGCGACGGTCCTCGCCAGCGCCAGAACACCCCAAGTAACGAGTCCGAGGACGAGGCTGAGCGCGGCGGCGAGCGCCATATTCGCTTGTAAGGTAAATTCGGTATAAATCACCATTGGCAAGACATTGATCCGAGTAGCAAGAGTGAAGGCGGTACCGAACGCCCCCATCGCGGTGGCAAAGCACAGTGCGCCAGATGAGATCAGGGCGGGTTTCAATCCCGGAATCAGCACATCCCAGGTAACGCGCGCGGTGCCCGCCCCTAAGGAGCGTGCGGCTTCTTCCAATTTAGGATCGAGCTTTTCGGCGGCGGCCATAACGGTGAGCAGTGTGCGGGGAATGGAGAAATAGACATAGCCCATCAACAGCCCAGCCATCGAGTAGGCGAAGACCAGCTTGTCGTCGGTCAGCCATAGGCTCACTTGGCCGATCAGCCCTTGCCGTCCCGCCAGCATAATCACCATGAAGCCGACGACGACGCCAGGAAAGGCCAACGGGAATGTGAGCAAGGCCAGCAGCAACCCTCGCCCCGGAAATCGGTTGCGCTGAAGGAACAGCCCAACGATCCCAGCGATCAGCAGCGTTATTGCAGTGGTCGCGGCGGACACCAGCAGGGTTTGCCCAAGGCTCCACAGATAGGCATGGTTGGTCAAAATTGCGCCGTAGGTGGCGATGCCTTTCGGCCCACTCGCGCCAACCAATAACAAATGCCCAAGCGGGAGCAGAAAAAACGCGCCGAGCAAAATCAGCGCCGGGGCGATAAAGCCCACCAGCACCAGCCGATTTTGTAGGGAAAGGGGAAGGGCCATCGCGCGGCTCCTAGAGCAAATCCCGAGCGGGTGAAATCACCCGTGACGACAAATTTGCTGAAAAAACAAAAAACTAGAGCGTTTCATGTGAGTCTTGACGAACGAAAAACACTCTAAAACAGCAAAGCGCGGCGGGCGCTTATCGCACCCGCCTCTTCAGGATTAGTTCACGTCGCTTTTGTAGCGCTCGACAATGCTTTTTTGAGCGAGGCCGAGCTTGCCGAGATCGACCGGCTTGGCGCGGGCGTAATCGGTTGCAGGCAGGAATTTCGCCGCTGCTTCCGGTAAGAGTTTTTCTGCGAAAACCGGGCGCAGGAAGGCGTTGCCCCATTGTGCCTGACTTTCATCCGACAGCACGAAATCGAGGATCTTGCGGCCATTGGCGGCGTTCGGCCCGTTCTTAGCGAGGCCCATAATATAGGGGAAGGTCACGGTGCCTTCGGCTGGGATAACGAAGGCCACCGGGGCCTTGTCCGAATATTTGCCGCGATAGGCGTTGAAATCATAATCTATGAGAATGGGAATTTCGCCGGAGATAACGCGGGCGTAGGAGGTTTGCTTTGGCACGATCGGGTCGTTCTTCTGCAAGTCTTTGAAGAAAGCGATGCCCATATCTATTTTATCGTAGCTGCCGCCGAGCGCGAGGTTCACCGCCATCACGCTCAGTTGACCCACGGCGGCGCTGGTCGGGTCGAGATAGCCGACCATGCCTTTGTAGATCGGGTTCTTAAGGTCCGCCCAGCTTTGCGGCACTGGTTTACCGCCGAGGGCGGCAGTATTCACGAACAGACCAAGCGTGCCCGAATGAATGGTGAACCAGCGGCCTTCGGGGTCTTTTAAGTCGGCAGGGATCTTGTCCCAATTGGTAGGCTTATAAGCCGTAATGACATCGGCTTCAATTGCTTGGCTCGCCGCGATCCCGCCAAGATAGACGACATCGGTGACAGGTTTTGCCTTTTCGGCGATCATGGCAGCGATTGCTTGGCCGGAATTCTTATTGTCTGGCGGCACGGTAATGCCAAGACGCGCTTGGATCATTTTCAGTTGTGTGCCCCAATCGGCCCATTCCGGCGGGCAATTGTAGCAAACGGCCTGCTCGGCGGCCTGCACCGGGGTTGCAAAGAGGGGCAGCAACAGCAGCGCACCAAGAGTGCGACGGGAGAATAAGGCGAGCATGGCGATCTCCAAGATCAAGGGGCGAGCGTGAGAGTGACATCGTTGGCTGCAAGCAGGTTGGCGATGCCGGGAGGTGGGGGAGCGTCGGTGAAAACGGCCGAAACATCCGCGATGTGACCGCCGCGTACACTGGCGTTGCGGCCAAACTTGCTGTGGTCGAGCACTAGGAAACTGCGGCGGCAATTAGCACGCATCCGCAGCCGGGTCTGCACTTCGTCGGCAGAGAAATCGAGCAAACTGCCGTCGGTATCAACACCGCCGACACCGAAAATGGCGATATCGACCTTAAATCTATCGAAGAACTGGGCCGCTTCCGGCCCGACAATATCTAAATCGTGCGGGCGGATGGTACCGCTTGCAATCGAAACGCTGACCGAGGCGCTCCGGGCTAGAACCAGCGCGACATTCAGATTATTCGTCATCACCGTCAGCCCAGTGCGCCCGATGAGCGCGTGCGCGACCTGTTCGGGGGTGGTGCCGATGCCAAGAAACAGCGACGCCCCGTTAGGAATAGCGCTCGCCACCTGCGCGGCGATCCGGCGTTTGGCCTCAAGGTTCAGAATTTGCCGGTCTTCGTACAGAAGGTTCGGATTGGCGCGCGGCGGCACATCAACCCCCCCGTGGCGCCGCAACAGCAAGCCTTCCTCGCAGAGCGCATTCACGTCGCGGCGGATGGTCTGGCTGGTTACGCCGAATAGGGCAGCCAGGTTTTCAATCGGCTGAAACCCTTCCGTGTGGACCTTATCGAGAATGGCTTGGCTACGCGGTTCGAGACTGAACATCGAGTTTCCTTTCAAATGAAAAGATATATCGTGCATGTTTCAGGTTTGTTACGATCAAGTGAACAGTTTTAGTGTTGTAAATTAGTTCATTTGAAAATACCCGCATTAAATGCTGATTTCCTGTTTCGCGCGGGCCTAACCCGCGCCACGCGTTTGTGGATTTTTGCGACAGCGGCGGCGTTGGTGCCGGAAGGGAAACGGCTCTTCCTGCGTCTTGCCGAACGTGTGGACCAGCAGGCGGAAACCCTCTCTGGCGGCGAACAACAGATTCTCGACATTGCCGACCGCGCCTACGTACTGCAAAATGGCCGGGTTGCGCTTTCAGGAACCTCGGCTGAGATTGCCGCCGACGATGGTGTGCGTCGCGCTTATCTCGGTATCTAAAGAAGGATGTGTGTTATGCAGGACGGTACCTCCAACGGGCAGTGGCAATTTTGGATCGACCGGGGCGGCACCTTTACCGATGTCGTCGCCCGGCGGCCCGATGGTCGCCTGCTGACCAAGAAGCTCCTGTCGGAAAACCCGGAACGCTACCGCGATGCTGCGCTTCAGGCGATTCGGGAGTTTCTGGACGTGCCGGGCAATGCCCCCATTCCCGCCGAAAAAATTGCGGCGGTGAAAATGGGCACGACGGTTGCCACCAACGCGCTGTTGGAGCGCAAGGGCGACCGCACGGTACTGCTGATCACGCAAGGCTTCCGCGATGCGCTGCGGATTGCCTATCAGGACCGGCCCGATATTTTTGCGCTCGATATTCAGTTGCCCGAACTCTTGTACGAGCGGGTGATTGAAGCGCACGAGCGGGTGCGTGCCGATGGCACGGTGGAACAAGCGCTCGATTTGACCGCCGCGAAGGCGGACCTGGAAGCCGCCTATGCCGATGGGATTCGGTCGTGCGCGATCGTTTTCATGCACGGCTACCGCTACACGGCGCACGAAAAGGCGGCGGCAGAACTCGCGCGCGCGGTAGGGTTCAGCCAGGTTTCCGTCAGCCACGAGGTTAGCCCGCTGATGAAGCTGGTTGGGCGCGGCGATACCACTGTTGTCGATGCGTATTTGTCGCCGATTCTGCGGCGCTACGTCGATCAAGTGGCGGGCGAGTTGGGGGGCACGCGGCTGTTGTTCATGCAGTCCAACGGCGGGTTGACCGACGCCAAACTGTTTCAGGGGAAGGATTCGATTCTGTCTGGCCCGGCAGGCGGCATCGTTGGCGCAGTGCAATCGACACTCTCGGCAGGCTTCCAAAAGATGATCGGCTTCGACATGGGCGGTACGTCCACGGACGTGTCGCATTATGCCGGGGAATATGAGCGGGCATTCGATACGCAGGTTGCGGGTGTGCGGATGCGCGCGCCGATGATGCAGATTCATACGGTGGCCGCAGGCGGCGGCTCGATCTTGGGGTTCGATGGCACGCGCTTTCGCGTTGGCCCACATTCCGCCGGGGCCAATCCGGGGCCGACCGCCTATGGCCGCAACGGCCCGCTGACCGTGACCGATGCGAATGTGATGGTGGGCAAGCTCGATCCCGCGTTTTTCCCGAAAGTCTTCGGCCTCAACGGCGATCAGCCTTTGGACCGCGCGGCGGTTGTGGCGAAATTTTCGGACATGGCGGCGGAAATCACCCGCCTTATCGGCACCCCGCGCACGCCGGAAGAGGTGGCAGACGGGTTCTTGAAAATTGCCGTCGAGAATATGGCCAACGCCATTAAGGAAATCTCCATCCAGCGCGGCTACGACGTGACCGATTATGTCCTGTGCAGCTTCGGCGGCGCGGGCGGGCAGCACGCCTGCTTGGTCGCGGATTCGCTGGGCATGACGAAGGTCTTTCTGCATCCCCTGGCAGGGGTTCTATCGGCCTACGGTATGGGGCTGGCCGATTTCCGCGTGATGCGGGAGGCGGCGGTGGAAGCGCCGCTGGAAGCCGAACTCCTCCCGAAGCTGGCTGGGATCGTTGCCGATCTCACGGTCGCGGCCAAAGCTGAACTGGTGAGCCAGGATATTCCCGATGCACAAATGCGCGCGATCCCAACCTTGCGGCTGCGGTATGAGGGCACCGATGCCTTCCTCGTCGTCGAACTGCCGGACGGGCCGGACGCGCTAGCCGAACTGATCCGCCGGTTCGAGGATGCCCACCGCCGCCGCTACGGTTTTATCGTGGCGGGCAAGGCGCAAATCGTTGAAGCGGTGGCGGTTGAAGTTGTCGGCGCGATGGAACGGCATCAAGATGCGCCGGTGCCGCTTCGCACTGAAGGCAAGCCGGAAGCTATTGCCGAGGTGTCGATCTTCACCGCAGGCAAGGCACACGGGGCGGGGGTGTACGACCGGCTGAAGCTGCTGGCAGGCGACCGCGTGCAAGGCCCGGCGATGATTATCGAGCCGACGGGCACCAATGTGATCGAACCCGGCTGGGAGGCCGAGCTTACCGAACGCGGCCATCTGGTCCTCACCCGCGTCGTGCCGTTGGAAAAGAGTTTTGCCGTCGGCACCACGGTCGATCCGGTGATGCTGGAAGTGTTCAACAATCTCTTCATGTCGATTGCCGAACAGATGGGATCGACCCTGGAGAACACGTCGCACTCGGTGAACATTAAGGAGCGGCTGGATTTCTCCTGCGCCCTTTTCGATGGGGACGGCAATCTGATCGCCAATGCGCCGCATATGCCGGTGCATTTAGGCTCGATGGGCGATTCGGTGCAGGCGGTGATCCGTCAGCACGGCAACGCGATGTCTGCTGGCGACGTGTTCGTGCTGAACGCACCCTATAACGGCGGAACGCACCTGCCCGATATTACCGTGATTACGCCGATCTTCCTGGAAGATGAACCTCAACCGAGCTTCTACACCGCCAGCCGGGGCCATCACGCCGATATTGGTGGCATCACGCCGGGTTCCATGCCGCCGACCTCCAAAACCGTCGATCAAGAAGGCGTGTTGATCGACAATCTGGTGCTGGTCGAACGCGGGCGCTTTCGCGAAGCCGAAATGCGGGCGCTGCTCGCCTCCGGCCCGTACCCCGCCCGTAATATCGACCAGAATATCGCCGATCTCGGCGCGCAAATCGCCGCGAACGAACGCGGGGCGACGGAATTGCGCCGCATGGTCGATCAATTCGGTCTCACCGTGGTCCGCGCCTATATGGGCCACGTACAGAATAACGCCGAAGAACAGGTGCGCCGCGTCATTGATGCGCTGAAAGACGGCAGTTTTGCTTACGCTATGGACGGTGGCGCAACCATTGCCCTTACCGTTACCATCGACCGAGCCAAGCGGTCGGCCAAGATAGATTTTACCGGCACCAGCCCGCAGCAGCCGAATAATTTCAACGCCCCCTCCAGCATCTGCCGGGCTGCGGTGCTTTACGTCTTCCGAACGCTAGTGCCGGACGATATTCCGATGAACGCAGGCTGCCTGCGACCCTTGGAAATATTTATTCCCGAAGGCTGTATGCTGAACCCGCGCTACCCCGCTGCCGTTGTGGCCGGGAATGTGGAAACCAGCCAGGTGATTACCGACGCGCTCTATGGCGCGCTCGGCATCATGGCAGGCGCGCAGGGGACGATGAATAATTTCACCTTCGGTAACGACACCTACCAGTATTACGAAACGATCTGCGGTGGTGCCGGGGCAGGCCCCAGTTTCCACGGCATGTCCGGCGTCCACACGCATATGACGAACTCGCGCCTCACCGACCCGGAAATTCTGGAATGGCGTTTCCCGGTCTTGCTGGAGAGTTTCGGACTCCGAAAAAACTCAGGCGGCACGGGCAAGTTTCACGGTGGCGACGGGGTGATCCGGCGGGTTCGGTTCTTGGAGGCGATGACGGCGGCTATTCTCGCCAACCGCCGCAAAATCCCGCCCTTCGGCCTTGCGGGCGGCAGCCCCGGCGCGGTGGGGCGGAACTATGTGGACCGCAAAAACGGCGCGCGGGAAGAATTCGGCGCAACCCATGAGGTTTTGATGGCGGCAGGCGACTGTTTCGGTATCGAAACCCCCGGCGGTGGCGGTTACGGCAACCCCTGAGGCAGAGGAACTCTCGATGGCTAAAGTGTTTACTCTGCTGAATCGAATTACGATCACGCGCCGGATTACGGTAGGTTTTGGCCTGCTGATTCTGCTGATTGCCGTTCTGGGGTTTCTCTCTTGGGCGGCGCTCGAAAAAGTGTCGGGTAATTTGCGGCAGGTAAAGCTGATCGCCGCGACCAGTACCGCTGCCGCTCAACTCGATCTAGCGCTCACGGGGCTGTGGCCGAAGATCGATGCGGCCATTCTGTCGGAGGGGGCGGCGGTGCCTGCCCTCTTATACGATGGGTCGCGCCGCATCGCGGGCTTCGATACGGCCCTGGTGCCCGCTTATCGGGAGTATTCGGATAGCGTGCGGCAAACGCTGGCAGTGTCAGATAAACTCGCGGCGGTTCGAGCGGAAATGCCTGCCGTGGAAGCAGTATTTTCACCCGCGATCAAAGCGATTGCCGATCATCGTAAGCTGATTTTCGATGCGGAAGGGGTTGCGGCAATTACCGACCTCAGCATGCGGCTGGATGATGGCATCAAACAAAGCCTAACGCTGGCCGAACTGGCGGGAGCGGGACTCACGCGCAGCGCGGCGGATCAACTGCCGAGTCGATCCGCACAATTTCCAGCGTCATTACTCACGTCGCCACCATTGCCGCCACCATCGCCAGCGCGGTGGAGGAGCGATCGACCGCGACGCGCGAGATTGGCAAACAGGCGAGCAATGCCGCCGCCGGGGCAGAAAGCGTCACGCGCTCGCTGGAGCGTATCCGCCAGGGGATCGACGTGACGTTCAGCAGCGCCGGGCAGGTATTGAGTTCTGCCCAGAACCTCAGCCGGGAAACGGGCGTGTTGCGGACAGAGCTTTCCAGCTTTCTGTCAGACGTGCGGGCGGCGTGACGGCTCAAAAACAGCGTAGTAAATTTTAGAGGCTGCTTGGTGGAATCAGCCTCAGCGGCCCCGCTGATCGTCTGATACCGAGCTATCGACTGTGTGCGGGTCTGCTGCGCTGCACACGCTCCAGCCTCGACAAAATGGGCAGGAGGGTCTAAGGCCTCGCTGAGAGCATGATCTAAAATATCGGTGTAGGAGCTTTGCTATGTCCATTCTTTTGTCCCGTCGCGCGCTCGTGATAACATCCGCTCTCGTGGGATTTTCGGCCACGGTCGGCGCGGCGGACCCCCTGAAGATTGGCGTAATCGTTAGCTATTCTGGCGCATATGCCGATTACGGTAAGCAGATGGATGGCGGCATGGCCGTGTATCTGGCCGAAACGGGCGGTACACTCGCCGGGCGGCCCGTAACCTTCATTCGGAAAGATACGGCGGGTCCGGCCCCGGATTTGGCCAACCGCTTCGCTAAAGAACTCATTATCCGCGATAAGGTTGATCTTATCGTCGGCCTCGATTTCAGCCCGAATGCGATTGCGATTGCCCCAGTGCTGACCGAGGCTAAGGTGGTGGCCGTGGTGATGAATGCGGCGTCTGCGGTTATCCCCAGTCGCTCGCCCTATATCGTCCGAACCTCCTTCAGTGTGTCGCAGGTCTCCGCCCCGATGGCGCAGTGGGCGTTAACCCAGGGGATTAAACAGGTCAGCACGATTGTGTCGGACTATGGCCCCGGCCAGGATGCTGAAAAAGCCTTTCATGCCGCGTTTAAGGCAGGGGGGGGCACAATTGCCAACGCCACGCGCGTGCCGTTGAGCAACCCAGATTTTTCGGCCTATGTGCAGCGTTTGAAGGATGAAAAGCCGGATGCGGCTTTCATCTTCTTCCCATCAGGCGATCAGCCGACGGCCTTCATGCGGAATTTCCGGGAGCGCGGGCTGGAAGCTGCCGGGGTTAAGCTGCTGGCGACGGGGGAGGCGACCGATGATGCGTTTCTCGCGAACCAAGGGGAAGACCCGGCGGGCTTGATCACGTCGCACCATTATTCCTTCGCCCATCCCTCGCCGCGCAATGTTGCCTACACGGCGGCGTTTCGCAAGATCGTTGGCGAGATGCGCCCGTCTTACATGTCGGTAGCAGCCTATGATGGTTTAGCGCTCATTGATGCGGCGCTCAAGAAGACCGGCGGCAAAACCGACGCGCCAACCCTCGTGGAGGCGATGAAAGGCCAAACGCTCGATAGCCCGCGCGGACCCATCACCATTGATCCCGTTACGCGCGATATTGTCCAAACCGTCTATATCCGCAAAGCCCAACGGGTGAACGGCCAAATGGTCAATGTCGAGTTCGATGCGATTCCGGCAGTGCAAAGCCCCGGAGTAACCCCCTAACAGAGGGCCGCGTGCAATGCTAACGGTTTGGCTCGGGCTGCTCTTCGATGGGTTAGCCTACGGTATGCTGCTCTATCTCATGAGCCTGGGGCTGGCGGTGACGTTGGGGCTGATGGGTTTTGTGCATCTGGCTCACGGGGCCTATGCGGCCCTCGGCGGGTATCTGGCGGTAGCGTTAATGCGCGAGGGCGGTTGGTCTTTCTGGGCCGTGCTCCCTACCGGGTTTCTGGCGATGGCGCTGTTGGGGGCGGTGTTGGAACGCGCGGTTCTGTGGCGGCTTTACGCCCGTCCGCCGCTCGATCAGATGCTGTTTTGCATCGGCTTTCTCTTCCTCGTGATCGCGGGCATTACGGCTGTGTGGGGTGGCGGGCAGCACAGCCTGCCCGTGCCGGAGAGTTTGAGCGGGCAAACCCGTTTGGCCGGGGTTGAGATCGGTCGCTACCGGCTGTTTTTGCTGCTGCTGGGCGGCAGTATCATTCTGGCGCTAACTCTGGGCCTAACCCGAACCCACTGGGGGGCGCGGCTGCGGGCGGCGGTGGATTTGCCGGAGGTGGCGCGCGGCCTGGGCGTGCCGGTGAACGGGCTGTTCGCCGCAACCTTCGCGCTCGGGTGTGGGCTTGCCGGGCTGGGCGGTGTGCTGAGTGTGCCGCTGGTTGGGCTTGATCCGGCCTTTCCGCTGAAATACTTGGTTCTCTACCTTATCATCGTTTCGGTGGGCGGGTTGGGGTCGCTCGGCGGGCCGCTTGTGGTGGCGCTCGGGCTGGGGGTGCTCGATATTTTCGGGAAATATTACCTGCCCGAAGCGGGCGGGTTTTTGATTTATGCCGTAATGGTAGCCCTTCTGCTGCGCTGGCCGAATGGGCTGTTCGCGGGGCAACGCCGATGATCCGCCGGTTTCTCGAACCCCTTGCGTGGGCAGGGGTCGCCGTCGCCGTTTTTTGGGGCCTGCCGGATCGTTTGGCGCTAGTAACGCACCTGGCCACTTTGGCGCTGTTCGCCTTGTCCTTACATGTTTTGGTGGGATTGGGCGGGATTCTGTCGCTGGGGCACGCCGCTTTCTTCGGTTTGGGGGCCTACACGGTTGGGCTGCTGGCCTTGCAGGGGTGGACTGAGCCACTGACGGGGCTATTGGCGGCGGGTATCATCGGCGCGGTTGCCGGGCTTGCCGCAGGGTCCGTGCTGGCGCGGCTGCGCGGCTTACCGGCGCTGATGGTCACGCTCGGGCTAGGGTTGCTGCTGCACGAGGCGGCTTTGCGCTTGCCGGGTTTGACCGGCGGGGAAGACGGGCTTTCCGGTCTCGAGACCGCGCCGATCTTTGGCAGCTTCGCGTTCGATTTGTGGGGCAAGACCGCCTATTGGTACGCGCTGTCCGTGCTGGCGGCAGCGTTCTGGTGTGTTAGCCGTTTGGAAGCCGCGCCCTTCGGGGTGAGCCTACGGGCGCTGCACGATAATCCAATCCGGCTGCACGCTTTAGGCATCGGCCAAACCGCGCGCGTGCAAACCGCTTACGGCATTTCTGGCGTGCTGGCGGGGTTGGCAGGCGGGCTACTAACCCAGACGACGCAGTTCGTGTCGGTCGAGGCGTTCAGCTTTCATCGTTCAGCCGATGTGCTGGTCATGCTTATTCTTGGCGGGGTAGGGCGACGCTACGGCGCACTGCTGGGGCCTGTGCTTTACGGCGTGCTGCGGGATGTTCTGGCGGACTGGCACCCGACCTACTGGGGCGCGGGGTTGGGACTGGCGCTGATGGCCGTGGTTCTTCTCGCTCCTCAAGGTTTGCTGGGATTGCGCTGGCTTCGGGCGAGAGCAAATCCCGAGCGGGTGGAAACACCCGCGACGACGCATTTGCATAAAAAAACAGATATTTAGAGTGTTTGACGTGAGCCTAAGCGAACGTAAAGCGCTCTAAATAAAAACCGCCCCGGTCTTGGTAGGACCGGGGCGGTTCAGGCGTTTTAGGCAGGCATAACGCGTGTTACTTGAACTCGATCGGCTCTGGTTCGCTCTGATCCATGGGCGGAAGCTCGATCTGGATCGTACTGGGGTCGAACTTTGCTGCCCCGTGTACGGAATCCAGCACTAACCCAGGCCAGAAGATCAAAATCCCGACCATGATGAGTTGGATGATCACGTAAGGCACTGCGCCCCAGTAAATTTGCTGGGTCGTAATCGGGGCCATGGTTTTGCCCGTTACCTTATCTTTATAGGCTTTCTCTGGCGCAACTGAGCGCAGGAAGAAGAGGGCAAAACCGAACGGCGGGTGCATGAACGAGGTTTGCATGTTCACGCCCAGCAGCACGCCGAACCAGATAAGATCAATCCCAAGCTTTTCCGCAACCGGGCCAACCAGTGGCACCAGGATAAAGGCAAGCTCGAAGAAATCGAGGAAGAAGGCCAGAACGAAGAACAGAATGTTCACCGCAATCAGGAAGCCGGTTTGGCCGCCAGGAAGGCTGGTGAGCAAATGTTCTACCCACAAGTCGCCGTTCACGCCCCGGAAGACAAGACCGAAGACTGTAGAGCCGATGAGGATGAACATGACGAAGGATGAAAGTTTGGTCGTCGAATCCATCGCCTGTTTTACAAGGCTCCAGCTTAACTTCCGCTTCATCAGCGCGAGAATCATCGCCCCCGCAGCGCCCATGCCACCACCTTCGGTCGGCGTTGCAATGCCGAGGAAGATGGTCCCTAAGACGAGGAAAATCAGCACTAACGGCGGCACCAGCGAAATCATCGCCTTGCTGAACAGTTTCATCCCGCGCAAAGTGCGGGCGTCTTTTGGTAAAGCTGGAACAAAGTCGGGTTTGAAGAGCGAAATTAGAAAGATAAAGCCCGCGTACATTGCTGCCAGCATTAGGCCCGGCAAGAATGCGCCTTCGTACATATCACCAACGGACTTACCCAACTGATCGGCCATGATAATCAGCACGAGCGACGGCGGGATGATTTGCGCCAAAGTACCCGATGCCGCAATAACGCCCGAAGCGACCCGGCGGTCGTACCCGTAGCGCAGCATGATCGGCAGTGAAATCAAGCCCATCGAAATCACCGAGGCCGCCACCACGCCCGTCGTCGCTGCCAGCAGCGCGCCGACAAAGATAACGGCATAGGCGAGACCGCCGCGAATCGGCCCGAACAACTGCCCGATAGTATCGAGCAATTCTTCGGCCATGCCGGATCGCTCCAGCACCAACCCCATGAAGGTAAAGAAGGGAATGGCCAACAGGGTATCGTTGGTCATGATCCCATAAACACGTTCCGGCAGGGCTTGCAGGAGTTGGAAGTTGATCAACCCCAGTTCAATCGCCAGCAACCCGAACAGTAGCCCATTGGCCCCCAGAGCAAAAGCAACGGGATAACCCAGGAGCAGAAACAGAATGAGGCCGCCGAACATGAGCGGCGCCATGTTTTCAATCAGAAAATGTGTCATTGGATGTTACTCGCTCGCCGCTGCTCAGTGGTGGCCACGTTTTTCGCCAGGATCGGGGATCAAGCCTTGCAGGAAGGCAAATCGTTTGATCATTTCCGAAAGTCCCTGCAACGACAGGAGTGTGAACCCAATGGGGATCATCACTTTCGCCGGCCACCGGATCAAACCGCCAGCATTGCTCGACATTTCGCTATTGATGAAGGAAGCCCATACCATTGGAAATGACATGTATAAAATCAGCATGGTCACCGGCAGCAAAAACACCAGCGTGCCGAAAATTTCAACCTTCGCACGCCCTTGCGGGGTTAAGCGCCCGGTAAACACATCAATCCGAACGTGTTCGTTCCGCAATAGTGTGTAACCAGCACCAGGCAGAAAAACTGCCGCAAACAGATACCATTGCAGTTCGAGCCACGCATTAGAGCTATCGTCGAACAAATAACGAATGAGCGCGTTCACCGTACACACGATGACAGCAACGAGCAGAAGCCATTTAACGGCCCCGCCAACGAATTCATTCAGCCGATCAATCAACCGACTGAGGTATAGTAAAGCTGCCATAGCCCCCCTCACTTTTGTTTTGGGAGAGTAAGGTTTTAATCTTACCCTCCGTCGTTTTATTCGCCTTACGGGGTACGCTGTGCGCCCGCCGTGAAGGTGAAGTTATCAAAGGTCGTTTCTGCGACACGGAACCAAAAATACTGATCATCGCGGAAAGCCCGCCACGGCTCGTAAATCTTTTGCCACTTCGGATTGGTTTTCGCCAGATCGTCGTAAAGCTCGTAAGCGGCTTTGTGAGCGACCTGAAGAATTTCCCGCGAGAAGGGGCGAAGAACGGCGCCGGAGCCAACCAGACGTTTCAGCGCGACCGGGTTTTGGGCGTCGTACTTTGCCAACATGGCCAAACTAGCTTCAAAACACGCCGCTTCCAGAATTGCCCGATAGTCCTTCGGGAGCGATTCAAGTTGCTCGCGGTTCACGATAGCCGACAGATTCAAACCCCCTTCCCACCAACCGGGATAATAATAGTATTTTGCGACCTTGTAGAAGCCTAGTTTCTCATCATCATAAGGGCCGACCCATTCGGCGGCGTCAATTGTGCCTTTTTCCAGGGCCGGATAAATATCCCCGCCGGGGATCTGCTGCGGCACGCCGCCCAGTTTGGCGATCACCTGACCGGCCAACCCGCCGATCCGCATTTTCAAGCCAACGAGATCGGCAGGCGTTTTGATTTCTTTACGATACCAGCCGCCCATCTGTGCGCCGGTTTGGCCCGCCGGGAAGCTGACGATATTATAATCTTTCAGAAAATCACCCACCAACTGCATCCCGCCGCCCTGATACATCCAGGCGAGATGTTGGCGCGTGTTTAGGCCAAACGGAATAGTGGATTCAAAAGCGAAAGTCGGGTCTTTACCAACGTAATAATACATAGCGGTATGGCCCATTTCGACCGTACCCGCCTGAACTGCGTCCAAAACTTGCAAACCGGGCACAATTTCACCCGCCGCGAACACGCGAATTTGGAATTTGCCGTTGGTGGCGGCAGAAACGCGCTTGGCGATGCTATCGGCCCCGCCGTAAATCGTATCCAGGCTCTTTGGAAAGCTCGACGCCAAACGCCATTTAATTTCCGGTTGGGATTGCGCGATTGCGGGTGCGGCAATCGCAGTCGCAGCAGCGCCGATCCCGGCGGTTTTAAGAAATGCACGACGTTCCATAATAATCCCCTCAGCCTAGAGTAAATCCCGCGCGGGCAGAGTCACCCGCAACGACGCATGTGTTAAAAAAACGGGAGTTCGGGCAGGACGGGCAGGCGCGTTTGGTCTCAAACCGACCTGTTAAAGCTCCTCCCCCCATGTCCGACGGTTTTTTTAACGCTTTATCGGTTCGTTGGAGCGAAGATAGGCTTTTCGCTTAAAAGCGGGAGAGCTACCTTCGTAGGGGGCGGACTCGCCGCTACATTTTAGGAGACGTGCTGCGTGCAAGGCTGGGTGGTCATAGCGGTTTCGGCGGCCTATATCGCCACCTTGTTCGGCATTGCTTGGTATGGCGACCGGCAAGCGGCGCGGGGCCGTCCGCCCTTACCGTTTTTGTGGCGCAGCGGCGTTTTCTTTGCGCTGACCTTAACGGTCTATAACACCACCTGGAGCTATTATGGCTCGGTTGGTCGGGCTTCGACGGGCGGGTTCGATTTTCTGCCCATTTACATCGGCCCCACTGTAGCGCTGTTGTTGGGGCACCGGATGTTGCGAAAGGCGATTACGGTCGTCAAAGCGCAGAACATTACCTCCATCGCCGATTTTTTGGCGGGCCGTTACGGCAAAAGTCAGGGCTTGGCCGCTCTGGTTACGCTCACGGCTCTTATTAGTTTGCTGCCGTATATCGCCCTGCAACTGAAGGCGCTGGGCAGTAGTTTCGATGGCTTGACGGGGCAGGCAGGCTCAACGTCCGATCCGATTTGGTCCGATACCGCCTTTGCCGTGACCGTGGCGATGGCGGCGTTTTCCATTCTGTTCGGCGTGCGCCATATTCACGCCAAGGAGCACCATCGCGGCCTGATGCTGGCGATTGTGTTCGAGGGTATCGTGAAGCTTGCGGCGTTCATTGCCGTTGGCATTTTTATCATTGCTAGTTTACCGGAAGGCCCGGCAGATCTTTTCCAGATTGCCGCCCGTCAGCCCGAGATTGCCCGGCTGCTCGATTCTGATTTTCTCGCGCCCACTTGGTTTAGCAATAGCCTGATCGCCTTTTTTGCGTTTTTCTGTATGCCGCATAAGTTCCACGTACTTATGGTAGAGAACGAAGATAGCCGCCACCTGCGCCCCGCCGCGCTGATTTTCCCCGCGTATCTGCTGATTTTCTCGCTCTTCATCGTCCCGATTGCTCTGTCGGGGTTGATCCTGGTGGGGCAGGGTACGTTGAACCCCGATACGTTCGTGCTGGCGCTGCCGCTGCGTTTAGGCTCCCCGGAAATGGCCCTGCTCGCCTTTATCGGCGGGCTGTCGGCGGGGACGGGGATGGTGATTATGAGCGTCGTCGCCCTCAGCACGATGGTCTGCAACGATGTCGTGATGCCGCTGTTGCTCCGGCGGGCGTCGTTCCGGCAGGGCGGGGATTTAACCCGCGTGCTGCTATTTATCCGCCGTGCCGCGATTATCGCGATCTTGCTGCTGGCCTTTCTCACGTATCGGCTGATTGGCGAGAATTACGCGCTAACCACGATTGGCCTGATGTCCTTCGTTGCCGTCGCCCAGTTCGGCCCAGCGTTTTTAGGCGCGCTCTACTGGCGGCGGGCGACGCGGGCGGGTGCCGTGGCCGGGATCGTCGGGGGTTTGCTGGTGTGGGCCTACACGCTGCTGCTGCCCGCGATTGTGCTACTGCGCTACGCTGATTTGAGTTTTCTGCAAACGGGACCGTGGGGAATAGAGTTTCTGTCGGCCCATGCCCTGTTCGGCCTTGGGGAGTTGGACGCGATTTCCCACGCGACCTTCTGGAGCCTGACGATCAATAGTGTGCTTTACAGTCTCGTGTCGCGGCTCACCCGCCCGTCGTTGGTGGAGCAGGCTCAGGCGAAAGCTTATGTGGAGGCAGCGCCGCACCCAGAACCGCTGCGGCCCCGCATCTGGTCCATCCTCACACGGCTTGCCGATTTGCGCGCGATTGCCACGCGCTATTTAGGCGAGGAAGCGGGGGGCGAGGCGTTCGACCGTTTCATCGCCGCGCGCTACCCGCAAGCCGAACCCTTCTATCGCGAGGGCGTTGCCGATCTGGAAGCCGTGCGCTTTACTGAACATCTGTTAGCGGGCGCTATCGGCTCGGCATCGGCGCGCGTGGTTATGGCGGCGTCGGTGAAGCGGCGCAGTCTGTCGCGCGGCGATGCACGCTTAATGCTCGATCAAGCCTCGGAGGTTATCCGCAGTCAGGCCGACCTGTTGCGCGGCACGATTGATAGCGTGCGCCAGGGCATTTGCGTGCTTGATGCCGATTTGACCGTACTGGTTTGGAACAAGCGCTTCGTTGACCTGCTGGATTTTCCGCCAACCCTCGTGCGCGTCGGCGTGCCGATGGCGGAACTGGTGCGCTTCAATACCGCGCGGCGGGATTATGCGGCGGGCGATATTGATGCGCTGCTGGTCAATCGGTTCGATGATATTGCGGACTGGCCCTATCGGCACGAGCGCCGCCGCCCCGATGGCACCGTGATCGAACTGCTGACCGATCTCATGCCCGGCGGTGGTTATGTGACGACGTATACCGATATTACCGAGCGGCACTTGGCGGCAGCGCGACTGCAAGAAACCAATGAAAGCCTGGAAGCGCGCGTGCGCGACCGTACCGAGGCACTGCAAGCCGCGAAAGCCGAAGCCGAGCGGGCAAATTCCAGCAAAACCAGCTTTCTCGCTGCCGCCAGCCACGATTTAATGCAGCCGCTGAATGCCGCGCGGCTGTTCACCACGGCCCTGGGCGAGCGCTTGGCCGAGGGGAATGCGGCATCGGCTCAGGATATGGTTCAGCATATCGGCGCGTCGCTTCAGTCGGTCGAACATCTGCTGTCGGCGTTGCTCGATATTTCGGCACTGGAAGCAGGCGCAATGCGGACGCAGAAGCGCGATTTTGCCCTGGGGCCAATGCTGGCACGGCTGGCGCTGGAGGTCGAAGCGCTGGCGGCAGACCGTCCCGCCCATCGCCCGCTCCGGGTCCGCGCGGTGCCAACCTTGGCACGGGTGCAGACCGACCCGGATTTGCTGCGTCGGATCGTGCAAAACTTCCTCACCAATGCCGTGCGCTACACACCGCGCGGCACAGTGCTGCTGGGGTGTCGCAATCAGGGCGACGCCGTTCGTATCGAGGTGTGGGATACTGGCATCGGCATTCCAGAAGAGCGTCAGCAGGAGATTTTTCAGGAGTTCCGGCGTCTTGCCCCGAATGCCGATGAGGGGCCGGCAGGGCTTGGGCTTGGACTTGCCATCGTCGAGCGCATCGCGCGCGGGCTGGATCATGCGATTGACGTGCGCTCGGTGCCGGGGCGCGGCTCCTGCTTTGCCGTTACCGTGCCGCGCGCCGTTATGCTGTCGCCGCCGCCTGTGCTTCCGGCAACCCCGTTACCACTCACCCGGCCCGGTTTATCGGTTCTGTGTATTGATAATGATACTACCATTCTTGCCGGAATGCGGGCGTTGCTCGAAGGATGGGGCTGTGCGGTTCGCACGGCAGCAACGCCATCGGAGGCGCGCGCGCTGTTGGCGGAGCATCGGCCTGCGTTAGTGATCGCCGATTATCACCTAGAGGCGGAGGTGGACGGGCTGACCTTGCTCGAAACTCTTTCGTCCGGCAACGCCCCCCCAATCGCGCGGATGTTGCTAACGGCAGATCGGTCGCCTGCGGTGCGGGAACGGGCGGTCGCGGCCAATATCCAGCTTTTGTATAAACCCTTGCGCCCGGCGGCGTTGCGAAGTTATCTCAATGCCTTGGCTGCTCAAGCGGAGGTTGATGCCCGGTGACACCCCGTTTCCTGATTGCCGACGATCACCCGCTAGTGCGCGCCGCCCTCAGCGAAACCTTGCGCCGTCGCTGGCCCGATGCTGAGTTGCTGGAAGCGGCGGACTTCGACAGCGTTATGGCGCGTCTCGCCCCTGCCAACCCGTTGCAGGCCGATGCGGAGGTGGATTTGGTGCTGCTCGATCTTACCATGCCGGGCAGCCATGGGCTAATGGGGTTGATGCTGCTGCGCGCCCACGCGCCGACCGTGCCGGTGGCGGTGGTGTCGGGGCAGGAAGATGCCGACACAGTACGCCGGGCGATGGCATTCGGGGCCGCTGCGTTCATCCCCAAATCGGCCTCGGTCGAGGTGTTGCAAGAAACAATTGCGGCGTTGTTGCGCGGCGACCTTCCGCCTGCCGGCCCTGTCGCACCGAACGCAGAAACCGACGACCGCGACCTGTATCAGCGCCTCGCCAGTCTCTCGCCGCAGCAGTTGCGGGTGTTGGCGATGATTGGGGAGGGTAAGCTCAATAAGCAAATCTGCTTCGAGCTTGGCATTGCCGAACAGACGGTGAAGGCCCACGCCAGTCAGATTTTCCGTAAGCTCGGCGTGGTCAGCCGAACCCAGGCGGCACTGATTATGAACCGCCTCGGAGCCTAGTTTCTGGGCGGCAGCGTCCGCAGGCGTGCGGCAATATCTTGGCTCACGGCGGAAATGGCGCGGTTCATGCTGGAAACGGCGGCGGGAAAGCCCGTGCCGGTGCCTTTTTCCTGACGGGCGAGGCGGGCGGACGCGACTTCAGCCCGGCTATTGGCATCTATAATAATCCAGCGCCCGCCCAGCGCGGCCCCGCCATCGGGTGCGATCTCGAAGCGCGTGATGTCGAGATAAATCTCATAGTCGAGGCTCCCAACCGCGCGGCCCGACTGCATGAGTTGCGCCTCAACCCCCAATAGCCGCGACAGGTTTTCGGTGAGCACGCGGGACAGGGTGACGGGTAGCCGTTCGGCCCAACGGTCGCTTTCAACCGCGCTGACCTCGTTGGGTCCGGCGCGCACAACGAGTTCCGGGCGATCGAGATATTCCGGCACTTGGCTAGGCCCGATACCGAGCGCGAGGCGTTGGTCGAGGCGTAGTGCGGGAGTGCTGGGGCCGTCGAGAGGGTCCAGCACATACAGGCGCGCGGCAGGCGTTGGCGTAAGGCACCCGGTAAGGGCAGGGGCCAGCAGCGCAAGCGACAGCAGAAAGGGCAGGCGCGGCATGTCTATCTCTTTCCAACAATCAGGGCATTGGGGTTACGCTCAAGCTGTTCGGCGAACCCCCGCAAAGAGCGGGTGACGTAATTGAGATTGCGAAGGACTTGCTCCAAATCGGCGCGTTGGGCCGAAGCGGGGCCGATCAACCCGTTCGCCGATTGTAGTACCTGTTCGGTGGCTTTCAGCGTGGCACTGGCCTGCGCGGCGAGCAGGAGTAACTGCTTATCGGCGTCTTGCGTTAGCTTGCGCCCGTCGCCCACAAGGCCAGAAACGTCGCTTTGGGTCGCTTTGGTCGCCTGTTGGATCGCTTGCAGCGTAACCCGCGTTTCGGCCAGGGTCATTTCTAGGGATTTGCTCAACGGTCCAATTGCGCCTTGCGCGGTTGCCGCCGCTTGTTCCAAGGCTTCCGCACCCCGCGCGCCGCTGGTTAGCAAGGTTTTGATTTCGGGCGCGGTGAGTAAGTCGTTGAGAGTGGTTAGAACGGTTAGGGCCGTGACTGCTAAATCTTGCAACGGCAGCGCACCAACGGTTTCCAGCAACGAGTCGAACCCAGACCGCAAGGTTGGAATTTCCATCGTCTGTTCGTCGGTGCGCGAGGGGGGTGGTGCCGATGGAAAGAAATCGAGATTGACCGACACAAGCCCGGTCACAAAGCTCTGTACCTGCAACTGCGCCCGCAGGCCCTTATCGACAGCATCATGCAGGCTTTCGGCCAAGGGGCGCGCGGGGCCAACGAAAAACACTTTCTGTCGGTCGATTTCCAACTCGACTGGAATGCGGGCTTGGTAGGTGCCGGGGGTAAGCAGCAGTTGAATGCTTTTTACCTGCCCAATCCGCACACCGCGAAACGTAACCGGTGCCCCCACCGCCAGCCCGCTGACCGACCCATCAAAGCGGGCAATAGCAATATCTTTAGTATTATCGCTGAACCAGCCGGACCCGAAGGCTGTCAACCCGCCGATACCCAGGACCAAAGCCCCGAGCACAAAGCCGCCAATGACGACTGGATTGGCGCGTTTGCTCATGCTGTTCTGCTTTCCCGTTTCTATAACTCTATGCCCGGAACCCTACGCCCGGCGCAAACTGCTGAAGAACCCATCGACTTGGGCGCGCAAGGTTTCGGCCTGTTGGCACAGCTCGTGCGCCGCTGTTCGCACGTCGGCGGCATCCTTACCCGTCGCGGCGGCGGATTGGTTGATCCGATCAACCGTTTCCAGCACTTTTCGCGTGCCTTGCGCCGCGTTTTCGGAATTGCGAACGATGTGCTGCGTCGCGTTGCTTTGCTCGTTGATCGCGCTGGCAATCGCGGTGGCGCTGTCGTTGACCGAGGTGATGGTTCCGGCGATTTCCTGAATGCCCGTCAGGGTTTCTTGCGTTGCGGCTTGAATGGCGGCGATTTGCTGGCTGATTTCTTCGGTTGATTTCGCCGTTTGGCTCGCGAGGTTTTTCACTTCCGTTGCAACCACGGCAAAGCCCTTACCGGCCTCCCCGGCACGGGCGGCTTCGATGGTGGCATTGAGGGCCAAGAGATTGGTTTGGCTGGCAATATCGGTAATTAGCTTCACGACATCACCGATCTGCTGCGTGCGGTCGGCGAGGCCCTGCATCGTGCCTTTGGTCCGGCTCGCTTGGGCCATCGCGTCGCTGGCGACCTTCGTTGAGTGCAGCACTTGTTGGCGGATTTCATCGACGAGCTTCAGCAGGTCGCGCGCCGCTTCGGCCACCGTCTGCACATTCTGCGTAGCCTCGCCCGATGCAGCGGCAACGGTGCCCGACTGCCGCGTCGTTTCATCGGCGGAGGCGGCAAGGCTCTGAGCGGTTTTTTCGAGCCGCGCCGAGGCTTGGCTGATTAAACCGAGCGCAGTGGTGGTTTGGGCATCAAAGGCCACCACATTTTCTTCGAGCTTGGCGCGCTGGGTGAGCTGGCGTTCGGCCTCTTCCCGCGCTTGCCGATCGAACAGGCGGGCTTGTTTGGCGGTTTCCGTGTAAGCGATGAAGGCTTTCGCCAGCACGCCCACTTCATCGCGGCGCTGGGCTGTTGCGGGATCGACGATGACATCCACCGCAATAGTGTCGGTTCCGGCGGCGGTTCCGGCCATGCCGCGCGCAATCAGGGTCAGCGGTCTTGCAATCAGCCGATGCGCGACCAGAATAGCGAGACCCAAAGAGGCGGCAAGACCAAGAATTGCCAATGCGAACAAATCGCGCTTAGTTTCGCTGTAAAGTTCGTTACCGCGCACGATATTGTCACCGAATTTTTTGAAATTTGGCTCCTGAATAAGGTTAATCTGCGGCGGCAGGCTTTGCACGAGTTTGCGAACATTGGCCAAGCGGGCGGCATCGTGGGCGGCTGTCAGCGCTTGGGCTTCGCTTTTGATTTGCGCGAAGGTCGCCTCGATCGCTTTCAACGGGGCTGATGCTGCTGGCGTGACAATCGCCGCTTTAAGGGCTTGCAGCGATTGGCCCGCTTTCTCCAAATCTATCGCTATCTGCGCTGCGATGGCTGGGCGCTCGGCGGCACTCATGGCGGACAGATGCTCTAAATGCTGCGCCGTGGTTAGCACATCCACCATCACCACATCGGCAGTATGAACCTCGGTTGTCGCGACCAGCAAATCATCGACAACGCTTGGAATGGCCCCGACGCGAATAACCCCGAGGGCGGCTACCGCGATCGTTGCGAGACCGATCAGAATAAAGGTAACGCACAGCTTCCAAATCAGGGGAAGATTTTCGATTAGCCTTATCATTGCGGTACTCTCGCTGTCAGCGTGGACGTTTAGTGTTTCTAGCACAAAGGAAGGCTTTTTTCAGAGGCGTTAATCGGCACTCGGTTAGGCACCAATATCGCCGCGCCTCAGGAAGGCTTGTACCTGCGGGGAGGGGCAGGTTTCCAGCAGCCATTTCGGCGCGCCGTGGGCAATAGGCGTGCGGGTTTCGGCATCGAGAAAGATAGCATTATCGGCAATAGCGAAGATGCTGGCGAGTTCGTGCGTGACGATCACCACGGTCGCCCCCAGCGAATCGCGGAGTTCGAGAATAAGATCGTCCAGCCGTTTGGAGCTGATGGGGTCAAGCCCTGCCGAAGGCTCGTCGAAAAACAGAATATCCGGGTCCAGCGCAATCGCCCGCGCAAGGCCCGCGCGCTTCCGCATTCCCCCCGAAATTTCCGACGGCATGTAATCCTCGAACCCGCGTAGGCCGACGAGTGCGAGCTTAAGCGCGACCAACTCCTCAATCTCAGGCTCGGTGAGGCTGGTGTAAGTGCGGATGGGCAGGGCCACATTTTCGGCTAAAGTCATCGAACTCCACAGCGCGCCGCTTTGAAACAGCACACCGAACCGCCGGGTGAGCGCGTTGCGCGCGCTGCCCACCGCCGCACACAGGTTTTCGCCATCGTAGCGAATAGCGCCTTTTTGAGAGGTGAGCAGGCCAATCATATGGCGCAGCAGCGTGCTTTTACCGCACCCGCTGCCGCCCATGATGACAAAAATCTCGCCCTGCTGGACGGTCATGCTAATGTCGCGCTGCACGACGTAACTGTCGAAGACCATATCGAGCGCCTCGACTTCAATCCGGGGCGGAGAAACAGTAGTCATGGCTTAGAGCTTCAACAGATTGAGCAGCACAGCGAAAATCCCATCGGCGATGATAATAAGTAGAATGCAGCTAACAACGGCGTTCGTGGTCGCCTCCCCCACCGCCGCCGCACTGCGCCCCGCGCGCAACCCCTGTAGGCAGCCACAACTAGCAACGATAATGCCGAAGATGAAAGCCTTTACCAATCCGACCCCAAAATCACTCAACTTCACGGCCAGCATCGTTTGATTGATGTAGGCCGCCCCCGTTATATCGAGAATGCCGACACTCACGACGTAACCGCCGATCAGGCCCATCAGGTTGGCATAGAGGCACAGCAGCGGCGTCATCAACACAAGGGCCAGCACGCGCGGCAGCACGAGGAAATCAATGGGGGAAATACCCAAAGTGGTCAGCGCATCCACCTCCTCATTCCCTTGCATCGCGCCGATTTGCGCGGCAAAGGCCGCCCCCGTGCGCCCCGCCAGCACAATCGCCGTCATCAGGGCTGCCATTTCCCGCGCCATCGCTACGGCAACGAGGTTTGCCACATACAATTCTGCCCCGAACACTTTCAACTGCATCGCGCCGATGAACGCCAGGATCAGGCCGACCAGCAGCGACACAATGGTAATGATGGGCAAGGCTTGCGCGCCGCACTCTTCCACGAACAGCAGAAAATCCCGTTGCTGAAACTGGGCCTTGCCGCGCATCAGCCGTAGGACCGAAACCGTTACGCTCCCCAGAAAATTAAGGCCCTCACGGCCTTGTTTGGCAAAACGCAGGGTGGTTTTCCCCAGCACCGTCAGCGGCGCGAACCCCAAACCACTGCGTGCCGCCCCCTCCCGTTCCGGCACCGCAGTTGCTAGGGCATAGAGGCGTTTTGCCCCCTCCGGCAGCCCTTCCAGGCGCAAGGGAATATCCCCCAGCGCGCAAATTTCATGAAGTTTCAGCAGAAACGCGATGAGGGCGCTATCGTACCCCTCTACCCGCGCTTCAACCGTAATCCCCACCACATAGTTGCCGTGGGCGAACTCCTGCGTGATCGGCACCAGCGAGGCGACGCCATCGGCCACGCGCCACGCCCCCGTGAGGAGGATGTGGAGGCAATGGTCATCACCGCGCGTAATGCTCACGCGCGGATCGGGACCACGGGGACGGGACCATAGCAACGCCACACTAAAACTCCTCTTCACTCTCGGTATGGGGCTAGCGTGGGGGGCGGGGCAACCTTATCAGCTTTTTTAGAAGCGTTATAAAATTGGCTTGACGGCGGCGGGGACGGCTGGCATATCTAGTTTCGTTCTTTGGAATTATTCCAAACCAGGGGATGCCCTGGTTTCAACCGCCTTACCTTTACCCTCGCCTTACCTTTACCCTCTCTTGGAGAAGTTCACCATGTTGACCGTTGGCGATAGCTTTCCGCAGTTCAATCTCACCGCCGTGACCGGCCCGAACCATCAGACCGATTTCTCGCAGGTTTCCAACGAAACCTACAAGGGCAAGTGGATGGTAGTGTTTTTCTGGCCGAAGGATTTCACCTTCATCTGCCCGACCGAAATTGTCGGTTACGGCCTGCTGGAAAAAGAATTCACCGACCGCGATACTGTGCTGATTGGGGCCTCGACCGATAGCGATTTCGTCCACGCCGCTTGGCGCACGCATCACGCGGACCTGAAGCCGCTCACCTTCCCGTGGTTGGCCGATGTTAAGCGCGAACTTTCGGCACACCTCGGCATTCTCGAAAAGAACGCCGGCGTTGCCCTGCGCGCCACCTTCGTGGTGGACCCGGAAGGCATTATCCGTCACGTCACCGTCAACGATCTGTCGGTTGGTCGCAACCCGCAAGAAACCTTGCGTATTCTCGATGCGCTGCAAACCGACGAGCTTTGCCCCTGCAACTGGAAGCAGGGTGAAGAAACCCTGTAATCCAGCCTAAGTTTGCCCCCGTCGCGTGAGGCGGCGGGGGCGTGCCGGGGTCGTCCGGTGACAGAGACCGCTGTCTCTCGACGACCCCGGCCTTCATAAATCTCGTGAAAAGCCCGCGCACCACGCGGCAAGGAGACGCCATGTCCATCGAAACCCTAAAGTCCGCCCTGCCCGATTACGCCAAAGACCTGCGCCTCAACCTCTCTTCAGTGCTGACGCAGCCAATGCTGTCGCCGACGCAGATTTGGGGAACGGCCCTTGCCACCGCCATCGCCGCGCGGAACCCCGCCGTGATCGCCGCGATTGCCGCCGACGCCGCCGATAAAATCGACGCAACCAATATCACTGCCGCCAAAACCGCAGCGGCCCTGATGGGCATGAATAATATCTACTACCGCTACGTCCATCTTTCTCCCACCGCCGACTTCAAAACCATGCGCGCGGGCTTGCGGATGAACGGCATGGTGGGTCACGGGGCCGATGGGCTAGACTTCGAGTTGTGGTCGCTCGCCGTCTCGGCAGTGAATGGCTGCGGTATGTGCATCGAAAGCCACGAGCACGAAGTCTTCAAAAAAGGCGCGACCAAGGAACAGGTTCAAGCCGTGGTGAAAATCGCCGCCGTGATCTCGGCTGTGTCGGCAACGCTGGAAGGCGCGGCGGCGCTGGGCGAGTAGGGGGGGGGTGGTTCGCCGGGGC
>JAYSQZ010000078.1:0-52790 GCA_043721315.1 Alphaproteobacteria bacterium
TAGAGCTGCGTGCGATTAATCGGACGCAGCTCTAAAAGCAGCCTCAGGCGTGTTTGACACGCCAAGCGTGTCGGGTGAGGCTGCGGCCAAGGGCGCGGATGCGCCCGGCCAAGCCCTTGGCGCGTCAAACGCACCGGGCGGCGAGGGCTAAGATAAGTCTTCTGTCTTCTAAATCTATGAAAGAAATAAAATGTCTTCTCCAGTCGTTCTCATCACCGGCGCGGGTCGCGGCATTGGCGCGGCTACGGCCAAAGTTCTGACTGAACAGGGCGCGAAAGTTGGCGTGCTTGCGCGCCGCAGGACCGATGCCGACGCGGTGGTGGCCGGGCTTTCCGCTGGCTCCGCGCTGGCGTTGGGCTGCGACGTGCGTGACAGGGCTGGGCTAGGCGAGGCGCTGGAGGAGGCTTTCGGCCCACTCACGGCGCTGATCAACAATGCTGCCATCCTCGGCCCCTTGGAAAAGCTGCATGAGGCGGACCCGGACGCTTGGGCCGAAACCATCGACGTTAACCTGTCGGCGGCCCTATGGGTTATTCAAGCCGTGCTGCCGGGGTTTATCGAACGGGGGAGCGGGACGATCATCAATATCTCCTCCGGCGCGGCCCACAAGCCGATTGCAGGTTGGAGCGCCTATTGCGCCAGCAAGGCTGGGCTGGCGATGCTCACCCAATCTCTTCACTTGGAATATGCGGCGGCGGGGGTGCGGGTTTTTGGGATTGCACCGGGGGTGGTCGATACGGGGATGCAAGCCGCCATTCGCGCTTCGGGTCATACGCCGGAGCGGCTTCGCGACCGCAGCACCTTGGCGCACCCGGACGCACCCGCTAAGATAATCGCCGCGCTATTATCTTCAAAAGCCGAGGAATTCCTCGGGCAAGAACTTGATGTTCGCAGCGAGCCTTTAAGGTATATTATAGAATAAAAGTATTTGATATTTTTCTTAAAAACTCAAGCTGTCCCAATACGGCGATCGAGGATTGTCATAAACCGTTAAAAGTGGCACTCTTTTTCATATGAACGGGCTAAAGTGAAGAATAGCCTGAAAAAACGAAAGCGGGCTTAAGCCGCGCTTCGGGGGAGAGAACCATGGCCACTCAAACGGCACCGTCCCGCTTTGGGATTAAAACCCGTCTTTATGGAACCTTTGCGCTCATTGCCTGCCTCACGGCGTTGAACGGCGGCGCGTCGTTTCTGTCTCTGAACGATACGGTGCGCGGGATCGGCGATCTTGGCGGCACGGTTTTGCCGGCGGTCGTGACCTCTCTCGAGCTGGCGCAGGTAACGGCGACCTTGCGGGCGGAAGCGCCGGGACTCGCCCGTGTTGAAACAGCGGATGAACTGAAGCTGCTCAACCAGACGGTAAGCAGTTTAGTCGTGAGCCAGAAGGAGAAGCTACAGCGGCTGAAAGAAACTGTAGAAGACTCGCACGCCGTTGAGAAAATAACAGCCTTGAGCGCTGATAATGAAATCCTTATAAAGCAATTAGCAGATTTAGGCGCACAGCAGATTTCTGTGCAGGAGAGACTAGACAAAATAACTCTCGATACAATGTTCGATTTTGAAGATTTCAACGATTATGTTCGCCCGTTGATCGAAACCACGGAAATTGATCTGAAGCGCACTGTACGCGGCCTCAACGAGGGCGGGCCGAAAACCAGCGAGTTAGCGCAGAAACTTTACACCACCGACCTGCCGACTCTGCGGGCCTTGCTCGATATCCAATCGAACACCAACCTTGCCATTGGCATGATCACGTCTGGGGCGAGCGTGCCTTTCGGCAGCAGCTACGATAATTTGCAACAGCGCTATAATTGGGCGGAGCTTCGCCTAAATAGCGCGGTCGCGTCCTACCCAGATCTAGCGGATCGGGAGAAGCTGACCGCCCTCACCAGCGCGATTTTAAGACGCGCGCAAGGAGTGGAGGGGGTGTTCGAGACGCGCGTTCGTCAAGGCAAGCTCGAAGAGCAACTGACGCAAGCCGAGGGCAATTTAGTCGCAGGCTCAGAAGCGCTTGGCCAGATTGTCGCGGATTTAGTGGCGGCGCAGCAGGCAACGGCGGGAAGCACCGTAACCCAAACGAAAGCACAGGCAGCCTTGTCGCTCAGTCTGCAACTAGGGCTGAGTGCGGTGATGATCGTGTCGATTTTCTTGTTGGGGTGGCTTTACGTGGGCCGTTCGATCATGCGGCGATTGCAGAAGTTGGCCAATGCGATGCGGCAGATTGCAAGTGGCCAGCTTGACACTGAGATCAGCACGCGCGGCGGCGATGAAGTGGCGGCGATGTCGCAGGCCCTGTTAGTCTTCCGCGATACCGCGCGCGCGGTGGCGGAGGCCAATGCGCGGATCGACGTGGAGCGCACTCAGGCCAGCCAGCAACGGCGTGCCGCCATGCTGTCGATGGCAACCATGTTCGAAGCCGATGTGCAGCAGGTTGCCACGCGCGTTTCCGGCGCGGTGGAGAAGGTTTACGGCAGCGTCCGCGCCATGAGCGATTTGACCGAACAGAACCGCACGAAGGTTGATAAGGCGGTGGAAGCGTCGCAACAGGCCAATCACAGCGTTGGGCAAGCGGCAGCCGCCGCTGGGCAACTGTCGCAATCCATCGCCGAAATCGCCCAACGGGTGAGCGAGTCCGCGCTAATGTCGGGCACGGCTGTGCAGACCGTGATGGAGACGCGCACGACGGTCGAGGGCCTGTCGGTGGCGGCGCAGAAAATCGGCGCTGTCGTCGATCTTATTCATCAGGTCGCGGCGCAAACCAATCTGCTGGCGCTGAATGCCACGATCGAGGCGGCGCGGGCGGGGGACGCGGGTAAGGGGTTTGCCGTGGTCGCGGGCGAGGTTAAATCGCTCGCCACGCAAACCGCGAAAGCCACCGACGAGATTGCAGCGCAAATTGCCCAAGTGCAGGCGATTGCCCAAAACGTCTCCAATTCCATCCGCACGGTTCAGTCCGCCATCGTCGGGATTGAAGGGATCGCCAATACGATTGCGGCGGCGGTGGATGAGCAAGATGCGTCCACCCGCGAAATCGCGCGCGGGCTGCACATCGCCGCCGAAAGCAGTACGGAGGCCGCTACCATTTTGGGCGATGTCACTCAAGCCGCCGCCATCGTCGGCCAATCCGCTCACGATAGCCTCTCGGCGGCGCAAGTGCTGCGCGACGATACCGGTCATTTATCGGACGAGGTGGATCGTTTCGTTTCTAAAGTCCGAACCGCTGTGTAAGACTGAAAATACGCTTAAAAGGCGCGGTTTCAAAAAGTCTTGAGGGGGGTATTGGTGATGCGCGGCACGCTGCAAGCGTTTCGTCCAGATGTGCGGACGCAAAGCCTAACAAATGACCGTCAGCAAGAGATTCTTAAACTGGCGCGGGCCAACGGGCGCGTGACTGTGGAGGATTTGGCAGCCCGGTTCGAGGTTACGCCGCAAACCATTCGCAAGGACTTGAACGATCTCTGTGAGCGGCGGTTGCTTTCGCGCGTGCATGGGGGCGCGATCATTTCTTCAGGGGTGAGCAATCTCGCCTATCAGGCCCGGCGGTTCGTGGCGCAGACGGAAAAAGAGGCGATTGGGATGGCCGCCGCACGCCACATCCCCAACCGCGCCTCGCTGTTCATCAACATCGGCACGACCACCGAAGAGGTGGCGAAAGCCTTGGGCCAGCACGAAGATTTGCTGGTCATCACCAATAATCTCAATGTTGCAACCTTACTCTACCCCAACCCGCATATCGACGTGATCGTTGCGGGTGGCCCCGTGCGGCGGGTTGATGGGGCTGTCGTGGGGGAGGCGACGGTGCAGTTCATCAATCAGTTCAAGGTGGATTATGCCGTGATCGGCGCGTCGGCGATTGATGAGGAAGGCGCGCTGCTGGATTTCGATTACCGCGAGGTGCGCGTATCCCGCGCCATTATCGAAAATGCCCGCCATGTGATTCTGGTGGCGGATAAAATGAAGTTCACACGAACCGCCCCAGTTCGGATCGGACACGTTTCCGAAATCGACTTATTTGTGACGGATCGGTTGCCGGATGGGAAAATCACAGAAATATGCCGGGAGAACTCAGTAGAGGTGCTGGAAGTGGGCAGTTTTGAAGAAGAATCCGCCGTTTAGCATTTTAATCAAAATATCGCATTGCAGCATTGCGAATTCCTCTTGAGTTCGGATTAAGGCGCGAATACGATCAAACGAAATAAAAAAACGCGCAGTTGAAAAGCCTAAGCTTGGGAGAAAACGGATGGGGCAGGTCTATGACCTTGCAATCATCGGCGGTGGGATTAATGGCTGCGGCATTGCGCGCGACGCAATTGGCCGAGGTCTAAAAACCTATCTGTGCGAGCAAAATGATTTAGCCAGCGGCACCTCGTCGTGGTCAACGAAGCTGATTCACGGTGGCTTGCGCTATTTGGAACATTACGAGTTTCGGTTGGTACGCGAAGCGCTGATCGAGCGAGAAATTCTGTGGGCGCTGGCTCCCCATATCATCTGGCCGCTGCGCTTCGTGTTGCCGCATCACAAAGGGTTGCGTCCGCAGTGGCTGCTGCGCCTGGGGCTGTTTCTGTATGATAATCTCGGCGGGCGGAAACTGTTGCCCGGCACGCGCACGCTCGATCTGCGCCGCGATGCCGCCGGAGCACCGCTAAAGCCGGGGTTCGCGCGGGCTTTTGAATATTCCGACTGCTGGGTGCAGGATTCGCGCCTCGTAGTGCTGAACGCGATGGATGCCAAAGCGCGGGGGGCCACGGTCGAAACCGGCACGCGCTTTATTTCCGCTGAACGCCGGGCTGATCGTTGGGTGCTGGAGATGGAAACGGCGGCAGGCGCGCGGCGGCAGATCACTGCAAAAGCCCTCGTGAATGCGGCGGGGCCGTGGGTTGCCGATGTGCTTACTCAGCGCATTCGCACCAATACCAATGCGAAGGTTCGTTTGGTGCAAGGCTCGCACATTGTCGTGCGGAAACTTTTCGATCACGACCGCTGCTATATTTTCCAAAACGGCGACGGGCGCATTATCTTCGCTATTCCCTACGAGCAGGATTTCACCCTCATCGGCACCACCGATCAGGATTATGCGGGCGATCCGGCCCTGGTAGCGGCAACGCCGCAGGAAATTGCTTACCTCTGTTCGGCAGCGTCCGAATATTTCGCTCGGCCCATCACCGAAACGGATGTGGTCTGGACCTATTCCGGCGTGCGCCCGCTTTATGACGACGGTGCCTCCAAAGCCCAGGAAGCGACGCGCGATTACGTGCTGACGCTCGATGCGCCCGGCACTGCCGCGCCCTTGCTCTCGGTCTTTGGCGGCAAGATCACCACCTATCGGCGTTTGGCGGAAGCCGTGCTGGATAAGCTCGGCCCGCACCTGCCGTCCGCGACGCAAAAGCCGAAGGGCTGGACAGCGCACGAGCCGCTACCGGGGGGCGATTTTCCGCCAACGGGGTTCGATGAGTTATTGCGCGCTCTTCAGCAGCGCTACCCCTTTCTTAAGGCAGCGCACGCTTGGCGGCTTGCCCGCACGTATGGCACGCGCGCCGATCTGTTGTTGGGCGGGGCGAAAAACCTGGCTGATCTTGGCCAGAGTTTCGGGGCCGATCTAACGGAACGTGAGGTTCTTTATCTGATGCGGGAAGAATGGGCGCGCGCGGCAGATGATATTCTCTGGCGGCGCAGTAAACTCGGGCTGAAGGTTGCCCCCACCGACGTGGCGGCGCTCATGCGCTTCATGGCGTCGGCGGGTGCCGCGCAGGATGGTGCGGCATGAGCCTGAGCTTGAAGAATATCGGGAAGCGCGTGATGGGGGAGGATCACATTCAAGATGTGACGCTCACGCTCACGCGCGGCACGGTCAATGTGCTGTTAGGGCCAACGCTCGCGGGTAAAACCAGCTTGATGCGGCTGATGGCGGGGCTGGATAAATCCACCGCTGGCACGATGAGTTTCGACGGGCGCGATATTACCGGCCTGCCGGTGCGGAAACGCTCCGTGGCGATGGTCTATCAGCAGTTCATCAACTACCCAACACTATCGGTATTTGAGAATATCGTATCGCCGTTGCGCGTCGCGGGGCTGAGTAAAGCCGAGATCGAGACGCGCGGGCAGGAAGCGGCGGCGCTACTGCGGCTCACGCCTTACTTGAAACGCACGCCCTTACAGCTTTCGGGCGGCCAACAGCAGCGCACGGCAATTGCCCGCGCGTTGGTAAAAGGCGCGGATTTAGTGCTGATGGACGAGCCACTGGCCAATCTAGACTATAAACTGCGGGAAGAAATGCGGGAAGAGCTGCCGCGTATCTTCGGTGCGACGGGGAGCATCTTCGTTTATGCCACGACTGAGCCTACCGAAGCGTTGCTGCTCGGCGGGCACACGGCGACACTGTGGGAAGGGCGGGTAACGCAGTTCGGGCGCACCGCAGATATTTACCGCGTGCCGCAAGATTTGATTACGGCGAAAGTTCTGTCCGATCCGCCGCTGAACACGGTTTCCGTCTGGAAAAGCGGTAACACCTACCGCCTGCCCGATGGCAACCAGTTTGAAACTGGGCGATTTGCCGTGCCCGATGGGGCCTATATCTTCGGCTTCCGCGCCCACCATGCGGCGCTAACGGAAAGCGGCCCTGGCCAACTTAGTCTCTCCGGGCATGTGGCCGTTTCAGAAATAACCGGCTCTGAAAGCTATATCCACGTCGATGCGGCGGCAGACCGTTGGGTTGCCTTGGCGCGCGGTGTTGTTAAGGTCGATCCCGGTGCGCCTATCCGCCTGTCGCTCGACCCCAAGCGGCTGTATCTCTTCTCCCCCGCCGGTGTGCTCGTTGAAGCCGCCGACGCAGCCCTTGCAGCGTGAGGCGATCATGGCACGCATAGACCTGCAAGACCTTGCCCATTCCTATCATCCCAACCCGGCTTCGGACGCGGATTACGCGCTGAAACCGATGACGCGGACGTGGGATGACGGCGGCGCGTATGCCCTTCTCGGCCCATCCGGCTGTGGCAAGACGACATTGCTCAACATCATCTCCGGGTTGATTATCCCGTCACGCGGCAAAATTCTGTTCGATGGGGCGGATATTTCCACCCTGCCGACCGAAAAGCGCAACATTGCCCAGGTGTTCCAGTTCCCGGTTATCTACGACACGATGAGCGTTTACGATAATCTGGCTTTCCCACTGCGAAACCGCCGTGTGCCGGAAAAAGAGGTGGACGCGCGGGTGCGCGAGATTGCCGGAATGCTCGATTTGGGCCGCGACCTGTCGCGCCCCGCTACGGGGCTGACGGCAGACGCAAAACAGAAAATCTCGCTTGGACGCGGCCTTGTTCGCTCGGACGTATCGGCGATTTTGTTCGATGAGCCGCTAACCGTGATCGACCCGCACCTGAAGTGGGAATTGCGCTCCAAGATTAAGGAGTTGCATCGACGCCTCCCGCTCACGCTGATTTACGTCACCCACGATCAAACCGAAGCGCTGACCATCGCCGATCAAGTGGTGGTGATGTACGACGGCGGCGTGATGCAAAGCGGCTCGCCGGAAGATTTGTTCGAGCGGCCCGATCATACGTTCGTCGGCAAATTCATCGGCTCGCCGGGGATGAATATTCTGCCCTGCCGCCTGGACGGTACGATTGCCACCGTCGGCGAGCAGGCGATTGCCGTGCCCAACGTAGGCCGCCCCACGGGTAACGGGCCGCTGGAACTCGGCATTCGCCCGGAATACGTTACCCTTGCCCCCGTTGGCGTTGGTTTGCCCGTGCAAATCAAGCGCGTTGACGATCTCGGGCGCTCCCGCATCGCACGGGTAGAACTCTCTGGGCAGCCCCTGATTGCCTCTGTGCCGGAAGGCGCGTCGATCAATGGGGCCGAGGCCAGCGTGATTCTCGATCCGCGCGCGCTGCATCTTTATGAAGGCGGCTTCCGCCGCGCCCCGACTCAAGAGGTGCGTCCCCAAGAGGTCCGCCCCCAAGAGGTCCGTCATGGATAAAACCGAAAACAACAAAGCCTGGTGGCTGGTTTTACCAGTTTTCCTGGTCGTCGCCTTCAGCGCTATTCTGCCGCTGATGACGGTGGTGAATTATTCGATGCAAGATACGTTCGGGAATAATCAATTCTTCTGGAACGGTGTCGGCTGGTTCATCGAACTCCTAGACCCGAGCACGGACCTTGGCGGGCGCTTCTTCGATGCACTCTGGCGGAACCTCATGTTCTCCGGGATCATTCTTGCAATCGAAGTGCCGCTGGGGATTGCCGTAGCGCTAGCCATGCCGCGCCAGGGCTGGACGGTGGCGGCGTGCCTGATTATCATGGCACTCCCCCTGCTCGTGCCGTGGAACGTGGTGGGGACGATTTGGCAGGTTTTCGCTCGGTCAGACATCGGCTTGTTCGGGGCGGTTGTGAATGGCCTTGGTATTCCCTTTAACTATTCCCAGAACGCGCTGTCGGCCTGGGTAACGATCGTGCTGATGGACGTGTGGCACTGGACCTCGCTGGTCGCCTTGCTGTCCTACGCCGGGTTGAAATCAATCCCCGACGCCTACTATCAGGCCGCGCGCATTGATGGTGCCTCGGGCTGGGCCGTGTTCCGCAAGATTCAACTGCCCAAAATGCGCCGCGTGTTGCTTATCGCTGTCCTGCTGCGCTTTATGGATAGTTTTATGATCTACACCGAACCCTTCGTGGTCACGGGGGGCGGCCCTGGTAACTCAACGACTTTCCTCTCTATAGATCTGGTGAAGCTGGCGCTGGGGCAGTTCGACCTTGGCAAAGCTGCCGCCGTTTCGATTGTCTACAACCTCATCATTCTGGCAGTCTGCTGGGTCTTCTATACAGTGATAACCCAGATGGATGCCAAAGGGCGGAGGAGTTAAACCATGCTCACACGCCGCTTCGTTATGGGGTTCTACCTCGTTTTTCTGATGTTGCCGATCTATTGGCTCATCAACATGAGTTTGAAGACGAATGCCGAAATTATCAGTGGCTACACCCTCTGGCCTCATACGCTGACCTTCGCCAATTACATCAAGATTTTTACCGATGCGTCTTGGTATTCGGGCTACCTGAACTCGTTACAATATGTAGCGATCAATACAGTGCTATCAATCTCGCTCGCGCTGCCCGCCGCCTACGCCTTCTCGCGGTATCGGTTCTTGGGCGATAAGCATTTGTTCTTCTGGCTGCTCTCGAACCGTATGGCGCCGCCCGCTGTGTTCGCGCTGCCGTTCTTCAACCTCTATTCGGCGATTGGGCTGTTCGATACGCCGTTGGCGGTGGCCCTCGCGCATTGCCTGTTCAATATCCCGCTCGCGGTGTGGATTTTGGAAGGGTTTATGTCGGGCGTACCGAAGGAGATTGATGAAACCGCTTATATCGACGGTTACTCCTTCCCGCGCTTTTTTACGAAGATCTTCATGCCGATGATTGCCTCGGGTATCGGTGTGTCGGCTTTCTTCTGCTTCATGTTTTCGTGGGTGGAACTGCTGCTGGCGCGCACGCTAACCAGTGTGGATACAAAACCCATCGCCGCTACGATGACGCGCACCATTTCCGCTGCGGGGATGGACTGGGGCCTGCTCGCTGCGGCAGGTGTGCTGACTATGGTGCCAGGGGCAATCGTTATCTGGTTCGTCCGCAATTACATCGCCAAGGGCTTTGCCCTGGGCCGCGTTTAGAGGAGAAGGTCCATGTCGCATTTCGCCTGGATGGCCTGGACGTGGCAGACCGCCCTCTTTTTCGGCGGCATTGCCAGCCTGCTGATTACCTTAACCGTTTTGGCCCTGTTACGGCCCGAGATTGAGCGGGTGGGGGTGTTACGCCTCCCCACCACGCGGGGCGACCGCCTGTTCATCTCGCTGCTCGGCAGTGCCTTTATCCATCTCGCTTGGCTAGGGCTGATTTCGCCCGACGTCTGGTGGGCCTCGGGAGTTGCCCTCCTGTATGCCGCAGCGGTGTTCCGCTGGGTGTAGGGGCGACTTCGCTTACAAGAAGACCGGATAATCCGGCGGACTAAAACTCAACAGGAGGAAGCCGATGACTCGTAATTTAATCGTTTCCGTCTCGACTGCGGCGATGTTGTTCGCCTCGGCCTCGGCGTTGGCGGATATGGATGCCGCCAAGCGTTGGATTGACGGCGAGTTCCAGCCTTCGACAATCTCGAAAGACGAGCAGATGAAGGAAATGGAGTGGTTCATTAAAGCCGCTCAAGCCTTCAAAGGCATGGAAATCAACGTGGTATCGGAAACGATCACCACGCACGAATATGAAGCCAAAGTGCTGGCGAAAGCCTTTACCGAAATCACCGGCATTAAGGTTACGCACGATCTCATCCAAGAAGGCGATGTGGTCGAAAAAATCCAGACTCAGATGCAGTCCGGCAAGAATATCTATGACGCCTGGATCAACGACTCGGACCTGATCGGAACGCATTTCCGCTATCAGCAGGCCGTGCCGCTCAGTGACTGGATGACAGGCGAAGGTAAGGATGTAACCCTACCGTCGCTCGATGTGAATGATTTCATTGGTAAAGACTTCACCACTGGCCCGGACGGTAAGCTGTACCAGCTTCCCGACCAACAGTTCGCCAACCTCTATTGGTTCCGGTATGATTGGTTCAACCGCGCCGATTTGAAGGCAAAGTTCAAGGCGAAATACGGTTACGATCTGGGCGTTCCGGTCAATTGGTCCGCCTATGAAGACATCGCCGAATTCTTCACCAATGACGTGAAAGAAATCGACGGCGTTAAAGTCTATGGCCATATGGACTACGGTAAGAAAGACCCGTCTTTGGGTTGGCGCTTCACCGATGCGTGGCTCTCGATGGCAGGGAACGGCGATAAGGGCCTTCCCAACGGCAAGCCGGTCGATGAGTGGGGCATTCGCATGGACGGTTGCCGTCCTACCGGCTCGTCCATCGAGCGGGGTGGCGACACCAACGGCCCAGCGGCAGTTTATTCCATCACTAAATACCTGGAATGGCTGAAGAAATACGCTCCGCCGCAGTCGCAGGGCATGACGTTCTCGGAAGCGGGTCCGCTTCCGGCGCAAGGCAATATCGCCCAGCAGATGTTCTGGTACACCGCCTTCACGGCAGACATGGTTAAGCCGGGTTTGGCGGTTGTGAATGCCGATGGTACGCCAAAATGGCGCATGGCCCCCTCGCCGAAGGGTGCTTATTGGAAAGAGGGTATGAAGCTCGGCTATCAAGATGCCGGTTCTTGGACCCTGCTGAAATCGACCCCGGTGGATCGTCGTAAGGCCGCCTGGCTCTACGCTCAGTTCACGGTATCGAAGACTGCCAGCCTCAAGAAAAGCCATGTGGGCCTGACCTTCGTTCGTCAGTCCGACATTTGGGATAAGAGCTTCACCGAGCGCGCGCCGAAACTGGGCGGCCTGATCGAATTCTACCGCTCGCCCGCGCGCGTGCAGTGGACGCCGACCGGGAACAACGTGCCGGATTATCCGAAGTTGGCTCAACTCTGGTGGCAGAACATCGGCGATGCGTCGTCGGGTGCTAAAACCCCGCAAGCGGCGATGGATGCCCTTGCGGCAGCCCAAGATTCGGTCATGGAACGTCTGGAGCGCTCTGGCGTTCAGGGCGACTGCGGTCCGAAGTTGAACCCGAAAACCACGGCGGAAGAGTGGCACAAGAAGGCCGAAACCGCTGGTACGCTCGCGCCGCAGCGCAAGCTCGCCAACGAAAAGCCGAAGGGTGAAACCATCGACTACGACACGCTGATTAAATCCTGGCCGGCAACCCCGCCGACCAAGGGGTAATCTTCGGTCTGTAACAGGAGGGCGCTTCTCGGAAGGGAAGCGCCTTTTTTTTCTATCGAAAATTAGGAGTTAATGCCAAATAATATAGAGTGTAAATTTTTTTTAAATTTCAGATTGCGGAAAAAAATGTCCTACATTCAATACATAAGGCGCAAAGTTGGCCCCGACCCAATCATTATGGTTGGGACTGTCGTCATTATTCTAAATGATAAAGACGAGGTTCTGTTTCAGAAGAGATCGGACGATGGCACATGGTGCCTTCCCGGTGGCTACCTAGAGATGGGAGAAACACTTGAGGAGGCTGCCACACGGGAAGTTTTGGAAGAGACGGGTTTGAATATCGCCAATTTATCTCTCCTCTACGTTTCTTCTGGCGCTGAAGGCCAGATAACCTACCCAAATGGTGATGAGGTCTGGGCCGTTACGGTGGTGTTTAAATCCTGCGACTGGGTTGGCGATCCGAAACCGCTTGATGAAACCGCCGAGATCCGTTGGGGCGACCCCGGCGCGCTTATCACTGAAGGCGGTCTCAATCCTGTCGATAGAAGCCTTGTTCTACGCTACCTCAGCATCTCCCAGTAAGCGCAATATCCACACCGAAAGCAGTAGCCCCCCTTACAGCTTCGGCAACGCCTGTTCAGCCGCATCGAACAGGTGCAAATGGCTGGGATCGACCCAAGCGGTCACGCGGCTGCCAACGGAAAGGGCGGTATCGCCCGGCGCTTCCACGGTGGTCCAGGTGCCATCGGGGAGCGTGCCGTACAGAAACGTCTGGCTGCCGAGCCGTTCCACCGCTTGCACCTGAAGCGTCAACCGCGCCCCCTCGCCTGCCGTCAGGCTGAGATGCTCCGGGCGCACGCCCAAGGTAAGCGCGCTGCCTTGCGCCAAGCCCGCGCGGGGCAGCCGGGGGACGCGCACGCTTTGGCCTTCCGGCAGCAGAACGCTCACCCCTGCCTCGCTGAGGTTCTCGACCGTAACCGGCAGAAAGTTCATGGCCGGCGAGCCGATGAAGCTCGCGACGAACCTATTGGCCGGGGCATGGTAAAGCTCTAGCGGCGCACCAACCTGCTCGATCCGCCCGGCGCGTAAGACGACGATTTTATCGGCTAGCGTCATCGCTTCCACTTGATCGTGGGTGACGTAGATCATCGTGGCGTTCAGCTCGCGGTGCAGGCGGGCGATTTCTATTCGCATTTGCACCCGCAAGGACGTGTCGAGGTTCGACAGTGGCTCGTCGAACAGAAACACTTTGGGGTCGCGCACAATGCAACGGCCAATAGCAACCCGCTGGCGCTGCCCGCCGGAAAGTTGGCGCGGCCTACGGTCCAGCAAAGGTTCAAGCTGCAAAATCCGCGCGGCTTCGGCCACTCGGCGCTCCACGTCGGCTTTCGGGGTTTTCGCCATCCGCAGACCGAACGACATGTTTTCGGCCACCGTCATGTGCGGGTACAGCGCGTAGGACTGAAACACCATGGAGGTGCCGCGTTCGACCGGCTGAAGATCGTTGGCGCGGGTGCCGTCGATCAACAGATCGCCGGAGGAAATTTCCTCAAGCCCGGCAATCATCCGCAGCAGCGTCGATTTCCCGCAGCCGGACGGGCCGACGAAAACAACGAACTCGCGCGAGGCGATACTAAGATCAATTCCATGAAGAACGTCGATAGTGCCGAAGCGCTTCGTGAGGCGGGAAAGCGTTACATCGGCCATTTTAGTTTTCTCCCTCAGGATCATCAAACGGGCGCAGCTCCCAGGCCGCGATTTGCTGTGGCATCACCTGCGCGCCGCCAAGACGGTAGCGCACACCGGTCGGCCCCTGCCACGGCTCGGGGCCGTAATTGAACGCAAACGTAAGCGGGCCGCGACGGCGCAGGCGCACGCTGTCGGGCACCGGGTGCAAGACTATGCCTTGGGCCTCCGCCCAAACGGCTAGCGTTTCCCGCAGAAAATCGGCATCCGGCAACCCGTGCCAACTATAAACGCGGCCTGTGCCGTGCGGCTGCTCGCGCACGGCGGGCCAACCGTCGCTGAACCGGGCGAGCACGGCGGCGCTCCCCTCGGTCGCCTCGCGCCAGCCGCGCGTTTGATAGGTTTTTCCCTGCCACAGCACGGGTTCGGCGAAGGCAGGATCAAGCGATTCAACCCGCATGACGCAGAAGCCTGCAAGATCGGCCAAGCGCCCTGGCGGTAGATTGGCCGGGATATGCAGGTTTTCGGTTTTGGAGCCTGCGCGCGGCCCTAACACGAGCGTCGCCCCTGCGGCAACCGCCTCGGTCAAGCGGTGGGCCAGCGTGTCCGAAATCATTGGGGAGGCAGGGGCGAGGATCAGGCGGTAGCCGTCCAGCGGCGTATCGGGGCTAACGAAATCAACATCAAGCCCCAAGCGGCGGACGGCCTGATACCAGTCGAACACCAGATGCTTGAAGGAATATTCCCGCCCCTGCGGGTGGGCCGTTAGCAACCAGTCGGCTTCATAATCGAACAGCAGGGCCACCGGGGCGCGGGCGCTGTCTGGCATCGGCAGCGTGGCCGCTTCTTGCGCCACGGCTTCGGCCTCAAAGAACCCCGGTGCGGGGTGGCTGTCGGGGCGCAGCAAGCCTGCGTGCATCTGTTCTTGCGCGAAGGGGGCTTGCCGCCAGCGGAAATAGGCCACCACTTCAGCCCCATGCGCGAAGGCTTCCCACGTCCACAGTCGCACCATGCCGGGCAGCGGCGCGGGATTGTGGAAGGCCCAGTTGACCGGGCCGGGTTGCTGCTCCATCACCCACCAGCGCCCACGCCCAACCGCGCGGTAGAGATCATGGTGGAAGGCCGCAATATCCGGGTGGCCCGTGCGCTGCCAGCGTTGGCGTTCGGCAGCGGGGAGGCGCAGCAAGGTGTCGGTAAAGCCGAGCGGGTAGGAATCCCAAGTGGCGAAATCGAGATCGTTTGCCACTTTGAAATGATCGAACTCGGTGATGAAGCCCATGTAATTATGGCTCAAATCCTGCCCCGGCGCATGGCGGCGCAGAATATCGGCTTTCAGGCGATTGAAGCTCACCACTTGATCGGAGGCGAAGCGGTAATAGTCCAGCCACGCGCTCGGGTTGGCTTCGGTCACGGTCAGGTTCGGCAACTCGGCTTCGGCGAAATCGCCAAGCTCCATGCTCCAGAACACCGTTCCCCAGGCTTTATTCAGCGCGTCGATACTGCCATAGCGCGCGCGCAGCCAGTCTTGAAAGGCCGCGCGGGCAACGGGGGAATAGGAGCGCACGGTATCGTGGCAGCCATACTCATTATCCAGTTGCCACGCCATGATATGCGGGTTGGTGCCGTAGCGTTTCGCCAGAACTTCGGTAATGCGCGCCACTTCCACCCGGTAACCCTGGTGGCTGAAATCATAATGGCGGCGCGAGCCGAACCCGCGCGGGCGGCCTTCGCGGTCGTGGGCGATCATGTCCGGCAGGCGGTCCACCAGCCACTTCGGCGGCGTGGTGGTCGGGGTGCCGAGCACGATTTTCAGCCCGGCGTTGCCCAAGGTCTCAATCGCCCGGTCGAGCCACGCGAAGCAATAGTCGCCAGGGCGAGGCTCTAGGCGGCTCCAGGCGAATTCGCCAATGCGGACGATGCGAATGCCGACATCGACCATGCGCCGCGCGTCTTCGGCCCACTGGGGTTCTGGCCAATGTTCGGGGTAATAGCAAACGCCTAAGGTTGCGGTGGTGCTCATGATTGGGGTTCTAGCCAGAAAAGAAGCGCCGCATCGGGCGCACGAAGATCGAACAGCAGGCCGGTCTGCGACAAGGTTTCGGCGGATACAATCAGCCCGTCCAAGGCTTTGGGCAGGCTGAACGGCGCGTGCGTCGTGATCTTGTAGCGCTGGCCTGCGGGTAGCCCCGGCAGTTTCACGGCCAGCGGCGTTTGGCTGTAGGCGCGTGGGTAGAGCGTAACCCGTGCCGCGCTGGTTTGCGGATCGAACAGCATCCAGCCAATAGCCCGCGCCTCTGGCAGGGGCAGATAATGGGTTTCGGCACGACGCTGCCAAACGCGGTCGGCCTTGAACTGAGCGATGAGCGCCCGCAGGGTTTCGCACTCGGCAGGCTCTAGCCCGCGAATATCCCATTCGATGCCCAGATGCCCCGCCAACGCCACGGCCCCGCGCGTGAGCAAGGGCAAGCGCCGCCCGCTGGTGTGGCATTCCGGGGGGCCGATGTGGCTGCCCATTACCTCGGGCGGGAAGAACAGGCTAAAGCCGCGTTGAATCTCGGCCCGGTCGCGCGCGTCGTTGCTGTCGGAGGTCCAGACCCGATCCGTCCGGCGCAGAATACCCCAATCGGCCCGCGCGCCGCCGCTGGCGCAGCTTTCGATGTCAACGTGGGGATGGGCGGCGCGCAGCCGGTCCAGCAGACTGTAGAGCACGCGGGTTTGCCTTGGCGTGACCCAGCCGCTAACAGGGCTGAAGGCCGGGGCAAGGTCGCGGTTCATATCCCATTTCAGGGAGGCAATCGGGTGATCGCGCAACAGCGTATCAAGCCTGGCGAACAGATAGTCGCCCACGTCGGGCCGCGTGAGATCGAGCACCAACTGGTTACGCGCCGTGGGTCGGTCTGTGTCGTGTCGGCCCGCGTCAGGGACGTGCAGGCACCAGTCCGGGTGAGTGCGATAGAGGTCGCTGTCGGGGTTCACCATCTCCGGCTCAACCCACAGGCCCATCTCCATCCCCGCCGCTTGGATTTCCGCCGCGAGTGGGCCGAGACCTTGCGGATACAGCGCAGGATCGGCCTCCCAATCCCCCAAGCCTGCCGTATCGGCGCGGCGGCCCCGGAACCAGCCGTCATCGAGCACGAACCGCTCAACGCCAATCTCGGCGGCAGCGGCAATCAGGGCAGATAAGGCGGCGCGGTCGTGATTGAAATAGAGCGCTTCCCACGTATTAAGATGTACCGGGCGCGGCGGCAGGGGGGCCGGGTGAATAACGTCGCGAACGTGCCGATGGGTTTGGCGGCGCAGATCATTCAAGCCATCCGCCACGAAGATCACCGCGTCGGGGCTATCATAAACCGCGCCCGGCGCAAGGGTAAGCGCCCCGCCCGCAAACGCTTCCCCCGCTTGTAGAATGCGCTGACCATCGGGGAGCGCTTCAACCCGTAAGGCCGTATCGCCTGACCACGCCAGATGCACGGCAGTGAGCGCGCCCGCCGCGTCTGAAAAGCCGGGGGTGCCGCAGATGAGCGCCGGGAACCCGTCATGCCCCGGTCGCCCCCGTCGGCCAAAGCGCTCGAAGGCTCCGGCAGGCAAAGCGAGGCGCGGGGTTTGGAACTCGTTGCACCAAGTGCCGGTAAACGTGAGCACCTCGCTCGCCTCATCGGGCAGCGGCAGCGTAACAGCGGCGCAGTGCAACAGCGTCAGCGGATTAGGGCCAAGATTGGTAACACGCACCGAAACCGTTAGGCCGCCGCTTGCCGCGAGGGAATAGCGCTGCTCCCACCGCAGCCCGTCTGCCGTGAGCGTTACGCGCGCGTCGGCCTCGTTTCCCGTCAGCGCCGCGCTCTGCCAGCGGATTGGGGGCAGCCCGAGAAGGCTTAAGCCGGGCTTTCCCCAAAAGCCCCACCCTTCGACCGGGCAGAGACTAAGGGAAGGCGGTGCATCCAACACGGCATTAGGTACAGACCGGGCGTGCAGCGCCGCCAGCGTTTCGGTATCCGGCAGCGGGGGGCCGAAATGCTGCCAGCGCGGCGCGCTTTCTTCCCCCTTCAGAACAAGTTGGCGCGTGCCGACCGTAAGGCAGACCTGCGCCGTCATTCCTTCGTCGCCCCGAGCGTTAGCCCGGCGATGAAGTGGCGCTGCATGAGGAAGAAGATTGAGACGGGCAACAGCGCGGCCACGATCGAACCCGCTGAAATCAACTGCCAGGACGACACCCACATGCCTTTCAGCGATTGCAAGCCTGCCGTGACCGGGCGCACCGCATCGGTTTGCGCCAGCACCAGCGCCCAAAAATAATCATTCCAAACGAAAGTGAAAATCAGCACCGACAGAGCGGCCAAGGCCGGGCGGACCAGCGGCAGGATAATGCGGAAGAAGATGTTGATTTCCGACACACCTTCCATCCGCGCCGCCTCGATCAACGCATCGGGCAGCGCCTTGATGAAGTTCCGCATGAACAAAGTGCAGAAGCCGGACTGGAAAGCGACGTGGAAGGCAATAAGCCCCCAAATCGTATCGTACATCCCCAAGCTAATCGTAAGGTCGCGCACGGGGATCATCAGAATTTGAAACGGAATGAAGTTTCCCGCAATAAACATCGCGAACAGCAGAACATTGCCGCGAAATTTATATTTTGCCAGCGCGAACCCCGCCATCGCCGCCAGCGCAATCGAGCCGATCACCGTTGGCACCGTAATCAGGATCGAGTTCAGCAAAAAAGTCGCCATCGGCGTCGTGGTGAAGACGGCGCTATAATTTTCGATGAGCAAAAACTTCGACGGCCAGCCCCACAGGTTGCCCTTATTGATGTCTTCCAACGAGCGCACAGAGGTGAGCGCAATGGCCAGCAGGGGAATGAGCCATAGCCCGAGCGCGATAATGACCGCCACTCGGTAGCTCATAACAGTCCAAGCGCCTTTAGTATGGATTGGGGCGGGGAACATTATTCGGCCTCCTTCCGCAGCATTGAGACGAGGAAGAACGCGATATAGACATCCATAATCAGGAAGAGCACCGTTGCGATAGCCGCGCCGTAGCCCATGCGGTAGGCGAAAATCGCCTGCTCATACATGAAATACCCAAGCACAGTAGAGCTATCGTAAGGCCCGCCATTGGTCATAATCGCCACAAGATCGAAACTTCGCAGCGCGCCAATGACGGTCACGACCACCGCGATGAAGGTAGCAGGGCGCAGTTGCGGCAAAATAATGTTCCAGAACAGTGGAAAGCCCTTGCAGCCGTCCATCCGGGCGGCTTCCACCAACTCCGGGTTCACATTATTAAGGCCGGTCAAGTAGAGAATCATGCAGTAAGCAATTTGTGGCCACAGCCCAGCCACGATAATGGCATACGTCACCATATGCTCATCACCCAACGGCGCGATACCGGGCAGCCCAACGGCGTTCAGCACAACATTGAGCAATCCAAAGTTCGGATCGTAAAACCACGAAAAAATGACACCGACGACGACTTGAGAAATCACAAACGGAAAAAAGAACAGCGCTTTTACAAGCCGCATCCCGCGCAGTTGCTGATTGAGAAACAGGGCAATCATCAGCCCGCCCACAGGGGCAAGCAAGTAGAGCACTAGCCATTTTATGTTATTGGAGAGGGCAACGTAGAATTTATCGTCGGAAAACAGTTCCCGGTAATTATCCAGCCCAATAAAAACCTTCGGGCTTAACCCGTCCCATTCATGAAAGCTAATCCAGATGCTCGACAGAACCGGCCAAACGACGAACAGGGAAAACGCTAACAGCGCCGGGGTTAAAAACAGCAGCGGCGCAAGGGTTTTTTCGTGACGCCGCCACAGGCTACGGCGCACCGGCGCGCGGGGCAGGCTAAGGGAAGAGGACATTATCGCTTCCTCAAGAGCTAGAACCGCGCAAAGGCGGCAAAGCCCCCGGCGCACACAACGGCACGCCGGGGGAAGGGGGAGGCAGACGAGAGCAAATCCCGAGCGGGTGGCATCACCCGCGACTAGGCTTTGCTCAATAAAACCGCTCTCGTGTTTACTGTTTGAAAACCTGCTTCCGGCGCGCTTCCAGACGCTCCAGAATAGCATCGGCGCGATCCGGGATAATCATAAACTCCTGGAACGCTTTCATGCCTTCCTGGGCCAGATTGGGGTCCGTGTCGCGGTCATAGAACTGCGCAGTGCCTGCGGCACTGGAGAGCATTTTATAGCCCGCTTGCAAGAAACGATCATCGCTGGCGGTGGCGTTCTTATTCGTCGGAATTTGCCGCAGCACGCCGTTAAGCTGAGTTTGCACATCGGCACGCATGTAGAAGGCCAGGAATTTCTTCGCATCAGCCTTATTCTTGGCGCGCGCCGGGATATGGATCGTATCCGTTGGCGCGTCTTCATACATCGGCTGATCGGTGATTTTCGGGAACTGGAAGAAATCCATCTTATCGCGCACATCCGCCGGGAATTCTGGCGTAATGAAGTTGCCGATCAGATACATCGCGCCCTTGCCTTGATAGAACAAAGGTTGCGATTCTTGCCAAGTGTAGGAGGCGTGGTTTTCAATGAAATAGCCGGGGCGCACCAACTCGGCCCACTTATCGAACACCGCCTTCACGCCCGCATCGGTATAAGGCACCTGACCGGCCATCAACTTCATGTGATAGTCTAAGCCATTAACCCGCAGGTTTAGGTAATCGAACCAGCCGGCGGTTGGCCACAAGGCTTTCGAGCCGATAACGATGGGCGCAACGCCGCTCGCCTTCAGCTTGGCGCAGGCATCGAGAAACTCGGCCCAGGTTTTCGGCGCTTGCGTAATGCCTGCTTTTTCAAACAGGTCTTTGCGATAATACATGCCCCAGTTGTAATAGGTATAGGGAACGCCGTACTGCTTGCCGTCCACTGTAACCGAACCAACAGTGGAAGGCATTGCCTCGGCACCTTTATTGGCCGTCCAAACATCGCTTACGTCTTCAAACAGCTTGCGATCGACGAAAAACTTCATCCGCTCGCCCGCATACCAATAGACTACATCGGGCGACTCACCCGCGAGCCAGTTGCGAATCGAGGTCTTATAGCTTTCTTTATCGAAAACATTCAGCTTTACATCAATATCTGGGTTTTCTTTTTTGAACTGCTCGATCAGAGTCTCCATTCCCTTGCGCGGGGCCGGATCGGATTGATCGGAGTTAATCACGAGCGTGCCAGCCAAAGCCGTGCCGCTCAGCGCAATAGCGAAAACTGTCGCCGTTGTTAGTCGCAGTAAAAGGCTCATCATACCCCCCTCATGTTTTATGACGCCTGTTTGCATCTTTAACGGTTGGGTGAGGCGAAGCGCGGTTTACCCACGCCGCTCGCTCCGCGAACCGATAAGATCGCGCTCAGTCCTGCTGCTTTTTGCCGCAGCTCTCTCAGCCAAAAAACGCTAGCAGGTATTGTATGATGAATAAAGCGTAATTTGAACCTCTGGAGCGAGAGGAATTTACTGCCGTTGATTGAATGATGGGGCGGCGTTATGGCGATTGTTTGGGTCTGCTCTCCTGCTTCATGGGCGTCACAGGGCATTCCCTCCAGCACTCTCGACCCAGCATTCTCGACACAGACTAGGTCTCGACCGAAGGCCAAGGGACAGCAGCCGTAGAGCGGCTGGAAGCGCACAACCTGAAGATGAGAACGAAACAGAAATAATTTGGGAAAACGAGGCTTTTGAGGAGTGGGGAAATTTCCGCCTCAAATTCTGCTAAGTCATTGAAAATTAATGGTGCCGACTCGCGGAATTGAACCGCGGACCTACTGATTACGAATCAGTTGCTCTACCCCTGAGCTAAGTCGGCACATCTGCCGCCGGAGGAGCTTCAGGCAGCGCGGAGCGGACATTAGCCTCGGTGGGTGGGGGGAGCAAGGGGGAAATCGTGGCGACTCCCCATATTTTTAGAACCCTCGGTTCCGAGAAGGCCCCCTGCCCCGTCGGCCCGGCTGCAACCGCCCTCGGTGCCGCGCACCGCACTATGACGCGCCGCACGATCTCGGCTCGACTGTAGCGCGTGGTTCGGGCATTCTGGCGAAAGTTCCATCCGCTCGTTCCTTCAGGGCTGATGTGTCGCAATATCAGCCTGGCCAGATCAGGCTAGATGAACAACTTTCTGAAAACTCACAGCTAGGGCGCTGATCCAGAACGGAGCTGAACCATGCGCGCATTAGGAATTATCACCGGGGGCCTCGTGCTCGGCCTGTCCACCGGCTTTGCTTTCGGTTTCAACTGGGTAGGGGCCGAGAGGCTCGACGCACAGCCGCGACCTGCCGTGCGGATGCAACCCGCTGCCGTGATCGTACCGATGAAGCCAGCAATGCCGCCTACAGTGAAGCCCATCCCCGCCGCGCTGACCGTTCCCGATAGCGACGCGCGGCCCGACGGCCCGCCGAGTAACCCCGCTGCTGAAAAGCGCTATACTGCGCTCATTAACAACAGCCCTTGGTTCCGCGAGATCCGCGAGAAGGTGGAGTGCGGCACGATTGACGATTCAGGGGTAAAGAAAACCTGTATCGACAGCTTCGGCGTGCGCCCGAAAGCCCTGCCCGTAGGGTTCGTTGCCCCCCCGCCCGCGCCCCAGGCAAAACCCTGGACCGCGCCTAAAGAGTAGGTTCCGCTGCGGATTTTATCAACATCGTCGATACCGCTGGAGACCCTACCCCCCAGTGGCTCGTGCCGACGTGCGCGCAGGCGGGACAAACTGGCTCCCACGCCGGGGCCGCCGTGCCACAGGCCGAACAGCGCCAGCCGGGGTTAGGGGCGGCGCTTTGAGCTTCGGCGCGCAATTGCAGCGCTTTGGCGTGGTTCTGATGCTCGGCTTCGGCGAGATCGGCTAAGGCCAGCAAAGCGCGGCGTTCGGTTGCGGGCGCGGCGCGGGCTTGATCGAAATGGCGGCGGGCTTCCCCCCACAGGCGCGCGTCGAGCGCGGCTTGGCCTATCGCGAGTTCCGCTTCCGGGTGGTGGCTTGCGGCGCGCAACAGTTTCTCCGCCTGACGATATCGCCCCAGCGCGTCGGTCGCAGTAAGAAGAAACGGCAGAAAATCGGGATGTGGGTGTTTACGCCAGCACTTTTCTGCCCAGACGCGCGCGTCGTCTCCCCGGCCTTCGGTTTGAAGCAGGCGGGCTTTGGCGAGCAAGGCGGGCGCGAAATCTTTTTCGGCGGTCAGGGCTGCATCAATCGCGACCAAGGCCGCGCCGAGATTGCCTGCCGCCTCATAGGCTTGCGCTTCGGCGAGCGCGGCAACGGCTTGGCGGTGCTGACGTTCCGCCGCAGGCAAGGCATCGCCCGCCAACGCGAGCGCTTGGCGATAGTCGGCCCAATCGCCGCGCTGGGCGGTAAGATCGAGCCGGGCGTGCAGAATCGCGGGGGCATTTGGCCGCAAGGCTTGCGCTTCCCGCGCGGCCATCAGAGCGGCGTCCGGGTTGCCAGCGGCGCGTTCCAGCGTGACCAAGCCGCGCCAGCCAAGAAAGGCGGCGCGCGGCTCTTGAGTGAGATCGGTGAAGGCTTTGCGGGCCGTATCGAAATCCTGCTCCAACAGCGCGGTTTGCGCGGTGAGCAGCAGGGCGATGGGGCGGTCGCCGAGGCCCTGATAGAGCGGTTTCAGCGCGCGTTTGGCCGTGCTCGCATCGCCTGCGGCCAGCGCCAACAGCCCATCGGTGAGCGCTTCGATCCCCGCGTCGCGCTGCTTCCACCGCCGCGCCCGCGCCCAGGCGCGCGGCCCGGCCCGGAGAGTGGTAAACAGCCAGATCAGACCGTAAAAGAGAAGGGCCAGACCGAAACTCCCGCCGATCAGCAGGGCCGGAGTGGTCTCGATCTGCCAGCCTTCCCAGGCGATGCGAACCGTGCCGGGGTGATTGGCCAGCCACACGAAACCCGCGACCAGCAGGGCCAGTTTCAGCAGTAAGAACAGCAGCGCGCGCATAATTACGGCCCTACTTTCGCGAGCAGGCCAACCGTGTGATCGAGCAGACGGCTTGCGGCCCGTTCGGCATCGCGCCGGGCCTTCACGGCGGTAAGGAACGGGGCGGCGATGGCGGTAATGTCGGCGGATGCGCCCTCGAAGACCAACAGCGCGGCATCCCACTCCTGGCGGCTCAGGTGCCCGTCGAGTTTGGCTAGGCGCGCGTCGGTGCCATCGCCAACGGGCATATCGGTGCGGCGAATGACGATCAACTGCCCGGTAAACCGCGCCACCTCCTGCCGCCAACCGCTTTCACCAGCCGCAAGGTCTGCGGCTTTGACGGCGCTAACCAGGGCAGGAAAGCGGGCGCGCAGGGCCTCGCCGGTTGGAACCCCCGTGGCAGCCACCGCATCGAGCGCGCTAACCCCGCTCATCAATTCAGCATCTTGCGCGCCGAGGCTGGCAAGCAGGCGAACAGAATCCGCGAAGGGCAGCCCTTGGGCGACAGCGCTATTCACCCGCAGGGCCGCTACCGCCAGGGCTGCGTGCTTCACCAGCGCGCGCGTCGTGTCTTCCGTCGTCGAGCGCGCTTGCGTCACGCGCTGAAGATAATCGGCCATTTGCTCCGACAGGCGGGCCGAGCGTTCGGAGAGGGCGGCGAGGCTGGTGGCGTCTGCTGTGCCGCGCAAGGCTTGCTCGAAGCCTTCCACACGGCGGCGCAAGGCGGCAATCGCCTCGCCATCGCTGGCCAGAACGGGCGCGGCGAGCGGGCGATTTTCAAGCGCAGTGAGCCGATTGGTCACAGTGTCGAGATCGGCGCGCAAGGCCGCGTCATCCGCAGGACGGGGCAGAGCGGCCACACTACGCTCCAGCGCATCCACGCGCAGCACGAGCGACCGATCCGGCGCAGGCGCGGGCGGAAGCAGCAGGGGAACCCATTGATCCCGCGTGATAAGCGCTACCCCGGCCAACAACGCCGCGCCGATGACACCCCCGAGCAGCCCTGCAATCAACGATCCGGCAAGGGGGGGGGTTGGCGCAGCCGGGGGGGCGGCCAGGGGCGCGAGTGGTGGCACGGGCGGGGCCATTCGGCTCTCCTCGGAAGCTTCCTTGGGGGCGTCGGCAGGGGGGCGCGTGGGGTCGGGCATTTTTTCCTCGCGGGCGGCAGACGAAGCGGCAGACGGAACGGCAGAGACGACGGGTAATAGCCCCAACAGAGCTTCCCCCAACGGATGCGGCGCGACCACTACCGAGCGATACGCCAGCGCGAGCGCCTTGGCAACCGCTGGCGACAGGCAGTAGGCCGTGAGCGCTTGGGCGGCATCGGCACCAACGCTGCGGATTAGGGCCGCTTCAAAGGCTACCGCCGAGCGGGGTGAGTAGAGCAACACGCCGCCGACCGTGCCGGCAGTGAGGGCCGCAACCGCCGCCGCGCTCAACTGATCAATCGTTTCGGCGCGGTAGAGCGGGCAACTCTCCGCACTGAAGCCCGCATCTTGCAGCATCGGCACCGGATCGACTGTAACCGTTTCACCGCGCAGGTGCAGCAGTTTGCCTTTGTCGGGGTCGAGCCGGTCGCGGACGTAATTCACCAGCACCACGGCGTCACCATCGGCGCTCTCGACCTGCGTAAAGCCGAGAGCGCGGGCGCAGGATGCCGTAGGCTCCCCCACCGCCATCAGCAGATCTCCGCGCCGCGCTGTGCGATCCGCCAGCGCGCGCACGCCATTGGCAGAGGTAACGATGAGGGCGCGATAGGCGGCCAGATCCGGCAACGGCGTTTCGGGTAGAGGAAGGATCGTTAGCAGCGGGGTCAGGATGGGCCGATAGCCGCGCTGCTCCAGTTTTTCAGCCGTCGCCGCCGCGTCTTCCGCCGGGCGGGTGACGAGCAGGCCCAAGGGGCGCATGGAGGCCGGGGGCTTTTGCGAGCGGCGGGCCATCGCTGCCCCGTTACGCGCGCTGTGCTGCCAGCAACGCTTCGCCCACAGCGATTCCCAGGGCTTCCGCCTGCTCCGGCGGCGCGCTTTGGCGCTCCCGGAAGCGGTTGCGACCATCGGGGGAAATCAGCAGGCCATCGAGCGTAAGCTGGTGCATTCGCCCATCATGACTGAGACGGGCGTAACCGCCAATGGGGGTTCGGCAATTTCCATCGAGCGTTGCCAACAACGACCGCTCGGCCCGAACGCAGAGATGGGTTTCGGCATGATCGAGCGGGGCCAGATAGGCGGCGATGCGCGCGTCGGCAATCCGCGCTTCAAGGCCAATCGCCCCTTGAGCAATAGCGGGGAGCATGACCGCGTAATCGAGCAGGGCGGCAGCTTCCCCCGCTAGATTAAGGCGGTTAAGCCCCGCTGCCGCTAGCAACGTAGCATCAACCTGCCCCTCGCGCAGTTTCCGCAGCCGCGTATCGACATTGCCCCGAAACGGCACAATCGTCACGTCGGGCCGCGCGTGCAGCACCTGTGCGCCGCGCCGCAAGGAGGAGGTGCCGACGGTAGCCCCGTGCGGTAAATCGGCAAGGCTGGCGTAAGGGCCGATGAGCGCGTCGCGCGGGTCGCCCCGCTCCAAAATCGTCGTGATCGCAAGGCCCGGTGGCAGCACCGTCGGCACGTCCTTCATCGAATGGACGGCAACGTCGATATCGCCCGCAACGAGAGCCTCTTCGATTTCCCGAGTGAACAGGCCCTTGCCGCCGATTTCGGACAGGTTACGGTCCTGAACCAGATCGCCAGTGGTTTTGATCACCTGAACAGCAATCGCGCCCGGTGCGGCTAACACGGGGTGCGTGGCGGCTAGGGCGTTCTTAACCAGGGTGGCTTGGGTAAGCGCGAGCAGACTGCCGCGCGTGCCGATGCGAAGAAGAGCGGTCATGATTGGAGGTGGTTCTAGTCGAGGCGCGCGCTAGGCTCAAGGAAATGCGGCATTCACTGCGCCGCTTTCAGCGCATAATCTTGCGGATAGTCGCGCGGCTGGGGTGCCGCAAGCGCGGTCTGGACCGGCGCGGTTACAATCGGTTCCTGAGCGGCAATATCGAGCCAGAAGCGGGAACCGATGCCGGGTTCACTAGCAAAAACAATGCGGCTATTGAGGCTTTGCGCTAACCGCTGGGCAATAGCGAGTCCCAATCCAGCCCCCCACGGCTTCCCCAGGGGCAACGTCGTGGGGCGGCTCGCGAAGGGGGAAAACAGGTCTTCAGCGAGATCGGCGGCAATACCAACGCCGCTATCGGCAATAACGAGACGCAGGCGTGCGGCGTCTGCAAACCCAGGCGGGGTAGGCAATAGTTCGACAGCAACACTCACGCCGCCGCCGGGGCGGTTGAAGCGCAGCCCATTGCGGATAAGTTCCGCCAGTACCTGATAAAGCCGTTCGGGATCGGTTTGCAGCGCAAGCCCAGCCAGGGCCAAATCTTTCGGCCAGTCGATCCGCACTCCGGCGTGCCGGGCGATGGGATCGAGCGTTGCGCGCAATCGGCCCATCAGGTCCACCACCGGGACCGCGCGCAATGGCAGGCTGGGCGCGGGGGCTTGCAGACGCCCAAAATCGGACAAGGTGCAGAACAGGCCGAGCAGTTGATCGGTGGTATCGCCTATCCGGGTCAGCAGGCGGCGTTGTTCGACCGAGAGCGCGCCTCGCATTGGATCGACCATACGCGTGGTATCGCCGACGATCTGCTGCACCAAGTGCCGGGTTTCATGCACCGCTGCGGTGATGAAGCTGCCGTGCTGCTGGGCCTGCCGATCTAGCAACTGGCGGTGTTCATCGAGAATCTGGCGGCGACGGTCGATTTCCTGATTAAGCGTTGCCTGAACGCCCTGCACAGAGCCTAAAGCCCGCGCGCTGGTGGCCAGGGCGCAATCGCGCTGGCGGGTCATATCGGTCAGCCGCTCTTCAAGCGAGAAGAGCAAGATTTCGGCCTCTTGTGCCCTGCGACGGAGTTCCTGCCCGTGACGGGTGCGGATACGGTCCCGGTTGGCGCGCCAGGGGCGTGCCGCAAGCAGTAAGGCCATTAGCCCCACCAAAATGGCGACGATGATGACCGTGCCAATCATGACCGCAATCGGGCTTGCGTGCAGGCCAAGGCTGAAGATCGAGATACGGTCGTTTTCGGTCACGGCTTCGGCCAACGGCAGACCGCTGGTGCCGATAATGGCGAGAAACCGGCTGCCCGCAATCCCGATGCTCAAGAGCGCTGCCGCAAACAGCCGATTCGGCGTAGCTATTGCGGTCGCGGTCAGCGCAAAGGTGCCCATAGCCGTAGCAAACCCCATCGTGACGCTGGCGATCAACAGCCCCCAATCGAGGCGCATGGTTTGCAGGGGCATAAGTTGATAGAGCATCAGCAACGATACGGCGAACTGCCCTGCGGTTAGCAAAACACTCGCTTTTAGGATGCACCAAACGGTGAGTACGCGCCGACTAACCGCATAAAGAGCAAAGCCGCTGCCAAGAGCAATGGCCGCACTTCCCCCGATGAAAAAATTGAAACGATTGAGGGACGGAACATCGCTGGCGATCAGAACCGGCAGGGCAGCCAGCGTTTGGGCAATCATGATGCCGCCACCCAGCAGCAGCGTTCCCCACGCAATCGAACGCCAGCGCGTCCATCCGCTTGTGCGCTGGGCCAATCCACCAAATTCTAATGCGCTAGCAATCGAGAGCCACAGCATCACAAAAATGATCAGCAGCAGCACTCTGTCGCCATCGGTCCCAAAAAAGGTAAGCACGCCCCACTCCTGCGACACGGGGGAGAAGGGAGTTCACCCCGATCGACGTTTTACCTTAAGCGACGAGTCTTAAGAACCTGTTAGCACAGGCTAAAATGCCATCATTCTAAGCGGCATTTTTGGGATTGTCCTTACGGGCCGCGAGGCCCTGTTCGATCAGCCGTTTCGCCACGCCTTGACTGGTCGCCGGGTCCATCGGCACTAAGCGGCATTAAACAATCAATAAATGTATAATAAAAAGCAGGGGCGCGGCATTTCGCGCGGCGTCCAAAAGGGGTCCAATTGCGTTAAAGTGTTGGTACTCGTCCGGTTAAGAGGCGAATTGGATCGGTTCTCGCGCTGCGCTCCCGGTCTATATAATGATGGAGAGGATCCGACGATGAGCCAGACGCTGTTCCCCGTACCCGAGGCGATTGCTGCCCACGCCCAGGTGACTGAAGCCAATTATCGCAGCCTCTATGATCGTTCGGTGCAAGACCCGGATGGTTTTTGGCGCGAGTACGCCCAGAATGTCACTTGGATGAAGCCGTTTACCGACGTGCGCGATGTCGATTTTTCCGATAATGCCCGCATTCGTTGGTTTGGCGACGGCACCTTGAACGTCTCGGCCAACTGCCTGGATCGGCACCTTGCAACGCGCGGCGATCAAGTAGCGATACTCTGGGAAGGCGATTCGCCGGACGAGAGCCGTAAGATTACCTACCGCGAAGCCCATGAAGCCGTCTCGCGCCTCGCCAATGTGCTGAAGGCTCAAGGCGTCAAAAAGGGCGACCGCGTAACGATCTATCTGCCGATGATCCCCGAAGCCGCCTATGCTATGCTCGCGTGCGCCCGCATTGGCGCTATTCACTCGGTCGTGTTTGGCGGTTTTTCGCCGGACTCGCTGGCCAACCGCGTGCAGGGCTGCGATAGCACGCTGATTATCACCGCCGACGAAGGCTTGCGCGGCGGCAAAAAAGTCCCGCTGAAAAAGAACGCCGATGATGCGCTGAAAACCTGCCCGGACGTTAAAACCGTGCTGGTCGTCAAGCGCACCGGCGGTGCAGTGCCGATGATGGCGGGCCGCGACCTTTGGTATCACGAAGAAACCGCCAAAGTTTCTGCCGACTGCCCGCCGGAAGAGATGAATGCAGAAGACCCGCTGTTTATTCTCTACACATCGGGTTCGACGGGCAAGCCGAAGGGCGTACTGCACACGAGCGGCGGCTATTTGGTTTTTGCCGCGCTCACCCACAAGCTTGTATTCGATTACCGCGATGGCGAGGTTTACTGGTGTACTGCCGATGTGGGTTGGGTTACAGGGCATTCCTATATTGTCTATGGCCCGCTCGCCAATGGCGCAACGACGCTGATGTTCGAGGGCGTGCCGAACTATCCAGACGTGTCGCGCTTCTGGCAAGTTATAGATAAGTATAACGTCAACATTTTCTATACAGCCCCCACTGCCATTCGCGCGCTGATGCGCGAAGGCGAAGCACCGGTGAAGACGACCAGCAGAGCGTCTTTGCGAATCCTGGGGTCGGTCGGTGAGCCGATTAACCCGGAAGCGTGGCTATGGTATAACCGCGTTGTCGGCGACGAGCGCTGCCCGATTGTCGATACTTGGTGGCAGACTGAAACGGGCGGGATTCTGATTAGCCCGCTGCCCGGCGCGATTGCCACCAAACCCGGCTCGGCCACGCTACCCTTCTTCAGCGTGGTTCCGGCTTTGGTCGATAATGACGGTACAGTCCTCGCGGGCGTTGCTGATGGTAATTTGTGCATTACCGAAAGCTGGCCCGGCCAAGCCCGATCGGTTTATGGCGATCATAAGCGTTTCGTCGAAACCTATTTTTCTACCTTCCCTGGTAAATATTTCACGGGCGACGGCGCGCGCCGCGATGAAGACGGCTATTATTGGATCACGGGCCGCGTTGATGACGTTATCAATGTTTCCGGGCATCGCATGGGCACGGCGGAAGTCGAGAGCGCCCTGGTTGCCCACCCAAAAGTTGCCGAAGCCGCCGTTGTCGGGTATCCACACGATCTTAAGGGCCAGGGCATTTATGCCTACGTGACGCTGAATAGCGGCGAAGAGCCGACCGAAGAACTGCGGAAAGAGTTGGTCGCCTGGGTCCGTAAGGAAATCGGCCCCATCGCCTCGCCGGACCTTATCCAATGGTCGCCCGGTCTGCCGAAAACCCGCTCCGGCAAAATCATGCGCCGTATCCTGCGAAAAATCGCCGCGAACGAGCATGATGCGCTGGGCGATACCTCCACCCTCGCCGATCCCGGCGTGGTGACGGATCTGGTCGAGCATCGGATGAATCGGGGGTAGCGGTTTAGGTTGGGGGCACTGCCCCCGACGTGTTTTGCCAAGGGCTTAACCCTTGGCGATCCTCTTTTTAATTGCTTGTTGCGTTATGGAACAAAGCAGGAATATAATCATAAGTATCCTAAATGCCGTGCTGTCAGCATCTACAATCAATTCTATGGCGCGACATTCTATTCGCTCTCACAGTGAAGTTGCTAAAAATTAAACAGTAATTCCACTGTATGGAATAATAGTTTCGTACACAGAAGTTAAAAAATAGAAGGGAGAGAAAAAGTGAAAAATTTTATGAAAACAATATTCTTTTTATCCGCATTTTCACCAATTTTTTTTAGTTTAGCCATCATGAAGTACATAAATTACGGGATCGCTGATGATGTTTTGTATTGTACTTTTTGGGGTATTATCGGAATTTTATTGACAGCCTTAATTGTAAAAAAAATATACACATCCAGCGAAACCATAGCCTTTTCTGCGAAAAAATTAGAATCAAATGATGTCATGCTCCTTGGGGTTGTTGGAAGTTATATCGTGCCATTCATTTCGAAGGCCTCTGAAATTACCATGGTCTCTTTGCTTGCAATATATTTTGGAGCTGCTATCATATTTTCGTTCATGGGTTCAATTCCGCCTCATCCACTTTTAAGGGCATTAAGGTTTCGCTTTTACAAAGTGGAGTCGGATGTTGGTGTTGTTTATACCCTAATCTCTCGACGAGATATACTCAGCCCGAAAGATATTCTGAGGGTTAAGCGTATATCGAGTTCAATGCTTATGGAGATAAAATGACTCTATTTAACCTTTTTGCACTTACTTCCGATCCAAAAAATCGAATTTTAAGATTCTCATTATCTCAAGATGTTCAAGATGAACTTACAATTTATATAAAAGAACAAGAAATTTTTTTCAATCTATGCGTTCAGAAGGAATTGATTTTTGATGGGAAATATAAGCCTGATGACGGAGAATGCCTTATTATCAATGATTATGATGATATTGACGACTTAAACTTAGCCATTGAAAACCCCCTGAGTGTGCAGGAAGTGATTCCTGATCATTCAACATTTTCTAGCATTAAAGCTCTATTCACAGGTTATACAGGAGTTGATGGAAATAAAAATGTTTTGATACAGAGTTTTGATAAGAAGAAAATAATATCACCGCGCGGCTTATCAATATTCCATTCTGCAAATGTATATAAAAAAGTTGAAGGAGTCGGGCTAACAATTGATTCAAAATTATCTGCAATAATAAATGAATCGACGTTAAAATTTTTTAGTTTTCATGTAGTGCGTCAGATCTTTGATTTAAGCCAGTATTACATCGAAGCAACAGATAGCGATATTAATAATTTTGCAACTATAGCAACTATTAATATCCACGATACTCAAAAATTTATTAATGCCTCAGATTCGTGGATTAGACGAAAAATAGCATTAATTATACAAAGTAAGATTCTAGAGACAGTGCCAGTCAGTACCATTAAGCGCATCGCTCAGGAATTTAACATCGACCTGCAAACTGCGGCTCACGGGACGGATGAAGTAATCATACTTCCTGAGAATAGAGCGGATATAAAGAAAATTTTACGTTTTTTAGACGAGGATTATTATAAATCACCGTTATCAAGCAAAAATTATATAACAAATTCCAAAAGACCGGCTCAGTAAGAAAATAAATGTTCATAAAAATATTGAATGGTAAACTTTGAGCGTGTTGCAAAGCACGCAGTAAAATTGTTAATTAGCTAATATCCATAATTACTTGAACAAGGGGCACCGTGCTCCTTTTCTTAGTAAAAGCTATTTCGATAGCCGTCCTCGGCGATGTCCCGGCAGAAGCTCTGCCACGGGCATCCGTCGCAGGCGGCTTGAAACGCGCCGTTGCGGTAAGCGGCGCGCAAGGCGGGGCGGCGGGCGAGGAGATCGGGGATTTCTGCCCCTGTCTCCAGCCGATACTCGAAGAACGGCTGAAGCACCTCAAGGGCGTTGGCATCGCGCTGGGTAACGCTCTCATTCCGGCAGTGGTTATCGTCGTTGCGGCAGCCAAGCAACCCGGCGCAGATCGCATCCGGCCCGGTGATGAGGCGCGCTTGAGTGCCGCGTTTTAGGCTTTCGATCACGCCTAAAAGCCGAAGGGCGAAGCTATCGGAATAGCCCCGCCCTACAAAGGTCAGCACACACAGAAGATGATGCGGGCGAAGCAGAAGCACCCGCGCGGCTTCTTAGCGGCGGTCAGCACCGCGAACGGTCAGCACCGCGAGGCCGGTTTTCAGCACCGTTCCGACGATGAAGGGCATGAAGCCGACGGCAATGGCCTTTTCGAGACCAATGAAAGTGGAAAGCCAGCCTACGCCTGGTAGGAACACTGCCAAATGGGCAACCGTCAGCAGCACAATCGCGCCGCCCCAAGTGCGAAGTAGGCCGCGTTCAGCCGCGAAGGCCGCAATCGCGCCACTGAGGAGGAAGCCGAGGAGGAAGCCGCCGGTTGGACCCGTCATATAGGCTAAACCCGCGCCGCCATTTGCGAACACCGGTAGGCCCAAGGCCCCCTCGATCAGATAGGCGGCAATCGCCCCAAGCCCAATCGTCCAGCCCCCCAGGGCGGCGACGATCAACACGGCGAAAGTCTGCATCGTCATCGGCACCGGATACATCGGTACGGAGATTTGCGCGGACAGCGCCAAGATGAGCGAACCAACCAGAATGGCGATGCCCTTGGTCATCCAGGAGGCGTTCGACAGATAGCGGGCGAGCAGCGGGCGGTGGGCAGTAGGGGCGAATTTCAGCATGACGCGGCGTCCTCACGGCAAAACAATCTTATTGCTGGCGACGATAGCCGCCTCGCTCCGGCCCTGCAACAAAATCAGGCGAGACTAACGTGACGCGCGCGGAACTTTACGGTGCCGCCGTTTCGTCGGGAAGAGTGCGAAACCGCTGCCGATAGGTTTGCGGCGTCATGCCTAAACGCTGGCGGAAATGGTGGCGCAGCGTACCTGCCGCGCCGAAGCCGCAGCGCGTGGCAATCGCTTCGACCGAGAGAGCGCTGGTTTCAAGCAAATCTTTCACGCCCTGAAGCCGCAGGCTTAGAAGCCAATCGGCGGGGGTTGTGCCGGTTGCATCTTGGAAGCGGCGCAGGAACGTGCGGCGGCTCATGCCAGCGGTGGCGGCCAGCCGGTCCACGGGCCAAGCCTCGGCAATCTCCGTTTGAACGCGCGCGAACAGCGCCGCAAAGAGGCTCCCCGCCCGTTGGGGCACGGGCCTGTCGATAAACTGCGCCTGCCCTCCCTCCCGATGCGGGGCCACGACCAGCCGCCGGGCGACCAGATTAGCAATCTCCGCACCAAAATCGCGCCGCACCAGATGCAAACAGAGATCCAACCCCGCCGCACTGCCCGCCGAGGTGAGGATTTGTCCTTCATCGACATACAGCACGTTCGGATCGAGCGAGAGCCAGGGGAAGCGCGCCGCGATTTGGTCGATATGGCGCCAATGGGTCGTGGCGCATCGCCCGGCCAGCAATCCCGCTTCGGCCAGCACGACGAGGCCGGAGCAGATGGAGAGAATCCGCGCGCCCCTGTCGGCAGCGGCGCGCAGCGCGCGACACAGCGCTTCCGGCACATCGCCGTTTACACCGCGCCAGCCGGGAATGACTATCGTTCCGGCCTCTGCCAGCAACTCCAACCCGCCATCGGTTACGATTCTGAGCATCCCGCCTTGCGCGCGCAAGGGCAACGGATCGACAGCGGCAATGCGGAACCTGTACCAGTCGGGCCGCGTAATCTCCGGGCGGGATAGGCCGAAGACCTCCGCAACAATGCCGAACTCGAACAGGCACAACCCATCATAAGCAAGCGCGACGACGCTGGGATTGCTCAAGGCGGGGGTTTCAACTTTTGGCATGATCTTGATGATAATTGGCGTTTAGGCCAATCGTCAAGCTGGGCCGTGTTCGGCAAGGTAGGTGCATCAACCCGCAACGCTGGAGAAACACGATGACCCTGGCCGAACCCTCCTTTGTCACTGCCATTCCCGCTGCCGCTCCGGCAGTCGCCCGCGCCCATTTTGCCGCGCGGCTGACGTTTGAAACCGATTGCGCCGATGTTCACGCTGCGCTGAGGTCGGGAAGCCCAGATTTCGTGCTGCTCGAAGTACGTGGCCCAAGTGCCTATGCGCGCGGGCACGTGCCGGGCGCACTCAATCTGCCCTATCGCGACATGACCGAAGCGCGCCTATCGGTTTACCCGCAGGATACTCTGTTCGTGGTCTATTGCGCGGGGCCGCACTGCAACGGCGCAGATCGCGGCGCGCTGCGCCTGTCGGAGCTTGGGCGGAAGGTAAAGCTCATGCTGGGCGGCCTGACCGGCTGGCAAGACGAGGGGTTTCCGCTGGCCACGGGTACGGAGCCGGGGCGCTTGTAACCGCTCGGGATTTTCTCTAGCCGCTCACGGCAAGCTTCATGGCTTTTTCGAGATCAGCTTTCCGACGCTCAAGATCCTTTAAGCGTGCTTCCTTGGCCGCCACCTGCGGCCCCGCATCGGCCTTACCGCGATCGCCCTGCAACTGGAGATCCAAGGAAGCAAGCTCCCGGTTTAACGTATCGGATTCGGCCTTGAGTTTTGCATATTGCTGCGCGCTGATTTTTTGCTGAGACCGGGCGCTGGCAAGGGTTGCATTGGTTTTTTCCAAATCGGCCTGAGCACTGGCAACGCGCTTTTCGTTGCGCTCAATATCCCGCTCTACCGAGACCAACTGATCTTGGAGATTTTGATTGGTGGATTTGGCTGAATTCACATCGGCCTGCGCCGAGGCCACGCGCGTTTGCGGCCCGCCTGCCATTAAATCAGCCCGTTGGTTAACATAGGTCGAGCAGCCCGTAAGCATAGCCCCGACGGCGACGGTAAGAAGCAGCCGATTAACCAACACGCGACACCTCCAAGGCTGTATTCAGGCTCGACACCATATTTTCCAAACTCGACACCTGTTTTTGAAGCTGGCTAATCTCCGAGTCGAGCTGCCGCGTATCGCCACCGTTCGACTTAATTTTAGTTGCAGTTTCTTGGTAACGGTCTCGCCGTTCGGAAAGCCCCTTAAGTGCATTTGCCATTAACGCATGATTTTTCTGAACATTCTGCCGTTCGGTTTCGGCTTGGGCGAGAGTGATTTTTTTCAGCTGAACGTCTTCTTTGATTTTATCTAATTTTTCCTTGCTCTCAGCGAGAACAGAACTTGAACTTTTGAGAAGTTGTCGCAAGCGAATATTATCTTTTTCAACATCTTCTTTGATAGACGCCAGCATACGAACTTGATTATTGGAGTTTTCTTGAGCCTTGGCCGTCATATAGCCATCAACTCCCCCCATAATCCCGCCTGCGGCAGCTCCTGCAAGACCATAGCGGACCATATTTTTCGAGTCGCCGCTCGCGGCACCAAGCGCAACGCCCAACAGCCCGCCAATTAACGCGCCGACAGCCACACCGCCGCCGACGGTTTCGTTATAGACCTGTGCATCTTGGCGCAATTGTTCTTCAGCGGTTGTCGGGACGCTGGATGTTTTTACCTCAGAGGGTGCCCCCGTTGTTTGGCATCCGGCTAAACCAATCGCTAAAACAACCACACTTGCGGTCGATCGAAAGCTCAAGCGCATCACTGACATATCCTCCCCCCCTTAAAATCAACGCTTATTTTTACTCAGTATCGACGTTACGCCCTTCTCTGCCCAAAGGCTAGTGCGAGCAAACCCGCCCAAACGATATGAGTTTAGCACCCAATAGAACACCCCTAATTTTACGCCTATTGTATTTCCACTAAAATTTTTGCGCGATCCAAGGTTTGACCGTTGCGGACCTGCTCGGCATGGCGGACCACAGGCGCAACCCGCCGGGCAAGCGAGTCCAGCTTTTTACTCTCAAGCTCACGCTTCAAAACATCCGCCTGACGCGCAATAACGCCCGACGGATATTCGGCAGAGAGAGACAGAATAACGTCGATGTAATAAACTAGGTTATCGCCGAATATTTTTCGGTTATTGACTAAGCTGTCTTCCATTGATTTGCGGGCAGGCGAGGCGGGATCAACCTTGCCGATAACATCTTCTTGCAATTTTAAGCGTCTATCATCATCGACTAATTTCCCGGCAATATAAGTCCCAACCCGAAGGGCACTCACCGCCGCTCGGTCGCGCTGTTCGTTCCGGGTTTGGATGGAGGTTTTGATAACATTGGACAGATTGGCAATGCGTTGGCGCAAAGCGGGATCCTCCACCGACTGAGCCAGCGCCTCGGCCTCCTTCACGGGATCGTCTTGCGGGGTTGCCGTACCCGCCGCAGGCAAGGCAGCCCATTCGGCCCGAATGGCTGTGAGCCGTTGCGGACTGGGCAGGCTCGGCGGCACAAGGGCAAGCCGAAAGCCGGTTGTGGGCGACCGCCGTTCCCCTTTTTTATCAATGGGGGGCGATTCAATCCGGCTGGCGCTCCGAATATCCGCTAACGGTGTGCGATAGTCGCCGCCCTTCACCAGATTGCCGCCCGCCTGCCCGTGCAGGCGCGATATTTTATTCAAACGATACGCATCGAGCACAAACTCGCCGACATTGCCCAAAGCATCATGCAGTCCCAGCGGGTTCGGCTTTAATAATCCAATCGCATTCAACTCGTTATTCGCAGAGTCAGTGCCTTGATACCAAATGTAACTGGCGGGCAGCTCTGCCATCGGGAAGACGGGTGCAATGAAATCCGTATCCGGCACACTGGCCCCGCCTCGGGCAGCATATTCCCACTCGACTTCGGTTGGCAGACGCAAGAAGGCCGGAGCCGCCTCTTCGGCAGGTAGATTTTTCACCCCTGTTGAGACCAACCAGCCCGAATAATGGGCCGCAAATCCAACCGCCTCCGCCCAGGTCACGCTGATTGCGGGCAGGCGTCCGTCGTCGGAAACAGGAAGGCACGGCAACTGGAACGCGGCTTTTTGAGCCTGCGTTACCTCGTATTTTCCGAGATAATAAAAATGCCCGCCCTTTTTATCAGGGTCAGTAAAGCCCCCACCGATATAATCAACGCGCCGGTTTTCGGCATAGGCGCTTTTCTCGTCGGTGCCGCCGAGTTGGATGCGTCGATCCCCCAAGGAGCCATCGGCGGGCAAATCAATCCGGCGAAAGGCCATTGCGCCCCCGCAAGGCATGGGCAAAACGAGATCGCCAGCAGCTTTCTGCGGATTATATAGCCGCTCAGGCCAAGGGGCCGGAGCGCTAGCAGGGGCAGGATCGGCGGCGCGGAGTTCCGAGCCTAAGCCGCCCGCCCCTATCACGCCAAACCAGGTGAGGGCGACGATCAAAAGGCGAGCCTTAAACATCCCGAATTTCCTCCGCAGGATCAACACGCGCGGCACGCCAGCCCGCAATTCCCCCGGCGGGCAAAGCAACAAGCAGCGTTACGAGAGCGACTAAGAGGCCAATTTCGAACGGCAGGCGACAGGCGGCCTCGCCCGGCGTAAGGCTTGCCGCAAACAGACGATTGATCGCCCCGGCAGCCACCGCATAAAACACACTGCCTAAGCCAAGCCCGCCCACGGCAACCGCGAGAACATGCCCCACTGGCAAAGCGGCAAGCCAGAACGGCCCATAGCCAATGAGCTTTAGAACAGCCAAATCCCGGCGTTTACGCTGCAAGGCAGCCATCTGCCCAGCAATCAAAGAAACCGCCACGCCAACCGCCGCAACCGCGACGATAATCGCCAGAACGGCCCGCAAATTGGCATCGAGATTAAGCGTTGCCTGAATCTCGCCTTCTCGGGTTGTCGGCTGCACGCTTTCGGCCCGAAGAGCATCTGCAACCGCTGCCACATCCCGGATCGAGCGTGCGTACAGCCGAAACAGCGGGTGCGCCGATACCGGCGGCGCGTCTGCCAGCCCATCGCTAACGCCCAGTTCCGGCAGACTGAAACCGTCCCGAAACGCCTGTAACGCCAGCAGCCGGGGCAGGATCACATACGCGCCTGCGCCGCCCGCCCGCTCTGGCGGCACAAGTGCCGTCACCGTGACCGGCAGGGCCAAAGGCTCGATCTTTCCGCTCCGGCTCCGCTCCAACCGCACAATCAACCGATCCCCAAGTCCGACGGAAAGGCGGCGCGCGGCTTCCTGCGTTAGCCCGATTTGATCAGCAGCGACAACAGCCTCCCCCACGCCGAGCGGATCTCCCGCTGCGGTCGGGTTAAGGGCAACGCGAAGCTCCGCCCCGCCTGTGGCAATCAAATCTACTTGTGCTGCAATCGCGCGCGTATTCGGCAGTACGAAAGCCACATCGGGCCGCGCGCGCCAACGGGTTAACCACGCCTCATCGAACCTATTCGCGCCGGTTACATCGGGTAAGATCAACCGCATTGCCGGGTCGCGGTCCATTCGGTCGATCAGCGTGCCAATAACGCCAACGCGCAATCCCAGCAAGACCATCAGCGGCACCAACACTGCCGCAACCGCAAGCGCCTGACACAGAGCCGATACGCGATCATACCGCAGATCGGCCAACACGAGGCGAAGGTAATGGGTAAACCTACTCATGGGTCCATCCCGCCGATCTGCGTGCGCCCCCCGCCAGAGCGGCAGGCGATCACCGTCAAGCCTGCTCGCGCCGCCAGCGCGGCATCGTGGGTCACGATCAACAGCGTCGCCCCCCGCTCGCGGGTAAGATCGACCAGCAGGGTCATCACGTCCGCCGCGCGCTCGGGATCAAGCGCGGCGGTAGGCTCGTCAGCCAAAACCACGGGCGGATCGTGGGCGAGCGCCCGTGCGATGGCGACGCGCTGCCGCTCGCCAATAGAAATTTTCCCAGGTGCCCGCTGCAACAAACCGTCCAGCCCCAAGCGGTGCGCGACGCCCGCCGCCCCGCCCCAGCCCGACAGACCCAACAACCGGCGCGGCAGTAGAATGTTTTCAGCAACACTCAGGGAGGGAATCAAGCCGCCCGTTTGCAAGACGTAACCAATCGTATTCGCCCGCCAGCGGGTCAAATCGCCGCCCCCAAGCAAAGTCTGCCCGGCAACGGAAAGCTCGGCCCCTCGATCTGGGCGCAGGGTTCCTGCCAGCAAATCCAGCGCCGTACTCTTGCCGCACCCCGACGCGCCGACCAAGGCCGACGCCGAGCCTGCCGTAAGCTGAAGACGGTCGAGCACGACCGTCAACTCTCCCCGCCGCTTTTCAACGCCCGTCGCCCTGATCATCACGGCAGGCTATCAATAGGCACCGGATAGACGGTATCGCCGGGCGCTGCGGCTTGACTGAGCTTTACCCAGCGATCCACGTCGTCGTGGTAGCGTTGGTAGAGCGCAACTTTGGCTTTAATATCGTCAATCACCGCCTGTTGTTCGCCCACACCCATCCGGCTCCAACTATCTTCATCCAGCCCCATGAGCTTACTTTGATAGGGAAGCCCATCGAGATATTCGCCCATCAATCCGGCTTGCTCCAGGTTCCGAACTTGGCCTTGGCCGATTTTCGCCGGATCACGCCCCATTGCCGCCGCCGCACTGCGGAGTTGGTTGAAAAAATCGCCCGGTTGGAGTTGAGCCTTCTCGCCCGCATCGACAATCCGGCGCAAAGTTGCTTGCAAATCAGAAAGCTGGTTCTTGGTTAGCAGCACCCGCACGCTGAACGCCGCCACATCGGGACGCGCAAAATCCCTATCCGACGCCCAGGCTTCAAACATACTGGGGGCCGCAGCGCCGGTCACGCGCCCAAGATAGGCAAGGCGCATCGCATACCCCACCGCCTCGGTCGTTTGCGCCAGCTTGGAGTCGGGCTTGCTCGCCGCCGAGGCCACAGGGGCCGCCACAGGGGCCGAGGCTTTCTTCACCTGATCGACCAGCCGCTCCGTAAGGTCTTGCACAACCCGCTTAAAAGCATCGGGATCGCCGGCAGCGACGGGAAAATAAAGCGAGCCAATCCCTGGATAGGCGGTCAAGCGCTCGTACTGCGCTTTCGCCGTCGCATGATCGCCCTTGCCTTCGGGGGTGAGTTGGTGGAGCACATAGAGCGCCGCTTTCGTATCCTGCACCAACTGCCGCATCCCATCGGTAGACAGTTTGGTGCCCGAGTAGGGTGAATTGCCCTCGCGCGAACTCGCATCCGTCACCATCACCAGATACCGGCCACCGAAACCATCCCAATCAATGCTTTTCAGCGCATGTTCAAGCCCGGCATATCCATCTTCGGCAAAAGTGCGCGTGGAGACGGTCGAAGCCTTCAAATCGCCGACAGACCCCAGGAACATAGCGCGCGTCCCCGCCTCGTTCGGATCGGCGAAGGTTTTGGCAAGATACTCGATTCCCGCAACCTTAGCCGGATCGTCTCGATAGGCGACCATGCCGAAGCGCACTTTATCGTTTAGCTTGGCCGCGTCGATCTTCTCGAAAACCTCTGCCATCGCCTGCCGCGTTCGGTCGATATAGGGCTGCATCGAGGAGGAGGAATCGACGACGAAGACGATGCCCGACCGAAAATCCTTCAGGGCATCGGTAGGGTTTATCCGCTGGCTTTCTTGCGGCTTTTCTTCCTTCGTGACCGACGCCACCCGCACAGTCCGCACGCGGAACCCCGACGGCAGTGTCGTCGATTTCGCTTCGAGGATCGGCAAAAGGTAGAATTGCTTTTGCAAATCCACTGTGTTTTCAGGTTCGATCGAAATTACCGGGCTGTCGGCAGGCAGCTTATTCGCGGCAAGCGCCTCGCGGAGCGGTTTTGCTGCCAGATCGGGTTTTTCAGCCCCAAGGGTTGCCATCAACCCTTCGCGGTCCCGATAGAATAAAACGCGCTCGCGCCCGGCGGGATTGGCAAAACCCATCACCAACGTATGACGCCACGGCAGGGTTGCCGTCTCCGGCAGAAACCCTTGTATTTTTCCATCACTGCCACCGCCGACCTCCAGAAAACCATTCTGGCGACCATAAACGAACAGCACGCTCATCGGGGGCAAGGGGGGGGCGCTGGCCGTCGCCGTCGGCGAGGCTTGAAGCCTTGCGCCGGGCCGCGTCAATATTTTTTGGTATAGAGTGGTTTTGCCTTCCAGCAGTAACGGCGTGCGGCTCTGGGCGAGTGCCGCGCCGCTCCCTGCGAACAGCAGACCTGTTGTAAGAAGACCCGTGGCCAAGGCTTGTCGAAAAGCTGTGCGCGTCATTGTCCCAATGCCTCCTTTGCTTTGGCGTGGCCCTGGGCTGCCGCCTTCGTCAGCCAACTCACCGCCTGCTCGGGGCCATCGGCTTGCTCGGTTTTACCGCTCTTTAGAACCATACCCAGCCGATACTGCCCTTCCGCATCCCCCTTTTCGGCGGCTCTCCTGAACCAATGTGCGGCTTGATCCGCATTGGGGCTGGGGAGCGGGCTGCTCTCTTTGCGCCAACTGGCGGGATCGTAAAAACCCCCCATTGCCAAGTGGGCCGCAAGATCGCCTTTTTCAGCCGCAGCCCGGAATAGTAGGAACGCACCATCGAAATCTTTCGCGGCAAGATGCGCTTCGCCAAGCGTGCGCGACGTTTCCGCATTGATGTTATCGGCTAAAGCGGCACGGGCTACCGCCAGCGTGCGCGGTGCGGGTTGGGCGGTGGCCTGAGCAACAGGCTCGCCCCCCCGGCCCTGGAGAAACCACCAACCGCCCCCAGCCATGATAACACCGAGCAAGCCCAGCGCGGCATAGAGCAACGCTGAAGATTTTTCCTGTGTCGTCACGGGTGCGCTCGGGGCGGCTTCTAGCTTGGGCGTTTCTGGCTTAAGCGCTTCTGGCTCAGGCGTTTCTGGCGGCGGCGATACGAGGGGTTGGGGCGGCTCCACGGCGGGTTCGATACCCTGTTCTTGCGGCAGCGGAGTTGCCAGTGAAGGCCCCACCCAGCCCGCCGGGGGGCTGCTGGGCAGCCGCAGCGCCGTGCCTAAAACATGTCCACGCACCACGGCCCCCGAGGCATCGCGGAGACCTAAAAGATAGGGGCGATTGGGCTTCAGGTAATAGGTAACGGTTTGATCGAGGCGCAGCAGTACCGCCCCATCGGGCGCATCGGTAACGCTGATCGGCCTCATCCAAAACTCGGCCCCCGCCCAAGGGTTTTGAGTGTCGCGGGGATCGAGATAGCGCTGACCCCCGCTTGCGAGCGGTTCGGCGAAACTAATCTCTACATCGGCAGGATTAAGCTCCAACCCAGGGCAGCGCAAAAAAGCGTCGCCTGCCGGCATATCGTCCCGTTGCAGCAAAGTCGGAAGCATGATCGGCCTCTTATGCGCGGGCTAGAAGGGGGGTGAGATCGGTCAGCGTGCGACCAAGACGCGCATTCTGTGCATCGTTAATCTCCCGGCCGCCGCTGAAACTAACATTGTCCAAAGCGATATGATGGAGCGCGGTTGCCCAATCGACAAACCGCTCCCGTTCCAACTCGCGCCGCTTACTGTCGAGCACTGGTAAATCAGTAAAAGCGGGCGGCGGCGCAAAAATTGGAACTTCCGAACGGGGCGCTTTGGGGCGGCGTTCTACCGCAAGCTCCGTCAGCCCCAGATACGCGGTGAAGTTATTCAAGAGCGGCGCGGTTAACGACACGGCCCGATCTGCCGCCTCGTCCCAACGCACATTCGCCGCTTGAATTTGCGTCCGTACGGCGTCGGCAATCTGGTCGCCGAGCTTCAACCGGTCGGCACCGATAATCAGCTCGCCAACCAACTCCTCCAGTTTCGCCGGGGCTAGCGGCACCAGGGCCGCCTGCGAAACGCGGCGCAGCCTATCGGTCCAAAGGTTCATGACATCCCGCGCAAAATAAGCCGCCCGATCTGTTTTGGGGGCTTTGGCGGGTGGGGCCGAGACAGTGGTATTAGAGGCGGGAGCATCGGACCAGGGATCATCGTCGGCCCAAGGGTCGCCAGCCGCTTCAACCGCGAGGCTTGCGGCAACGGGTTCCAACTTGAGCGCTGCCACCGTCAGGAAACATTCGCGCACGTCCCGATCTTCCAGCGTCATCGCGGCCAGGAGGCGGCTAAAGGGGCGGAATTCTGGGTCTTTCACAGCCTTAAATAAATCCAAGCGCAGAGCCTTAATGGCCTCATCTTTCTTTGCCCGCGCCTGTTCATCCGCCGAGTGATAGAAACGGCGGAACTGCCGATCAAGGCTTTGCGCCTGTTCTGTGAGCCGTTCGAGAATCTGGCGGGATTTGAGATCGCTCTCCAGTGTTGTCGTCAGCCGATCGACCAGAAAGGAAATCCCCCCATCATTCGGCGACAGCGCCGCCGCCCAAACCGCCTCCCGATGCGCGAAATGCTTGCCGCAGAGGTCCGACGTTAAAAAAGCATCGCGATATTCCGCAATTAGCCCTGCCTTTGCCGGGGCAGGCCCCGCTTCGATCAAGTGATCGCTACCGTCCGGCAAGCGGCGCGTTTCGGCATAGGCCATCAGATGCTCTTGCTTCATCCCCGGATTGCGTAAGAACAGACTATTGTTAAAGGGTTTCCCGTCCCAATCCTCTGGCCAGCCATCGCGCTTGTAGAGTTCGAGAAAAGACGCGAACAAACGACGATCCCATTTACCCTTGCGGGTATCGGTGGTCTCGCCGCCTTTTTCGATAAACTCAAGATCGAACTTCGTGAGCACTAGGAAGAGCGCGTTGCGAACGCTAGCGCGGGCCGCCGGGGTTTCACCGTGGGTTAAGGCGATCCAACCGCGCACCATTGCCGCCAAGTCTTTTACTTCAGCGGGATTATTCGGCATACACAACAGCATCGCCGTCAGCTCCCGCTCCTCCGTAAATCGTTGGAACAGATACGCTATTTTACCGCGCAGCAGCAGCCCACGCACTTGATCGCTCCGCTCTTCGGCATCTGACGCAATCTCGATCATTTTCTCGCGCGAGCGTGCGCCGGGAAAATCCAGAAGATCGGTTTGTGCCATAAACGGCCAAGGCGTTTCCGTAATCGTGATTTTAAGCTCGGCCACCAAAGTCGCCAGCAGCGCCCTCGGCAACTGGACCGCCCCGCCGCCAACGGGCTGCACTGCGATCAGATCGGCGTCATCCTCCGGTGTGCGGAGGCGCTTGAGCGTGAAAACATCAATAATACTGCGCTCGCGCGGGACCAACGCCTCCAGCGCGGCCCCCGCCTCCGTCGCATGGCCTAAGCGGTCGAGTCCGCCGACGAGGTGAATAAAGAGGGCCGTCAACTCATCAATCCCGCCCCAAAGCGGCGCGTAAAGGCGTGCCCGGCCTGGCAGCGTTAGCCGATTGCCGAGCCGAATAAGGGCTTCCCAATAGCCCGTTTGGCGAAAGGCTTCGATTCGGGCCGAAAAATAGCGCTCGCAGTATTCACCCAGGTCGAAAAGCGTAATCTCATCCAGATGTGCGGCCACGGCCTGAGCCGCCGCCTCGGTTTCAGCGCCAGCCAGCGTGACGCGCAGAGACGCTTCGGTGGGAGGGCTGATTTTAAGATTATTGGCGTCGAAATCGGAAAAATAGGCATTCGCCAGAATTTTCACGATATCCGTTTCACTGAGCAGCCGCAGTTCAACCGGATGGGCGGAGGCGGCCAACGCGGCAGGCGCTACCGTGAAGCGCGTTACCAACCCCGTCGATTCCCGGTCGCCGGGCGGATTGATGTCGCGCAGAAAATCCTTCGACTGGCCGGCAAAATTACACGTCAGCGTTCCCCCCGGTCGCCGGGCAAGCGTTGAGACCAAATAGGATTTACCGGCTTGGCTGGGGCCGAAAACCCCCACACACGGGCGGCGCGCCGCCGTTCCCGCAACTTTGCGCGCCAAGGTTTCGGCGCGGCGCGTTGTGGTAATGAGTGCGTGGGACTGGTTGGCAACGCTTTGCGCCGTTGCCGCAACCTCCTGCACCCAAGCCCGCGCTTCCTGAGCCGCGCGCGCGAGGCGGGTTGCGGCAATCGGCAATGGTTCGCTGGTCACGCTGCGTCTCCCTATTGATCCAGCAGAATGCCGGTATCGAGCCAATAGCCCAGTTGATTGTCGATGGTTTGCAAGCGCAGGCGCAAAGTATCGGCAGAGACGGTTCGACCGTCCTTATCCTTAACCGTTTGGATCAAGAATTTATCGACCACCCGACGTTTCTTATCGCCCGTTTTATCCCGGCGCAGCCGAACCGTTAACGGCATACGGGGCATCAAATCGGCAATATTCGCGTCCTTTGCATAGGCAAGGCTATAAAGCCGGGAGGCCGGCCACCAATCGACGGAGAGTTGCCGGAACCCCAAGGGCATCGGCCCTCGGAATTCCAACCCCGTTTCCGGCAGCTCCCAATCCGGCTCGTCCAACTGCATATCGCCGAAAAACACATCGTCGGCACCCAATCGGTTGCCCTTATCGAGCTTGCCGAAGTGCCGCGCGGTGGAGGCGGGGTGCAAAAGATCGGACCGGAAATTGAAGTTCTGCAAACGGCCTTCCGACAAAAGGCAAATCATCGCCCCAACCGCCGCCGTAGTTTTTGGATCGGCAATCGTTGCTCGCGCATCCCGGAAGGGGTACCAGCCGCCGACACGGAACCGATAGAGCGGCACGATCCGTGCGGACGGCAGGCAGCCAGTTTCCTGCAACATCGACAAAATTGCGGGCAAGCGCGACGGGCGGCCAGAGACCAGTAAAAGATCGCACCGATACCGCCACGTAACCTCGGCCAGCGCCTCGATCATTTCCTTAAAAACCGACCGGATGGTTAAATCCAACCCCGCAACATCAATCGGAAAGCTCAAGCTCTGTAAATCGAACCCAGGATCACCGGCTTTTCGGATCTCGTTATTCACATAATCTATAGGCAGATGCGGATAATCCTCCGTCGGCACAAAAAAATCGGCGAAGCCGCGCGATTCCACTGGTGGCGGCGCGGTTGGGTCTGCCAACTCGTAGGCCGCAAGTTGGGCCAAGGCGATGGGGGCGGCAATCTGGCTGGCAAACTGCTGACGCCTTAACGCTGCGGTGACTTGCATCTCCCCCCGGTCGCCGCCGAACAGATGGGACAGAATATTCTCGGCACCATCGGCCCCCAGCGGGCCTTGCGCCAACCGTGTGCGGATGGGGGCAATCACATGGTCGCGCACGACTTGGCGCAGCACATCGTCCCCCGCCAACGTAAACCCTTCGCGAAACACCTGCTTCGGAGTAATCGTTACATTCGCCCCGCGCCCATCAACAGAAAGTTGCGTGATTACAAGATCCGTCGTGCCGCCGCCGATATCGAGCGTTGCAACGCGAAGCGTGTGGTTACAGGCCGGATCGTCGCGGTTGATCGGGTGCCGCATCGCATCAAAAAACGCATTGGCATCGCCGGAATAATTGGCCGCAACTTGAGTATAAAAATAAATTGCCTGGGTCGCGCTCGCCTCATCCCACTGCAAACGAACCTCCGGCCCCTCGGCAGGGCTGCCCGCAGCGCGGCGCACGTCTGGCGCATAATGCACTTTGCGCCCCTCGTCCCCGGAAACGACCTCTGCCAACCCGAGCGAAAGATAGGCTAATTCGCACGCGGCCTCGGCCTGATCGCGTAAAATCTGCCGTTCGGCGAGAGGCATTGCCGTTGGCATCGTCATGATCAGACGGCGCAAACGGCGCGGCAGCCGTTCATTGGCCGCACGACGGCTGCGATGGCCGGGCGAGTTCATTAAGCAGAGCGCCTGCAAAATAATTTCGGCCAACGTGAAAGACATAAGGTTCCGGCGGGCATACAGCGCGCGGATGGACGGGAAGCTATTCTCAATCGGCAGGCCCGGCCCGGTTTCGACCCGATGCAGCGCCTCCCCAAGATCGTTCACCAGGGTTGTGAAAGCGACCCCCGTTGCGATGTCGGACTGCTCGCCGCTGATGAAGGGGCTGTTGAAGCGCCATGAATCCTCGCGCTTATCGTCGTCCCACAAGTACCGCTTAGGGCTTGATAGGCCCGATGCGCCCTCGCTACCCCGCCGATGCCCGGCCAATCGCACGGCCTCCGGCCCTACCCGCACGATGCTGGGCCACGAAAACCGATCCCCAAGACCGGAGCGTAACGAGAGATGATCACGGCCAAAACTGGCGCGGCTAAACTCCAAACGGCTGGCAAAAGGATCGCTATACACTTGCGTTGGGCGCGACAGATCGCGCAGGCGCAGCTTGACCGCCTTGGTAATATCCGCCCCCAACTCCCCCGTATCGGCTTCGATCAACAGGCCGCAGGTACGCGAATTGCCGAGATCGAGCACTAAATCCACATCAATGGGCGCAGCCAGCCCTTCCGAGCTGCGATCAACGACAATGATTTGCGGCAAAGCCCCCGACGCATGAAGCAAATCTAAAAAAGCCCGATAGGCGGCGAGATGGAGCATCGGCTTGCCTTCAGCCTTCATCCATTCCTTAACCTCGTCCAAGGTCGGAGGAGGAACCGGGCGGCCTTGGGCGTGTTTGCGCGCGTCCTTCTCCACAAGCTCCTTCGTCGCTTCAAGGCACCAGTCGCGCACCCAATCCTGCTGCAAATACCAATCTATCGGATCTCGATACGAGGGCAGCGCAAAGGGGCGGCCATTCTTTGCGTCCGCCACGCTGGGGGCAACATAGGCTTCATTCTCCAAAAACGGTGCCAAGCGCGTATCCAGCGCCAAAACGAGCCGATGGGTATGACCGTCCGCATCGGGCGATGCTAATTTATGCAGATAGAGGCGCGCCCAATTTGTCGGCCCTCGGAAGAAACTCCCCGACAGGTCGCGGCGAAAGAGCGGTAGCGGCATCCATTTATCCGCAAAAAGCGCTTCTATATCGGATACTTCGATCTCGCAGTTGAAGCGCCCGGACCCGGTTGTTTCGCCAGCAACCTCGCGCTCCACCAAGTGCGGCACGTCCCCGCTGGTGAGCGGTGCCGCCTCATTGGCCCAAAACCCCCAGCGGCTCTTACTATCGAGCCGGACACCGAAATCGAGAAATTGCATCCCGCTTTCAGGAATGATCGGAACACTATCGTGAAATTGGCTAAGTTCTGCGAGGGGCATGATACACCAAAAGTTGATATTTAATTCAGTATGCCTGCTCTACATAGCCGACTCCGCGCAGGGGTTACAAGGCGACTCCCCTACGGCAGACGATCTAAATCGACACGGTAATCGGAGCCATCGGCATTTTTGCCCCGACACACCGTGATGCCGCTGGCGGTGCGTTCGCACTGGGTTTCCGCGCGGCGATAGGTTCGGCCATCAGGACAGGTGATCGGCCCTTGCTCCTGAACCGACAGTTTTCCGCCGCTAATCGTGCCTTGGGCCGGGCTGCGGCACTCACTGCCATCCGTGCGGCGAATGATCGCCTCGCCCCGCCCCTGCTGATCGAAACGATATTGCTGAACCAAGGGTTCGCCCGTCTTGTCGTCAATGACGCCCCGGCGCGATTGCCAGCGCCCCGCAAGGAAGCTCGGATCGCCTTTTTGCAGCGCCTCGGGCGGGATTTGCAGCGGGTTCTTCGGAACGATTGGGGGCGGCGGCGTTTGCCCGTCGGTCGATGGGACCGGCGGGGGATTAAGGGGGGCGGGGGTCTCGGAAGGGGTCGCGCTTGCGGCGGGCGGGGGCGGGCTTTCGGTTAGGCTGGATTTCTCGGCCCCGCTCGGGCTAGGCGCACTATCAGAATTACCTCCCGCTCCCGGCGCGGGTGTGGCGGAACGCTCGACTGCTCCTGGAGGCAGGACTGTAACGCCCGCCGTTGGCGGTGCCTGGACAAAAGGCTGAACAGGACTTGTCCCCTGTGGGGGCGTGCCATCGGCGCGCGGGAGTTCCACTAAAGGCGGTAGCCCCCCGCCCGCGCCAATATCAACGGACGGCGTGCAGCCGTATCCCCAAAACAGCCACGCCAGCAGGAGCAGCAGCAACAGCAAGAGCGGCAACATAGCGAGCCACGCCCAAAATCCGCTGCGCCGAACAGGGGTCTCACCAGCGGCCTCGGGCGGCGCGCTGGGTTCCCCCGAGTGATAGGGCAGGACGGGGGCCACGGCAGGAGGGGCCAGCTCTAAGCCATTAATACCCTGCCCTTTTGTGCGCTCGAACCCCCAGAAGCTCAAAACCGGCTGATCGCCGATTAAGTGCAGATGATCCGGGCTTGGAATAATCACCGCCTGCTCCAGCATCAGAGCAATCGTGTGGGCACTGCCGTCGGTCGTTTGCTCCCGCAGAGTGCGCGCATAGGCTGCCAAATCGCCGCGAATCTCCTCAAGCGTCAAGGCCGCCAAAGCCTGCTCACGGGGCGAAAGCTCTGTCCAGCGCCGGGCTAGGCCGGGAATTTCCGCGTGCCAACGAATCGTTTCATCGCGCGAATCCTGATCGGGCCGCGAGAAACAATTCGCATGACGTTGGCCAAAACGCTGCAATAAGGCCGCTCGCAGTTGCACATGGGCCGCAAAAATCGGCTGCCCCTGCACTCCAATGGGGTGGTAAAGGTTCGCGGAAGCCGAAGCTAAAGGACTGCCGAGCGTCATGGGCTTACTTTCTACAGGCGCGCATATCGGGCTGAAGGGTCGCTTGTTGGATCTTGTTTTTAAGATCGAGGGGAGAGTTCGGTTTCAGCACTTGCCCCCCCGTTGCGCTGGCCACACACTGAATAGCCGCACGGCCTTTCGCATCGCCAGAAATATCAATGACATTGATAACGGCTTGTGGCTTTGCCGCTTTCAAGGCACGTGCCGCCGCGCACGGGTCGCCACCGCAACTTTCTTCGCCGTCCGAGACGATGACGATGACCGAATCGACATCGCCGGAAACAATGTTCCCCGCCCGCTCGATGGATCGCGCTAACGGCGTTCCCCCCCAAGGGGTAAGCCCATTGATTTCACCAATCAGTTGCCCGCGCTCCGAGTCGGTATAAAACTTATCCCGGCGCACATTTTCGCAGCCTCTAAAATCGACCAGCCCCACATCTACCCCCGCCGGAAGCCCAGCGATAACGGTCGCGATCGACCGCCGTGCTTGGGCGATGCGCGACTCACCCCCGCCGAATGGCTCATTCATGCTTCCCGACCCATCGACGATCATCACCACTTCCGGTTCGTCCCCCGGCGCAAAATTCGGCTTGCAATTTGGTGCCGCTTCGGCGGCTTTCGGCGGTTGCGGCGCCGGAATTGCCGGAGGCGTTGAGGGGGGAACCGGGGTCGGTACGGGCGGCGCAGACGGGCGAACGGCAGGCGTTTCAGGAGTAGGCGTTTCAGGGGCAGGCGGTTTGGGGGCCGGCGGTTTAGGGGGGAGCGGTTTGGGGGCAGGCGGAAGATCCTCGACGCGCTTGGGCGGTATCGGATTGTCCGGGATGCATTGAGCGATAACCGCCTTTCGCGCTTCAGCCAAACGATCCCGCTCGGCTTGGAGGGCTTTAAGACGGGCGCTAAGATCGGCACTTGGATCAATGGGGAGTGCCGGTGCCACAGGATCAGGCACATCAACCACACGCGGCTCTAACGGGATGCAGGCTTTGAAGGCTAGCAGGAGGATCAGCAGGAGCAACAACAACGGCAGCAGCCAGAGCAACCATCCCCAAAAGCTGCGCCGAACCGGCTCGGTCGCGCCGCCCGCATCGGCGGCGAACGCCTCAGCTTCGGGGGCTTGAGGAGCAATCTGGGAGCCAGCTTGGATGCCACTCGTAGGCGCTGGCGTTGCGGGCTGAGGCGTCACACCCGCCCCCGACGCCGACCCCACCAATGACGGAAGCGGTGCCTCGGGCAAGGATAAAGGCGGCTCACCGTCCAAAGTAAGCCCCGTTTCCGACTGATGCCCCCATAAAGTTTGAACGGGCTTCCCGCCAACGCTGTATAGAAACTCCGGCCCCGGTGCGATAAGCGCAAACGTCAACATGCGGCCAACCAAGGCCCCCGCGCCGTCGGTCGCCGTCAGGCTTTGGGCAAGGGCCGCAATCTCCGCCGATCGCGCTTGTGCCGCCGCGCGGAGGGCCGCCGCCGCGTCGGGTGGCAGGTCGCTGATCCGCTGCACGGCCCCGTCTAGCGCCGTGTACCAATCGACTTGCTGCCCCGATGGATCTAAACGCGGTAAGGCCAGAAACGCTGCGTGATCTGCCGACAGGCGGCTGCCCAAAATTGCCGCCAACTGCCGATGCGCCGTGACAACGGCCTGACCATGCAGGCCAAGCTGACGGAAACCGCTCGTGTTGCTAGTCTCGATCAACCGATCTGCCATTTATCCGCTTTGCCCCACTCTTGGCTTGCCACTAGGGGGAGTGTAGGGTTTACCCAGAAGCGTCGCAAGGCAGGTAACACGACAAGAACGGATGAGGCGAATGCAAACGGCGCAGCGCGGGTCAATAGTTCAGAATAGGGAGTTTTTAGCACAGGTACCGGGCGGTATTCTGTGGGTCATCGTGACGCTTCTTGCGCTGTTCGGTGTGATTGGCTTGGCGCTCTGGCTCTGGGTGTTTCGACAGCCTAGCGTTGTGGAGCGCCTTATCCCGGCGGCACCGTTGAGCTTGTCGGCGGAAGCCCAAACTCGGGTGCGGGCGCTCACCCAAGAAACGGAAGCCCTTGAAGCTGCTCTTGCCGCCGACAAGGCCCAAACCCCCGCGTGCCCGCCCGGTCAACGCCTCCGGCTGGGCGGGTTACCTGCGGCCACGCCGCCGCTTTCGTCTGTCGCGGAGGCCACGGGGCCTTTAGCGGCCCTCGGCACGGCAATCTTGGCGGCGCGACTGGAAGCCGCAACCGCCCTTATCTTGACCGAGAAAAGTGTTGCAACGGGCTTTTTCATTGCGCCCGATCTGCTTGTTACGAATCGGCATGCGGTCGAAGACGCAAAACAGCGCCGCGTTTTCATCGCTAGCCGCAGCTTAGGCAATGTTCGGCCAGGCCTCGTGCTTCGCACTAGCCTGCCAGGTCCGCCGGGCGCACCGGATTTTGCCGTTGTCAGGCTTGAAGAAGGCACGGCCCCTGCAACGGTTAGCTTAACCGATCAAGCCCCAAAACTCTCGGCTGTGGTGGCCGCAGGCTATCCCGGACTAACTTTGCAAAACGATATAGGGTTTCGACGTTTGGTGGCTGGCGATGCCACGGCGGCACCCGACTTAAACCTAACGCAGGGCGTTATCCAGTCGCTGCAAACCACACCTGCCGGGGTTCCAGTCGTGCTTCATACCGCATCAATCTTACAGGGTAATTCTGGTGGCCCGTTGATCGACCCGTGTGGCCGCGTTATTGGAATAAACACTTTTATTGCAGTCGATACCGAACAATCCGGGCGCACGGCCTACGCGCAGGCAAGCCCGGCCATCGCCCGCTTTCTGGCGGAGAGTGGCATTCGCTTAGCGCTGGATGCCCGGACTTGCCCGATGTAAGAGGCTCGCCCCTACTCTTAAAGATTAAGAGGCTGTTTGGAAATTCGGCGGCTGAGAGCCTGCGAGGGATTTTTGGGACCTGATAGGAGCCAAGCGCAGCAGATATCGAGACTATCTGCAAGA
>JAYSQZ010000079.1:0-52239 GCA_043721315.1 Alphaproteobacteria bacterium
CAAAAGCTCAAGCTGAATACTTGGGAGCAGCCTGCTCCGCCGCCTTGCCTTATCCATCTGACAGAAATAGCCTTTCTCAGCTATCTATGTCAGCCCCAAAAATTTTGATTGACCATTGCGCTGAGCGCTTTTCCCCCTCTCGCTTTTTCCGCGATTCCCTTTAGCGCGGGAATGGTCTAGGGTCGCGGCGATCTCAGTGTATTACCGTCAGACTTAAAATAAGAGTAGTGGACCTATGGCTGGCCATTCCCAGTTTAAGAACATCATGCACCGCAAGGGCGCGCAAGACGCCAAGCGCGGGAAGGTTTTTACCAAGCTGATTCGGGAACTCACCGTTTCGGCCAAAACCGGCGCGCCCGATCCGTTGCTGAACCCGCGCCTGCGGGCGGCGATCACGGCGGCGAAAATCGCCAATATGCCGAAAGATACCATAGACCGGGCGGTCAAACGCGGCCAAGGCGGCGGTGACGATACCAATTTCGATGAAGTGCGCTACGAGGGTTACGGCCCTGGCGGTATCGCCGTGATCGTGGAAGCGATGACCGATAACCGCAACCGCACCGCCTCGGAAGTACGCTCGGCCTTCACCAAATCAGGTGGGGCATTGGGGGAAACCGGTTCGGTCAGCTTTATGTTCGACCGGGTGGGGCAAATTCACTACCCGGCTTCGGTTGGCACGCCCGATGCGGTGTTCGAGGCGGCACTGAATGCCGGGGCGGAGAATGTCGAAAGCTCGGTAGATGGGCACGACATCACCTGCGCGACCGACGATCTTGCAACCGTGCGCGACGGGCTGGAAGCGGCCTTCGGAGTGCCTCAGTCAGCCAAGCTGATCTGGGCACCGCAAACGCTAAACCCGATATCGGACGAGGTGGCCGAAAAGCTGTTCCGGCTAATCGACACGCTCGACGATAGCGACGACGTGCAAAATGTTTACGCCAATTACGATATTTCCGAGGAGCAGCTCGCCAAGCTGGCGGGCTAAACCGATGCGGGTATTGGGCCTCGATCCGGGATTACAGCGCACAGGCTGGGGTGTGATCGAAGCCCAAGGTTCCCGGTTAAAGGGGATTGCGTGCGGAACGGTCACGTCCGATCCGAAAGCCGCCTTGTCCGACCGTTTGGCCCAGCTTTATGAGGGGCTGCAAAAAGTGCTGGACACGTACCAACCCGATTGCGCGGCGGTAGAAGAAACATTCGTGAACACCAACGCCGCCTCCACGCTGAAACTTGGGCAAGCGCGCGCGGTCTCCCTGCTGGTTCCGGCGCGGGCGGGGCTGACGGTGGCGGAATATGCGGCCAAATCGGTAAAGAAATCGGTTGTCGGCGCGGGGGCTGCCGATAAGGACCAAGTGATGTTCGTTGTCGGCAAGCTGCTGCCGGGTCTTGTGCTGCCAGGTGCCGATGCGGCGGACGCGCTGGCGGTGGCGATCTGCCATGCCCATCACGCCCAGACCACAAGCCGTGTCAATGACGCGCAAACAAAGCGGGGCCTAGGTGGCATTGATTTAGCTCTGCTGGCGAGAAGCCGATGATTGCGTGGTTGACGGGCATTGTTCGGGATTTAGGCGCGGGCTATGCCGTTATTGATGTAAACGGCGTCGGTTATCTTGTCGCGGCGTCCGGGCGCACGCTGGGCGCGCTGCACATGAACCAACCCGCGACGCTGCACATTGAAACCGTCGTGCGGGAAGATGCGCTGCTGCTTTACGGGTTCCGCGACACTGCTGAGCGCGACTGGTTCCGGCTGCTGCAAACCGTGCAGGGCGTTGGTGGGCGGGTCGCGCTGGCGCTGCTAACCGTGCTAACGCCGGATCAACTGGTTCAGGCGATTGCGTCGGGCGACAAAAACGCCCTGGCGCGTGCCGATGGGGTGGGGCCGAAGCTGGCGGTACGGCTCTTGACCGAGCTGAAAGATAAGGTCGCGGGCCTCGCCTTAGGCGCGATGGCACGAACGGCCCCAAGCGTTTCGCCTGCGGTTGAAACCAATGGTTCTGTGGAAGCCGAAGCCGTTTCGGCGCTGGTTAATCTCGGTTATGGCCGATCAGATGCTTTTACGGCGGTTATCAAGCTCGCGCAGCAGCAGCGTGATACGGGGGCTGAACCCACTCTGGCAGACCTGATCCGTGCCGGTCTGAAAGCCCTTAGCCCAGCATGAGCGAGCCGCCCGAAACCCGCCGCCCGTTGCTCGATCCGTCCGTTGCCGAAGGCGGCGAGGCGGCGTTGCGCCCGGCGCGCTTGCAAGATTTCGTCGGGCAGCGGCCCGTGTGCGAGAATTTGCAGGTCTTCGTGGAAGCGGCGCGGGGGCGGGGCGAGGCGCTGGATCATGTGCTGTTCTTCGGCCCGCCGGGCTTGGGCAAGACCACGCTGGCGCAGATCGTTGCGCGGGAACTGAGCGTCGGGTTCAGGGCCACCTCCGGCCCGGTTATCGCCAAAGCTGGGGATTTAGCGGCGCTGCTGACTAATTTGCAGCCGAACGACGTGCTGTTCATTGATGAAATCCACCGCCTTAGCCCGGCAGTGGAAGAAATTCTGTATCCGGCGATGGAAGATTTTCAGCTCGATCTGATTATCGGCGAAGGCCCCGCCGCGCGCTCCATCCGCATTGATCTGCCGCGCTTTACGTTGGTGGGGGCGACGACGCGCTCGGGCCTGCTGACGACGCCGTTGCGGGAGCGCTTCGGTATTCCCCTACGCTTGCAGTTTTATAGCCCGGAGGAGCTAACCTCGATTGTGGTGCGCGGTGCGCGGCTGCTGGAGACGCCGCTGACCGAAGAAGGCGCGTTCGAGATCGCCAAACGCTCGCGCGGCACCCCGCGCATTGCCGGGCGCTTGCTGCGCCGGGTGCGTGATTTTGCCTCGGTGGCGGGGGTTTCCCCCATCGACCGCATCGCTGCCGACGCAGCGCTCACCCGGCTCGACGTTGATCCGACGGGGCTGGACGCGATGGATCGGCGCTATCTGGCGTGTATCGCCGATACTTACGAAGGCGGGCCGGTGGGGGCGGAAACGCTGGCCGCCGCTCTCTCGGAATCGCGCGACACCATCGAAGAGGTGATCGAGCCGTATCTGATGCAGTTGGGGCTAATCCAGCGCACCCCGCGCGGGCGCATGTTAGCCCCGAACGGCTGGAAACTGTTGGGGCGCAGTCCGCCGCGTGATTTGGAAGCGCACCTCAGTCTGCTCGGAGACGAAGCTGAATGACCGATGTCACGTTCGCGCCCCTTGCCCCGGCCTCTGGCGAAATTGCCTCTGGCTGGCACCGCCTACCGTTGCGGGTGATTTATGCCGATACCGATGCGGGCGGCGTGGTCTATCACGCCAATTATCTGAATTTCGCCGAACGGGCGCGCACGGAAATGCTGCGCGCTGTGGGAATTGTGCCACAAAAACTGTATGACGAAGAGGGCACGCTGTTTGTTGTGCGCTCGGCTGAAATCGACTATCGCGCTCCTGCTCGGTTGGACGATGCATTGGAAGTGCGAAGCCGCGTTATCAAGTTCGGTGGGGCCAGCCTTGAAATTGAACAGCAAGTGTTGCGTTGGGAGCACACAAATAGCCGTCATTTGGTCACAATTCTGGTGCGATTAGTCTGCGTGGACCCGCAGTTCAATCCGCAGCGGGTGCCGGACAAAGTTCGGACAGCCTGCGGCCCATTCTATCTGGACCGTTCTACGGGGGAGTAAGGGAAGAGAATGCAAGGCGATGCAGTTGCGGCGATTGCGCCCGCCCATGATTTGTCGATGCTCGGTCTGTTTTTGCAGGCCGACTGGGTTGTTAAATTCGTCATGCTCTCGCTCATTTTTGCGAGTGTGTGGAGCTGGGCGATCATCGTCGATAAACTCGTTCGCCTGCGCCGTTTGACGGTTCAAGCCGATCAGTTTGAAGAGGCTTTTTGGTCGGGCGGTAGCCTGGACGAGCTTTTCGACCGCATCGGCAATCGGCCTATCGACCCGATGTCGGCAGTGTTTGTGGCGGCGATGCGCGAGTGGCGGCGCTCGGCGCAGCGGGGGCTGGGGATGATCACGGGCAACCTTCAGCAGCGCATCGAGCGGGTGATGGGCGTTACCGTGGGCCGGGAGATGGAACGGCTGGAGAAATGGACGCCGTTTCTGGCTTCGGTCGGCTCGGTCGGCCCGTTCGTTGGGTTGTTCGGCACCGTTTGGGGCATCATGAACTCCTTCTCAGCCATTGCCTCCTCGAAAAATACGAACTTGGCCGTGGTGGCCCCTGGGATTGCCGAAGCCTTGTTCGCTACCGCCATCGGCTTGGTTGCGGCCATTCCCGCCGTGTTGGCCTATAACAAGATTTCTGGCGATCTGGCGCGCTACTCCAATCGGCTGGAGAATTTTTCGGCGGAATTTGCGGCTATCCTGTCGCGGCAGATGGATGCTGCTGAGGCGGGTGAATAATGGGCGCATCTTTGAATGGTGGCGGGCCACGTCGGCGCGGTGGGCGCCGAACCCACACGCCGATGTCCGAAATCAACGTAACGCCATTGGTGGACGTGATGTTGGTGCTGCTGATCGTGTTCATGGTGGCAGCCCCGTTGCTAACCGTTGGCGTACCCGTCGATCTGCCCAAAACCTCGGCGGCGAGCCTCAATGAGCGCATCGAACCGCTGACCATCAGCGTTAATGCTCAAGGCCAGATCTATCTTCAAGAAATGGAAGTGCAGGAGGCAGAGTTAGCCCCGCGCCTGCAAGCGATTACCGCGAATAAACCCGATACCCCCATCTATGTGCGCGGCGATAAGGGCATTGCCTATGGCCGCGTGATGGAAGTGATGGGTCTCGTCGCCTCCGCAGGCTTTGCCAAAGTCTCGCTGATTGCCGAGGCCCCCTCCGGCGCGCCGGTGAAGCCTACGCCCAAGCAGGGCGGGTAGGGGCGCGGCGGCGATGAACCGGGCCATTATTCTTGCGTCAGCGTTGCATGGGTTGATCTTGATCCTGGTGATCTTCGGTCTGCCCCAAGTTGCGCCGCCACCGCTGGAGGTGAAGCCGATCATTGAGGTTGAGGTTATTACGATTTCTTCCACGCCCAATGCTGCGCCGAATAACCCCGCGCCCGCGCCGGTAAAAGAGCCGAAACCCGATCCCGCGCCCACGCCTACCCCGCAACCGGCCCCCAAGCCGGACCCCGCGCCAACACCGCCTCCTCCTCCGCCGCCGCCAAAACCCCCTGAGCCGAAGCCCGAACCCAAACCGGAGCCGCCGAAACCGCCGCCTCCCCCTAAACCGCCGGAACCCAAGCCCGAGCCGAAACCGGAACCCAAGCCGGAACCGAAACCGGAGCCGAAACCGGAGCCGAAAAAGGAAGAGGTGAAGAAGGTCGAGCCGCCTAAGCCGGAGCCGAAGCCCGAACCCAAGCCCGAACCCAAGAAGGATACTTTTGCGGAGGATATGGCGAAGCTCCTGCCACCCCCGAAAGACGCGCCGAAAGTTCCGCCAAAGCCGGACGTTAAACCCGCTGAGAAGCCAGTTGATTTCGCTGACTTGATCTCTAAAGCCGTGCCAACGGCGCAAAAACCCACGGCTCCCGCCACTCCCGCGCGCCCAACGCAAACGGCAGCCGCTGCTGCGCCCCGTTCGGTCGGCCCGAGCGACCCGAACCGTCCACTATCGCGGGCGGAGGAGGATGGGGTGCGTCAGGCGTTAAAACCGTGTTGGAATTTCGATCCGGGGTTGCCGAATGCGAAAACTTTAGTGATCGCAGTGAGGATTTACTTGAATCCCAACAGCACTGTGAGAGGCACGGAATTAGAGGATCCCTCAATTGTACGGCGTTCACCTCAGCATCAGACCGCAGCAAATATAGCATTGCGGGCGGCCAACAATCCGACGTGTAGCCGTTTGCCGCTTCCGCCGGGGCTGCATGAGAGTATCGTTGTGATTTTTGATCCTAAGGACATGGCGCTATGAGGGGAGCAGTAATTTCTTGCGCCCTAGTGAGTGGCTTTTCGACATTGCTGCTTGGCTGCTCGGTGGATCGTGCTGAGAAACCCTCAATTGCGTCGGAATCCATTGAATTAGTGAAGAGAACGCCGCCGCGACCTACAACCGTTTTGGCCAATCCCCTTACAGCCGAGCAGCAAGCGGCCATTAAAGACACGCTTGCGCCGTGCTGGAGTTTTCCACCAGATTCAGGGAAAACTAAACCGATTGAAGTACGGCTCCGTCTTAAGCCTGACGGCACGGTTGTGAGCGCAGATGCTGTAAATCTTAGTGAGATCAACCAATCACCTGAACAACAGGCAGCAATAGTTGCGGCTTTGCGGACTCCCCTGAATCCCCATTGTAACAAGTTCCCCGTGACATCAGACCGTGAGTTCAGCCTTATTGTCAGTTTCGATCCAAAGGATATGGGCCAATGAGACAGAAAGCCTCTGCTTCCCCGCGCGCGTCGCTTCCCCGAGCAATACTTCGCTCCTCGCTTTTTTTGATTGCGGCTCTGCTCATGGCAGCTCCGGTCGCTTTCGCGCAAGCCACAAGAAGCGAGCCAAGGATTGTGACGGGCGATGGCAACCCGCAACCCATGCCCATCGCTATCAGCAATCTCGCGGGTGATGCGCGGTTGGGGGCGGATATTGCGCGGATCGTTTCCGACGATTTGGAGCGTTCGGGGCTGTTCAAGCCGATCGACCCGAAAGCCTTCGTGCAGACGCCCGATCAAATCGGCACGGCCCCGCGCTTTACCGATTGGCGCTTGCTTAACGCGCAGGCGCTGGTTTCCGGGGCAGTATCGCTGCAAGGCAATCAGATGCGCGTTGAGTTTCGCCTGTGGGACGTGTTCGGCGAAGCGCAGATGGAAGGGCAAGTGTTCAGCGCCGGAACCGATGGTGTGCGCCGTGTCGCGCATAAGATTGCCGACGCGATCTATAAGCGCATCACCTCCGAGGATGGATATTTCGACACGCAGATCGTTTTCGTTGCCGAAAGCGGCCCGGCGAATGAGCCGTTCAAGCAGTTGGCGATCATGGATCAAGACGGGTTCGGCTACCGCACGCTGACCGATCGGCGGGTACGCGCGATTACGCCGCGTTTTTCGCCCACGGAGCGCGAGTTGACCTATATGGCCTACGTGCCAGATCCTAAAACCGGTCTCGATATTCCGCGTGTGTATTTATACAATCTGGATACGGGCGCGCAGGAAATCCTGGGGAGCTTCTCCGGCATGACGTTCGCGCCGCGCTTCACGCCCGATGGGCAGAAGGTGTTGATGAGCTTTGCCGAAAACGGCAACTCCGAAATCTATATGATGGACCTTCGCACCCGCAGAGCAACCCGCCTAACCGATAGCCCGGCCATTGATACATCGCCCTCGGCATCGCCCGATGGCACTAAGATTGTGTTCAACTCCGACCGGGGCGGCGTTACCGCTTTGTACGTGATGAACGCCGATGGCTCGGGTGTGCAAAAAATATCACCGGGCCGTGGCCGTTACAACACACCTGTCTGGTCCCCCAGGGGCGACTATATCGCCTTCACCAAATCCGAAGGGGGGCAGTTCCTCATTGGGATCATGCGCCCCGATGGTACGGGCGAGCGGATTTTGGCACAATCCTATTTAGATGAAGGCCCTACCTGGGCACCTAATGGGCGGGTTCTGATGTTCTTTCGGCAAACGCCGACCGATGCCCAGGGCCGGGGGGGGGCATCGCGTTTGATGTCCGTCGATATAACAGGGCGTAACTTGCGGGAGGTTACGACGCCAACACATGCCTCCGATCCAGCTTGGGGACCGATAGACCGCCGTTAGACCCCTTGATTCCCTAGGGTTAGCTGCCTATATTCCGCCTCGTTTCTCCTCGTTGTGCAGGGCAGCATTTTTGTGCGTCCTTGGTCATCTTGGAGAAGGCGAGGGGCTTCCCTTCGCATAACTCAACTACAGCCTTCAGAGCTGAGGGGTCACCAAATGCGTATCGCTCTCCTTCCCATCGCCGCTGCCGCCCTATTGCTTGCCGCGTGCGAATCCGACAAGCCGACCAACGCTTCCGCCGTTGCCCCGACGACTGCAACCGCCTCGACGGCTCCGGCTTCGACCGGTATCCGCGCGGGTTCGGTCGAAGATTTCCGCGTTAACGTCGGTGATCGCGTGTTCTTCGGTTACGACAAGTTCGACCTGTCGGCTGATGCGCGTCGTACGCTGGAGCGTCAGGCTGCTTGGCTGAAGCAGTACGCTTCCGTCCGTCTGGCCGTCGAAGGCCATGCCGACGAACGCGGCACCCGCGAATACAACTTGGCGCTTGGCGAACGTCGCGCCAATGCCGCTAAGGATTACCTGGTCGCCCTCGGCGTTCCGGCCTCGCGTCTCACGACCGTTTCTTATGGTAAGGAACGTCCGTCGGTGCTCGGCTCGAATGTAGCCGCTTGGGACCAGAACCGTCGCGGCGTTTCGGTTCCTGCCGTTCAGTAATCCAACGCCCCTTGGGGCTGGATGGCAACGCCGCACTGGCAACAGTGCGGCGTTTTGCTTTTTGCGAAACTTTCCGCATAGGCGTGATTCGGTTTTTGCACTGGTGCAGAAGCGCAACATGTGGCTAAAAACGCCTCTAGGGTACAAACGTGTCTAAATCTCGCCATTGTGTCGCGCGATTCCAGAGTGTGTCACGCTTCAGGAATGTCGGGTGATCTGTCGGCTAGGCCCCTTCTTTCTTCTTTTCTCAATGGATGATCTGCCATGATCTTGAAATTTGCTTTGCCGTTGGCTGCGGTTTTGTTTGTTGCCGCCTGCTCGGACCAGCCGAGCACCGACGGTGGCCCGACGGGGACCAGCCAGACGCCGGGTAACACCACAGGGAGTGGTAGCGGTAGCGGTAGCGGTATTACCTCGGGTTCGCTTGCCGGAAACCGTGCGGCGCAATTGGCGCAAGCCCAGGCCGATTGGCAGCGCAGCTTTAGTGCTGGCGGCACCGACCGGGTGTTCTTCGGTCTCGATCAATACACGCTGTCGGCAGACGCGCAAAACACGTTGCGCGCGCAAGCCCAGTTCTTGCAGCGCTATCCGCTGGTGAGCTTCGTTATCGAAGGCCATGCCGACGAGCGCGGTACGCGCGAATATAACCTTGCCCTGAGCGACCGTCGTGCTCAGTCGGCGCGCGAGTTCCTGGCCAGCTTAGGCGTTGATGGCAGCCGCTTGCAGGTTATCTCCTACGGTAAAGAGCGCCCGTACACTACGGGTCGCGGTGATGCAGTGTGGGCGAAGAACCGTCGAGCCGTTTCCGTACCGCGCTAATCTGGGATAGGGCGGCGCTTAAAAGTGCCGCCCCGTCTTCGTTTTGCCCGAAAGTGGGGATACGTTCCCGGCTTCGGAGTATTGTAAAGGGCTTTCGTCATGGTTGGACCGTCGCGGCTTCTCTCGTCTCTCGCACCGTTTGCCGTTATCGGCGCGCTGGCGCTGGCGGCCCCTGCCTTTGCCCAGCAGCAACCGGCGGGCGAGATCCCTATTACGGCGCAACTAACGGTGCGGATTTCGGAACTTGAAGCCCAGATCAGGCAACTCACGGGCCAGATCGAGGATTTATCGGCGACGGTGACGCAACTGCGTCAGCGCGCCGACAGGCAGACCAGCGATGTGGACTTCCGCCTGTCGGAGCTGGAGAAGGCCCGTCAGGCGAGTATCCCGGCACCCCCGGCAGGTGCGGCCCCCGCTCAAGCCCCCGTCCAGGCCCCTACCGTCGCTACGGGTGCGCCTCCCCGTGACCTTGGTAACATTCCTGCGACCCCGAACGGTCCCGTTGCGCTCACGCCGCCCGGCCAACAGGCGCAAGCGGGCGCGCGTCCAGCAGCAGGGGCAGTCACACCGCCGGTAACGGCTCCGGTGAAAGCGGGAAACCCGAAGGAAGCCTACGAGCAGGCGTTCGCGCTCATTCAGAAGCAGGATTACCCCGCAGCCGAACAATCCTTGCGCGGTTTTATCGCGACCTATCCGAATGATGAGTTGGCGGGAAATGCCCAGCACTGGCTGGCGCAAACCTATTATGTGCGCGGTAATTATCAGGAAGCCGCGAGTCTATTTTTTCAAGGATACCAGAAGTATCCGAAAAACAATAAAGCGCCGGACAATCTCATGAAGCTCGGCATGGCGTTAGCCAACTTGAATAAGCCCAAGGAAGCCTGCGCTTCGTTTAACCGCTTCAACACCGAATACCCAACGGCCTCGGCGTTTTTGAAGCGCCGTGTGCAGGAAGAGCGTGCGCGCAACAACTGCGGCGCGTGATTTTACGGCGATGATAGAGTGATGACGGGGGCCGACGCGCCGCTTCCCCAGGCGTTTGCAGCAGTGATGGCGGAGTTTGCCCCGTTCGAGCGCGCGCCACGTCTTGCCGTTGCCGTTTCGGGTGGTCCCGACAGTTTGGCGCTGATGCTGCTGGCCGATGGTTGGGCGCGGGCGCGCGGGGGCAGCGTTTTGGCGCTTACTGTCGATCATCGCTTACGGCCCGAGGCAGCCTTGGAAGCGCAGCAGGTGGCGGTATGGGCTACAGAGCGCAGTATTCCTCATCGTAGTCTCACGGCTGACGCGGCCCCTACGGACCCCGGCGGCGTGCAAGCAGCGGCCCGCGCGCTACGCTATGGGTTGTTGACGGCGGCTTGTGCCGAGGTTGGTATTCTCCATCTGCTTCTGGGGCATCATCGCGACGATCAAGCGGAGACGCTGTTGCTGCGGCTTCAGCGCGGCTCGGGCGTGTCCGGGTTGGCCGGAATGGCTGCGTGTCAAACCCTCTCTAGTGTGCGGCTGTTGCGCCCGTTGTTGGGGCTGCCCAAAGCCGGGCTGATCGAGTTTTGCATACACGCGGGACTGACCCCAGTGGCGGACCCGAGCAATAACGCGCTGGCCTATGACCGGGTGCGCTGGCGGGCCGTGTTGGCGGAGGCTGATGCGCCGTTTATGGCGGCACGGTTGGCCGAAACTGCAACCCGTCTCAGTGCCGACCGCGCTATTTTAGAGGCGCTCGCCGATCAATGGTTGGTAACGTGGGTGACGCCGCTTCCCTTGGGTATCGCCCGGCTTCCCGCCCCAGCCCTCAGCGATGGGCCGGAGGAGGTGCGCCTGCGCGGCCTTGCCCGCCTGTGCGCCTGGGCCGGGGGCGCTGCTTATCCGCCACGTTTTGAGGGACTCCAAACGCTTGTCCGGCGGCTGGAGGCGGGCGGGCAGGCGCGAGCCGTGTTCACGCTCGGCGGTGTGCTGTGGGTGCTGACCAAGGGCGTGCTGTGGGTCGGGCGAGAAGCCGCCGGTATCGCGCCGCCCCTGGTGCTTCCGCCCGCCGATCTATCGGCGCGATGGGATGGCCGGTTTCGCGCCCGTGCCACTGCCGAAGGCTGGCAGGTGCGGGCCTTGGGCGTGGCAGAAACGGCGCGTTTACGCCATTCTTCGCTGCTAAAACGCCCGCAAACCCGGCTCGCACAGGTGTTAGCGCAGGCCCCTGCGGCGATTTTGGCGGGAATGCCCGCATTTCAGTGTCTTGACTGTCCTGCACGGGTGCCCCACTTGTCAGAGATACCAGGGCAGACTCCCCGGTTGGTGGCATCGCCGCGCCGTCCCCTCGTTGCGGGGGGAGAACGCGGGCGTTGACGCCAAGCGGTAATAGGCGGCATGTCACGGATTATGATCGACGCTTCCGAGGGGCAACCTTGGGGCGGGTGCGGAAAGGGTGGAGTTTCGTGAATAATATCGGGAAAAATCTAGCGCTCTGGGCGATTATCGCCGTGTTGTTGGTGGCGCTGTTCAACCTGTTCCAAAGCCCGTCCACACGGTCTGGCCAGTCTCAGATTGCGTTTTCCGATTTCCTGTCCGAGGTCCAACAGGGCCGCGTGACGGAAGTCACCATTCAAGGGCCGAATATCAATGGGCGCTACGCCGATAATCGGACCTTCACCACCTATTCGCCGCAAGATCCCGGTTTGGTTGATCGCCTCGTCAAGCAGAACGTCCGTATTATTGCGGCCCCGATTGATGACGGCCCCACGGGTATTCTGAGCATCCTGATTTCTTGGTTCCCGATGCTGCTGTTCATCGGCGTGTGGATTTTCTTCATGCGTCAAATGCAGTCTGGCGGCGGCAAAGCGATGGGCTTTGGCAAATCGCGCGCCCGCTTGCTGACCGAAAAAGTGGGCCGCGTCACTTTCGATGACGTTGCGGGCATTGAAGAAGCCAAGCAAGAGCTGAACGAAATCGTCGAATTCCTGCGCGACCCGCAGAAGTTTCAGCGCTTAGGCGGTAAAATTCCGAAAGGCGTGCTGCTTGTTGGCCCGCCGGGTACGGGTAAAACGCTGCTGGCCCGCGCGATTGCCGGTGAAGCCAATGTGCCGTTCTTCACTATTTCGGGGTCAGACTTCGTTGAAATGTTCGTCGGCGTTGGCGCGAGCCGCGTGCGCGATATGTTCGAGCAAGGCAAGAAAAACGCCCCCTGCATCATCTTCATCGACGAAATTGATGCGGTTGGTCGTCATCGCGGCGCGGGCCTGGGCGGCGGTAACGATGAGCGCGAACAGACGCTTAATCAGTTGCTGGTCGAAATGGATGGGTTCGAGGCCAATGAAGGCGTTATCCTGATTGCGGCCACCAACCGCCCGGATGTGCTTGATCCCGCTTTGCTACGCCCCGGTCGGTTCGACCGTCAGGTCGTGGTCGCGAACCCGGACATCAACGGGCGCGAGCAAATTTTGAAAGTGCATATGCGGAAAGTGCCGCTGTCTGCCGATGTCGATCCGCGCGTCATCGCCCGTGGCACGCCCGGTTTCTCCGGGGCCGATCTTGCCAATTTGGTGAACGAAGCCGCCCTGCTGGCCGCCCGCCGCAATCGCCGCGTTGTCAGCATGAAGGAATTCGAGGAAGCCAAGGATAAGGTGATGATGGGGGCCGAACGCCGCTCCTTAGTCATGACCGATAAGGAAAAGGAACTCACCGCCTACCATGAAGCCGGTCACGCGCTGGTTATGGTGGAGGTGCCGGGCCATGATCCGGTGCATAAGGTAACGATTATTCCGCGTGGCCGGGCTTTGGGCGTGACCATGTTCTTGCCGGAACGCGATAAGTACAGCCAGTCGAAGCTAGAACTCGAAGCGCTCATCACGTCGCTGTTCGGTGGGCGCATGGCGGAAGAACTCATCTTCGGTCTGGAGAATGTCACTACCGGGGCTTCCAACGACATCCACCGCGCAACCTCGCTGGCCCGACGCATGGTGACAGAGTGGGGCATGAGCGACAGACTGGGGCGCTTGCGCTATAGCGAGAATGAAGAGGAAGTGTTCCTGGGGCATTCGGTAACGCAGCGCAAGAACGTCTCCGATGCGACCGCAAAGATTATCGACGAAGAAATCCGCCGAATCATTGATCATGGCGAAAACCGCGCGCGGGCTATTCTGGACAAGAATATGGATGCGCTGCACCGCATCGCCAAAGCCTTGCTGGAATATGAAACCATCTCTGGCGACGAAGTGCGTGCCTTGATGAAGGGCGAGACGATTGCGCGCGATGGCGCGGATGATGCCCCGACGCCAACCTCCTCCGGCCCTACAGGCAACGCAGTGCCAGGCGGCGGGCGGCGGGCGGCGGTACCGAGCAGCGGCGATATCAACCCGTCACCCCAACCGGGAGGTAACGCTTAGTTTTGGCCGAATTTCTCTTTGAGCCTATCTTGTGCGACCCCACCCCCGCGCGGCCTCGGCTGCGCGGGGGTTGGCGTTCGATGGCAGATATCATCCCCTATCCGTCGAACTACACACCCCCAGCGGCCTCCTCGATGGCGCGGCGGGTGAATCTGCTTGCCCAAAGGGTAGGGTTCTTGCCGGGTACGCTCGGCCAGCAGCATACGGCGATCATGGGCATCTTGAACGTGACGCCCGATAGTTTTTCTGACGGCGGCCAGCACGCTGATCCCGATGCGGCGATTGCTCACGGGTTAGCACTGGCCCACGCCGGAGCCGATCTGCTGGATGTTGGCGGTGAATCCACGCGCCCCGGTGCCCCGCCGGTCGATCCACAAGAGGAAATTCGCCGGGTTGTGCCGGTGATACGCGAACTTGCCGAGCGCGGCCTGCTGCTTTCCATAGATACCCGTCATGCCGTTGTTATGGAGGCGGCGCTGGCAGCAGGGGCGCGCATCATTAACGATGTAACCGCTCTTGAGGGCGATCCGGCCTCGGTTGCGGTTGCTGCGCGCAGCGGTGCGCCGGTTATTCTCATGCACATGCGTGGCCCCGATCCTCGCACGATGCAGAATGATCCCAGCTATGGCGACGTGGTGGCAGAGGTTTATCGCTACCTTGGCAACCGCGTGGCGGTGCTGGAAGCGGCGGGGATTCCCAAAGCGCGCCTCTGCGTCGATCCCGGCATTGGTTTCGGGAAAACGCCGTCTCATAATCTCGCGCTGCTGCGGCATCTTCAGTTGCTGCATGGCCTGGGGTGCGCGGTGCTGTTGGGTGCGTCGCGCAAGCGCTTTATTTCGGCGGTTTCGGCAGATGAGCCGCCTCAAGATCGGCTTGGCGGCTCGATTACTGCCGCCATTACCGCGTTTGCGGCGGGGGTGCAGATCGTGCGCGTTCACGATGTGGCGGAAACCGCTCAAGCGCGCGCAGTGTGGTTCGCAACCCACGCATAATTATGCATAATCCCGACTCCGTTTTTTTCCACATGGGGGTGCGATTCTCTTCTCTGTCCGGCGTCGGCATGATTTGCTATAGAAGCTCGGTAATTATTGATCTCGGGGTTTTATGACGCGCAGCCTGTTTGGAACTGACGGTATTCGAGGCAGAGCCAATACCCTCCCCATGACCGCTGCGATGGCCCTTCAGGTGGCGCAGGCGGCGGGTGCCTATTTCCAATCGGGACAGGTGCGGCGGCACGCGGCTGTGATTGGGAAAGATACGCGCCTGTCGGGCTATATGATCGAAGCGGCGCTGACGGCGGGCCTGTTGTCGCGCGGGATGGATGTGTTGTTGGTTGGCCCGTTGCCGACCCCGGCGATTGCCATGCTCACCCGTTCGATGCGCGCCGATGTGGGGATTATGGTCTCGGCTTCCCACAATCCTTACGAAGACAACGGCATTAAGCTGTTCGGCCCCGATGGCTACAAACTCTCCGACAATGCCGAAGCCGAAATCACGCGTCTTATCGACGCGCCCGATACGCTGCCGCCTTTGGTCGATTCAAGCCGCATTGGCCGCGCCAAACGCCTGGAAGACGCGGGGGGGCGTTATATAGAGTTCGCAAAATCCAGCTTTCCGCGCGGGCTTATGCTGGATGGGTTGAAGATTGCCATTGATTGCGCGAACGGGGCCGCCTACCGGGTTGCGCCAACCGTGCTGCGGGAGTTGGGGGCCGAGGTTGTTCCGCTGGCCGTATCCCCAGATGGCACCAATATCAACCGCGATTGCGGGGCAACGGCGGCGGGGCATCTTGCGACGCAAACAGTGGCGCACGGCGCGCACATCGGCCTTGCCTTGGATGGCGACGCGGACAGGCTAATCGTTGTGGACGAGTTGGGTCAGGTCATCGACGGCGATCAGATTATGGCGCTCATCGCGACATCGTGGGCGCAGGCGGGCCTGTTGCGCGGCGACGGGATTGTGGCGACCGTTATGTCGAACATGGGGCTGGAGCGGCATCTGGAAGCCCAGGGCCTTGGCCTACGGCGTACGAAAGTGGGCGACCGCTATGTGCTGGAGGCAATGCGGGCGGAAGGATTTAATGTTGGTGGGGAACAGTCGGGCCATTTGATCCTGGCCGATTATGCCACGACGGGCGACGGGTTGATTGCGGCGTTGCAGGTTTTGGCTTGCCTCGTCGAGCAGAAAAAGCACGCGAGCGCGCTAACCCGTGTTTTCAAACCCTTTCCTCAAATCTTAAAGAATATCCGCTACGCTCCTGGGATTGATCCGCTGGCAGTCGATGCGGTGCAAGCCGCGATTGCGGCGGCGGAGCGGCGCTTGCAAGGGGCGGGGCGATTGGTTATCCGCAAATCGGGCACCGAGCCGCTGATCCGCGTGATGGCGGAGGGCGAGGATCTGGCGGTCGTGGCGGAAACGGTGGATGCGTTGATTGCGGTTGTCGCCTCTACGCTGGTAACGGCATAGAGTATAATAATGTTTCAGGCGGGTTAGGGACGAAGGAGGCACGGCATGCAGATCAATGGACGGGTTCTGGTGGTAGCCGGCTCCGATAGCAGTGGCTGTACGGGTATTCAGGCGGATGTGAAAACCATTCTCGCGCTTGGCGGATACGCTATGTCGGCGGTAACGGCGGTAACGGCGCGCGATACCTTGGGCATTGTCGATATTCACCCGATCCCCCCGGCGTTCGTGCAGCGGCAAATGCGCCTGGCTTTGCAAGATATCGGGGCGGATGTGATCCACCTTGGGATGCTGCATAGCGCCGATCTCATCAATGCCATCGCCGATGTGCTGGAAGAGTTGGCCCCCGATGCGCCGGTGGTGCTCGATCCGGTTGCCGTCACAAAAACGGGCCGCTCGCTGCTGGATAAGGAAGGGATGCGCCACCTTAAAATCCGCCTGCTGCCGCGCACGACTATCATCACTCCCAATTTACGGGAAGGTGAGTTGCTGGCAGGGATGAACATTCATACCGACGAAGAACGCTATCACGCCGCGCAAATGATGCTGACCTTGGGGGCGAAAGCCGTGCTGTTGAAAGGCGGTCATGACGATCAAGACCCGGTGGTCGATCTTCTGGCGACCGAAGAGGGGGGCGTTCGCGAATATTCTGCCCCGCGCCTCGAAACGCGCCACATGGCTGGTATCGGCTCAACCCTCTCGGCGGCGATTGCCTGCGGGATGGCCCAGGGCCTTGATGTTCATAAGGCCGTGGAGCGGGGCCGGACTTATCTGCAAGCCTGCATTAAGGGCGCGCCGGGCTTCGGGCATGGCGCAGGGCCGATCAATCACGGTACTACGGTGGTAGCCCTACCGGGTTTCTAACCCTGCCAAGTTTCTGGCCAAGTTTCTGGCCAAGTTTCTGGGCAGCACGCGGATAGAGGTTGACGGCCTTCAAAACCGCTTCTAAAACGAAATCTGTGGTGATTTGAGCCGACCGGCTTGCGGCCACGTTAAACAACCCGCTAAAAGGTCGTGCGCTCGGGCTTATCCCCCGCGAACACCTGCCGGTCGATCCTATTTTTAGGCCGAACATCGGTGGGAGCGGGCGTGATGGTTGAGTTTTCAAATTCCCCGGATCATTTAGACACGTTGCTGGTGCGCGGGGCCATAACGCGCTCGAGCTTTGGCGAGACTTCCGAGGCGATTTTTATGACCTCGGGCTTCGTGTACGAAAGCGCCGCCCAGGCCGAAGCGCGTTTTACGGGGGAAGACCCCGGCTACGTCTATTCCCGCTACCGCAATCCCACGCTGGAAGGCTTCGAGCAACGCTTGCGCTTGCTGGAGGGCGCGGAAGCCTGTCACGGCACTGCCAGCGGCATGGCGGCGGTGTTTGCGGCTTTGGCGGCGAGCGTGAAGGCGGGCGATCATATTGTCGCGGGGCGTGCTCTGTTCGGCTCCTGCCATGTCATCCTCACGCAACTGCTGCCAAAATGGGGCGTGACGGCGACACTGGTGGACGGCGGCGATTTGAGCGCCTGGGAAGCGGCGGTTCAGCCGAACACGAAGGTTTTCTTCATGGAAACCCCGGCGAACCCCACCTTGTCGTTGATCGACATAAAAGCCGTATCGGACCTTGCCCATAGCGTTGGCGCGATTGTGGTTATTGATAATGTCTTCGCTACGCCGCTGCTGCAAAAGCCGCTCGAATTTGGTGCGGATATCGTGACCTATTCCGCGACGAAACATCTCGACGGGCAGGGGCGCTGTTTGGGCGGTGCGGTGCTCGGCTCGGCCGCCTTCTGCACCGATCAGCTTCAGCCGTTCCTACGCCACACCGGCCCCGCCCTCAGCCCGTTCAATGCTTGGTTATTGGTGAAGGGGTTGGAAACCCTGTCGTTGCGGGTCGAGCGCGCGTGCGATACCGCCACCGTTCTGGCCGATCAACTCTACGGCGATAAGGCCGTGGCGCAGGTGCTCTACCCCCATCACCACAGCCACCCGCAGGTTGAGCTTGGCAAACGCCAGATGACGCGTGGGGGAACCTTGCTGGCCATCGAACTCAAGGGCGGGCGTAAAGCGGCCTGGGCTTTCATGGATGCGCTTCAGATCGTCGATATTTCCAATAATCTCGGCGATGCGCGCTCCCTCATCACCCACCCGATGACCACGACCCACCGGGCGATGCCGGAAGAAGATCGCGGTGCGATGGGCATTACCGAAGGGCTGGTGCGCCTCTCGGTCGGTCTCGAAAGCGTCAAGGATCTTCAAGACGATATTGCGCGCGGCCTTAGCGCCGCTGCCGTTCACGCTTAACGCCAAGTCTTGATGAGAATAATTCATCAAGACTTGTACGGCGCGACTGCGCCGCGCGCCTTATGGCGCGGGAGGCAAGGGTTCTGGAAGAACCCGCCCGCCGCGTGAGGGCTGCGGTGATCGGTTTCGATCACCGCACACTGGCAAAAGGAACTAAGCTATGAATGAGTACGCGGGGGACGTTTCGCCCACCGAAACCTGGACCGCCTTGAAAGACGATCCCACCGCCGTGTTAATCGACGTGCGAACCCCCGCCGAATGGGCCTATGTGGGCCTGCCGGATGTGGCGTCGATTGGTAAGCTCGTGCTCACGGTGGCGTGGCAAACATGGCCGGAGGGGCGGCAGAACCCGGCCTTTATTGCAGAAGCGCAGGAACAGGGCCTCAAGCTCGGCCAGCCGGTTTATTTGCTGTGCCGTTCCGGCGTGCGAAGCCTCGCGGCAGCGAAAGCCCTCACCGAAGCGGGTTACGGCCCCTGCTATAACATCGCCGGGGGGTTTGAAGGCCCGCTCGACCCCGCCCGTCATCGCGGCACCTTGGCCGGGTGGAAGCTGGAAGGGCTACCGTGGCGGCAGGGGTGATCGTCAGACCCCCAGCCAAGTTTCCGTTAAGGCTTTATCGGCCAGAAGCCCCCCGGTCGCCCCCGCCGCCTGAACCTTGCCGCCGCCCAATATCAGCGCGCGCGGGGCGCAAGCGCGGGCGACGGGGAGCATTTGTTCCGACAGCAGCAGCGTTAGCCCTGCCGCGCGCATCAGGTTGATCGCCTCGATCATATCGTGCACGATCATCGGGGCGAGGCCCTCGGCGGGTTCGTCCAGCAACAGCAGCCGGGGTTGCCCCAGCAGGCAGCGGGCTATTGCGAGCATTTGGGCTTCCCCGCCACTAATCGCCCCGCCGCGCTGGTTTAGCAAGGCTGCGAGCGCGGGGAAGAGCGAGAGAATGCCGGCAATATCCCACGGCGGTAGCGGCGATTCCGGGTCGGGAGTGCGGAGGCCGGTGGCAAGGTTTTCCGCGACCGTTAGATCGGCGAAAATGCGTCGCTCCTCCGGCACATAGCCGATACCTGCCCGCGCCCGCCGAAACGGTGGCCAGCGCGAAATATCATCTCCGCGCCACAGAATGCGCCCGGTTGCAAGCGGAATAAGCCCGATGAGGGCTTTCATCAGCGTCGATTTACCCGCGCCGTTGCGCCCCAGCAGGGCCAGTGCCTCGCCTTCGGCCAGCGTGAAGGAAACATCTGTCAATACCGGCTGGCCGCCGTAGCCGAGCGTGAGGCCGTCAACGGTTAGCATCGGTTACTCCCAGATAGGCGGCCTGCACCTCCCGGTTGGCGCGGATGGCCTCGGGGGTCCCTTGAGCGATCAGGCGGCCTTGGTGGAGTACGGCGATACGGTCGGCATGGGCGAACACCGCCTCCATATCATGTTCGGTAAACAGCACCGCAATCCCGCCTGCCGCAAGGCGCGAGATCAACCGATAGAGCGCCGCGCGCTCTGCTGTCGCCATGCCTGCCGTCGGCTCGTCCAGCAGCAGCAGGCGCGGGGACACGGCCAAGGCCAGAGCGAGATCGAGGCGTTTGCGGTCGCCGTGGTCAAGCACCTGTGCGGGAACTTCGGCACGGTCAGCGAGCGCGACCTGCGCCAGCAGCGCCTCGGGATCAGCCCCCCGGCGGGCCGCGCGGGCGGCGACCGTCACGGCTTCGCGCACGCGCATCGAATCGAACAGCGCGGGCACCTGAAAACTGCGACCCACGCCAAGCCGTGCCAGTAAATTAGGGGAAAGATCGGGCACGGTTTCACCGAAATACTGCAAGTCCCCCCCTGCAATCGGCACTTGCCCACACAGCCGCGCAAAAAGGGTGGATTTCCCTGCCCCGTTCGGCCCAATCACCGCCACCCGTTCGTACGCGGCGAGGCGCAAGGTGAGCGGGTGCAGGATAATCCGGTCGCCATAGGAGGCGGTCATCCGCTCTGCCTCTAGCGCCCAAACCATGCGGGCCTCCCCGCGCGGAAACCCAGCCGGGCGAAAATCAGCGCCAACAGTGCCAGCCCCAAAATCGCGCGCCAATAGGGCGTGGATCGGATCAACTCGCTGTGCAGCGCGTGGAAAACCGCCGCGCCGCCAAAAGCCCCAATGACCGAAAACTGCCCGCCTAAAACCAGCATCACTAGCCCATCGACCGACTGACCGAGGCTTGCCAGTTGCGGAAAGGCACTGCCGCGCGTCAGCACCGTCAGCCCCCCGGCCAGCCCGGCAATCGCGCCGGAGAGCGCAAAAGCGCGCAGTTTGATGCCCGTCAGCGAGAGTCCCGAGGCGGCAGCCCGCCCCGGATGATCGCGCAAGGCCCGCAGAAAAGCCCCCGTCGGCGCAAAGCTGAGACGACGAATGAGGGTTGCGACACTCACGGACAGAACGAGGACGAGCAGGAAGAAGGCGGCTCTATCGGCAAAAAACCCCTTCGGGCTGAGGCCGAGCAGCCCATCGTCCCCGCCGGTAAGCCCCTGCGCTTGGATCGCCAGCGACCACAGCCCTTGCGCGACCGCGAGGCTGACCATTGCCAGCGACACGCCCGACAGCCGCAAAGACAGCGCGCCGACGCCAAGCCCGCCCAAACCGCCGATCAGCACTGCATTCAGCAATCCCAACGCCAGCGCCACTTCTTCCGGCACTCCCGCCCGCGCAGAAGGCACCACCAGCGCTAAAGCATACGCGCCAAGCCCGAAGAACGCCGCTTGCCCGAACGTCACCAACCCACCGACGCCGATCAACCAGTGGAGCGACAGGGCGAACAGCCCAAGACAGAGAAACTCGGTCAGCAGCAGTAGCCCATAGGCACGGGGAGAGCCGGGGAGAAGGTGGAGCCACAGCGGCGCGGTTGCAAGCGCGATCCCGGTAAGGGCCAGTACCTGCTTCTGCCGGATCGACCAAGGCTTCAGCGGCGGCGCGCGCTCGGCCAGCGGCGGCGGCCCCGGTGGCGGCGGGGGTTTGCCGCCCAAACCTTGCGGGCGCAGCCACAGCGTGAGCGCCATGATCAGGAAGGGCAGCACCAAGCTCGATTTCGGCCAGATCACTAGCGCCGCCGACTGCACGAGACCAATCAGCAAGGCCGCCCGAAACGCCCCGCCGACACTGCCAAGCCCGCCGACGACCACGACGACGAAGGCATCGACGACCAAGGTAAGATCGAGGCCCAAGTGAGCGGCATCGCGCGGCAATAGTAAGGCCCCACCAAGGCCCGCAAGCCCGGCCCCGAGGGCGAAAACCGCCGTGCGAAGCCGATCTTCCCGCACGCCTAACGCCCCCAGCATTGGAGCATCGAGGGTTGCGGCGCGAATGAGAATGCCGAAGCGCGTGCGCCCCATCAGCCAGTGCAGCCCTATAGCCACCCCGGCGGCAGCGACAATTAAAAAGAGATTATAAACCGGGTAGCGCCGCTCCAGCAGTGTTACCGAGCCTGACAGGCTGGGCCAGCGCGGCCCCAGCAAATCTTCCGGCCCCCAAATCGCCAGCGCGGCGTCTTGGATAATCAACACCAGCGCGAAGGTTGCCAGCAGTTGCAGCAACTCCGGCGCGCGGTAGAGCGGGCGGATCAGGCTGCGCTCAATCCCGGCCCCCAAGAGGGCAACGATGAGGACAGCCGCCAAAATAGCCAGCGGATAAGGCAGGTAAGCAAGCAGGGTGTAGGTTAGAAACGCCCCCAGCATGGCAAGGCTGCCGTGGGCAAAGTTCACCACGCGGCTGACCCCGAAAATCAGAGTCAGCCCCGAAGCGATGAGAAACAAAACCCCGCCGCTGACAAACCCGTTCAGCAGAACAAACAGCAAGGTTTGCAGAGTATCGGTCATTGAGAGTTTAGTTTCTGGCCTCGGCAGGGCGGCGGCGGCGGCCTTCGTCTTCACTAGGAAGCACGCTGGCCCCATCAATATAGCGCCATTCTACCATAACACCGCGCCCGTCCTTCTGCGCGGTTTTGCCAACGAAGGCGCCCAGTGTGGATTGATGGTCGCCCGCGCGGAATTTGGCCGGGCCGAAGGGGCTATCAAACGTCAGGCCACGGTAGGCCGCGATCAGCTTTTCCGTATCGGTCGATCCGGCTTTCTTCAGCGCGGCGGCAATCGTGTAGATGGTGGTATAGCCAACGACCGAGCCTAAGCGCGGGTTTTCCTTGAACTTGCCTTCGTAGGCGGTGCGAAAAATTCGATGCGTTTCCGTATCGAGTTGCGACCACGGATAGCCGGTGACGATCCAGCCTTCCGGGGTTTCGTCTTTCAACGGATCGAGGTATTCCGGCTCGCCGGTGAGCGCGCTCACCACGGCCCGGCCCTTAAACAAATCGCGGCTATTGCCTTCTTTCACGAACCGCGCCAAATCCGCCCCGAAGGTTGCATTGAAGATGGCTTGTGGCTTGGCGGCTTCGAGGCCTTCAACCGTGGCTCCGGCATCGAGTTTGCCTTGTGCGGGCCACTGTTCGCCTACCCAAGTTATGTCTGGGCGCTTGGCGGATAAGGCTTGTTTGAAGGCCGCAACGAACGCCGTGCCATATTCATAGTTCGGGGCAACCGTGGCCCAGCGGGTTGCAGGCAGCGTAGCTGCTTCCGCCGCCAGCATTTCGGCCTGCATGGCGGTGGAGGCGCGCAGGCGGAACACGTAGCGCGAACCTTTGTCCCACACCAGCGCGTCCGACAAAGGTTCGGACGCCACGAACAGAATTTTCTGCCGATTGGCATAATCGGCCACGGCAAGCCCCGTGCTGGAAGAGAAGGTTCCGGCCAGCAGATCGACCTTTTCCGCCGTCACCAACTCTTCTGCGTGACGGGCGGCATCGGCGGGCTTAAAGCCGTCATCCCGAAACACCACCTCCAAGGGCCGTCCCAGAACCCCGCCCGCGCGGTTGATTTCCTCCAACGCAAGCTCGATACCCTTTTTATAGGGCTGAGTGAAAGCGGCGAGTGCCGTGTAGCTGTTGATCTCACCAATACGGATGGGATCAGCCGCAACCGCTAGGGGGGTGCTAAGGCTAAGCGCGAGGGTTAAGGCAACAGAGATGCGGCGCATTCAGAAGGTTCCTTAAAGAGCCGTAATTAGGCAAGCACCCTGCGGTTTTGGCGGCAACGGCACAAGCCGCACCCCCGCGCCGCACCCCCGCATAAACTGCATGGGCATATGAATACTGCGCTCGTGAGTGAATGATTAGGGACTGTCGGCAGTCCCGCCGGGCAACGCGGCCCTGAGACGTGCGGGCGTTTCCGGTGTAACACCCGTTTTGGTGCAAAAAGCCAGAAGTTGCGCCTCGTCGCCCAACAAAAAATCCAGCACCCCGCCCAGAAACGCTGGCTCTGTGGCGCGGGCGCGCACTTCGTCCGGCCAGAGACCGGTGGTTGCCATCAGGCCCGATAATCGTTCTGGTTCCGCAGCAATCCAGGCAAGGGCTTGGAGTGCTAAAGTTTCGGCGGCCTCGCGCGTGGCGGTAAGGGCAGCGCTGCGATCAGGTTTCGGGAATTGCATGGAATAGAGAGTACCGCCGCTGCCCTGCCGAACGCGAGGGAAAAAAAGCCCCGCCATCATCGCGCCGATTGCAGGTTGGCCCCGGCTCTGGAATGGTCTTACCGAGAGTTTCTTTGCTCTAGGCTATGTTTTAACACAAATGCGTCGTCGCAAACGAACTCATTTGCTCGGGATTTGCTCTAAAGGATTTGATTGTGCCCGATTCATCTGCGCCCCCACCCACCCCAATCCGGCTGGCGGACTATCGCCCGCCGCTGTATCGCTTGCCGACTGTTGCCCTAACCCTGTGGCTTGACCGCCAAAAAACCCGCGTGGAAGCCCGGATTCAGCTAGAGCGCGATGCGGCAGTGTATCGGTCAGGGGAAGTTTTGGCCCTGCATGGGCGCGCGCTCACTCTGGAAAGCCTGCACCTCAATGGCGTTGCCCTGATCGAAGGCCAAGATTATCGCCTAACGCCGGAAGGGCTGGACCTGCTGAACCCGCCCGAAAGCGGGGAGTTGGTGAGTGTCGTCAGCCTCGATCCCAGCGCGAATTTGGAGTTGGAAGGGCTGTATGCCTCCGGCGATATGCTCTGCACTCAGTGCGAGGCGGAGGGGTTCCGTAAGATCACCTATTGGTTGGATCGGCCCGACCTACTGTCGGTCTATACCGTGCGCTTGATTGCCGATGCGGTGGCTTATCCTGTACTCCTCGCGAACGGAAATCGTATCGACTGCGGAACGATTGAGGGGGGGCAGCATTTCGCCGTGTGGCACGACCCATTCCCCAAACCCGCCTATCTGTTTGCCGTGGTCGCCGGAAATCTAGTGAAAAGCGCCGATAGCGTCACCACCCGCAGTGGCCGCGTCGTCGATCTCGAAATCTGGACGCGCGAGGCCGATGCCACCAAAACCGGGCACGCGCTAGCCTCTCTGAAGCACGCGATGGCGTGGGACGAGCAGGTTTACGGCCTCGAATATGATCTCGACATCTATATGATTGTCGCCGTGAGCGACTTTAATATGGGGGCGATGGAGAATAAGGGGCTGAATGTTTTCAACACTAAATATGTGCTTGCCAACGCGCACACCGCGACCGATTTAGACTATCAGGGCATCGAAGCCGTTATTGCCCATGAGTATTTCCATAATTGGACCGGCAACCGCGTTACCTGCCGCGACTGGTTTCAGCTTTCCTTGAAAGAGGGGCTGACGGTGTTCCGCGATCAGCAGTTTTCGGCGGATATGGGTTCGGCAGCCGTGCAACGGATTACCCAGGTGCGCGGTTTGCGCGCCAGCCAATTCCCCGAAGATGCGGGGCCGACGGCTCACCCCGTCCGACCCGATTCGTATTTTGAAATCAATAACTTCTATACCGCGACGGTCTACAATAAGGGCGCGGAAGTGGTGCGGATGTACCATATTCTGCTGGGGGCCGAGGGCTTCCGGCGCGGGATGGACCTGTATTTTGCACGCCACGATGGCCAAGCCGTCACCTGCGACGATTTCCGCGCGGCGATGGCGGACGCCAATGGCGTTGATCTTACTCAGTTCGAGCGCTGGTACGCCCAAGCGGGCACGCCGGTAGTGCGGGTGTCAGATCATTATGATTCCGTAATGAAAACCTACACGCTTACCCTGACCCAAGCCTGCCCACCCACGCCGGGGCAGCCAGTGAAGGCACCGTTCCTTATCCCGGTCGCGATGGGGCTGCTGACGGCTACGGGCGAAGCGCTCCCCACTCAGCGCGTGGGAGAGGCCGAGGCGCAAGCGGGTACGCGCGTGCTGCATCTCACCGAAGTGCGGCAGAGTTTCAGTTTTATCGACGTGGCGGAGGCGCCAATCCCCGCGCTCCTGCGTGGTTTCTCCGCTCCGGTGAAGCTGGAGCGCGACTGGACCGACGCGGAGTTGGCAACGCTGGCAGCCCATGATCCCGACCCGTTCGCGCGTTGGGAGGCCGGGCAAACCGTGCTGGTGCGGCATCTGCTGGCCGAAGCCGACCCGGCAAACCAAACCCCGCGCTCCGATCTGCCGGAAACGGTGGCGGCACTGGTCGCGGCCACGCTCGCGCCTTTCAGCGCCGAGGCAACCGATCCGACAACCGATCCGGCCTTTTCCGCTTTGTGCCTCGCGTTGCCGGGGGAAGCCTATCTGGCGGAACTCGTGAGCCTCGTGTTCCCAGACCGCTTGCACGCCGCCCGGAATGGGCTGCGGGCCGCAATCGGCGAACGCTTTGCTGCCGAATTACGCCAAACTGCCAACCGTTTCGCCGATACTGGCCCCTATCAGCCAACGGCGGAAGCCGCCGGGCGGCGGGCGCTGCGGAACATCGCGCTCGACCTACTCAGTGCGGGCGGCGATGCCACGGCCTTAGCCGTGGCGGCAGGGCAAGCACGCGCACCAGGGAATATGACCGATCGTCTGGCGGCGCTCACCACGGTTGCCGACAGCGATTTGCCCGACCGCTTGGCGATTCTGGAAGCCTTCCGGGCCGATTTTGCCGAGGATGCGCTGGTTCTGGATAAATGGTTTACCGTGCAGGCACTCTCCCGCCGAACCGATACGCTAGCGCAAGTGCAGGCCCTGCTGGCGCATCCCGATTATGACGCGAAGAACCCGAATAAAGTGCGGGCGCTGGTGGGGGCGTTCACGGCGGGCAACCGGGCGCTGTTCCATGCGGCAGATGGATCCGGCTACGCTTTTCTCGCCGATCAGGTCATGGCGACCGACAGTTTCAACGGCAAGCTCGCCGCCCGTCTGGTCGCCCCGCTGGGGCCGTGGAAGAAGTTCGATCCCGCCCGACAGGCGCTGATGCGCGGCGCGCTTGACCGGATCCGCAAACGGCCCGGCTTGTCCAAAGACGTGACCGAGATCGTCGAAAAGGCCCTGGTGGCGTGAGGGTCTTGCTGTCTGAGCCTGGAAAGCAAGCCGGGCTAGCAACGCTCGCGGCCCTCGGTCTGCTGTTTCCCCAGGCGCTGCCGATTGTTCTTGGGCTGTTGCTGCTGATTGCGGTTGCGGAAGCCTGGGCCGGGAAGGCGTTGTTACACCTGGGGGCATGGCGGAGAGTGCAGGTCGGCGCGCTCGTCTTGCTGTTGCCGCTGCTCGCCCTACTGTTAAGCCCGTGGGCAGAATGGCCGGGGCCGGCGGTGGGGCGCGCGGCGCGGTTGGCGCTCGAACTGGCCGAAGCCTTGGCCCTGGCCGCAATTCTGCTGGCCCTACCGCGTGAAACGGCCATGAGGCGCGGGCGGGCGGCTTGCCTCGGTCTTGCGGCGGGGGCGGCGCTCGCGGTGATAGATCTTGGAACGGGCGGCGCGCTAACTGGCTGGTTGCGCGGGCAGCCGGTCGATGCTGTCACTTATGGCCGCAGTGCCGTGTTGGCCGCACTCGTGGTCACTCCCTTGCTGCTGGCCGCACGCTTCCCGCTGTGGCAGCGGGGTGTGCTGGTTTTTCCCGCCATTCTGCTTGCGCTTCTATCGGCCAATCTCGCGGCGAAGCTCATTCTGCCGATTGCGCTCATCGCCGCGCTTATCGGGGTCTGGCGCTTCGGGCCGCTTCTGCTGGGTGGCCTGATGAGCTTAGCGGTGCTACTGCCGGGGGTGCTCCCCCTTGCGTTAACCCCGGCGGAAGACTGCGCTTTATGGGCGGGAAAGCCGTCTGCCGCGCACCGTCTGCGTATCTGGACCTATGCCGATGGGCTGATTGATCAACGCCCCTGGACCGGCTGGGGGTTGGATGCGGCGCGGCGGTTGGGTGCCGTTGCGCCCGAAGCGGCGGTTCCAGAGTGCGTGCGGACAAGCTTGGGGCGCGACACTGTGCCGCTGCTGCCCCTGCATCCCCATAACGGCGCGCTTCAGCTTTGGCTCGAACTCGGGTTTGCGGGCGCACTCTTTTTACCCTTGCTCCTCGTAGGGCTAATTCGTCCGCTCTTTCAGTGCCCTCCCCTTGATCGCGCCACCGCAACGTCGGCTTTTGCGGGGGCAAGTGTGCCGCTGTTAGTGAGTTTCGGGCTATGGCAAGGCTGGTGGCTGGCGGGACTTGCCTTGCTTTGGGGGCTTATAATACTGCTAAGGGCACCGCGTTCCTAAGAGAGCATTAATCTTGATTCGATAGTATCAAACGGTAGAAACATTTCGGATCGCACCCCTTAGGCAGTTTTTTGGTGCCGGAGGGGAGAAGGGTAGGGATGCGATGGTGCCTCGGGCTAGGCTATATCCGCTGATACTGCTGTATACGGCAGCCTGCCTCGTCTTGTTGGCTGCTGTGTGGGGTTCTATAGATTTGGCTTTGCGCGCCAACAGCGCCTCCAATTTGCGGGCAACGGAAGCGTTCGTAACCACGCTGGCGGGTATAACGGAACAGTATCTTTTGCCGGCCCTCACCGATATTGACCGGAGCAGCCTTGCGCTGCGACGCGCCTATATCCGCGATCCCGCTAACTTTGACCCTTTTCTCAATGATGGCGACGTACCACAGGCGATTTTCCCCGCTTTTCAGGTGTCGGTGATTAATGCGGCGGGGTTTTTGGCCTATAGCAGCGGGCCGCCGAGCGTAGGGCCGGTCGATCTGCGGGATCGGCTGCATTTTCGCTATCATCTCACAGCATCGGACGATGGCCTGTATATCAGCCGAATCGTCATCGGGCGGGTCTCGAATGTGCTATCGGTGCAGTTCACTCGGAAGATCGTTGATCAGGCTGGGGTTTTTCAGGGTGTGCTCGTGCTGTCGGTCGAGCATAGCTATTTCACGCAGTTCTTAAAAACCGTCGCTTTGCCGCCCGATGGGCTGGTCGCCCTGATTGGCCTTGATGGTTGGGTGCGCGCCCATGCGAGTAGCGCCGACGTGAGCGAAACCAATGGGCCGCTGACCGTGTTTGAAATACCCCTGCAAGATATGTCCTTCCTTGATCCCGCGCGCCCGAACACGGGGACGCATAAAGTGCTGCATTTCCTCGATGGTGTGGCGCGCCTGGGTGCCTACCGCCGTCTTAGCGCGTATCCGCTGGTCGTGCTGGTGTTGGTCTCCGATGAGCGGATTGAGGTGATGGCGCGGGCAGTGAGCGGGCCGCTGCTGGGGGGCGGGCTGGTTTTGAGCCTACTGCTGCTCGGTGGCGGTGGGGTTGGGTTGCGGCAGGTATTGCGCCGCGAGGCCACGATTACCGCGATGCTTCAACGCGAAGCGCAACTGCGCGACCTCGCCAATAATGATGTGCTGACCGGCATCGCCAATCGTCGCTATTGCCTAGATCGGGCTGGGGTCGAGATTGGGCGGGCTTTGCGGCACCGGCGGCCTCTGGCGCTGGCGATGCTGGATCTCGATCACTTCAAACGGGTGAACGATCAGTTTGGCCACGCCGGCGGCGATGCGGTGCTGCAAGAGTTGGTGCGGCGGGTTCGCGCCCGATTACGGCGGGAAGATTTGATTGGCCGGTTGGGCGGGGAGGAATTCGCTATTCTGTTGCCGGAAACGGAAATTGAGGGGGCGCTGAAGGCACTCGATCTTATTCGCGATCTAATTGCCGAAACGCCGTTTCATCTGCCCGATGGCCGCGATGTCGCGGTTACGGTCAGTATTGGAGTGGCGGATTTGCGGGTCGATAGCGGCTTTGTGCCCGATACGCTGGAACAGCTGCTGAAGCGTGCCGACGACGCGCTCTATGCGGCAAAACGGGGGGGGCGCAACCGCGTCATTCTCGATGTTGGCCCCTCTCCCTTCGCCGCCGCAGCGGCCCAAAAACCCGAAGGCGGACCGAGTTAAGCCTCTTTATCGGGTTTGCGTTCGTGGATGAGATGAACGATTCCGCCGGGGGCGGCAATCCAATAGCCGGGAAATTCTTCCGGCAGCGGCTCGATAGCATCGCAGCGGTCGATCCCCTGGGCTTCCAACCAGTCGCTAGCAGCATCGGCATCGGACGTGCGGACTTCCAGCCAAGTTTCCGCTTGGCTGAGGCTCGGCACCCGGTCGATCCACAGGCGCATGGAGCCAAACTTAAAGGTGACGCTGGTTTCATCAACCGAGAGTTGCTCGAACCCTAAAATATCGCGGTAAAAAGCCACCGCCTGCAAAAAATCGCGCGGGGGCATTTTGAGAGCAATATTGCGGCCCGGTGAAAAATTGGGCCGCTCAGGCCCGTCCAAGCTCGTATCCGCCATACTACGCACTCCGTCCCTTAAGGATTACCCACTCAGAAGGTTTCTGGAAAAACCGCAGCGGGAGGCTCTTAGAGCTTCCAAAGGAAGCGGCCCGGTAAAAAGGATGCCATAAAGATGCCGCCGAGAACACTCCCCAGGCGTGCGGTCATCAGAAAAGACTAGCGCTTGAAAGTGCGACGTTTACCCATCTGCCATCACGCGGTTACGCCCGGCTTGCTTGGCCTTATACAGCGCTTGATCGGCGGCTTTCATCACGGCTTCCCAATCGTCATACTGGGGCGATTTTTCAGCGGCACCGATGGAAATAGTGATCGTTACCTGGGTTCCTGCACCCTTGCTAGGGTCAGCAGAGGGCATCGTCCCATCCGGCCTCACCTCGGGTCGGTCTTTGCTGCGGACGGTGAAGGGGGTTGCCGCCATCGCCGAGCAGACGGCATCCAAATGCGGCAAGGCTTCGCGCAGGCTACGGTTGGGGAAAATCACCGTGAACTCCTCCCCCCCATACCGAAAATATTGACCGCCGCCCGTGACGTTGGCAATAACCCGGCCTACCCGGCACAATACTTGGTCGCCAACATCATGGCCGTAGGTGTCGTTGAATTTCTTGAAGTGATCGACATCAAGCATGGCGATTACATAGCGGTCGCCCACCGTGTTCAGCAGGCTTTTGAGGGCGCGGCGACCGGGAAGCCCCGTTAGCTCATCATGAAAGGCAACGCGGTAGGAATTCTGGATCAACGCCACGATCAAGGCCGCGCCTGCTGTGCTGAAGTAGATAGCCCGGTACACTCGGTTGTCGCCCAGGGCAATCCCAATCACGCCGAGCAGCAGCACTGCGAGCAGCCCTGTTTCGAGCGGCGTTCTGCGGCGATGGAACTGCCAGAGCAGGCAACCTGCGGCAATCAGCGTGAACAGCAGCGCGGCGTCGGGTAGGTGTAACCGCGTAGCATTGGTATCGACCACAACCGCGCGTAGTAGCCAGAAGGTTTCTCCCCCAGGTTTAGCTATAGCAAGAATGATGAGGGCAGGAAAAACGGTAAAGGCAACCCGCTCTAAGCCGGGCCGATTGAATAGCCCCCGCTCTGGCATAGCTGCTAAATACGCTATCATGATCGGCCAGTACCAGGCCGCGCCAAGCCGCAACGTGTCGGCAGTGTAGGTGTGTCGTCCAGTCTGTTCCAAAACGGCGTGAACCGCCGCAAGCGCGACGAAGACCATGACCATATTGCCAATACGAAAGCGCCACGCCAGCGCCCCCCCCGCCAAGCAGACAAGCCAGGGTAGGGCCGCGAACATATTACCCCACTCCGGGTCCGCCGCTTCTTGGAACAACAAAGCTGCCAGCAGGGCTGCGCCCGGCAGGGCCAGAAAATCAAGCGTGCGACGGAGTGCGGGGGGCACGTATTTACCTTAGTCCGAACAGAAAAATAATAACGACTGTAACACCAAATGCGGGCAGACGCCCTCTCTTTTTAGCGGCGGCTACCGTCTACTCCTCGTCCAAACCGCCGGTTTCGAGCATTCCCAACGCGCGCTTATACAAATCCAGCAGCGTTTCTTGCTCTTGGCGATCAATTTCTTCCAATTTCCGCAACCGAATAATCTGGCGCATGGTTTTTATATCGAAGCCATTGCCTTTGGCTTCTGCAAAAACGTCTTTAATATCGGCGGCGATACCCGCTTTTTCTTCTTCAAGCCGTTCAATCCGCTCGATGTAGGAGCGGAGTTGATCGGCGGCGACGCCTCCAACATCGGTCATGGGGGATCCTCTATTTTGCTTTAGAGCGATTTTTCGTTCGCCAAGGCTCACTCCAATCGCTCTAATCTTTTATTTTTTCAGCAAATGCGTCGTCGCAGGCGTAACCGTCTGCTCGGGATCTGCTTTGGGCAGCGACTTTAGCGGCAGGACGGGGGCTTTTGCAAGCCTGCCTTGTTCAGCCTTCGTCCCCATCGTAGCCGAGGATTGCCTGATAGAGTTCCGGGCGGCGGTCGCGGAACAGGCCCCAGCCTTGGCGGCGGCGGCGGATTGCGTCGAGATCGAAGGTGGCGGTAATCACGCCTTCAGCCTCGCGGTCCATCTCCGCCACAATCGCCCCGGTTTCATCGGCGATGAAGGAGGTGCCGTAGAACGTGATTTCGCTGCTTGCGCCCACTTCCCGCCCGACGCGGTTGGACGCCACGACGGGAACGATGTTTGCGCCCGCATGGCCCTGCATCACCCGCCGCCAGTGCCCTGCACTATCCTGCGGCGGGGCGGGGGGCGGCTCCGAGCCAATGGCGGTGGGGTAGAGCAGAATTTCAGCCCCCTTCAGGGCCATCACACGCGCGGCTTCCGGGAACCATTGGTCCCAGCAAATGCCAACCCCCACCGCTGCCGCATCGGTTTCCCACACTTGAAAGCCGGTATCGCCGGGGGAGAAGTAGAATTTTTCCTGATAGCCCGGCCCATCGGGAATATGAGACTTGCGGTAAAGCCCCTGCGGGCTGCCGTCGCCATCAATCATTAGCAGCGAGTTGAAATAGGCTTTGCCGGCTTCTTCAAAAAAGCTGATTGGCAGCACCACGCCTAACTCTTGGGCCAACTCCATGAAGTGAATGAGCACGGGATTATCGAGCACGGGCCGCGCCCAATCGAAATAAGCCGGGTCTTGGTCCTTGCACCAATAGGGGCCTTCAAACAGCTCGGGCAGCAGAATAAGCCGCGCGCCCATACTGGCGGCCTGCTTCACCATTTCGGTGGCCTTGCTGATATTCTCTTCGGGGGAGCCACCGCAAGACATTTGTACGGCGGCGACAGTCAGCAGGTCTTCACTCATCGGGCAAGCCCTCCGCGCGGCTGTTGTTGGGTTATACAGTGAATGCCGCCGCCGCCCGCCGTGATGGGAAGGGCCGGGCGTTGCAGAATCTTGTGCGTGGGGAAGGCTTCTTGCAGCACGCCCCGCGCATAATCGTCGGCAGGATCATCAAAGCCGGACATGACAATTCCGCCATTGGCGATAAAGAAATTCGTGTAGGAAAGCGTAAGCCGCAGCCCATTCAACGCGCGCCGACGCGGTTGCGGCAGCGGCATGACGCTGAGGCGGCGGCCTTGGGCGTCGCGCATCTCTGTCAGTCGGCGGAAGTTTTCTCCGAACACGGTGAAGTTCGCATCGTCCTTATCACGGCACTCGGTTGCCAGCACCACGCCGGGGGCCGCGAAGCAGGCGATTTCGTCGATATGGCCGTTGGTGTCATCGCCCTCATAGCCGCGCCCGAGCCACAGCACAGTTTCGACACCGAGCCAGGCTTTCAAGTTCGCCTCGATCTCGTCGCGGCTTAGGGTTGGGTTGCGGTTGGAGTGCAACAAGCATTCTTCGGTGGTCAGAACCGTGCCTTCACCATCGACGTGAATAGCGCCGCCTTCCAGCACGAAGGGGGCTTGGAAGCGGCGCGCGCCGAGGCGCTCCAGCACGCGGCCCGCCACTTTGGCGTCGTCGGCATAATCGGGGAAATTCTCCCCCCAGCAGTTGAACTGCCAAGAGATGCCCGCGACCGCGCCTGTGCCATCAGCTACGAAAGTTGGGCAGAAGTCGCGCGCCCAACTATCGTTCAACGGCATGTCCCAGAGTTCTACGTCGCGGGAGAGCAGTTTTGCGGCTGCGGCTTTATCTTCCGGGCGAACCAGCATCACGACAGGCTCGAACTCGCCAACAGCATGGGCGACGGCGGCATAAGCGGCGCGTGCGTCGGCCAAGCCCGCGCCCCAAAGTTCGGTGCGGCAGGGGAAAGCCATGAAGCAGCGTTCGTGCGCGGCCCATTCGGCGGGCATGTGGAACCCGGCGGCGGCGGGCGTTGGGAAGTCGCTCATTATTGGTCCTTACTGGGGCAGCGGTTTGATGCCGTAAAGGGTGGTGAGATCCCCGCCCATCTGAATCCAGGAGACATGCCGATTCACGACAAGAAACGGTACCAAGCGCGGATCGCGGAAGCGCGCATAATATGGCTCCATCCATGCGGCCATATAGGGCTGAAACTTCGGCGGCCAGGATTGCGCGATGCCGCGCGCTTTTTGCACGAACGGCGTGCCGTCTTGATAGCCGCGTGTCACCAGATCGGCCAAGCGGCGCACAGCCCCCCCCTCGGCAGCATAAAGATCGTGCCCATTGCGGCTAAGGGTTTCTGCCGCAAGAACCAGCGCACTCAGCGCAATCATATGGGCGTGGCGCAGGCGGCGTTCGCGCGGCTCCAGCCCCCGAATGAAGCCTTGCGCGTCGATCCGGGTTAGGAACTGCTTCAGGCCCACCGTGGCCCAGGTGGTAAGGCCGCGATCTTGTGCGACAATCCCCGCAAGCAAGGTTGCGGTGAAGGCCCAGGCGCGCGACTCCTCGCCGATTTTTGGGGCGTCTGGCTGGCTCCAGCGGTCTTTCGTCACCGTGCCGAGTTTCTGAAACCACTCTTGCACGAACCGCACTTTTGCGGGCGACAGGCGCGGTTCGGTCAGCACGATCAGCGCGGCTTGGGCGAGGCCCGCAATGACGGCTTCTTGCTGACGGTCTGCGGCAAGGGTGGATGGATCATCCATCAGCCCCTCATCTTTCGCCCAAGCGTTTAGCCAGTCCAGCGCGCAATCGGCAATGCTAGGGTCGGCGGGGGCGAACTTCAGGTAGGAAAGCGCGATTGCCTGCACACCGCGCGCATAATCTTCAACGGGCTTCACGGCAGCGCGGTGGCGGTTTTGAGCGTCCACATCCACAATGCTTTGGCTGGCATCGGTGAAGAAATCAACGCCGTCTGCTTCGCGCACAGTCTCTGGAATCGCGGCGCAGGCGTAAAGGCCCGCAGATTTTGCAACCAAGGCCCGCCGCGCCACTACGTCCAATGGCCCCTGCATCGGCCCCGGATCGGCCCCCAAGACGGGCAGTGCGAGCGCAAAAACCAGCCCCACCGCTGTGCTAAACCAAGGGCGCATCATCCCCCCGCCGCCTCTCGTGCCGAGCGTTCTTTCTCTCGGTTCTGCCGGAGCAGGAGGATGCCGGAAATAAGAATACCTGTCGTCACGATCCCCACAATGAGCGTGGCGAGCGCATTGATTTCCGGGCTTACGCCAAGGCGGACTTTCGAGAAAATCATCATCGGCAGCGTGGTTGAACCCGGCCCGGAGACGAAACTGGTGATGACGAGATCATCGAGGCTAATCGTGAAGGCCAGCAGCCAGCCCGACACGAGCGCGGGCAGGATCAGCGGCAAGGTAATGAGGTAGAATACCTGCCAGGGCCGTGCCCCCAAATCCATCGCCGCCTCTTCAACCGATTGATCCATATCCTTCAGTCGCGCCTGCACGATCACGGCGACGAAGGACAGAGTGAAGGTCATATGAGCAATCGTGATGGTATCGACGCCGCGCCCATCAGGCCAGCCGATCATCTGCTCCAGCCCCACGAACAGCAGCAAAGAGGCGAGGCCTGTAACCACTTCCGGCATCACCAGTGGGGCCGAAACCAAGCCCGCAAACAGCGTACGGCCCCAGAAACTCGGCATCCGCGCGAGGCAATAGCCCGCGAGCGTGCCCAGGACAACGGCCCCGGTGGCACTCATCGCGGCGATCTTCAGCGACGTGATGGCGGCCTCGATCATCCGCTCGTTACGGAACAACTCGCCATACCATTTGGTCGAAAAGCCAGACCAGACCGTGACGAGGCGATTTTCGTTAAACGAGTAGAAAATCACCGACAGAATGGGGCCATACAGAAAAGCGTAGCCTAAGCCGAGGAAGACGAAAAGCGCGACGGGACGGCGGTTCATCTCAGTGCCCTCCGCGAGCGTGCGGGCTGCCGCCTTGGCTACGTTGCAGCAGCATGATCGGGGCGACCAGCAGCAACAGCATCGCGACCGCCACCGCCGAGGCCAGCGGCCAATCGCGGTTACTAAAGAATTCCGCCCACAGCACATTGCCAATCATCAAAGTTTCCGGCCCACCTAATAGCTCCGGCACCACAAACTCCCCAACCACCGGAATGAAGACCAGCATCGAGCCTGCAATGATCCCCGGCAACGACAGCGGCAGCGTGATCAGCCAGAAGGCCCGCAAGGGGCGGCACCCCAAATCGGCAGCGGCTTCGAGCAAGGACAGGTCCATTTTCTCCAGAGTCGAGTAGAGCGGCAGAATCATGAACGGTAAGTACGTGTAAACAAGGCCAATATAGACCGCCGTGGGAGTGTTCATCAGCGGAAGCGGCTCAGAAATTACCCCCAACCATAGCAGCAGATTGTTCAATAAACCGTTATTGTTGAGAATACCCATCCAGGCATAAATACGAATGAGAAAGCTGGTCCAGAACGGCAGAATCACCATCATCAGCAAAATCGGGCGAATGCCCTTATCGGCCCTGGCCATCGCATACGCCATCGGATAACCGATGAGCAGACAGAAAAAAGTGCTGATAGCGGCAGTTTTCAGCGAGTTAAGGTAGGCTACAACATAAAGATCGTCGCTGAGCAGAAACATATAGTTCCCAAGGTTCAGCACGAGTTGCAGCGCTTTACCGTCCACCCATTCGAGGAGCGGGGTGAAGGGCGGCGTGAGGCTGGTATCCGGCGTTGAAAGGCTAATAGTCAGCACAATCAAGAACGGCACCAGAAAGAATAACCCCAGCCAGCCGTAAGGAATGGCGATAACCGTGGAGCGGCCCATGAAACGCCGCAAGAAGCCCGGCGGTGTCATTATTGCGCCAGAACCACGCCGCCATCGGCAGCCCAGCCGATATGCACGCGGTCTTCCCAAGTAAACTCGCCTTCGGCCCAGCGGTCGAGGTTTGGTTGCGTCACGCGCACCTGTTTGCCGCCGCCAACGGCAATGAAATAGATGGAAATATCGCCCAAATAGACGATCTGTTTAATGATGCCTTGCATCTGGTTCGGCAAATCGGCCAGCGGCTTGCGGCTCATGCGGATTTTCTCCGGGCGCACCGCTACTGAAAACGCCATACCCACAGTGCCCGTGATGCCGTGGCCGACGTGAATGCGCCCGCCAAAATCCGGGCATTCTAACTCGGCCCGATCCGGCTCATCCACCGCCAGCGTCGCCTCGAACAGGTTCACCGAGCCGATGAAGTTGGCGACGAAGCGGTTCTGGGGAAACTCGTAAATTTCGGCGGGTGTGCCCAACTGCTGAATGCGGCCCCTGTCCATCACCGAAATACGATCTGCCAGGGTCATCGCTTCTTCTTGATCGTGGGTAACGATAACGAAGGTAATGCCAACCTTGCTTTGGATATTGAGCAACTCAAGCTGGGTTTGCTCGCGTAGTTTTTTATCGAGCGCGCCCAAAGGCTCATCGAGGAGCAGCACTTTCGGGCGCTTAATGAGACTGCGAGCGAGGGCCACGCGCTGACGCTGCCCGCCGGAAAGCTGGTGGGGCCGGCGTTTGGCGAAGCTGCCCATTTGCACCAAATCGAGCTGTTCTGCCACGCGCGTCGCAATCTCGGCCTTCGATACCCCATCCATCCGCAGCCCAAACCCTACATTCTGCTCCACGCTCATGTGCGGAAACAGCGCGTAGGACTGGAACATCATATTCACTGGGCGCGCGTAGGGCGGCACAGTGGCCATATCTTGCCCGTCGATCAGAATGCGGCCTTCTGTGGGCGTCTCGAACCCCGCCAGCATCCGCAGCAGCGTCGTCTTGCCGCAGCCGGAGCCGCCGAGCAGCGCGAATAACTCACCGGGAAAAATATCGACGCTCACCCCATCAACCGCAACGAAATCGCCGAAGGTTTTGCGAACCTCCTGAATCTGGATCATCGGCTTGGCCGATGGATCGCGCCAAGGCTGCACGCGCTGGCCCGATACCCCGCCGAGCGAGCGGGGGGAGGCGGTGGCGGAGGAAGGGTTAGGCATACCGGGCAAAGCCTCCAACACGGCGGGGTCTTTTCAAGGGAAAGGGCGCACTAGTCTCTTAGAGCCTGTTTGAAAATGTCGGTCGGGTCGATCCTGCGGGTCTTTTTGCGCCCTGCTGCGTCACCGATCTTGCAGATAGTCTCGATATCTGCTGCGCTCGGTTCCTATCAGGCCCCAAAAATCCCTCGCAGCCTCTCAACCGCCGAATTTCCAAACAGTCTCTTACCGAAACCAGCGCGCCCTTGGGAGTCTTTCTTATCGAAGGGGGGCGACTAACGGCCCGTTTTCACGCGCGTCCAGGCACGGGTGCGGGCGCGCTCAAACTCTTTATCCGCAGGGGTGATGGTGAACAGGCGCGCGCGCACTTCTGCCGGCGGGTAGATGCCGGGGTTCGTGCGGACGGCATCCGATACCAGCGTCGTCGAAGCCTTATTGCCGTTGGCATAGCCCGTCAGGTCCGAACTTGCGGCAACAACGCTCGGTTTCATGAGATGATCGAGAATAGCGTGAGCAAGATCGGGGTTGGGGGCGCTTTTGGGAATTGCGAGCGTATCGACCCAAAGCTGCGCGCCTTCGGATGGAATCGAGTAGTTCACCGTCACGCCGCGCTTAGATTCCGCCGCACGGGTAGAAGCCTGAATAATATCGCCCGAATAACCAAAGGCGACGCAAATATCGCCGTTCGCGAGACCGTTGATATATTCCGACGAGTGGAACTTGCGGATGAACGGGCGCACTTTCAGCAGCGCATCGGTCGCCTTATCGAGATCGGCAAGCGATTTACTGTCGGGCGGCAGACCTAAGTATTGCAGCACGGTGGGGAACACATCGGTTGGCGCATCCAGTACCATCACGCCGCAGGCTTTGAACTTCGCCACAGTGTCCGGGTCCAAGATCATTTTCATACTGTACACGGGCGCGTCGGCGGCAATGGTTTTCACTTTGCCGACGTTGTAGCCGATGCCGTTGGTGCCCCACATCCAGGGAATAGCGTGGGCATTGTTCGGGTCGGCCTTTTCCATCGCCTTCAAAATTTCGGGATCGAGGTTGCCAAGGTTCTTCAGCTTGCTCTTGTCGAGCGGCTGATACAGGCCCGCCGCAACCTGACGGGCGAGGAACGGTTGGGCTGTCGGGCCGACAACATCATAACCGGACCTACCAGCAGTCAGCTTCGCTTCCAGAACTTCCTGGCTATCGTAAACGTCGTAGTTGACCTTCACGCCGGTTTCCTTCGTGAAGGCTTCCAGTACTTTCGGATCAATGTAATCCGACCAGTTATAGACGTTGACAACCTTCTTCTGCGCCAGAGCCGCCGGGGCGAAAGCGGCCCCCACGAGACCAAGACACAAGGCGGTGGTGCTTGCCCAAAGTTTAACCGTGTGCATCCCTGTCATCTCCTTGAAATATCCGGCTCTTCGGCCTTTTGCAGTATCGAGATTAACCTTACGGCAGACGCTCTTGAAGTCAACGTAGCCTTACACGTTCAGCAGCAAAAATTCCCGTTCCCAGGAGGAGATGACGCGCTGATAAGCGTCATACTCATGCTGCTTCACCGCCATCAGGGCGGCAACGAAGCGTTCGCCCAAAACCTGCCGCAGTGGGCGAGAGCGGTTGAGCTTCTGCATCGCATCGAATAAATGGCGGGGGAGGGTATGGGCCATGTCATAGGCGCTCCCGTCCACCGGGTCGCTCGGCTCCAACTCTTCTATCATGCCGAGATAGCCTGCGGCGAGCGAGGCGGCGATAGCGAGATAGGGGTTGGTATCGGCCCCGGCCACGCGGTTCTCCACGCGCCGCGCTTCTTGGCTCGAAACCGGCACGCGCAGGCCGGTGGTGCGGTTATCGTGCCCCCACTGCACATTGATCGGCGCGTCGGAGAAGCGCTGCAAACGGCGGTAGGAGTTGACGTTGGGGGCCATCAGCGGCAGCAGGGCAGGCAGATATTTCTGCAAACCCGCGATATGCGAGAGAAACAAGGGCGAGTTGTCGCCATTCGCCAGCGCAAACAGGTTTTCGCCCGTAGTGCTATCCAGCAGGCTCTGGTGAATATGCATCGAGCTTCCCGGCTCGTTTTGCATCGGCTTCGCCATGAAGGTCGCATACAGATTATGCCGCAGCCCGGTTTGGCGCACGGTTCGCTTGAACAGGAATACTTGATCGGCCAGCGATAAAGCGGGGCCGTGGTTGAAGTTAATCTCCATCTGCGCCGCACCGGCTTCGTGGGTTAGCGTGTCGATGTCGATTTCTTGCTTTTCGCAGTAGTCGTAAATATCTTCAAACAGCGGATCGAACTCGTTCACCGCGTCGATGCCATAGGCTTGCCGCGCCGTCTCCGGCCTTCCCGAACGCCCGATGGGTGGTTCTAGCGGATAGTCCGGGTCGGTGTTCGGCTTCACCAGATAGAATTCCAACTCCGGGGCGACTACGGGGGTCCAGCCTTTAGCGTCGTAGAGCCGCAATACCCGCCGCAACACTTCGCGCGGGGAAATATCGACCACGCGGCCATCGGCATAAACGCAGTCGGTGATGACCTGTGCCGTCGGCTCCGAATACCACGGCACGAGGCGGATTGTATCCGGGTCTGGCCGCAGGAACACGTCCGAGTTGGCGGGGTTGGTCACGGTTTCGTCGGGCGGATAGTCGCCGCTGATCGTTTGCACGAAAATCGCTTCAGGAATCCGAAGCCCGCGATCCCCAAAACTGGTCAGGAATTTTTGCGCCGGGAGGATCTTACCCCGGGGGATACCCGACATATCGGGCACCAGGCATTCGACTTCGGTAATAGCGTGTTGGCTGATCCACTCAGCAAAGCGGTCCATAAAGCCCTCGTTTGTCATCTGAGAATGATCCTAAGCCGAATCGAGGCCGGAGGCTAGCGCTGCGGGACTGCTGATGCGTGTTGAACCTCTGCCGCAATAATCGTCACCCCGGCGCATTGCCGCGTTCGGCGAGGTAGGCGAGGCCCGCTACGGGCTGCCCTCGGTTAAGGCGCGTGGTCACAGGGGCGAGGGCTAATATCCTATAGGCTGCTGCCGCAAGCACGCGCTGCAAGGCTGCCGCCCCGTGGTGGTAGCGCAAACCTTCATGCAGATTATAGCTCGTTTCTGAATCGGAATGAGCTTCGATACTCGCGAGCAGCAACCCGCCGGGGGCAAGAACGCGCGCGGCCTGCCGATGGAAATCGCTCAGGTCACCGAGATAGACCAGCACATCGGCCGCCACGATAAGATCAATGCTGCCAGCAGGCAGGTCGGCCAGAGCAGCGACGGCTTCGCCCTCAATCAGGTGTGTGTAGAGGCCACACGCCTCGGCCTGGGCCAGCATCGCCGGGGACAGGTCAATCCCGATGAGGCTAGCCGCCAGATCGCAAAACGGCTCCCCAGACAGGCCCGTGCCGCAGCCAACATCGAGAACGCGCAAACCGCGCCGCGTGCTGTGCTGGTCCAGCAGCGCCCGCAACACCTGCGGGCCGCGATACTGGAGCTTCTCGGTTAGTTCGAGATCGAAACGAGCGGCATAATCGTTGAACAAACTCTTGAGATAAGGGGTTGGAAGCTGGCTCGGTCCATCCTCCCCGCCTAGCAGCGCCAAGGCCGGGCTTGCGCCGAGAGTATCGGCGGGATCGAGCGCAAGGCACTGCCCATAGGCGCGTGCGGCACGGTCTGGTTCCCCCGCCGCGCGCGCGGCTTCGGCTAACAGAAACCAGCTCTTCAGATCCTCCGGCGCAGCGTCGGTCACTGCCGTCAGCACCGCCACAGCCTCGCTCGGGCGACCGGCGAGGATGAGGGCCTGGGCATAGTCGCGGCTAAGATCGGGGGCCGCTGCTTGGGCCAGCAAGCCTTCGTAGAACGGCAAGGCGGCGATGGCCTGCCCCGTTCGTGCGAGGGCGAGGGCTTGGTTGCGGATCAACCCAGCATCTTCCGGGTGGGCGGCGAGGGCGGGGGCCAGTCGCGCCAGCGCTTCTTCTGCCCGTCCGGCCTCGATCAAGCCTGCCGCGAGATTGCCGATTGTGCGCGGATGATCGGGCAGGCGCGTTGCCGCTTCCGTGAAAGCTGCCAGCGCGCTTAAGCTGTCGCCGCGCGCGCGGCGCAGCACGCCCAAGCGCTCCCAGGCTAGGTCATCCTCTGGCCTTACTTCGACCAGCGCTAGCAGCAGCGGTTCGGCCTCGGCCCCGCGCCCCTCTTTCATCAGCAGATCGGATAAGGACCACAACGCGGCGGGCAGGCCAGGGGCGAGGGCAAGGGTTTGCCGAAACTGGTCTTCGGCTTGCGCGCCCGCGCCTCCCAAGGCATAGGCCCGGCCCATCGCAAGGCGCAGGGCGGGCGAATCCGGCCCATACAGCGCGGCATTCTTCAACGCTTGCACGGCTTTGCTCGGCTGGCCTTCGCCTAAATATAGCAACCCTTGCAAATAATGCGCGCCCGCGAGCTTCGGGGTATCGCGCAACACCATGCGAACGATGGAGCGCGCCGTTGGGGCATCGCCGCGCTCCCACGCACCAAAGGCATCGGCGAGATTGAGGGTTATCACCACGCGCCCTTGACCTTTTCCAAGTAGGGTTCCAGCCGCTCCAGCGCACTAATCAGCGTGCTATCATCCTTACAAAAGCAGAAGCGCACGTAGGGCGTTTCGAGTCCGCCATCGTAGAAAGCGCCCATAGGGATTGCCGCGACCCCGGCCTCGACGGTCAAGCGCTGGCAAAATTCCGTATCGCTTCCGAAATAACCTAGGCTTCGTATGTCTACGGTGAGAAAATAAGTGCCTGCCGACGGTTGCACGGCACAGCCGAGGCGGGTTAGCCCTGCCGCCAGCAGGTCGCGCTTGCGCTGCATGTCCGCCCCGAGGCTGGTAAAGAAGCGCGCATCCTGCCCCAGCCCCCAGGCCACGGCGGCTTGCAAGTTGGGCGGTGTGGTGAAGGTTAGAAATTGATGCACTTTCGCAATAATCGGCATCAACGCAGGCGCTGCGGTAACGTATCCCACCTTCCACCCCGTCAGCGAAAAGGTTTTACCCGCCGAGCCGATGCGAACCGACCGTTCCGCCATGCCGGGTTCCGCCATGATGGAGCGGTGGGTAGCGCCATCGAACACCAGATGCTCATAAACCTCATCGCAGACAGCAAGCGCATCGTGGGCGCGGCAGAGATCGGCAATCAGCGCGAGTTCGGCGGCGGAAAAAACCTTCCCGACTGGATTGTGGGGGGAGTTGAACAGAATCAGCTTGGTTTTTGGTCCAAAAGCGGCGCGGAGTTCGGCTTCCGGCACGGCCCAATGCGGCGGCGTGAGGCGCACGAGCTTCGGCACGCCGCCCGCAAGGCGCACGATGGGCAGGTACGAATCGTACATCGGCTCGAACATCACGATTTCATCGCCGGGCGCAATTAGGCCGAGCAGCGTGGCGGCCAGAGCCTCGGTTGCCCCGGAGGTTACGATTACCTGGGTTTGCCAATCGGCCTCGATTCCGAAAAACCGCGCGCCGTGAGCGGCGACGGCCTGGCGAAGTTCGGGCAGCCCCAGCATCGGCGGATATTGGTTAGGCTTATCGGCTAAGGCTTCTTGCGCTTTCGCAACAATCTCCGGGCTGCCGTTACCATCGGGGAAGCCTTGGCCTAAGTTGATTGCCTGATGCTGGCGGGCAAGGCCGGACATGACCTCGAAAATCGTCGTCCCAAGGCTGGAAAAGAGGGGATTGAGCGGCTTCATCCTACGACCTCGGGTGCGTTTGACGCACCAAGTGCATCGAATGGCGACGGGCAGTGCAGCATAGCGGCAACAGCGGTAAGCGCAATTGCCTGTTATGACACGTTTGCCGCTTTACGCTGGGAACCGTTCGGGGTATTAAAGGGTTATGGAATTAGTCCGGTTAGAGGGCATAAAGCCGTGCCTCGGTTTTTATAGTCTTCTTAGCCCATAACAAAAGTAGGTGTTTCAATGCGCGCCATGATCAAAATTGCTGCTGCTACCGCTTTGCTGGCAACCGTTGCCTCGGGTGCCTTCGCTCAGTCGGCTGAATTCAAGAAGATCCACGAAGGCGCGCAAGTCGCCGGGGTCTGCAACGGTACGCTGTCGCAAGCTCAGGAAAACAAGGTCGGCCTTATCGCTGCTGCCGCTGCCGCAGACCTTACGGTCGGCGCGATCCTGTCGGCTGAAACCAAGACGCGCGGCGATGCCCGCGTTCAAGCCTACTCGCTGGGCTGCAAGGACGCTAAGAACACCGCAGCGGTTAAGTACTACACCGATACGGTAAAGTAGGCTTTTCCGCCTCGCGGGAAACCAAAAACGCGGCCCCGCAACGGGCCGCGTTTTTTTTGGGATTGAAGAGGCCCTTCAATGGATGAGCAGAATGCCCTAAGCGCCAACCTAATTCGCCGCACTATCCGAGAGGTTAGAGCGCGCGGTGAACTTCCTGTAGTTGATGCCTCCGTCTCAGCTTTGCGGGAACTTGGCTTGACCGACGAAGAAATCTTCAGCGAAGCGGTTGACCCGGATCATATCGATATGGCTCAACTCAAAACGCGCGCCCCTCTCATGTGGACCCCCGGAGGGATGGTTCGCTGGGAGGATGCCTCGGATTTGTATTGGGATCTTGAGGAAGAGGATCGCCTATATCCAGAACGACGTTATCAGCGCATTAAGCGAGGCTTTGCAATACTGCGTAATCAGGGGGTTTCTTGGGAGGGCATCGAAAAAAGTTTTGATATCCAAATTCCCCCCGAGGATCGGATTTTACCGCCTCCACCCCCGCCTCCACAAAAGCTACGCTACGCCATTAGGTATGTTTTATCACCGCACGGGCGCAGTATCCGCGTTGTAGCGCGAACTGAAGCAGGCGAGGTAGTGGTTCTATCGGTCGCCGATCAACTGCGTTGGGCGCTGGCGGAAGTGCGTGGCCGGGGGGGCAAGCATATTTCAGCCACGGTGTTAGCCTTTCTGGAGTTTCACGGCATTTCGGAAGCGGATGCACGCAATCAGGGGCGGCCTGATTTCTGAGTTCAGGAGGTATTATTATGCAGGATCAGCGATTATACAGCCGGGGTTCCCCCATTTTGAACCAAGCGTTAGCGATTTTGCCGCCGTCGATTTCATACATCGCAATCACGTCGATCTCACCGGGGCCATCCGGGAACGTGCGGCTGATATGCTCGTGGTCGATAACGAGGTTCCCGACGATCATGCGGGCCAGAATTTTGGCGTGCAGGTTCGGCTCCTCAAAACGGGCCACATAGCGCGCGCGGATTTCTGCCGTGCCTTGAGCGATGAGTTGGGACGGGAACAGGAAGCATTGGCACTCTGCCGCCCAGCAGTCCATGAAAGCCTCAATATCGCGGGCGTTATAGGCTTCGAGTTGCTGTTGAACGGGATAGTCAAGTGCAGCTTTGTCGGTAGGCAGGGTGTGCATTCTGAAAAACCTTTAGGATGATAGCCTAGCAAACCACAGTTTTGCGGCCCCATAAACGCGGCTATCGTGCAGCTTGAAGGGCATTGGCAGGGGAATGGTTTCGGTGGCGGCGCTTTCCAGGACCACCAACGCAGTCGGCGCGAGCCAATCTCCGGCCCGTAACGCCTCCAAGGCAGGAGTGAGCAGGTCGCGGCCATAGGGCGGGTCCAGATAGGCGAAGTCCGCCGCGCGCGCAAGAGAGCGCGGGCCGAGCTTGGCGGCATCGCCCTGCACGACGGGAGGGCTGGCGCCGAGCGCGGCGAAGTTGGCGCGCGCAAGGCTTACGTCTCGGTCCACGAACAGGCAGGTTTCTGCGCCTCGGGACAGGGCTTCAAGCCCCACCGCCCCCGTGCCGCAGAAAATATCGAGCCAGACCGATCCCGCCAGTGGCGCTTGGCCAAAGCCCGCGTGGGTTAGGATATTGAACAAAGCCTCCCGCGTGCGGTCGGCAGTGGGGCGCACGTCTGTGCCGGTCGGCGCGAGCACTCTCCGCCCGCGCCACTGGCCGCCGATGATCCGCATAGCGCGGTCTCCTTAACGATCTCGACCGGGTGTGCGGCGCGGCCCTGGTTTGCCGCCGCCGGGGGTGGAACGCCCGGCGGGCTTGCCTGCGCTGGGCTTCCCCCCGGTTTTAGCGCCCGAACGTGCCGCCGATCCGCGTGCGGCGGCGGCTTTGGCCATCGCCTTCTTCTTTTCTTCCCAGTTCATGCCGCCAGTACGGTCGTCTCGGGGGCGGTCGTCTCGAGTATGGGCATCCCCAGCACGCTCTTGGAATGGAGCGTCTTCGGCACGCCGTTCTGCGCGTTTCCGCACGATCATTGCGGGGCTTGGCATCGCGGGGCTTGGGCTGAGGGGTTGCAGCACACGCGGCGCGGTCTCATTCCGGCCCAACTGCTCGCGTAGGCTGCGAGTGGGAATTTCTTCCACCGCGCTTTCGGGAAGATAACCCAGTTGGAACGGGCCGTAGGCAATGCGGATCAACCGGTTCACCCGGTAGCCGAGGTAGGACATGACGCGGCGAATTTCGCGGTTCTTGCCCTCGGTGATGCTAACGGTCAGCCAAGCGTTCGCAAGCCCCTGGCGCTTTTCCAACACGGCATCAATGGGGCCATACCGCACGCCTTCCACGGTTACCCCGTTCGCCAGCCCGGCCAAGGCAGCCTCGTCAACATCGCCGTTCACGCGTACGCGGTAGCGCCTAATCCAGCCTGTGCTGGGCAACTCCAACCGCCGCGCAAGTTCCCCATCGTTGGTGAGCAGCAGCAAACCTTCGGAGGTAAGATCGAGCCGCCCGACGGAAATAACGCGCGGCATATCTTCGGGCAGTTTCTCGAACAGTGTCGGGCGGCCTTCGGGGTCGCGGTGCGTTGTGACCAGCCCTGCGGGCTTATGGTAGCGCCACAGCCGCGTTGGCTCTTTTTCCGGCAGAGCCACGCCATCGACCGTGATGCGGTCGCGCGCTGTTACCACGCAGGCGGGGCTATCGAGCAGCGTGCCGTTCACGGCAACGCGGCGTTCCTCGATCATCCGTTCCGCATCCCGGCGCGAACAAATTCCGGCGCGGGCGATGCGTTTGGCGATGCGTTCGCCGTCTTCGGGAAAAGTCGCCTCGTTTGGCGTCTTCGGGGCCGGCTTCTTTGGGGCGGGCGTCTTGTGATCGTCGCTCATGCTGCGGCTGCCGTAATGAAAGCATCGAAGATAGCGCGGTCTGCGGGCGAAATATGATATTCCGGGTGCCATTGTACGCCAAGGCAGAAGCGCCGGGCCGGGTCTTCAATTCCCTCGATCACCCCATCGGGCGCGCGGGCGTTCACCAGAATAGACGCGGGCACGGCTTTTACGGCTTGATGATGGGCGCTGTTCACCGCAATCCGCTCTTGCCCAACAATCCGATGCAGGAGGGTATTGGCGGCGACGATCACCTCGTGCCCGGCTTCGGTGCGCGGGTTGGGTTGTTCGTGGGGAATATCCGAGGGGATTTCGTCGGGGATATGCTGAACCAGCGATCCGCCGAGGGCGACCGCCAGCAGTTGCTGACCACCGCAGATGCCCAAAATCGGCAAATCTTTTTCCAGCAGGCCGCGCATGAGGGCTAACTCGAAGGCCGTGCGCCTGTCCTTCGTGGTGACGCTCGCGTGCTTCACGGTTGCGCCGAACAGGCTGGGGTCCACATCGAACGCCCCGCCGGTTACGACAACGCCTTGGATATGCTCCAGATAGGCCAGCGCCAACGCCGGCTCATGCGGCAGGCAGACGGGCAGGCCGCCTGCGGCGGCAATCGCGTCGCAATAATTTTGCCGAATGGCGTACCAGGGCTGCTTGGACCAGCCCCCCGCAGGTTCGGAATCGAGGGTCAGGCCGATGAGGGGCCGGGAAGATGTCTTCGTCATGGCACAAGATTAAGCCGAACGCTATGCTGCGACAACTGCTTGATAAGGGAGTGTGGTACGCATGTTGACGGGAAAGACCGCCCTGGTAACGGGGTCCACCAGCGGCATCGGTCAGGGCATGGCCCTGAAACTGGCGGAAGCCGGGGCGAATATCATGCTCAACGGCTTCGGCCCAGCCGATGAAATCGCCGCCCTGCGCGCGCACATCGCAACCACTTATAAGGTGCAGGTCGAGTATCACGGGGCCGATCTGTCCCGCGTTGCCGATATTGAGGATATGATGAGCACGGCAGCCGCTACGTTTGGCCGGGTCGATATTCTTATAAACAACGCGGGCATTCAGCATACCGCGCCGACGCAAGATTTCCCGGTCGATAAGTGGGATGCGGTGATTGCGGTCAATCTTTCCAGCGCCTTCCACGCCACGCGCCTTGCCCTTCCGGCAATGCAGGCCGCTGGGTGGGGCCGGATCATTAACACCGCGTCCGTGCATGGTCTGGTTGCCTCGACCCATAAGATCGCCTATGTCGCAGCCAAACACGGCATCGTTGGGCTAACGAAAGTGGTGGCGCTGGAGAACGCAGGCACCGGCATCACTTGCAACGCTATCGCCCCCGGCTGGGTCGCAACACCGTTGGTGCAAAAGCAGATTGATGCGCGCGCGGCGGCGGAAGGCATTTCGGTCGATGACGCGCGCAAGAAGCTGCTGGGGGAAAAGCAGCCGTCGATGGCTTTTGTGGAAACCGCGCACCTGGGCGCGCTCGCCGTGTTCCTCTGCTCGCCTGCTGCCGACCAGATGACGGGCGTTACCCTGCCAATGGATGGCGGCTGGACGGCTCAGTAAAGCGTGCCTTCGTCCGACTATTGGAACCGGGCCTTCGCTGAAGCTGAGGCGGCGGCAGTGCGCGGTGAAGTGCCCGTTGGCGCGGTCGTGGTGGGGCCGGAGGGGCAGATTCTGGCCGCAGCGGGCAACCGCACCGAAGAATGGGCCGACGCCTCCGCCCACGCCGAACTCCTGGCCTTGCGCGCGGCGGCGGAAGCGCTGGGGTCGCCCCGCCTTGTCGGTTGTGATCTTTACGTAACGCTGGAGCCTTGCCCGATGTGTGCAGGCGCGATCAGCCATTTCCGCCTGCGCCGGGTCTATTTTGCGGCTTACGACCCGAAAGGCGGCGCGGTGGAGCACGGCGCGCGCTTGTTCGACCAGCCAACCTGCCTACACCGCCCGGAAGTTTACGGCGGGTTTCGGGAGCAGGAGGCCGCAGCGATGTTGCGCCAGTTCTTCGCAGCGCGGCGGTAGGAAACCGGGGCACGGTGGCTTATAATAGAGGCGGGAAGCAGCCTACGGAGGAGAGTGAGATGGCTCAAGCGGAGATGCGAGTCTTAACCGCCGATATTCCAGTAGCGATGGCGGGAAAGCTCCAAACAATGGCGGCAGCGCGCGAGCAGTCGCCGGATAGGATCGTTGAAAAGGCGCTTGCCGCTTGGATCAATGAGCAAGAACTGCGCTATCGGCTGACGCTGGAGGCGATTGCTCACGCCGATGCTGGCTTGGTTGTCGATCATGCGGACGTTGTGGTGTGGTTGGAGAGCTTGGGAACGGATAACCCGCTTCCGAGGCCCGTTTCTAAACGCGGCCTTGATCGTGAAGCAAAGGTGTCTTGAGGCCGGAGAACCGCTCTAAGACACCGGATAGCGCCGATACAGCACCAGCGGGTCGCCCGGCGCAGGTTCGATGAACAGGCAGAGGTCGGCGAGCGGCAGCCCTTTTGGCGCGAGGGCATCGAACGCCGGGCGCAATCTTACCAGCGCATCGGTTCGTGCAGGCTCTGGCAGCGATCCCGTGAGGGTAAGGTGCAGGCGAAACTCGTCGAACACGTAAGGATAGCCCCAGCGCTGAAGATAGTCTTTTTGGCGCGGCGACAGACCAGGGCCGCGTTTGGCGATTTCGGCGGCGGTTAGCGGGGCGCGGAAGCGGTCGAGCGCTTCAACACAGCGACCCGCGAGCGCGGCCAGGGCTTCCGGCGGGTTGATGGGGCAGAGCGCGAGGAACGAGCCGAGGTTTTGCACCGCCAGATCAAGCGGCACGGCGGTTAGCGTTTGCGCTAGGCTCTCGGTGGCGCGCTCGATTTCTGGCAAGTCCGCCCCGTCGGCCAAGCGGAACGGCGCTTTCAGCGTGGCGTGAAACCCGTAGCGGCGCGGGGCGTCGGTGATCGTTTCCCAGGTGGCCTCCTCCAAACCAAGCCTAAGCGGCGGCACCCAGCGCCCACGCGCATCGCGGCCCAACCAGCGGGCGGCGAATTCGGTCAGCGGCTGGCCTTCCGGCGGGGTCCAATACAGCGCGACGCGGTAGGGGTTCATGCCACCCGCCGCCCTGCACGCCAAACGCCCTGCACGATGGGCAGCGGCGGCTCATCCGGGCGGCGATGCAGGCGGACGCGGATCAGATCGGCCCGCTTACCAACCTCCAAGCGTCCGCGATCGGTCAGCCCTATGGCCTCGGCAGGGGTTGCGGTGGCGGTCGCGACGGCAGCGGGAAGCGCGGCCTCGGTGGCTCCGAGCAAGAACACGGCTTGGAGCAGGCTGACGGGCATATAATCCGACGATAAAATATCGAGCCAGCCGCGCGCGGCTAAATCGGCTGCGGCGATATTGCCGGAGTGAGAGCCGCCGCGCACAAGGTTCGGCGCGCCCATCAGCAGCTTCATCCCGGCTTTGCGCGAGAGTTCGGCGGCTTCCAGCGTGGTGGGAAATTCGGCAATGCTCATGCCGTTGGCTTTGGCTTCGGCCACATGCTCCGGCTTGGCGTCGTCGTGGCTTGCGAGCGGTAGCCCCAGCCGATGAGCGGTTTCCACCACCGCAGCGCGCTGCGGTGCGGCGTACAGGGCTTGCCGGGCGATAGTATCGGCCTCGAACACCTGCATTTCCGCGTCCGATAGGTTGAATTTCCTCTGATAAAAACGGCGGTAGCTGCCAAGATCGGTAAACTGTCGCTGCCCCGGTGTGTGATCCATGATCGAGACCAGTTTCACTACGCCTGACGTTGCCAATTGCCCAACCAAATCCATCAAATCGGGGTAGGAGATTTCGCAGCGCAGGTGCAAAAAATGCTCGGCACGGGTGAGATCGTCGGCGCGGGCGGCCACAATGGCATCGGCCATGGTTTTCAAACTGCGAACCCGTTCGGAGCCTTCGCGCACGTCCCCCAACGCCAACGCATCCAGGACAGTCGTGATGCCGCTGCCCGCCATTTGCGCGTCATGGCTCAGAACCGCTGCCAGCGCTGGCCACAACACACCAGGGCGGGGGGAGAAATGCTTTTCCAGGTTATCGGTATGAAGCTCGATCAATCCTGGCAGCAGATAATCGCCTTCGCAATCCACCGCGCTGGGAACTTGGCTGATACCGCTTGCAATGTCGGTAATGCAACCATTTTGGAGCGTAAGCGTGCCGCTCATAACCTCGGCGGGAAGGCATAGGCGCGCATTGGTCAGGATCAGTGTGTCTATGACCCTGGATAAGTGCATCATTTATCTATAACCTTTATCTTTAATGCCGTTATACTGATGTTTAGGTAAAAGTATGGTGTTGGGGGCGGTGCGTGCGGCAGACACTATGGCAGAAAATCGCCGATACCTTGCAACAGGATATTCGCGGCGGCGCGTTCGAGACCGGGGGGCGCTTGCCGACCGAGGCGGCGCTTGCGGTGCGTTTTGGCGTTAATCGCCATACGGTTCGGCAAGCAATCGGCCATTTATCCAATCTGGGGTTAGTGGTCTCCCATCAAGGGCGCGGTGTGTTTCTGCGCGATACTGGGCTTGAATACCGCGTGGGCACGCGCACCCGGCTCACCGATAATCTCGTGCGGCAAGGGCGCAGGCCGGAGCGTGAAGACATGCGCGCCGAAATTCTTCCCGCCCCACGCCCTATTGCCCGTGCCTTAAAACTGGCGGCCCTCGCGCCCCTGTATTGGTTGAGTTACCGCACGCGGGTGGAAGGGCGACCGACCAGCCTCAACGATCATTATTTTCCCGCCGAACGATTTCCGGCCCTTGGGGAGAGCTTCTTGCGGTTAGGATCAATCACGCAGGCGCTGCGCTGCGAGGGGATTGAGGATTATCTGCGCGCCTCTACCCGCATCAACGCCCGCATAGCCACCCCCGCCGAAGTCAAGCTACTCGATCTTAGCCGGGGGCGGGCCGTTCTGCTAACGTGGGGCGTGGATTGCGACATGTTGGGCTGCCCGATCAGCGTTAATCAAGCTCGGATGGTCGCGGATAGTGTTACTCTTACGGTCGAGCGGGATGAATAAATTCCAGAAAAAGCTAAGATTAAACGCGTAATCCCACAGTTTTCAGATGAATTTGTATGGTGTGAGACCCTTGAGGGCCTTCAGGCGGCGGTCGGAAATTCTGAGACTAAACATTTAGAGCCGCGCGCCTTAACTCTGGCGCGGCTCTAAAAGCCGCCATTGCGGCGGCGGCCAAGGGCGCGGATGCGCCCGCCCGGCGAGGGCTAAAATAAAGTGAGAGCATTGTGCGTCA
>JAYSQZ010000080.1:0-17014 GCA_043721315.1 Alphaproteobacteria bacterium
TGGCAGCCGATTTCTGAACAGGTATGCTATGGTGGGGATGCGGTCAGGCTTGCGCGCCGTTGCAGTTGGCAGCCGATTTCTGAACAGGTATGCTCCCCGGAGGCATCGCCGCCGATAACCAGGCGTTGCAGTTGGCAGCCGATTTCTGAACAGGTATGCTCTGCAAAATCGGCGTGAGCGCGATGTAGTCGTTGCAGTTGGCAGCCGATTTCTGAACAGGTATGCTTCGAGTGCCCCGCGTATTGCACCACGATTTGTTGCAGTTGGCAGCCGATTTCTGAACAGGTATGCTTGCACTTCTGCCGCCTCGACCGCAGATTTTGTTGCAGTTGGCAGCCGATTTCTGAACAGGTATGCTTCGCCATAAGCGTGGTTGTGGGAGGCCGGGGTTGCAGTTGGCAGCCGATTTCTGAACAGGTATGCTCAGCGCTTGCTTGGCTCACCGGATCGGCCTGTTGCAGTTGGCAGCCGATTTCTGAACAGGTATGCTAGACACCCCCATGCCAATCGGTCCGAACGCGTTGCAGTTGGCAGCCGATTTCTGAACAGGTATGCTGCGCCACCCGCAGTCGGTGGCAGTGCTTACGTTGCAGTTGGCAGCCGATTTCTGAACAGGTATGCTTCGCCATAAGCGTGGTTGTGGGCGGCCGGGGTTGCAGTTGGCAGCCGATTTCTGAACAGGTATGCTTGCACACACCCAGGCGCGGCACACCGTTTGGTTGCAGTTGGCAGCCGATTTCTGAACAGGTATGCTCGAGATTGACGGGGGATTGTATGCCCGTCAGTTGCAGTTGGCAGCCGATTTCTGAACAGGTATGCTTTTCCTCACGCCGAACACCAATCAGGCATAGTTGCAGTTGGCAGCCGATTTCTGAACAGGTATGCTCTACCAGCAGGCTTTGCTGGGTGAGCGTGCGTTGCAGTTGGCAGCCGATTTCTGAACAGGTATGCTGCGCGCCAACATCAGACAGCAGGGCCAGCCGTTGCAGTTGGCAGCCGATTTCTGAACAGGTATGCTCGGTTGGGCGGCTTTAGATAGTTGGGAAAAGTTGCAGTTGGCAGCCGATTTCTGAACAGGTATGCTAGATGTCCCAATATCCCATTGAAATAAAACGGGAAATTGGGGTGTCTGGTTTACCGAAATTGGTGGACATGATTAGAACAGCGCGAGTTGGTCTGGGTTTTTTCGGGATTTTTGGCGGCGTTGGCTGGAGAAACGCACGATCATTTCGTACTGCTTATCGGTGAAGCTAAGAACATGAATGTCGCCTTTCTCGGGTAGATTGGTTTCGATGCGTTTTAGCTGGGCGTCGAAACTATCGCGGCCATTGCAAAACCGCGCGTAAACGGAAAATTGGCTCATCTCGAAGCCTTCGTCGAGCAAGAAGTCGCGGAACTTGGTCGCGTCGCGGGATTGTTTTTTGGTGCCAACAGGCAGGTCGAACATCACGAGAATCCACATCAGGCGATACCCACTTAAATGAAGAGGAAGGCGGGCGCTCATACGCTTTCCGCGTCGTCGATCTGGCCGATGGCGGCCCAGTCCAGAGCGGTTGGTGGCTCGAACAGGGCAAGGTCTGGGCGGCCAGTTTCAAAGGCACGCGCCAGGGACTGCGCGAGGCGCACGGCGGCCATGGCTACCGGCGAGGTCTCGCCGTTAACCCTTAAATCGAAGGCGATAATCCGGGCAAAGCGCCGCTTCAGCGCCGGGGTTAATTGATTGATCTCCTGGCGAATCAAGCTCTCGACTAGGGCATCTACCAACGGGCGGAAAGGCTCGATGAGGTCGTCAGCCAGGGCGAAAGCATTGCTGCGATTGGAATGTTGGACGCCAAGGGTGGGGTGCAGCCCTGCGGCGACAATAGCGCGGGCGCAGGTGGCACGCAGGATAGCGTAGCCATAGTTCAGCAAACCATTGGCCCCGCCCGCATCCTGATCGCGGCGGAAATCCTGCCCCATCAGCAGCGGCCAGTAACGGCGCGCAGCCTGGGCTTCGAGGTTTTCGGGATCGCCTGAGCCAACCCGGCGGGCCATGAAAGCGAGCGCTTCCGCCCCCTCAATCCCTCGGGCCGTCAGTAGCGCGCCTTGCATGGCGATTTTGGCGGTCACGATCCGCCGCCAAAGCTGTTTGGCGAGGGGTTTGGACGCTTCGATCTGTGCCCGCATGCGCGCGTTTTGGGCGTGGTGCCCAACCAGCGGTAAGGTTACGGCGATGGGCGTGTGATTGCTGCTGCAGAAGATGATGGGCGCGCCGCGCTCGGCCAAAGCGGCAACAATAGTGCCGCTCCAGGTAACGCTGTGGGCGTGAACGATAACCGCATGAACATCGTCCAGCGCCACGCGCCCCACCTCCGCGCGGTCTTTCTCGACCCTCAAAAAGCCCCGGAAGAGCGAGAGATGCAGCCCTTCCGTGGCAATATCGACAATCCGCTCCACGGTGGTTTAGCCGTCGCGGGGGCCAGGATCGAAGACCCGGCCCGTGGCATCAATCCGAACTTGCCGGGCTTTGAGCGTTTTCAACGTCCCTGCGGAAGTTTGGAAATACTTGAAGGGGTCAACGTCTTGCGTGACCTCATGACGTTTTTTTAGTACCCCGGCCTCATTGGGTGGGGCAAAATAGATGGCACCTTTTGTAAATTTGATCACGAGCATCAATTCGGGCGCACCCGGCGTCCTTTCTACAGCGACGACATCGTTTTGGTGAAGGCTAAGAATTTTTTTAGAGGCTGGATGTAGGCGATGGCCGTTTATAATTGGGCGAGGGTCTCGATCCTTGGACGGAGTATGCGCCTCAAAGGTGGTGACGACATGCTCCGTCCATGTCCCGTCGGGCATGCGCCAAACATCATAGCGGGCGTTGGAATCGCCTTTATAGGCTTTATAGGCTTTGCCCGATTGGTCTTTGATTTTGATGATGCTCAGCGGCTCTTGCACTCTCAAGCCCCGAATTCCTTTAAAGACGGGGTGATTGGCCGCGAATTCGACCAGGGCCGGTTTAATCAGTTTCTCCCACTCCTTTTTTCTTTCTTTCTTGGTCTGACCTTCGATCATCCGTAATTTCTCGTGAATCTCGTTGGCGATGGCCTGAAGTTCTTGCCGCAGCAGAAGATTGGGAATAGCGCTGTCCGAATCGATCATTTCTGGGGTCAAGCCCAGAAGCGCTACCCGATGCACAACGATCGGCGTTTTGCCATCTGCTGCCACCTCCCCCGTTAGGCCGTAGGCGGTATCGTTATGCAGCCGGGCTGCCGTAACGTCGCGGTGGCGAGAGGGAGACTTGCCACGACCATGATCGGCCTTATGGCTCACAATAAGGCGGTCAAGCGCCGTGAAAAGATCGTCGCGGAACCCCGTCCAGGGTTGGTCGATGTCGGCGAACAGACGGTCGAGGTTTTGGTCTTCCGCCCGCCCGGCCGCTGTTGCGATCCGCTGCATTAGCGCCAGCGACGTTACGGCAGTAACAGCGGCATCAATGGCGTGATGGCGGTGATCGCGCCGATTTTTCGGCGCGTCAGAATGGGGATTCTCGACGAAATTATGATCCGGCAGCAGGCTGTTCAGCCCCCAAATCCGGCGCAGCATCGCGGTCATTCTGCCGGGAATAACATCGACCCGGCCACTGTCGGCGGTTGGATAAAGGCACCGCAGGTATTTGCCAGCCAGCCGGGAGAGATATTGCGTATCGGTCAGTTGGCGTTGCAGAAAGCTGCTATCGCGCTCCAGCTTTGCTAGCGCATCGGGGCCGAAGCGCCAGTGTTTCGAGGTGTGTAGCCGCGATACTTGCGTGGCCATGATGTCCCGGCGGGCGGGATCACGCAGGCCCCATTCCCAGGGCGTATCCCTGCCTTTGGCGCGGTTGCAACTGCGGTGGGCGATGGTTTTATTGCCCTGGCTATCGTCCAGCGAGCGCGAATAGGGGATAATATGATCGATATCCACCTCGCCGCTGAACAGTTGCTGCATGCCAATCGGTTGGGCGCAATAGGGGCAGCGGCGGTCGAGTAGATTATCGGGGTTCAAATCTTCCCACAGGCGGAGGAGCTGGCGGTTCGCCCCTGTGTCGGCCAGCTTTGCGTCTTGCAGGCGTTCGCCGCGCGCAATCGCGGCATTTGTATCGCGTTTGATGCGCTGGCGGTGCTTTTCCTTCTGCTCCTCGTTCAGCTTCAGGTCGCGCGCCAGTTCGATGACAATGCGGTCAGGTTTGCCGTGGCTGGCGATCAAATCGTTCACGATTTTCTGAAGCTGCCGCATCCCGATATGAACCGTGGGGTTGGTGAGCTTACCGAAACTTCGCTCCTGCGGGTCCGCATACTCGGCTTTGCCGGGCGGAATTTCGCGCGTTAAGACCGCGCCGTAATAGGGCAGACAGTCGAATGCCTCACCGGTGCGCTGGTCGCTGTGATGGAAACCGGCGCGCTTTGCTGCTTTATCATAAGTCAGCACATCGGCTTTTAGCTCGGCCAGCAGCAGCCGGGTGGCGGTTTCGCCGAACCGCCCGTACCCTTCCGGCAGGGTGGTGGCGGCGGTGGCTTCGGCGGCGGCATCGTCCAGGTCATAGGTGTCTTTCAGCCACGCGATGAGGGTATCGGGGTCTTCTTCCTCCAGAAGCCGCAGGACGATCCGGGCCTGTTCCTCGGCACTAAAGCTACCCCAACGCGCGCCGAAGCGCTTTTTATCGGCAAGCTCCGCCCGTACTTCGTCGCCAATTAAATCCTTGCGGCTGTCGCTTGCCTTATTGAAGCGCTCGTCCTCGTCCAATTTAAGCAGTTTGCCCAGGGTGTCGAACTTAACCTTTTTCTTGTCGCGCAGTTTTAAGATTAGCTTATCGCGCTGGTCGCAAGACAAGGGACGATCCGTCTCGCCTGCCCGCAGAATGCGAAGCTGATTGACCTCTTCATACAGTCGCCGCTCTTGAAACAGCGGGTGGGCTTTGGGCAAGCGTTTTTCATCGTCGGGAACGCCGTTCCATCCGGCAAAAGTGCAGGGGCCGACGATGGCGTCTTTCAATTTCCGTTGATAGAACAGAATCCGCGCAATTTTTTCGCGGGCGGCATCGGTCAACACATCGGGATAGAATTGCGCCTGGACCGCCCAGATTTTCTCGAACTCGTCCCGAACATGGCGGCGTTGCGGGTAAAAATCATAGGCTTGCGCCTCGCTGCCCATGCGGACGCGCGCCGTTTGGCGCGCTTTCAGCCGATCCGCCAGAAACTGCCCCAGCGTGCGGTCTTTCAAGAAGCCATCGAGTGCCTTCGCCCCGGTCTCGATCTTGCCGTCCTTCTGGTCCTTCTGCCGCCGCTCGGCCTTGCGGTTGGACAGGAAACCCCGGCGTTGGTTGAGGTGAAACAACAGCCGACCGATTTCAGCGAGGTCCAACCGCTCGATGAGGGCGCGAGCGCGCAAACCGTAGGGGGTGTTGTCAATATCCCCTTTTTTTCCCGTTTGCGTTCTGAGGAGGACCGCGCGCGTGGCCTCGTTCGGGGTGTAATCGTTGGCCCGGCGCGCTGAAAGGCGGCGCTTATGCGAGTGACGTGGAGCCTCGTTCGGGGTGTAATCATTGGCCCGGCGCGCTCGGATGCCCGGTACGGGCTTCTCCCCTGGCAAGAGGCCCGTTTCGATCAGGGCGCTGAGAAAAGCCGCCCGCCGCCCGATATACCGATCTCGCCGCCGCCGCATCGCCCGCGCATTCCGGCGGTCCACGGCAAGGGAAGCGCCGGATTTCGGGTCGCGCCCATCGCTGAAAATGCGAACGCCGATCGCGACGATCCGGTCGTTTTGCGTGAGGCACCAGCCGAGGCTGTTGGTGCCGATGTCGAGGCCAAGTGTCTTGGTCATTGTCACCCTCTGAAAAGCCTTGTGCGTTTGTTTTCAGTTGCAGTAGGCTCTCGCTGTAAACACTAAGATTGTAGAACGATAGCAAGGCTTCAGAAGGGTATCTAGCCGATAGATTGTTTTGTTCAGAAAAAAACAATCTATCGGTGAAAATTTGTGATTGACAAAACTTGTTACGTAACCGATGTTGACGCTGTTCAGAAATCGGCGGCCAACTGTTAACAAGCAGTTTGACTGCACCAAATAAGGGTGGGGCCTCGTCCCCTAATGGATATAAGGGCTACGGCCCTACCTTTTATCTTTTTCGGCGTTGAAAGCCTGGAGCGCGGCGCGGTTGGCTAGCAGCGAGGTCGATCCGCATACGCTTACTTTATTTCTGGAAGATGCTCCCATGCTACATGTCGTTGCCATTGTCACCGCGAAACCCGGCCAACGGGCTGCGATGCTCGACCATTTTCGGGCCATCGTTCCCACGGTTTTGGCCGAAGCGGGCTGTATCGAGTATGCCCCCGTGATCGACGCGGGAGTGCCGGGATTGCCTGCCGTTGGGCCAGACGTGTTTATGGTGATTGAGAAATGGGAGAGTGCCGAGGCGTTGGCCGTTCACTCCCAAGCCCCGCATATGCTGGCCTATGGGGCGGCGACGGCGGACTTGGTCGAGAGCGTGCGCGTTCACGCCCTCGTCTCTGCGTAAGGTCAAGCGTCCTCGGTTTTGATGCGCTGTGCCGCCGCGTTAAGATCAATACCCAAATGCTGGCGGGCGGCCTCGTAAAGCCCTTCCGGCACGGGTTTGGGGGCTGTATCTATGCCCTTACCGAGACAATCGGCGATGATTTTCAGGCTCTCCACCCGCGCGTGCTGCTTGTCGTTCGCCCCTACAACATGCCAGGGCGCTTTTTTGCTGGAAGTGCGGGCGAGCATGTCGGTAATCGCGTCTTCGTAAGCGTCGCGTTGCCGCCAGTTGCGAATGTCTTCGTAGGTTAGCTTCCAGCGTTTTAGCGGGTTTTCGATGCGGCGAATGAAGCGCTCGCGCTGCACATCGGGGGAGATGTGGAGAAAGATTTTAATAATGCGCGCGCCATCGGCCAGGTGCAAATCTTCAAACTCATTGATTTCCTGATAGGCCCGCTGCCAGTCCGCTTGTTCGGCGAAGCCTTCCACGCGCTCCACCAGCACCCGCCCGTACCAGGACCGATCGAACACCGCAATTTCCCCGTGGGCGGGCAGCCGCGTCCAAAAGCGGTGCAAATAATGCTGAGCTTGTTCGGCAGGGGTGGGGGCCGCAATTGGCCAGACTTTGAACCCGCGCGGATCAAGTACGCTCGATAAACACCGGATGGTGCCGCCCTTCCCAGCCGCGTCCCAGCCCTCGAAGACGATAATCGCCCGCTCCCGCGTGCCAAGATAGGCTTGCTGGATCAGCAGTAACTTGTCTTGCACCTGTTTAAGCTGCTTTTCGTAAGCGGCGCTATCGAGCTGAGCCGATAGGTCGGTATCGGAGAGTTTGGGGGTTTTGAGCATGGTGGACCTTCCAGAGTTTGCGGACGCACCATAAGATTAGCGGAAACTGTTTGAAGTGTTAGCGTCTAAAGCAGGCGGGCAACTCAATACCTTCCGGCACGTCCACCCCCGGCGGCAGGCGCAGGAACACCCCCTCCGGCGGCACGAAATCCAGCGGAATCGGGGTGTTTTTCGACATACGCCAGTTCTCGGGTAGCTTCACTGGCTCTAGGAATGGCGCGACGCAGATCAGGCGTCTGGCGGCGGCGGGCACATCGTTTGCCGCCAGCGCGTCTTGGAAAATCGCATCTTGAGCAAAAAATGCCAAATCCAACCCGCGCCCAACCAAGCGCGGCTCGCGGATGCCAAACATCAAAAAATGGTCCCAGGCCGACAGTTGCCCGCGCTCCACAGCGGCTTCTACATCGTCGTTCAGCGCTAGGTATTCTTTGGCGTTGAAGAAAGGTTGCGGCCCCATCACGTGATACTGGTGGAACACATCCGCCACGCTGCCATCGTTCAGAATATTGCCCTGGCTCATCAGTACGGCGCGGTTACAGACCTTGCGAATAAGCTCTTCGGAGTGAGACGCCAGGACCAGAATGCTGGATTTACCAACAAAACTCTCCAGCCGCTGCGTCGCCCGCTCAATGAAGTGCGAATCGCCAACGCTCACCCACTCGTCCATCAAGATAATATCCGGCACCAGGCTGGTGATGATGGAAAAAGCAAGGCGCAGCACCATGCCGGACGAATAGGTCCGCACGGGCAGATTGATGAACTCGCCTAAATCGGCAAAATCCATGACCTCTTCCAACCCCACGTCGATATCGCGGCGGCTGAGGCCGTGGAACATGCCCTTCAAGTAGATATTCTGAAGCCCGGACAGCTCGTAATCGAGGCCCAACGACACGTCGAGCAGCGAGGCAATGCGGCCTTCCGCGCGGATGCGCCCGCTCACCGGCGGATAAGTGCCCGCCAGCACGCGCAGCAGCGTGGTCTTGCCAGCCCCATTGACGCCGACCAGCCCCACGCGGTCGCCATCTTTTAGGTGCAAATTGATCTTATTCAGCGCCCGCGCCACCACCTGACCGCTCTGCTGCTTCAAACGGCCCTCGCCGCCACCAAAGCGCAGCAGGCTTTTGCGAAGCGAGCGGTTTTCAGCCGTGAAAACCGGAATATCAATCGTGACGTTTTCGAGGAGAATGTTAGCCATACGCTAAAGCCAATACGGAATGCGGCGTTTGGTAAAGCCGATGCACAGGAACGCCACGATCCACCCCGCCAACGCCAACCCGCCGGCAACCCACCAGTTCACCGGGTCCACCGCTTTGCCTAGCATCGGTGCGCGCATAATTTCAACCAGGTGATAAAACGGGTTTGCATCGACGATCAAGCGGCGGTCCTGGACCAAATCGGCGGCCCAGATAACTGGCGTGACCAAAAAGGCGATTTGAGTGAGGTTGGTGATAATCGGAATCATGTCGCGATACCGCAAACACAGCGTTCCGAGCACAATAACCACCCATACCGCATTCAAGATTAACAGCGCGAAGGCGGGTAGGGCCAGTAGAATGGTCCAATCGAGCTTGATCTGAAAGAACAGTACGACACCGATATAGACAATAAAATTATGCGCGAAGAGAATAACTTCGGTAGAAACACTGCGGAAAGCATAAAAGCTGACGGGCAGCGGTATTTGCTTAATAACGCCTTCCATATCAATAAACGTGCGCCCGGCGACGTTCAGCACGCCCGCAATGAAGTTCCAAATAAGGAACCCACAGGCGATGAACGGCACATACTCAGCGATTTCGACGCGGAAAAGTTGTGCGTAAATCACCCCGAGCGCGGCCACCATAACGGCCATACTCACCGTTACCCAAAACGGCCCGAGAACGGACCGCTTATAGCGGTTGCGAATATCAATCCAGCTTAAGCGCGACCAAAGCTGCGTCCGGCGCACGCCGTCGCGGCAATCTTGCACAGCGATCCGCAATTTGGGGTCGTCGCCGGAATAGTCGAAAAAATCTTCACTCAAGGACATGGTCCTAACCGTATCGCCCGCCCGTTTGTCGCTCGCCCGCCGCGTGATCCTTTGCAGGAACAGGCCGTGAGCCTTATCAGAAAGTCGCCTGCCTCCGCAAGCCGCTCCTCCCTGGGTGCCTTGCGTGGGGGAAGCCTTGGCAGGGCAATCCGTTTGTGATTAGCTGCGTTATCTTTACCGCACGTAATTTAACGATGATTGATTGAGAAAAATTATGCCGGATTCTGCTGAATTTACGTCTTTCACCAGCTATTCGCAGCACGGGGAAGAGGCGGTTCTACTCTCCCTATTAAGAACATCCTGGCCGAAATGTTTGGTGGAAGTGGGCGCTCACGATGGTGTTTCTCTCAGTAATTCACGGTTGTTGATTGAGAGATTTGGCTATGCGGCAGTGCTTATCGAGCCGATGCCCGGCCCTTTTGCCTCGTTATCGGCGGTTTATGCCGATCACCCAAATGTGACCTGCCTCAATCTCGCCATTGCCGATCAGCCCGGCGTTGGCACGATGTATGTGGGCAGCGATGGGCCGAACGGCACCATGTCCACCCTCTGCCGCGACGAGAACGCCTGGTTCGAGGCGCATCGCACGGATGAAACCGTGAGCGTACCCATCGAAACCCTCACCGCCGTTTTGGATCGTCAGGGAGCGCCCACCGATATTACGCTGCTGCTCGTCGATGCCGAAGGGATGGATTTTGAGGTTCTGCACAGTCTCGACTTCACGAAATATAGCCCGCGCGTGATAATAACGGAAGATTATGTGCATGATCCGATAAAGCACATTCAAAAAATACAATATTTACTCGAAAAAAATTATTCACTTATACAGAGTGTTGGCGCGAATACGATTTGGTTGCGCCAAGATTTACTGGTTGAGCCGCAGGAAATCAGACTTAGCGATCAGGTGAGGGGCGTTACTGTTTCTCAGAGTACAGGCCGTGCAGTGCGGGAAAACTCGATTTTTATTTTTGATCCTGCACTCGAAGACACGCTGGGCCACCATTATCATTTCGATCTTACCCTGGCGGCGGCGGGGTGGCGGCTTGGGTATCGTCCGGTCGTGCTGGGGGCCGAAGCGTCGGATTGGCGCGGGTTCCCGGATCATGTGGCGGTCGATCCGCTGTTCCGCTTTCATCACGGGCGCGGCGCGCGCATCGAAGGCCCGGTCTGGTCGCAGCCGTTCGAGAGTGAAGCGGTTTTGTTCGAGCTTCAGATGGCGGGGTTTAGCCGTCACACGCTGCGGGCGGGCGATATTCTCTTCTTCCACTCGCTGCTGGCCCCGCAACTCTTGGGCCTTGCGCGCTGGTTAGGCGGGCAAACACTACCGCGCGCGGTAACGCTGGTAATCTTTCCGATTTTCCCGGATTTCCACGAACCCGCGCGGGCCGACGCTTACCGGCAGGCGTTTGCGCGGCTAACGGCTTCGGGCGTGCGCTTGGTGGTATGCGCTGAAACGGCCCCGCTGCAAGAAACTTTGTCCAATCTGCTGCCCGCCGGTCAAACCGCTCAGCTTGCGCCGTTTTTGTTTCCCATCGTTGAGTATCCGCTGCCGTCCCCTTCCTCAGAAGATCGTCCGGTGCGGGTGGCGTTTCTTGGCGATGCGGGGCGGACGTCTAAAGGCGCGGCGCTTTTGCCGGAAATTCTTCGGTCCGTGATCCCGCAAGTCGGCGGGGGCGTCGAGGTTTTCGTCAGCCTCACTCAGCCGAACCCGGCGCTGGACGATGTGCCGGGCGTGACCGTCAGCACGACCCCGCTCGGCACGGACGCTTACTGCAAGCGGCTACTGTGGGCCGATATTCTGCTGATGCCTTACGATCCCGCGCATTATCGCACCGCAGGGTCCGGTATCGCCTTTGAAGGGGCGCTGGCCGGGAAAGCGATGGTTATTCCGGGCGAAACGGCGCTGGCGGAAAGCCTTGTAAGCCTAGGGGCGAATGCATATCCCTTCGCGCCCTGGACGGCAGAGGCCGTTGCGAGTGCGCTTGCCAACGCCTGCCAGTCAGCACGGGCCAAGCACGCGGCGGCTCTCGACGTAGCCCGCCATCTGCGCGAGACGCGCGGGGCCGAAGGCTGGTTGCGCCGGTTGTTAACCAAAGCCCCGATTGAAGCGGGGTCTCCCGCAGCGGCGCTTCCCCCCCAGCCCTCCCTCCAGGACGACAGGGTTCAGGCGCTTGAAGCCGCTTTGGCGCACGCGGTCCAAGCCCAACAGGCCATCCTGCGCTCAACCTCCTGGCGCTTGACGGCACCGTTGCGTGCGCTTCTGAACCGGATTCGCGGTTAGAAAGTCACCAACGCCCGCACGCGGCGCGCAAACTCCTGCGGGTCGCAATCTTCGGCCATGCGGGCGAGGGCGGCGTTCCGTAGGCGGGTCCAGAGGGCTTCGTCCTGATAGAGCCTTGCGATCTGGCGCGCGAAAGCGTCGGGATCGTCGGCGGTCAGCAGCTCTACCCCATCCGTCCAACCCAACTGTTCGGCGAGCAAGCAGGTTGCGACCACCGGCACCCCGTAAGCGGCGGCTTCGTGGATTTTATGAGGAATGCCCCCGGCAAAGCGCGTCGGCGCAACGAACACGCGGCTGCGATCATAGATCTGCGTAAGATCATCCACCGGCCCCATCAGGCGCAGGCAGCCTGTGGGCAGCTCATTAAGCGCCTTGGCCCCTGTTCTGCCGACCACGTGAAGCTCTACCGCTTCCGAAAGATGCTGCGGCAGGCGGGGGGCCACGTCGCGCGCGAACCATTGCAGCGAATCGACGTTTGGCGAGCCATCATCTTGCAGCAACCCGACGAACAATAGGTTATGGCGCGCGGCAAAAGCGCGCGGGGTTGGATGCGGGGCAATGCCGTGGCCAATGACGTGAACGTCGCTGTAACCCCGTTGCAAGAAATGTGACGCCTCGCCGGAGGAGACGGTCACGATGCGTTGGGCGATGGAGGCCAGCTTCAACTCGGTCTCAATCTCACGGTCGGCCCGCGCCACGGCATCGGCAGACCCCAATAGCCGCGCCCGGTGTTTTTCGCGCACGGCAAACACGGCCTCTGCATCATAAATCAAGCGGGCTTTACCCAACAGATCGGGTTCATCCTTCAGCAGCGCGCGCAGCAACTCCATATTATGCGGGCGGCTGATGAGCACAGTCTCATAAAGGCCGCGCCGCGCTTTCAAGAAGGCCGCAAGCCCGGCGCGGCCCTGATTGAGCGCGACTTCCACGGTCGGCGGTAGCCACTGCTGAATGGCGTCCCAGGTTTCGTGCGGGCGGTCGATGGGGTAGAAAGTTACCTGCCGTCCCGTTTGCGCGATCACCTCTAGCATGTGGCACGCACGCGGAAAGCCCGAGCCTAAGGGCGGCAGCGGCACCCGATCATCGAGAACCAGCACCCGTTCGGCTCCGCCCTCGGGCGCGCGTGTGCGGGCGGCGAGGATTTTTTGCAGATCGGGTGCCCACTGACGCGCCAAAAATGTTTGGTGTTTTTCTAAGAACAGCAGGCGATTTTTTTGCTGAAGCGCTAGCGCCTGACCGCTTTTTTCGGAACTACCGAACTCGAAATGATCTAAGATTGCGCGAGGCTCATAGACCACGCGCAAGCCGCGCTGCCACAGGCGCAGGCAAAAATCGGTTTCCTCATAGTAGGCCGGGGCGTAACGCTCATCAAAGCCGCCCATCTCGGCGAAGAGTGCGCGGCGGAATAAGAGGAATGCGCCGGAGCAGTAATCGACATCGCGGCGGAACATGACCTCCGGCGACTCAGGCAGCAGATTGCGACCGTACCCGAGGCAACTCCCATCTTGCCAAATAATACTGCCCGCTTCCTGCAAACGCCCATTCAACAGAATGATCCGCCCGCCGACAGCGCCGATATCGTCGGCCTCCGTTAGGGTTTCAAGGGCCGCGCGCAGCGCGCCGGGGCGCATAACGGCATCATTATTGAGCAACAGAACATGCTCGCCCGTCGCCGCTTGCACGGCCTTATTGACCGCGAGCAGGAAGCCGAGGTTGCTGTCGTTCCGCTGCACCGTCGCGCCTTCGGTCTGTGCGAGGAGTTCGTTGGTGCGATCGGAGGAGGCATTGTCGGCAATCACCACCTCAATCGGAATAGCCGTTTCCGCTGCCAACGCTTTGAGGCAGGCGTAGCTCAGTTCGGCCTGATTCCACAGGATCAGCACGATAGAGACCAACGGTTTTTCGGCGCGCGGCAGCACTAAGGGCTGCCCTGATGCCAGGAACGCCTCGAACTCCGTCTGTTTTTCGGCGCGGAAGACGGTTTTTGCCTCAGCCAGATCCAGCGCCGGAGCCTCTGGGGTCGGTTGCCGAGCAAGGCGGGCGCGGAGTTTTAGAATCCGATGTCCGTAGGGCAGGCGCAGCAAAAGACTACGGAGCCGCCGCTTCAGCTTGGGGAGAAGCTGAAAGCTCTTCAGTGCTCGAATCGGGGCCGTCACGCGCCAGGAACTAGAAGCCTGAAGGGCGTTAAGATGCGCGTTTGCGTAGGCAGCCTCGCGCTCCAACAGTTCAATGCGCGTGTTGCTGGTACGTGCCTGTGCTTTTACCTCGCTGTAATGTAAGGCCATACTCTCGACAGCCGCCTCCCGATCCACCAGTCGGGCCTCGATCATGAGCCGTCCGCCGGTGCCATGATAGGCTAGAACATCGGCTGGCACAGGCAGATCGAACCAAGCGTGATCATCGGATTTGAGCAACAGCAGCCCATCGGGCGTGGGCAGTGGCGGGATCAGCAGTCCGCCGGGGGCCGCGTCAGTTTCAAAGAACGCGCGCGCGTCGGCGGCGTCGAGATCGAGACTCCACACCGTTACGCCTAGCGCGGTGATGAGATGGACGGGGCCGAGATACAGCGCCGCTTCCGGCGTTTTCACGTCGAACCGCAGCTTTGCAAGCGGGGGCGCGAGCGGCCCGGCCAGGGCTTCATCTGTCGGTAGCGGAATTTCGGCGACCAGCAGCCCCGGTGCGCGCGGCACCTCTTGCCACTGGCTGATTTCTTCCTGGAAGCCCCGGCCCCGGCTGGCGGCATAAAGCCCAAAGCGCACAGGCGCGCCCATCTTCGGCGCGGTACGGGGTGCCGCCCAGGCGTGGGGGGACGGCGCATCGGCATCGCGCATCAAATCTTCAATAAGGGCGCGCGCTTGCGGGATCGCGTTCGGCAGCACAAAACCGCGCGCGCCCAAGGGCCAGGAGGTCAGCATCTGACTCGGGCTATCCACGAGGCGCGGCGCTTTCAGCCCCTCGGCAATCGCGTGCGGCAGCGATTGGCCACCGATGAATAATGCTGCCTGATTGATGCGTTGGGCAAGGTCAAGCGCGTCGGGGGCTGTTAGCATATCCCCCGGAATATCGGCGTAAACCCAGGATTCTTCTGGCAGGCCAACCTTTGTAATCGGCCCGAACCCCGCTAGCACGCGCTTGAAGACGCTAATATCCTTATTCCGGTAGCGCGGCGTGAGCGACAGGATAATGCCGTTTCTAGCAACGCTCGGCGCGCTCGGCAGGATGATCCAAGGCTCGTGGCCGCGCGCGGTTGCGCCAACGGCATCGCTGTGGCTTGTCACCAGATGGCGGCGGTCGAGCGGTTGCAGGCGGAAACGGTCGAAGACGTAATCCACGCCCAACAGGCTAGGGTCGATATGCTCCAGTGGCAACCCGCGCACCATCGCGGTTTCAGCAGGCTTCCCGAAGCCTTGGGAGAGGCTGATGGGAACGGCGGCGATCTCGATGCAGGTCAGCGGTGCTTGCGTGAGCAGCAGGGGAACCAGAAACCGCGCCCCCGTCTCGGTCAACACTCGCCCGCCCAGCGGCGGGTCGGAAACGATATTCAGCACGAGCCGCGTTATCCCCAACTCCCGAATGGCCGGAAGCGCGTGAATAATATCGCCCATATTACCGCTGTGAACGGCAGAGGGGCCGGGCGTTTCGGTGCCGAAGCGCGCGATGAGCGTAAGAAGGTTTTGGCGCATGTTAGGCGTTTCCCGTTAGGCGTTTTCTGGTGCCGTCAGCGCGCGGCGCAGGCGCTGCTGCGTGATCCGTTTCCAGTTGAGCAGATCGGGCATCGTCTCGTCCCGGTCGAACCCGGCCAGCACTGTCGCAAGGCCGGAAGGCGCGCATCCTAAGCTGAACGGCAGCGTGCAAACCTGGGTTTCGGCAGTGTAATCAGACACGAACAAGGCTGGTTTCAGCATTCCGTTGGCCAGGGCCGCAAGGCGCACTTGATCGGTAATAATGAACTCGGCAATCGCAAAAGCCTCGGCCCAAGCCTGCCAATCGTCGCTCAAATCGCTCGGAACAGTCCGGCAGGGAAGCCCGCTCAACTGCTCCAGCAATAGGGGCGGCAGGGCGGGTCCGGTCCAAAGGTAGGTTTGCGTTATGCGGGCCGGGGCTTCTTCTATCGGGGTGAAGAACCACAGCGGCGGAAACCCGCAGTCGGCCCCGCCGCCAAAGGTGAGCGCGGCCATAGCTTCTGGGTTCACCGGGGTTTCGGCCCCCGCATAGTGTGCCATAATCTGCGCCAACAGCGCCTCATCCTGGGGCTGAGGCCCCGCGACACGCAAGGGGGAGGACAGAACCACGTTATTTTCCGCTTCCATTAAAAGCTAAGATTCTGTTGTTAGCATGATCGTTTCGGCACTTCTATCGAAAGCCGACACCCTGTTCCCGGCGAAACTGACGCGGCGACTGCTCGAACCAGCGCGTGAAGGCGCGGCTAAAGGCGCTGATTTCGGAGTATCCCAGCAGAAATGCAATATCGGCAAGCGGCACATGGGTTTGCTGCACATAAAGGCGCGCCAACTGGTGCCGCACCTGTTCGACCATATCCGAGAAACTCACCCCCTCATCGGCAAGGGTGCGCTGAAGCGTCCACCGCCGAATCGCTAAGGCTTCGGCAACCTCTTCGATATAGGGAGTGCCGTCCACCAAACGGCTGCGGATTTCCGCCTGAACCCGCCGCATGAGCGGCACATCGCCAGTGCTGCCCTGCGCGGCGTGGAGCAACTGTCGGCGGAGTCGGTCCATTTGTTTGATGTCCGCCCCCGGCATTGCAATGTCTTCTGTCGGGCGCTTGAACACTAGGGCATTGGTGCGTTGGCCCCAGTGAATTGGTGCCTGAAACGCGTGCTCATGCGCGTGTGATTGTTCGGGGCGCGGGTGCTCGAAATGCACTTCCTCCGGTGCCCATGTGGTGCCGAAAACTGCGCGCAGCACGTTCACGAACATGCCCAGCGTTAGTTCCGCATCTTGCCGCCGCGCCACAATCGCCCCGTCGAGAATGCGATATTCGAGCGCTACGATGCCGCCCGCCTCCCGGAACGCGGTATGCGTGACCTGTTGGTGATAGGGAAACAGCCCGGCCAGGGCTTCCAGCGCCGAGATCAGCGTGGGTGCTGCCAAGGTAATGCCGCCGATCAGGCCCAGACTCTGCGGGAGGAACTGTTGGCCATACCACAGCCCGAAGTTGCTATTGCCGGTTTGCGCTGCAGATTCTTCCATCATCTGAACATAGGCGGCAAGATCGAGCGGCAAGGTCGGGTCGGTCAACCACGACACGTCCACCCCGGCGCGGTTCAGCACGCTGTCGGCATGGCCACCTTGACCTTCAATGAACTGGATCACGCCAGAGGCGGCGGCAGCGA
>JAYSQZ010000081.1:0-5887 GCA_043721315.1 Alphaproteobacteria bacterium
TAATCGCCCCAGTGCCGCGATTTCGGGGGTTGGTTTCGATAATTATTCCCGGCTGATGAACGACGAGGCCGTGTGGGGCTATTTGCAATCCACCGCGCATTTCGTCGTCGGCTCGATCGTGCTGCAAGTCGCGTTAGGGTTTGCGTTGGCGCTGCTGATCGACAAAAAATTCCGGGGCCATAGCTTTTGGACGACGGCGATTCTCATGCCAATCATGCTGTCGCCTGCCGTTGTTGGTACGTTCTGGACGTATTTCTTCCAGCCGCAATATGGGATTTTTAACTACATCATCATATTCTTTTCCGGCGTTGAAAATTTCACCATGCTCGGTAACGTTAATTTAGCCCCTTGGGCGATTATTCTGGTCGATACCTGGATGTGGACGCCGTATGTAATGCTGCTGCTGCTGGCCGGGTTGCGCTCCATACCGCCTTATATTTACGAGGCGGCAGAAATTGATCGTGCCTCCGGGTTCCGGCTGTTTTTCCGTATTACCCTGCCGATGGTCATGCCCTTTCTCGTGCTGGCGGTCCTGTTTCGGCTGATCGAGAATTTCAAAATGTTCGATCTGGTCAATCAATTGACCAACGGCGGCCCAGGCTCTGCCACCGAGCTTGCCTCGATCAACCTGAAACGGCAGGCGTTTGAAATGTGGCGCACCGGCTATAGCTCCGCCTTCGCCATGCTGCTGTTCGTTTCGATCTATGGGTTGTCGAACATCGTTGTGCGGTATCTGGAGAAGGTGAAGCAACGATGAGCCGGCCCCTAAAATCTATGCCCGTCAGGCCCATGCCCGGCCCACTGGAGCCGCGCCCCTGGACCCGGCGGATCGCAGGAATGCTGGTGGTCGCCTATGCGCTCATCAGCCTCATTCCGCTCGCTTGGATCATTCTCACCAGTTTTCGCACGCCCGAAGACGCCATTTCCTACCCGCCGAAGGTGCTGGCGGAGCCTTCCTTGGTTGGCTACGTCAACCTCTTCACGACCCGCACGCGCGTGACGCCGGAGCAAATGGCGGCAGCCCCGCCCGCGCAGAGTTGGTACGAATCCCTAATTCGCGACCAGGGCATGTTGATGGCCGGGCCGTCGCGGTTTTTTGATCGTTACGTGAACTCGCTGATCGTCGGCTTCGGTTCGACGTTTCTGGCGATTGTGCTGGGCACGATGACCGCCTACGCCCTGTCGCGGTTCAAAGTGCCGGGTAAGAACGATCTGCTGTTCTTCATTCTCTCCACGCGCATGATGCCGCCCATCGCTATCGCCATTCCCGTGTTTCTAATGTACCGGGAAGTGGGGCTGAACGACACCTACCTGGGGCTAACGCTGCTCTATACAGTGGTCAACCTGTCGCTATCGGTCTGGCTGCTGAAGGGGTTCATGGACGAAATCCCGCGCGAATACGAAGAGGCGGCGATGGTGGATGGCTATAGCCGCTTCCAAGCCTTTATCAAAATCGTCCTGCCGCAAGCGGCCACGGGCATCGCCACAACGTCTATTTTCTGCCTGATTTTCGCCTGGAACGAGTATGCCTTCGCGCTGCTGCTCACCAGTGGTAACGCCCAAACTGCTCCGCCCTTCATTCCCACGATCATCGGGGAAGGCGGGCTGGATTGGGCCGCGATGGCCGCCGGAACCACGCTGTTTCTGCTGCCCGTGCTGGTATTCACTGTCTTGCTTCGCAAGCACTTACTGCGCGGCATTACCTTTGGAGCAATCCGTAAATGACGCGCCCCGTTCCGCAACCGCCCCAGCAACGGCTATTCTCCCGCAGCCGGGTGGAGCGCACCGCCCTCGCGCTCATCGGCCTGGGGCTGCTGATGATGGCACAGCCGTTTTTTATGGTGCTCTTCACCTATTCGCTGCTGGTGACGCTGATTGGAACCGTTGGGTTCGCCCTCTCAAACTATCTGCCGGAGTAGGCGCTATGGCGGCTATCGAGTTAAAATCGCTGCGGCGGGCGTTTGGCAGCTTCGTTGCGGTGAAAGATATAAACCTTACGATTGAGGACGGTAAATTCGTTGTGCTGCTCGGCCCGTCCGGCTGCGGTAAAACCACGACGTTGCGAATGATTGCTGGGCTTGAGATGCCCTCCGCCGGGCAAATCTTGCTCGACCGCGCGGACGTAACCTATATCCGCCCGCGCGACCGCGATATTGCGATGGTGTTCCAGCTTTTCGCGCTCTACCCCCATATGACCGTGCGGGAGAATCTCGCCTTCCCGCTGGAAAACGAGCGGCTGAAACGACCAGAGATCAATCGGCGGATTGCCGACACGACGGCAATGCTTCGGATCGACCATCTTCTCAGCAGCCGCACCGGCGGCCTGTCGGGCGGCGACCGTCAGCGCGTAGCCTTAGGCCGGGCCATTGTGCGCCAACCGAAGGCGTTTCTGATGGATGAGCCGCTCGGCACCCTTGATGCGGAGTTCCGTGAGTTGATGTGCATCGAGTTGCGTAAGCTACACAACCGCCTTCGCACGACCACGGTGTTCGTCACGCACGATCAGGACGAGGCTATGGCCCTCGCCGATCATATCGTTGTGATGAAGGACGGCGAGATACAACAGTCAGACACCCCAGAGGGTATCTATACCTTCCCCGCAACTATGTTCGTGGCGAACTTCATCGGTCGCCCGCCGATGAATTTTCTAACGGTCGAGGGGGCGGTTCAAGCTGGGGCAACCGACGTGCAGGTTGCGGGGCAGTCGGTGAAAATCCCAACACTGCGCGCGAGTGCGGCCCGCGCCGTTATCGGGATTCGGCCCAGTCAGCTTAGAGTAAGCGATACAGGCACGCTCGCGGGCAAGATCGTCGCGGCTGAGTTCTTCGGCTCCCATCAAATCGCGACTCTGACGACCGACGCCGGAACCGTGAAGGTTGAGACCGACCGCAGCGCCCAGCTTACCCCAGGGCAAACCCTGCGCCTTAGCCTAGAGACGGAGCGGATCGTATTATTCGATGCCGAGAGTGAACAGCTGCTTGCCAGCGATACCAGTTTAGCCCGCACGTCTGGAGGGTATCATGGCTAGCCTTACCTTTGCCGCCGTCACCAAATCTTTCGGCCCAGTGCGCGCGGTTGATGGGCTGGACTTGACCATCCAGGATGGGGAGTTCTTCGTTATCCTCGGCCCAAGCGGCGCGGGCAAGACCACCAGCCTGCGCCTGCTGGCAGGGCTTGAGACCCCGGATCACGGCAAGATATTTATGGATGGGAGGGATGTAACCGGCCTTCACCCCGCCGCCCGCGATGTCGCCTTCGTCTTTCAGCAATACTCGCTCTATCCGCACTTGAGCGTGCGCGACAATATCGCCTTCCCCCTCCGCGCGCCCGGTCGCCGCCTGCCGGAAACGGAGATTGCCGTTAAGGTGGCCGAAGTCGCGGCCCTGCTCCATATCGAGAGTAAACTGGATAGCAAAGCGACTACTTTGTCAGGGGGCGAGATGCAGCGGGTCGCCATTGGCCGCGCACTGGTCCGCCAGCCTCAGCTATTTTTGATGGACGAGCCGCTATCATCGCTTGATGCCAAACTGCGCGAAGAGTTGCGTGTCGAACTGAAACGCCTGCAACGCCGCCTGGGCACAACCCTGGTCTATGTTACCCACGATCAAGTGGAGGCTCTCACCCTAGCCGACCGGATTGCCGTGATGGAGGCTGGGCGGATTTGCCAAATCGGCACACCAGAGCACATCTACGACCGCCCGGAGACGCTCGCCGTCGCCCGGCGCTTAGGCTCACCGCCGATGAATATTCTCACCCCCGCCGTGCTGGGGCCAAACAGCAGCCGCGTGCCCGCCGCAACGGCCCATGTGGCGATCCGGCCCGAAGACGTGCGCGTGAGCGTCGATGCTCCCGGCCCAGCGGGACAAGTCTTCCGAGCCATCGAACACTCCCTCGTTACCCGGATTCTGGTGGCCGAACAGGGCGATTTGGAAGTGCGCGCGCTGGTGCGGGCAGACCAACCGATTCTCCCTGGTCAGGACATAGGCATCACTTTCCCACTGGCGCACTGCCAGTTCTTCGACCGCAGCGGCAACCGCATTTCGGCTTAACCGAGCAAGAATACTTCATGAGGAAACGACCATGAAAACAGACTTTGTTCTACAGTGTATTTTAGCGCTTCAACAGGCTATCGAGACCCATCAAGCCGACATCGAGTCCCTGGACCGGGAGATCGGCGATGGCGACCATTTGATCAATATCCGGCGCGGCTGCGCTGTGGTTGTCGCGATGATGGAAGATCTGCGCCCCCTCCCCCCCCATGAAGCGTTTACCCGCATCGGCAAAAAGCTGCTCTCCAGCATCGGCGGGGCCTCCGGTCCTCTGATTGCCAGCTTCTTTCTAGCAATGGGCGAGAGTTTACGCGCCAGCGAGCAAGAGACGATCACCGTTACCAATTTTTCCCCCGCCTTCTCTGCCGGGGTCGAGGCGATTTGCCTGCGCGGCAAAGCCAGTTTGGGGGAAAAAACCATGCTGGACGTGCTGATCCCCGTGGCAAAAACCTTCGCGGGTCTTGCAGGGCAAGCCGATACGCCCGCCATCTGCCACGCCTTACGCGCTGAAGCCCTCAAGGGGATGCTGAGCACGAAGGACATGCTGGCAACCAAAGGCCGCGCCGCCTTCCTGGGGGAACGGGCCATCGGCCACATTGATCCCGGTGCCAAATCCTGCCAAGTCGCCATAACGGCGATTTGTGATACGCTTGAACAGGCTATCGGCGCGCCCACGACCACCGCAGTTGCCTAGGGAGGACGAGACAATGAAAAAATTTCTCAATAGCACCGATAGTTTAATTGCCGAAAGCGTCGCCGGCCTCGTGCGCGCCCATCCCGATCTCGTCACGGCCTCTTTCGAGCCGACCTTCGTTAGCCGCAAAACGCCTGCGACCGCAAAAGTCGGCCTCATTTCGGGCGGCGGCTCTGGTCATGAGCCGTTGCACTGCGGCTTTATCGGCAGGGGCATGTTGGATGCAGCCTGCATCGGCCAAGTCTTCACGTCTCCCACCCCCGATCAAATGATCGCAGCAGCAGAAGCAGTGGATACTGGCAAAGGCATTCTGTTCATCGTAAAAAATTACGCGGGCGACACCATCAATTTCCAGATGGCGAGCGAGATGCTCGAAATCGAGAATAAAATGGTCATGGTTGATGACGACGTGGCGGTGGAAAGCTCCACCTTCTCCGTCGGGCGGCGCGGGGTTGCCGGGACGACCATCGTCGAAAAAATCGTCGGGGCTGCGGCGGAAGAGGGCCGTGATTTAGCCGAATGTAAAGCGATTGCCGATCACGTCAACAAACACTGCGCCTCAATGGGCGTCGCCCTCACGTCCTGTATCGTGCCCGCAGCGGGCCGACCGACCTTCGATATCGCCGAAGATGAAATCGAGATGGGGGTTGGTATTCATGGCGAGCCGGGCCGCCGCCGCGAAAAATTCAAAGCCGCCGATGCCATTGTGAGCGATCTGCTGGAAGCGATTCTGGCAGACCTGAAACCAACACGCGGTGCAGAGGTGCTCCTCCACGTCAACGGTTTCGGCGCAACCCCGCTGATCGAACTTTATCTTCTGTTCAACAGCGCCGCGAAAATCCTAGACACGCGCGGGCTGCACATCGAGCGCTCGCTGGTCGGCAACTACACCACCGCTCTCGAAATGGCCGGGGCCTCCCTCACCCTCTGCATCTTGGATGCGGAAATGAAACGGCTGTGGGACGCGCCGGTTCACACAGCGGCCCTGCGCTGGGGGCTATGAGAAGCCTTTAGCGCTGCCTTGGCCTTAGCCTCCCCAAGAAAAACCCCCCTCTGTTACCAGTCGGGGGGTTTGTTTTGGTTGCGGGGGCAGGATTTGAACCTGCGGCCTTCAGGTTATGAGCCTGACGAGCTACCGGGCTGC
>JAYSQZ010000082.1:0-2321 GCA_043721315.1 Alphaproteobacteria bacterium
TCAATTACCGACCAGCTAGCAACCTGTTGAAAACCCTGAGACACTGGGCCAAAGTATAGAAATCAAACTTTATCTATGTCAGCCCCAAATTTTTATTGACATCTGCCCGCCAGATCAGGCAATGATATCGAACTGTGATATCAAAATACAATTTATTCAGGCTTCTTAATATTGGAGATAAAATATGAAAAAGGGTCAAAAAACACTTTGTGATATTTTTGCCGACCCCATCCGTGCCGATATCCGCTGGGCGGACATTGAAGCCTTGTTGCGCGCCGAAGGGGCTAAAATATCGGAAGGAAGTGGTTCGCGGGTACGCATTGCCGTTCGAGGGTGTAAAGCGGTCTTCCATCGCCCGCACCCCGGCGATCAGACCGGCAAACCAACTTTGCGCGATGTCCGAGACTTGCTAAACAAAGCTGGAATAAAGCCATGAACACATTAGAGCATCAAAGCTACATTGCAACCATCGAGATTGATGAGGAAGGTGGGTTTTTTCATGGTCGCGTTATCAACACCCGTGACGTTCTAACCTTTCAAGGCAAAAGCGTTCCAGAGTTGAAAATTGCGTTTGCTGATACAATCACCGACTATCAGGAATGGTGTGAGGAGCGGGGCGAGCCGCCAGAAAAACCCTATTCGGGCCGCCTCCTTCTGCGATTGCAGCCGGAGCTTCATTGCCGCTTGGCCAGTGCCGCCGCACGATCCGGTAAAAGTTTGAACAGTTTTGTGACCGAAACGCTGGGAAAGATGACTGTGGAGGCATGAACCTCCTCTACTGCTTAAAATACGTCACGCGCTGCTTCGGATCGGCCTTCTTTGGGCGACCGCGTTTGACGAGCCTGTCGCCGATATAGGTATCGGCATGACCGAAAAAGGCTTCGGTTAGGGGTGGGGCATCATCGGGATCAACCCAATCGCTCGCTTTCGGCGGGAGATCCCCAGAAGGCTTTATCATCGTCATGGGCGTACCTCATACTGATAACGCTGCGGATTGGCGGGAGTGGCCTCCCTAATCATAAACCCCGCAAATGCCCCAGCAGCCCTTCTGTCATCGCATCAACCACCGCTCCCGGCGCGGCTTTCACAGCGGGGAGCAGCGCGGTTGCTAGTTCTTTCCCCAGCTCCACCCCCCATTGATCGAAGGCATTGATCCCCCAAATCGCAGCTTCCACGAACACCCGATGCTCGTAGAGCGCAATCAACCTGCCTAGCGTGTGGGGATCGAGCTTGCGGTAGGCCAGTGTGATAGAGGGGCGGTTGCCGGGGAAGACCTTGTAGGGCGCGAGGCGATCCGCTTCCGCCGCAGGTAAGCCCGCCGCCATAAGTTGCGCCCGCGCTTCTGCCAGCGTTTTGCCGCGCGCAAGGGCTTCACTTTGGGCGAGGCAGTTGGCGAGAAGCAGCGTGTGATGCTCCGCCAACTCCGGCTCGTGGCTTTCGGCGGCAATCAGAAACTCGCACGGAATAATATCCGTGCCCTGGTGTAGCAGTTGATAGAAAGCGTGCTGGCCATTGGTGCCGGGTTCGCCCCACACCAGCGGGCCGGTCGAAACACCTTCCGGCAACGGGGTGCCGTCGCGCGCAACCCGCTTGCCGTTCGATTCCATATCGAGTTGCTGCACGTAAGCGGGCAGCCGGGCGAGGCGTTGATCGTAGGGCAGCAGCGCGCGCGCGCCATAGCCGCAGATAGTGCGGTGCCAAACACCAATCAGCCCGAACAAAACCGGCAGATTCTCGGCAAGCGGTGCCGTGCGAAAATGCTCATCCATTGCCCGCGCGCCCGCTAGAAACGCCGCGAACCCGGTCGCGCCAATCGCGATCATCACGGGCAGCCCTACCGCCGACCACACCGAGTAGCGCCCGCCCACCCAATCCCAAAAGCCGAACACCCGTTCGACATCAATCCCGAAGGCAGCAGCCTTATCCAGCGCCGTCGAGACCGCTGCGAAATGATCCTCTACCGCCCGCTCGCCCAAAGCCGCCACCAGCCAGCGCCGGGCCGATTGCGCGTTGGTCATCGTCTCAATCGTCGTGAAGGTTTTCGAGGCGATGATGAACAGCGTGCGCGCGGGATCGAGCCGTTTCAGCACATCGTGCAGATGCGCGCCATCGACATTGGAGACGAAATGCACGCGCGGCCCATCGTGATAGGGCGCGAGCGCCAGCGTCACCATCACCGGCCCCAAATCGGACCCGCCAATACCAATGTTCACCACATCGGTGAAACGCCCGCCGTCGGTCGCCGCAATCGCCCCGCTCCGCACCCCTTCGGCAAAGCCTTCCAGCCGCGCGAGGGAGGCGCGCACCAGCGGCATCACGTC